>CAYVWB010000061.1:1739-26903 GCA_964455395.1 uncultured Desulfovibrionaceae bacterium
CATGATGGAAGTGGGCGCGGAGAACCACGAGATCGCCCGCACCATCGTGGCCTTGGCGCACAGCCTGAACCTGCAGGTGGTGGCTGAAGGCGTGGAGACCGTGACGCAACAGCACATGCTGCGCGCCCTGGGCTGCGAGTACGCGCAAGGTTTCTACTACTCCCGCCCCGTGGACGAAGCGACCGTGCTGGCCCAAGGCCTGGTGGCGAAGGTGTGGCCTGTGGCCGACCCCGCCGCCGACGCCGACGCCGACGACGCCGACGCGTCCCACCCGCACGTCGTGGGCGAGCGCTAGCCCTTCCCCCACTGTCCGCAACGCTCCGCTCGCGCCCCCCCCGTCAAGCCGGGCCATGCTGGCCCCCTCTTTGCAAAGGGTGCGGGCATGGAGTTCCTCGGCATCACCCCGGACAACGTCCTGAGCTTTCTGCTCACGTTCCTGCGCATCAGCGTGGTGCTCTTCCTGTTGCCTGTCTACGGCACGAAGAGCATTCCGAACACGGTGAAAGCAGCCACGGCGTTGGTGTTGAGCCTGGCCTTCTGGCCGCATCTGGGATTCGACGCCGAACTCTTTCCCTCGCACCGGTTGAGCGTGGTGCTGATGGTGCTGGGCGAAGTCACCATGGGTCTGACGCTTGGGCTGGTGGTGAACTTCATCTTCGCGGCGGTGCAGACGGGGGGTCAGTTGATAGGCTTTCAGATGGGTTACGCCATGGTGAGCGTGGTGGATCCGCTGACGGGCACTTCCGAATCCATCACGGCGCATTTTCTGTGGATGGTCTCCATGCTCACCTTTTTGACGCTCAACGGGCATTTGGCGTTGCTCGCGGCGGTGGGGGAGAGTTTCAAGCTCGCGCCGCCGGGGAGCCTTTTCATTACGAGCGCCGTGGCTGGCCGCGTGCTGGAGTTTTCCGGGGTGATCTTCTCCCTGGCGGTGCAGATCGCAGCGCCGGTGCTGGTGGCCATTTTCCTGGCGGATCTGGGTCTTGCGCTCATGGGCCGGGCAGCGCCGCAGATGAACGTGATGATGGTGGGTTTTCCGCTGAAGATCATCGTGGGGTTCTTTTTCCTGGGCCTCATCTTCCAGCTCATGTCGGATTACATGGCGCAGTTCATCAGCGAGCTGCCCACCATGCTTACCACCTTGCTTCTCCTCTCGCGATAGGAGCGCATCATGCCGCAGTCCGATCCGTCCAGAACAGAAGATCCTACAGGCAAACGCATAAACAAGGCGCGTGACGAGGGCAACGTCCCCAATTCCAGGGAAGTCAGCCAGACAGCGTTGTTGCTGCTGGGCGTGCTGATGCTGTGGCTCTACGTGGGCTACGTGGGCGAAGAGCTGGAATCGCTCTTCCGCTGGTTCCTCACCGAGGGCGTGGTCTACCGGCTCTCCCTGCAGAACTTCAACGCGCTGTTCTTCAAGATCGCCACGTCTCTGGCCATCATGCTGCTGCCCATTTTCGCGGTGTTGGGCGTCGTGGCGTTCTTCGCCACGCGTCTGCAGGTGGGGGCGTTGTGGTCCCCCAAGGTGCTCAATCCGAAGTTCGACAAGATTTTCAATCTCGCCAACGGTCTGAAACGAATGTTTCTGGACATGCAGACCGCCATGCGCCTGGGCAAGAGCGTCGGCATCATGGTGGTCATCGGCGTGGCGGTGTGGCTTATCCTGGAAGACGAGTTCCTGAAGCTGCTGCCCTTGTACTACCAGGAAGCGGACTACATCGCGGAGTACATGCTGCGCGTGGCGGGAGAGCTCATCCTGTACGTGCTGACGCCGTTGATCCTCATCGCCATTGCGGACTTCGCCTATACCCGCTGGGACTACAACGAAAACCTGAAGATGACCAAGGACGAGGTGAAAGACGAACGCAAGCAGGCGGAAGGCGATCCTGAAGTGAAGCAACAGCAGCGCATGAAGATGATGACGTTCATGGCGCAGCGGATGATGGAGCAGGTGCCCAAAGCGGACGTGGTGGTGACGAACCCCACGCACATCGCCGTGGCGCTGCGCTACGATCCGGAACATGCGCCGGCGCCCCAGGTGCTGGCCAAAGGCGCCAACGCCGTGGCGGAACGCATCAAGGCCGCGGCGCGGGAGCACGGGGTGCCCATCCGCGAAAACAAACCCTTGGCACGCGCCTTGTATAAACAAGTGGAGATTGGCGAGACCATCCCCGAGGAGCTGTATCAGGCGGTGGCCACCATCCTCGCGCAGATCTTCAAGCACAAGAAGCCCGCCGGCTAGCGCGCCGCGCCAGGGAGCGTCAAAAACATGGCAAACTTCGCAGGCCCTTCCATCAATTACGAGCGTTTCGCCAAACAAGGCGACATCCTGCTCGCTGGCGGCGTGGTGGTCATCCTCTTCGTGATGCTCATCCCGGTGCCCACCATCATTCTGGACCTCATGTTCTCGCTCTCCATCTCCCTGGCGCTGGTCACGCTCATCACGGCCATGTTCATGACCAGCCCCATGGAGTTTTCCATCTTCCCGTCGCTGCTGCTCATCATGACGCTTTTGCGGCTCGCGCTCAACGTCGCTTCCACGCGGCTCATCCTCCTGCATGGCGACGAAGGCACAGGCGCTGCGGGGAAAGTCATCCAGTCCTTCGGCGAATTCGTCGTGGGCGGCAACTTCGTCATCGGCATCGTCATTTTCGCCATCCTCTTCATTCTGAACAAGATGGTCATTGTCGCAGGCACCACCCGTATCGGCGAAGTGGCTGCGCGCTTCACCCTGGACGCCATGCCGGGCAAGCAGATGGCCATTGAAGCGGATCTGAACGCCGGCCTCATCGACGAGCACGATGCCACCAGACAACGTGCAGCCATCCACCAGGAAGCGGACTTCTACGGCGCCATGGACGGCGCCGGCAAGTTCGTGCAAGGCGACGTGAAAGCCGGTCTCATCATCACGGTGGTCAACATCGTGGGCGGCATCCTCATCGGCATGCTCCAGAAAGGCATGCCTTGGCAGGAAGCCGCGCAGACATACACCCTGCTGACCATCGGCGACGGTCTCGTCTCCACCATCCCTTCGCTCATCATCTCCACCTCCGCCGGCGTCATCGTCTCGCGGTCGGCTTCCAGCGCCAAGATGGGTGAAGAGTTCATCGGCCAGTTGGCGTACAACAGCCGTTCCCTCAAGCTGGTCTGCGCCGTGCTCGTCGTCTTCGCTCTGGTGCCGGGCATGCCCACCATCCCCTTCCTCATCTTCGCCGCGCTCATGTACCTCGGCGCGCGGATGGTGGAAGGCAGGTTGGAAGACGATTCCCCCGATGCCGCCAAGGAGCGCGGCAAAGGCGGCGCGAAAGGAGCGCAGCAACCCGCCCTGGACTCCCCGGAAGAGGTGCAGCAGCTGCTCCCCCTGGACGCCTTGGAGCTGGAGGTGGGTTACGGCCTCATCCCGCTGGTGGACGAGGAGCAAAACGGCAACCTGCTGCAACGCATCCGCTCCATCCGTCGTCAGTTCGCGCTGGACATGGGCGTCATCGTGCCCTCCCTGCACCTGCGCGACAATCTGCAGCTCAAACCCGGCCAGTACTCCGTGCTCATCAAAGGCAACGAGGTGGCCAGCGCCGAAATCCTCATCGACCACTTGCTGGCCATGGACCCCGGCGACGTCAAACATCGCATCAAAGGCGTGGAGACCAAGGAGCCCGCCTTCAACCTCCCTGCGCTCTGGATTCCCGAATCCCACAAGGAGGAGGCCATGCTCGCGGGCTACACCGTGGTGGACCCCTCCACCGTCATCGCCACGCACCTTACCGAGGTCTTCAAGCGCCAGCTCCATGAATTCCTCGGTCGCCAGGAAGTGCAGTCCCTGCTGGACAACCTCTCCAAGACGGCCCCCAAGGCCGTGGAAGAGCTCACCCCCGGCGTGCTGAACCTGGGGACGGTGCAGAAGGTGCTGCAGAACCTGGTGCGGGAATCCGTCTCCATCCGCGACCTGCTGACCGTGGTGGAGGCCCTGGCGGACTACGGCGGCGCCACCAAGGATCCCGAGCAACTCACGGAGTTCGTGCGCGAACGGCTCTCCCGCACGGTGGTGAAGCCCCACCTGGACTCCGAGGGCGCATTGCCCATCATCACCTTGGACCACAGCGTGGAGAAGGTGCTGCAAGAGTCCTTGCGTCAAACCGACAACGGCGCCTATCTTGCCATGGAGCCGGGCCTGGCGCACAAGATCATCAACAAGATCAACCAGGCCCTGGAGGGCAGCGCCGTGGCGGACGGCCAGCCCGTGTTGCTGGCCACGCCCATGGTGCGGCCCCATTTGTCGCAGCTGCTGATGCGCTTCATCCCCACGCTGCCGGTGATCTCCCAGGCGGAGATCCCGCCGGACATCCAGCTCAACGCCGTGGGCAACGTATCGGTATAACATATGATTCACGAAACATGCACCCACAGACGTCCACGCGCGGCGACGCACGCGAACGCGAGAAGACGCCAAGACGCCTCGCGCCGCCATCATCTTCCGAACGCGACGCCCCAACGCTGACGAGGACTGTACACCATGCGCGTCAAGACCTTCCGCGGCCCCTCTTCCGCGAGCGTCATCGCCCGCATCAAGAGCGAGCTCGGCCCTGAAGCCGTCATTCTTTCGACGCGCCATTACAAGGAAGACGGGCAGAACATCTGCGAGATCGCTGCAGCTCTGGAGCAGGATCCGCCCGCCAAGACCGCGACGAAAACCAAGACCCGCGCAGCCGAGCACGCCAGCGACCGCGTGCGCAAAGCCGCGCAGACCGTGGCGGACGCCGCCGGCGAAGAGCTCTTCGACCCCCGCGCCGCCATGGGCGACTGGCGTCGGGAATGGCAGTGCATCAAGGAACATCTGACCACCCTGCTCAAACCGCAGATGGATCTCTCCCGACTCAAGCCGCGCCAGCGTTTGGCGCTGGAATATCTGGAGCGCGAAGGCGTGGCCCCCGAGCTGTGTCTTGCGCTTTTCCGGGAGCTCACTTCGTCGGCGAAGCCCTCCACCCTGCAAGCGCTGGAGGGGTTGGCGCCGGTCGCGCCGTGGTCCTTCGAAGCCTTCCCCAGCCGGGTGCACGGTTTGACCGGTCCCCACGGCGTGGGCAAGACCACTGCGCTCATCCGCATGGCCTTGGCGCTGCGCAAGGAAAAGCCCAAGGCGGAGATCATGCTGGTGAACGCAGACGCCGCCAAGTCCGCCGGTCGCATGCTGCTGCGCCAGTACGCCGAGCTGTGCGAGTTCGGCTACGCCGAGGCCGCTTCCCCCGAAGAATGCCGGGAAGCCCTGGCAGAGGGCCGGGGCGCGGACCGGGTGCTGGTGGACCTGCCCGCCTTGCGCCGCGGTGAAACCTTGGACCAGAGCCTGGACCGACTGGGCTATGAAACCTTCGACGCCATCGCTGGCAAAGGTCGGGAGGCGCAGGCGCACCTCGTGCTGTGTCCGCATTATGCGCAGCAGCAGCTCACGGCGTTTCTGCGGGCGTACGGTTCGCACCGGCTGGCCGGTCTCGTCTGGACGAAACTCGACGAAGCCTATACCTTTGGCAGCATGATCAATACCGGCGCCAGCGCGGGGCTGCCCGCCACGGCGTTCTCCGTCGGCGCCGGCCTCAAGGATACGCTCACCCCGGCGCGACACGACGCCTTGTGGCGGCTCGTTTTCAAACATCAACTCCCCGGCGTGTCCTCCGCTGCTTCTGCGGATTCCCCCGCGGACGCCGCCGTCGGGGACCGCGCGGGGGCGACGCAACGCCGCCGCGACGAGGAGCGCGCACACCCATGAGTCACAGCAAGACGCCGCTCGTCTTTTCCATCACCTCGGGCAAAGGCGGCGTGGGCAAGACGAACCTCTCCGTGAACCTCGCCATCGCTCTGGCGGACAAGGGCAAGCGTGTGGTGCTGCTGGACGCGGATCTGGGTCTGGCCAACGTCGACGTCATCCTCGGCCTTGCGCCGGAGAAGAACCTCTTCCACCTCTTCCGTCAGGACGCGGACCTGGAGAGCATCCTTCTGGAGACGCCGTACGGGTTCAGCATCCTGCCGGCTTCCTCGGGCGTGAGCGAGATGCTCTCCTTGGACACGGGGCAGAAGCTCGAGCTTCTGGAGTCCATGGACGTGCTGGAGGACGCCATCGATTTCCTGATTGTGGATACAGGCGCCGGCATCAACGACAACGTGGTCTATTTCAACCTGGCGGCGCAGGAGCGCCTGGTGATTCTGACGCCGGAGCCCACGTCCCTCACGGACGCCTACGCGCTCATCAAGGTGCTCAAGCTGGAGCACGACATGGAGCGCTTCCGCGTGCTCGTCAACATGGTCAAGAACGAAGCCGCTGCGCGGGAGGTCTTCTCCCGACTCTACAAGGCGTGTGATCACTTTCTGGACGGCGTGTCCCTGGATTTGGTAGGCTTCGTTCCGCACGATCCGCTTGTCAAACGCGCTGTCATCCGGCAGACGCCGTTTCTGCGCAACAGCCCCGAGGCTCCGGCGAGCCTTGCCGTGGAGCGCGCCGCGGGCCAGATCCTGCAGTGGGAGACGGACGCCGCCAGCGACGGCAACATCAAATTCTTCTGGAAAAAGCTGCTCTTCCAAAACGCTTGAGGCCACACTCCGTGCCGCAACACGAAACGACTCATCCCGAAGGGGACGCCTCCTGGAAACGCCTCGAGTCCGGCAAGCAAGCTTGGGACGAGATGGACCTGCGCGACCGCCGGCAAGTCGTCCAGCATTACGCGCCCAAGATCAAGTACCTCGCCTTGCGGTTGAAAGCCAAGCTCCCCCAGCATGTGGAGCTCAACGACATCATCAGCTCCGGCACTCTCGGCCTCATGGAGGCCCTCGGCAAGTTCAACCCCGAGCTCGGCATCAAATTCGAAACCTACGCCGAGAACCGCATCCGCGGCGCCATGCTGGACGAGCTGCGCCGCATGGATTGGTTTTCCAGGGGCTTGCGCCAACGCGTGCGTTCTCTGGACGAGTGCCTCAAGTCCTTCGAAAACCAGCATGGCCGCAAGCCGACCGAAGAGGAGCTCATGGACCGCACCGGCTTGGACCGCAAGGAGGTCCGCTCCGGTCTGGAAGCCATGCAGAACCAGCTCTGTCTCGATATCGACGCCATCCAGGAGACTTACGCCGAGAACAAAGGCGCCTCCGGCGACGAACCCTACCACACCACCGCTCTGCAGGAGGTCATCGACAAGGTCGCCGATCTCATTGAAGCGCTTACCCCACGCGAAAAGATGGTCATGTCCCTCTATTACGGCGATGAGCTGACCATGCGCGAAACCGCCGAAGTCATGGACATCACGGAAGGCCGTGTCTCCCAGCTCCACTCCCAGGCCATGAGCCGCTTGCGCAAGATGTTCCGCGAACGCTACGGCGCGGATTTCACGTTGTAGCCCGCGTCGCCTGTCCCGGGACGCCGCTTCGTTCACCCGGCGTCGCTTCCGCTGTCCCGGTTCGCCGATCCCCAGAACGAACACCATCCGCCGCGTCCACCACACCCACCAAGCCCCCCGACTCCGGCAGCACCCATGGTCGACGACTACGACGCCCTCGAATCCTCGGAGAAAGCCCTGCTCGACACGGAAGAGCTCGGCGGCTTCGATACGCCAGCGCCCGATGACGGCGACAAGGTCGAGCTCGACCTGGACGACGCGCCTTTCCTGGAGGACGACGAGGAGGAAGAGGAGGAGACCGAACAAGCCGCGGACACCTTCGAGGATCTGGAAGCCGAGCCTCGCGCGCGGGATCTGAAAGCTCTGCTGAAGGACCGTCGGGTGCAAGGCGGCCTCGCCGCCGGGTTCCTGATCATCCTCCTGGCTTTTCTGCTGTGGCCGGAGGAAGACCCCCCCGAAATCGTCATCGACTTCCCCGACGTGGAGAACGCCACCCTGCCGCCGGCAGCGCCGCCGCCCCCGCCGCCCCCGCCGGAATTCGTGGTGCCGTGGGAGCCCTTCTGGGTGGAGCATGTGGACGAGGAAGGTCGGGTGCGCTTCCTGTTCGCCAAATTCTCCGCACCCACGAACAACGAGAAGCTCGCCTGGGAGATTCGTCACAAGAACGTGGTGCTGCGCGACGCCATCTTCTACTACCTGCGCAACAAGGATCTTACCTTTCTGGCTGACAAGGAGAACGTGGACCAGCTCAAGCGCGACCTGCTCTCCGTGGTGAACCAGTACCTGGGCAACGACCAGCTCAACGACATCCTCATCGAGGACTATCTGGTGAAGTGAACGGCCCCGGCGCAAGCCCCATTCCTTCTTTTCCTTGACATCCCCCCGCGGCGTCATAAGATATCGGAAACAACGGCGCATTGCGACGCGCACCGGCCGCCGCCCCGCCACGCCACGACCCTCCCCCGCCACACAGCTGATGGGGGGCTCCTCGACACCGCAAGGAGCATAATGAATTCAAGGACATGGCGACAGAGGGCGAACGCGGCGACGCCACCTCCGGCGAACACGCGCCATGCGCCACTGCAGTCGCAGGCGGCGTCCCATGCCCAACATAGACACCACGCTCATCTTCCAACAGCTGCCCCTGGTGGCGGACCACGTCGCGGGACAACAGAACCTCGCCGCCTCGCAAGCCGCTGCTTCCTCGCACCTCGCCTTTCAGCATCTGCGACGGGAAACCCAGCGCACACCGAAGATCGACAAGGACGAGGGCGTCAACACCAGATATGACGCCAGCCAGCAAGGCCGCGGCGGAGCCACGCCCCAGCGCAACGGTTCGCGCGCCGACACGCACGGGCAATCCGACGACACCCCCTTCGGCCATGCGGACCCGGACTCCCCCTGGAGCGGCAACCTCGTCAACAAGACCGTCTAGCCCGCCATGCTCGAATGGGCGTTCATCCTCCTCTCCTGTGTCGAGGTGGGCCTGCTCGCCCTCGTCATCATCTTTTTTCAGCGACTCAAGCGCTCGGAATCGCTGCTGAATGCGCTCCAGGCGCGTCAGGAGTCCCTGCTCCAGAAGCTCGACTTCTCCACCAGACTCGAAGAACAGCTCGTGTCCACCTTCGAGGAACGCCAGCAGGAACTCGCTGAGCTCGCCGAGCACATGGAGCAACAAGCCGAGGCCTTGCGCGGCCTCATCAAACAGGCCGAGGCCATCAGCCAGTCCCCGCGGACCAAGCGTCAAGCCGTCGTCAACGCGCACCGACGGGGCATGGGCCCCCGCGCCATCGCCAAGGCCACCGGCCTCTCTCAGGACGAAGTGGAGCTCATCCTCATGGAAGCCGGCTCTCGCTGAAGGAAGCGGCCTCGCTCCACAAGCGTCCCCGAAGAACGCGCCCCTGCATCCCGGTTCACGCATGATGAAGATTCATGGATACGGCGGTGGAGCCGGCCACCACCCCCCGCAGAACGCCCAAGCGCGCAAGGCGAGCTTTCGCAAGCGCCACCGCGTGGGCGAGGTGGTGCGCGGCAGGCTGCATCTCATGGAGAAACCCGGGCTCGCCTGGGTGGACTTCGACGGGGACGCTCTGCTCACCCCCGTCGCTCCGACGGCGCACGGCGACAGCCCCCTCGCCCGAGGGACCGCGCTGTGGTTCGTCATCGTGGAGCTGGAGCCGGATATCGTGCTCAAGCCGGCGCCCGGCGGCGGCGGGCGCGGCGTTGGCCCCTTCGTGGACGCCGTGGGCCGCTTCTGGGTGCAACGCGCCGCCTTCGAAGCCGTGTGGCTGGCCCACGCCGGAAAGACGCCTGCAGCGGAGGCGACCCGCTCCGCGACCCTCCCGTCCGCCGTCCGGGAAGCCTTCGCCACGGCGCTGCACAGCGCGCACGCCGTGGACGCGCTCCTCCAGGCGCTGCAAGACGCTCGGTTCGTCTATGATCCCTGGATACTTCCGGAAGCCCGTGACCACGAGCGCCTGGACGTCGCCGCTGGCGAAAGCGTGGAAACAGCCCTCGCGTTCACCTTGCCGGAGCTCGGCGCCTGCATGGTCCGCATCTTGCGCCACGGGGACCGCGCCGCAGTCCGGGGGTTCGTGCAGCACATTCCGGGGGGACACGGCCACAGCGGCTTCAAGGGCTCCGACAACGCCCTGGGTCGGTTGCTCACGGCGACAGCGCGACGCGCTCTCGGCGAGGAGCTTCCGGCGGAAGCTTTCGCCCTGACGCACCTGGGTCCTCTTCCGCCCGGTCCCGCCGGCCTGCTTGCGGGCCTCTTTCAAGCAACCCGCGGCCCGACGCCTTCCGTGGGGTTTTCCGCCAAGGCCTGAACCGCCGCGACTTTTCTCCATGGTGACGATATCATGACCATGCCCGACGCTCTCTCGCCGCCCATCGGCGCCGATTCGCCGTGGCTCGCGCCGTTGGCGGGCTACTCGGATCTTCCGTTCCGCCTGCTCTGTCGGGAACATGGCGCCGCCGTGGCGTGCACGGAGATGGTCAGCGCCAAGGGGTTGCTCTACGCCAGCCCAGGCACGGAGACGCTGCTGCGCACCACCCCCGAGGACGCTCCCCTGGTGGTGCAGCTCTTCGGGAGCGAACCCGAGCCCCTGGCCGAGGCCGTGACCCTCTGTCGCGAGCGCGGCTTCACCTGGTTCGACCTGAACGCCGGCTGCCCTGTACCCAAGGTGGTGAAGACCGGCGCCGGGGCCGGGCTGGTGCGCACGCCGTCGGATCGAGCACGGTTGGGTCGTATCGTGGCGGCCATGGCCGAGGCGGCCGGACCGGGCCGGCTGGGCGTGAAGTTCCGTCCGGGATTCAACGCCGCGGACGCCGCCGACCCCGCCACGGCGCTGGAGACCATGCGCCGGTGCGAGGACGCCGGCGCAGCGTGGCTCACGCTGCACCCCCGGTCCGCCAAACAAGGGTATGCCGGGGAAGCGGACTGGTCCGCCATCGCCCGCATGGTTGGGGCCGCCGCCGTGCCCGTGATGGCCAGCGGGGACCTCTTCACCGCCGACGCCGCGCGGGAGTGCCTGCGTCGCACCGGGTGCGCCGGAGTGATGTTCGCGCGGGGGGCGTTGCGCAACCCACTGATTTTTCGAGAACTACGAACAGGCGAGGGACTGGCCGGCCGACGGGAGGCCGCGGCGGCGCTCATCGAGCGACACGTGGCCTTGGCGCTTGCGCACGGCGGCGGCCGTCGGGAGCTCTTGCGCATGCGAACCTTCGCTCCCCGGTACGTACGCGGTCTGCCCGACGCCGGCGCCTTGCGCAAACGGTTCATCGCATGCGAGTGTTGGGACGATGTCTCGGCCGTGGCGCAGTCCCTGCACGAGCCCCCCATCCCGCCGACCCAATCGCCCTGTCCAAACGCTCAGGACACCGACACATGACGAATTCGAACTCCCCCGGCGACTCCAGGGAAATTCTGCGCGCACAGTCCGCGGGGTTCTGCATGGGCGTCAGCCTGGCGCTCAAGCGACTCGACTCCGTGACCACGCGGGGCGAACGCGGCGCCGCAGCGCGCCCCATCCTCACGCTGGGCCCCATCATCCACAACCCGCAGGTGCTGGCCCGCTACGAAGCGCTAGGCGTGGGCCGGGTGAACGACCCCGAACGCATCCATCCCCCCTGCACGGTGGTCATCCGCGCGCACGGGGTGCCGCAGCGCACGGAAAGCCTTCTGCGCGAACGCGGCGCCGCCATCGTGGACGCCACGTGTCCCAAGGTGAAACGAGCGCAACTCTCCATCGACCAGGAGTCCCGCAGCGGCCGGACGCTGCTGCTTTTCGGAGAGGAGGACCACCCCGAGGTCCGCGGTCTGGTGAGCTACGCCCGCGCCGGCGCCCTCGTCTTCGATTCCCTGGAGGCCTTGCGCGCTTTGTTGCATGGCGATGCGCACACCCCCCCGCTGGACAGGACCCGCGGCTATTTTCTGGCGGCGCAGACCACGCAGGACCGCAGCGTGTTCGAGGCGGTGGTGTCGCTGCTGCGGCGCGAGCTGGATGCGGAAATGCCTGTCTACGCCACCATCTGCAACGCCACCCGGGAGCGACAGGAAGAAGCCCTGGCGCTCGCCGACGAGGTGGACGCCATGGTGGTGGTGGGCGGTTTCGAGAGCGGCAACACCCGACGGCTTGTCGACATGGCCCGCAGCCGCAACGTGCCGTGCCAACACGTGGAGACCGCGGCCGACCTGGACGCCGAAGCCCTGCGCAGCGCGCGTCGCATCGGGTTGACCGCCGGCGCGTCCACCCCCAAGGAACTCATCGACGCGGTGGAGGAAAGACTGCGCGACCTTGCCGCTCCTCTCGCGTGAGCAAGCGACGCGCTTCTCCACTGCAGGAACGCGGCCGCGGCGTCCTGCGCTGAATTCCTGCTTGGCGCCGAATCGCCACACGTTCGCCGCCGGCTTGCGCTGCAGGGGCGTTTCACTGTACACGCAAGAGAGTCGTACGACTTTACTCACACCAGCCAGGCCTTGCTGGAGGTCCTTCGTGTCCCAGACCAATATCCTGCTCGAATCCGGCACCAACGAACTCGAGATCGTGGAATTCTACCTGGAGGAAGTGGACGGCGGCGGCGACAAGGACAGCTACCGCGGCTATTACGGCGTCAACGTGGCCAAAGTCCTGGAGATCATCCGCCAGCCCACCATCACCGAAATGCCGGAGGTGAACCACCCTTCGGTGCTGGGCGCCTTCAACCAGCGCTCCAACATCATCCCTTTGGTGGACCTCGCCATCTGGCTGGACAAGCAGCGCCCGCAAGACGCCGAGCCCAAAGTGGTGGTCACGGAGTTCAACAACGCCATCACGGCGTTCCTCGTCTCCGGCGTCACCCGCATCCACCGCATCAGCTGGGAGGAGGTGGAGCCGCCCAACGCTTACGTCGCCTCCATGAGCAACAACTCCGTCACCGGCGTGGTGAAGCTGGAGGGCCGCATCGTCTTCATCCTCGATCTGGAGAAGATCGTCTCCGACCTCAACCCCGCGTTGGGTCTACGACTGGACGAAGCCATCGACTGGTCCAGCGACACCACCTACCGCGCCATCGTGGCGGACGACTCCGGCCTCATTCGTGAAATGCTCAAGGATCTGCTCCAGAAAGCCGGCTTCGAGGTGACCACCTTCACCAACGGCCGCGACGCCTGGGCGCAGCTGGAGTCCATCCGCAAAGCCGTGGACGAGAAAGGCGAGCCCGTGCAGAATTTCGTCCATGTGGTGGTCTCTGACATCGAGATGCCGCAGATGGACGGCCACAACCTCACCAAGCGCGTGAAGGACGACCCTGTGCTCCAGGAGCTGCCTGTCATCCTCTTCTCTTCGCTCATCACGGACAAGCTGCGGCACAAGGGGGATAGCGTGGGCGCTGACGACCAGATCTCCAAACCCGAGGTGACGAACCTTGCGCAGCGCGCCAAGGCGCTCATCGAACAACGCTGGGGCGGCCGGGACGCCATGGCTCAGAGCTAGAGCCGCTTGCGCGCGCTTCCGGCTTTCGGCCCCTCCACGTCTCGATGACGCGGCTGGCGCGGCTGCCCCATCCACCCAGGCCTGCATGTAACAGAGCATGTAACAGAGCGGCCCGCCGAAGGTCTCCGGCGGGCCGCTTGACGTATGTCGTGGGTGGAAGGGCGGCTCAGACCTCTTCGTCGTCGTCGTCTTCCAACACCTTCTGCACCAAGGCCTTGTAGTCTGCGGCGCCGGTGGAGCCCCCGGCGTATTCGAAGATGGTCATGCCATAGGCTGGGGCTTCGGAGAGGCGCACGTTGTAGCGCACAGGCGGACAGAGGTAGTGGCTGTAGATCTTCTTGAGCTTTTCGAGGATCTCGCCGGGGTTTTTGATGCGCTCGTCCATGAAGGTGGGCAGGATGTACTTGATGCCCACTTCCTTGCGGTACTTCTTGATGGATTGCAAGCTCTTGATAAACTCGGAAAGGCCTTGCAGACTCATGACTTCCAGGGAGACGGGGATGAGCACTTCGTTGGCGTAGAAGAGCACGTTGACAGTGAGCGGGTCCCATCCCGGGGAGGAGTCGATGATGATGAAGTCGAAGTGCACTTCAAGGGGCGCGAGGGCTTCGGTGATGGTCATTTCGCCGCCGAAGTCCTTGCGGTCGATCATGCGCTTGATGCCGGCGAGGGACTTGCCCCCGGCGAGCAGCCAGAGGTTGTCACGGGCCTTGAACATGGCGTCCTTGGCCTTGAGCTCCTTGGTGACCAGCTCCGTGAGGCCGGCGCGCGGCTTCACGCCGAGCATGTAGGCGGACTGGCCTTGGGTGTCCGTATCAACCAGGAGCACGCGCTTGCCTTCCAGAGCGAGGCCCGCGGCGAGGTTCACGGAGGTGGTGGTCTTGCCCACGCCGCCTTTGGAGAGCAGCACGGCGATGGAGCGCGCTTTCTTCAAAGGGAAGCGATGGCCGCAGCTCTTGCAATGGACCATGGCTTTGCGCGAGGGAATCTTGTTATCGTCAATGGTGCGCTGAAACCCGCAGTTGGGGCAGGTGATTTCCATGAAGACCTCCGGGTCTGAACCCGTTTCGACGGCTGCGCTCTACAGGGCCTCGAGGGTGTGCGAGTGAGGGGAGCGGCGGCCCCTACTCGTCCTCGTCGGGAGTGGAGAAGAAATCAGCGCGCGCTCGCTTGACGATGTCCTGGAGGTGTTCGCGCGCCACCGAGTCGAGCTCGATGAACTCGACGCCGTAGCGGAAGTGGTTGGCTTCGTCCCGGGCGAGGTGGACCACCCGGCCTTTGAGGATGAGCGGCTCCCCCCGGAAGCGCAGGGTGATGCGGTCCAGCTCTTCCCCCACAGAGAACGCGTTGCGGCTGGCGTGGAAGATGGCGACGCCGCCCTCCACGATGTCGATGGCGCCGAAGTGTTCGTCCCCTACTTGCACTGTCAGCACGTTCGGGTCGGTCAGAGGCACCCGAAACGCCCGCCGGAAGAGGGCTCTGCCGTTTTCGCCGCTCTCTTCGGGGTTTGCGTCGGGGTTGGTCGGGTCGTTCTTGTCCGCCATGCTCAAGACTCCTTGCATGCTCGAAGGAAAGGCGCTCGGCTGCGGCCTCCCGCCGGAACGTCACCACCGTCGTGCTCGGTGCTCCACCCGCGCCGTCAAAGGGCTCGGGGCTGCGCTCGCGACGCGGCGTCGTGCGCCTCGCTGTCGGCGTTCAGGCTGGGCGTGTCCCGCGCGAAGCGCGCGTCTCGCTACGCTACTTCCCGGAACATACCTCATCTGTTGAAGAATATCCAGTCATAATACCGCGCTGTGTGCGATTGGCCGCGCCGTTGCACCCGCGCGAGGCCGCCAGCGCTTTCAGGACCTCCCACGAACGGCTTTTTCAAGACCCCGCAGCGCCCCGCCACACAGGCGGTCCCTATGTCCGGCCCGGCGCGGCCTCCCGTGACGCCACAGTGCGGCGCAGCAACCGACCGGCGTACCCCATGGCGAAGATCGCCGCCGCCCAAGTGACCACGAAGACCCCCCACCAGACGCCCAGCAAACCCATATCGAAGAGCTCGATGAACACCGTGAAGACCAGCCAGGGCGCCGCCACCTGCCGCGCCAGCCCTATCCAGATGGCGAACATGGGCTTCTTCACCCCTTGCAGCGCCGCCACGTTCACGAAGAGGATCACGTATGCGTAGAGCACGAAGGCGGAAATGCGCAGATACTCCCGGCCGATCGCCACCACCTGCGGGTCCTCCGTGAAGGCGTCCATCATCCATTCCGCGCCAAGAAAAACGATGACCGTCCCCGCCAGCATGATCCAGAAGCCGTAGCGCAAAGCCCTCCGCCGCGTCTCGAAAACCCGCTCGGTGAGACCGGCCCCATGGTTCTGCGCCACCATGGTGAGCGTGGCGATGTTCAATCCGATGGAGGGCATGAGCACTATCTGCTCCACCCGCGTGGCCACCCCGTACGCCGCCACCGCAGCTTCCCCGAACTGGGATATGAAGTAGGTGATGACGAAGATGCCCAGCCCGATGGTGAAAAAATTCAGACTGGCCGGAAAGCCTTGCTGCGCTATCTCCAGAAACGGCTGGGGCTGAGGCAGCAGCTCGCGCCACCGCCGCACGCGCAACAGGCCGCTCTTCCACGCCTTGTACCCCACATACCCGGCCCCCACCACCTGGATGAGCACGGTGGCCAGCGCAATGCCCCGCACCCCCATGGGCGGCACGCCGAGCCCGCCGTAGACGAACCAGGGGTCCAGCCCCACGTTCAGAAAAAAACTCAGGATGAGGAAGTTGCGGTGGGTGCGTGTGTCACCTTGCGCCTGCAATGCTGCGTTCGCCATGTAGATGAGGATGAAAAACGGCGCGCCCAGGAAGATGGTGTTCATGTACTCCAGGCACAGAGACAGGTACCCCTCCTCCCCGGCGCCGAGCACCTTGAAGAGCCATGGCGACATGGCGCGCCCGACCACGGTCAGCGCCAACGCCGCCAGCACGCCGAACACCGCCCCCTGCACGGCGTAGCGGCGCGCGGCTTCTTCATCCCCGGCGCCGAGGGCGTTGCCGGCCAGCGCCGTGGTTCCCGTGCCCAGGCCGCTGCCCAGGGAAAGAATGGTGAAGAAGACGGGAAAAGAAAGGGAAAGCGCCGCCATGGCCTGGGTGGAGAGGTGGCCGGCGAAGTAGGTGTCCACCACGTTGTACATGGTGTAGAAAAAATACCCCACCACTGCGGGCAAGGCCACGTGCCGGATGCCCTGAGGGATGGGCATCTCCGTGAGTTTGTTGTATTGAGGACGCATGCAGGCTGCTCATTGCGTGGCGGGACGCGCCTTGCCGGCTACGAGACGCGCCTTGCCGGCTACGAGACGCGCCTTGCCGGCTACGAGACGCGAGAACCCGCGCCGCGAACGCTTCCGCCGCACGATACTGTAGCAGGCCTGCTTCATCCACAGCAACGGAAATCTGCCTGACGCAGGAGAGCGCATGCCCCACACGCCATCCGAACCCGAACCGTACAACGCCGCCCGCAACGCGCGCGCCCGCCGCGCCAGGGGGCTCCTCGTGGTCGTGGCCGTGCTCTGCATGCTGCTGATCGGCGCGGGCACGGCGTTCTACGTCTTCTGGCCGGAGCAGAACGCCGCCACGCGCAGCGTCGACCTGACGCAGGAACTGGAGCGATTCGTGGACGACCTTGTCCGCAAGACTCCCGGCGTGCGCCCGACCCCGGCCCCGGTGGAGGAAGCGCGTCGCGACCTGGGCCGTTTCCAGGGATTCATGGGTGATGACATGGACTCGCGTCAGGCCAGGGACCTCCTCGCACTGGTGGAGGCCCAGCCAGGCAAGGACCGCTACACCATCGCCTACACAATCGGCCGGACACGCTATGAGGTGAGCCTCGACCTCCGCGAAGACGCCATCATCCGCATCGAGACCACAGGCGAACACGGCCGCAGCGAGTATTGGCTCGGCGAGGCCATGGCGCGCGTGCGCGCCGCTTCGGAAGGCGGCGATTTCAATGACGCTCCGGACGGCCCGTCCCCGCCACGCGTCTACGAATTCTGAGCGCTGCGAGCGGCTCTGCCGCACTCGACGCGACCCCGACACGACGCAGGCGTTACGCCGTCAACACGCCCGCGCCACATCTCCATAACCTAAATTTCACTTGCAGCGGCGCGTGGAGACGGTATGGTGAGGCGTCCAGTCCGCAACGATCCAGGCCCTCACCCCCACCCATCGAGGCACCGGCCGCCCAGGCCAGCCGCCATTCGCTCCCACAGGTCGCGCCCCATGAGTCGAAATCCCTTCGCAGCCATCGTCCTTGTCGTCCACTCGCTCCGCAGCCCGCGCCGAAACACAGCCGCCAACCACCGTGCGACGCTCCTTGCGGCGCTCCTCGCCGCCGCGGTCGTGTTGACGCTCGCGACATTCCTCGCGCCAAAACCTGCAAGCGCGGAAGTCCCCGGCGTGTGGCGTCCTCTGGTGGAGCGCCTCGAGGCGGACGGCTTCGACCGCAAAGCCGTGCATGCGCTCTTCAATCGCCCCGGCGTGCAGTACGACCCCCGACCCATGCGCATGAAACTGGAGGAGCTCCACGGCGCCATCACCCGCTCCGGCCGCGTCCGCGCCGTGCAGCGCGGGCTTGCGCAGCTGGGGTACGACCCCGGCAAGGCGGACGGCCGCTACGGACCCAACACGGACGCCGCCATCCGTCGGTTTCAGCAGGAACATGAGCTCCCCGTCAACGGGCTCGCCACCCGCGAAACGCGCGACGCCGTGGAAGACGCCCTCATGGCGCGCGGCTTGAGCGACGGCTCCCGGGGGTGGTCCAGCCGGGTCTACGAAGTGGCTTCGTCAACCCGCCGGCTCGCCGAGGCCCGGGACTTCTATTTTCTCCAGCGTCCCGCCTTCGCCGCCATGGAGCGCGACTACGGCGTGGACGCCGCCGTGGTGGGGGGCGTCATCAGCGTGGAGACGCGTTCCGGCCACTACCTGGGTTCGCGCAAGGCCTTCGTCACCCTGGCGAGCATGGCCCTCGCCAAGGATTTCCAGCAAGCCAAACGTCTCGTGAATACGGAGACCATGCCCGCCAACATCCTGGCGTGGTTGAAGGAGACCTCCGCCACCCGCGCGGACTGGGCCTACAACGAGCTTGCTTCGCTCATCCGTTACGCGGAATTGGCTTGCCACGACCCCCTGGAGATCCCCGGATCGGTGTACGGCGCCGTGGGCATCGCCCAGTTCATGCCCTCCAACATCGCCAAGCACGGCGCAGACGGCGACGGCGATGGCGTCATCAACCTATTTGATCCGCAAGACGCCATCCACAGCGCCGGCAGCTACTTGAAAGACTACGGCTGGACCCCGCAGACCGGCAGCGCACTCCCCGAAAAGCGACGCGTGCTCTACGGCTACAACCACAGCCAGCGATACGTGAACACCGTGATCGCCGTGGCGGACCATCTGGCCGCTTTGGACCGTCGCGCGCCCCGCGTCATGCCGCGCCAGCACCGCGTCATCGTGCGTGATTCGGTGGAGCTGGTGCAGGCCCTGGCGCCGGGGGTGCGCGTGGTGCTTGCGCCGGGGGACTACGACCTCGCTGCCGCCGCAGGGACGGCCTCGCCCCATGTGCGCTGGGAAACGCATGGCGGCCGACCCACGGCTGTCATCCATTCCCTCGTCAACGCGACCATCGAAGCCGCCCCCGGCGACGTGGCCCGGCTGATGGCCCCGGCTGCGCCGGGCGCTCCGGCGCTCATCCTGGACGGCGTGCGCAGCTTCGAACTGCGCAACGTGGAGGTGCTGCCAGCCTGGGCGTGCGTGGCGCCGGCTCCCGGCGAACCCGAACCCGAACCCCTGGCCGGGACTGTCGAACCACACGGCCGCGGCCTCGTCATCCGCAACGCCGAGCAGCTGCAGCTCGTGGAGTGCCGCTTCCAGCTGCTGGGGGAAGGCGCCCTGGCCCTGACCGCCTGCAAGGACGTCACCCTCTGGGGCTGCCACTTCTCCGGGAACGCCGGTCAAGTGCTGGCGGCCGCCAGCGTGCAGGGGCTGGACATCCTCGACACCTACTTCACGGCCAACACGGCTGCGCAACTCATCGCCCTTGCGCAGTGCGCGGATGTCGCCTTGCGCTGGTGCGGTCTGCTTGACAATTCTCTAGAGAAAAACGAGACTTTCACAGGCGCCGCCGCGCTCATCGCCATCGAAGGCACGGCGCCGGATCATGTCCTGGAGGACAGCGTGGTCTGGGGCAACCGAGCCGGCGTCTTCTGCGACAGACTCAACAGCCTGCGTCGCGACGGCTCCGTCATCAACAAGAACCGTTTCGCCCGCGGTCTGGGCTGAGCGAGGTCTTCCGGACCAGCCCACGAGACGGACAACGCCACGACTGGTCCCCAGCGCGCAAGCCCTTGCCGCGCGCCGGCTTTTTACCGGTCTCCCTGGCGGACCACCAAGGCGCGGATCCCACCCTGCAACCACCAGAGGCGACGACCATGGACCAACGCTGGAGCTCTCTCGCCGACAAGGCCGCCACGGCCGCCGGCAAGGCCGCCCGCAAGGCTGGTGAAGCCTTGGTGGAAAAAGGCTCGCAGGCGGCCAGGCAACGCGGCCTGATGGACCACGAGGCCAGCCTCAACGACGTGGTCGACGGGTTCCGTTCGCTCGCCAAGGACGGCAAGCTCGACAAGGACGAAATCCAGCGTCGCCTGGGCGACATGGCCGCGCGCTTCCGTCAACGGAAATGATCCCCGGGGGCGCCTTCCCGCGCGCCACCAGCACAGGACGCCAGCACGACGCCCCCCGCTCCGGAGCGGGAAACCGGGACGCTCCCCTGCGTGTCCCTCATTGACGACCACCCCCGCATGGTTAGGTAAGCCCAATGCGCACACCACTTCATTGCTCCCATCCGACCCACGCAAGACGCCGCCGCGTCGCCATCCCCCGTCAACACGAACTGCAAGGACTGCAAGGACTGCGCCGCGACGATTTCGTACGGGGAGCCCTCGCGCTCGGTTTCGCCACGACCCTGCTCGCGCTGCTTCTCGTGACGGTCGGCGCCGCCCACGCCGCCCCCCTGCCGCCGGCGCTGGAGCGCCTGGAACGCCGTCTTGCTGCGGACGGCTTTGGGGACCCCCACGTGGCAGAGCTGCTGCGCCGCGCCGCCACCGAGTTCGACACCCAACCCATGGTGCTGAAAATGCGCGAGCTCTACAGCCACAAGTACGGGACGCGCCTCATGCGCGCCGTGCAGACCGAGCTGGACCGCCTGGGCTACAACCCCGGCCCGGCCGACGGCTTCTGGGGACCCAACACCCGCCGCGCCGTGCTCCTCTTCCGCATGGCCCACGACATGAAGGCCTCCACCCGCGTGGACGCCGCCTTCCTCGAACGGCTCAAGGCGGAGACCGCCCCCATGCCCCCTGGTCTGCGGCTCCCCCCCAAGGAGAAGGGGCCTTCCGTCTATCGCACCATCATGACGCCGGAACGCCTCGCCGAAGCCAAGGCCTTCTACCACGAGCATCTGCCGCTGCTCTCCCGCATGCGCGCCGCCTACGGCGTGCCCGAGACCGTGGCCGTGGGCATCGTCACGGTGGAGACGCGCGGGGGACGTTACCTGGGTGAACAAAGCGCCTTTTTGACCCTGGCCGGCATGGCCGCCAGCCGCGAGCTGGAGGACATCGCCCCCCTGATGCGTGAAGAGTCGCCCTCCGCGGAAGCGCAACGGTGGCTCCTCTCCCGCATGCGCGACAAATCCGACTGGGCCTACCGCGAATTGAAAGCGCTGCTCAAGCACGCCCGCCGCGACAAGCTGGACCCCATGGCCATGCCGGGCTCCATCTACGGGGCTGTGGGCATCGTCCAGTTCATGCCCTCCAACATTCTGCACTACGGCGTGGACGGCGACGGCGACGGCGTGGTGAACCTCTTCACCACCGAGGATGCGCTCATGAGTCTGGGCCATTTCGTCAGCCGCCACGGCTGGCGTTCCGGCCCGGACAACCGTACGGCGCAGCGCAAGGCGCTATTCCGCTACAACCAGTCCACAACCTACGTCAACACAGTGCTTGCCGTGGCGGACCACGTACGCGACGCCGTGGCGATGCAAGCGCCATAACCCTCCCCTCGCACGCTCATGCCCAGAGATCACCAAGCCCTGCAGAAGACCTTCATCAAGAAGAAGCAGACAGTCGGCGAAAGCGACCGGGCGGCTTCCTTCACCAGCGGCGCCGCCGCCCCGCCCAAGGCCGCCGCCAACATCGTGCTGTGCGGCGTCCCCGGCAGCGGCCGCGACGCCGTGGCTGCGGCTTTGGCCGACACCCTGGGGCTGAGGCTCGCTGAAGTGACGGGGACGACCCCGCAAGCCGCGCTCGAGGCTTTCGCGGCAGGGGGGCACGTCCTGACCGTGGGCCCGGAAGCTCTCGATTCGGCGGCTGTGGAGGCTGCGCTGCCGGGGCTGGGCGTTGTCTTCTCCATGATGGCGGATGCGCGCTTGCTCCAGTCGCGTCTTGACCTGGAAGAGGAGGAAAGCCGGCGTCTTGCCGAGGCGGCGGCGGCGGCGGAGCCGCGGTTTCTGGCGCTGGGGGGCGTCCCCTTGAACGCAGCGTGGAGCGTGGCGGACACCGTGGCGCAAGCGGTTGAACTTTATGAGTATCGTCATGGGAGCCGAGCACAGACTCAAGGCTGATCCGGAAAAGTTGAGCGTTTCGGTATGATTTTTTTCGGTTTTGCGCATTGTCCTCATTTACATGGGGACATTTGTCTGATAGATATCCTCTCACCTGAGTATGCAATAGGCTCGCGCCATGCCGGCTTCGCGCCGCCCCCATCGCCGCATCCGGGGGGCAAGGCGTCGCGCCAGCCGCGTCACCCATGCACCGTTTCCCGAGAGGACTCGCGCCATGAAGCTCTCCACCCGCAGCCGCTACGGCACCCGCATGGTTCTGGACATCGCCATCCACGCCAAGGACGGTCCCGTACGCATCAGCGACATTTCCAAACGCCAAGGCGTCTCCGTGAAGTACCTGGAGAAGCTCATCCGTCCCCTGAAGCAGGACGGCTACATTCAGAGCAAGCGGGGTCCCCGCGGCGGTCACATGCTTTCGGAATCGCCGAGCAACATCACCGTGGGCCAAGTGGTGCGCACCATGGAAGGGGATCTGGCGTTGACGGACTGTTCCCGCGACGAATCGCTCTGCCCCATCTCCCACGACTGCATGACCCGCCGCATCTGGGTGGACGCCACCCGCGCCATGTTCGACAAGCTGGATTCCGTGAGTTTCGCCGACCTCATCGAGGAAGCCGAGCGCGCAGGCAAGCCCATGGGTCATTGTCTGCTGGGCGGGTAGCCACACCCGGGGCGTTTCGCTGCAGGGGGCCGTGCTGCAGGGTTCCTCTTGCAGCAGGGTCCTCCCGTGCGTGTGCGCGTTTGGCGGCCTTGTCGCCGGACAGCCGTGCGAAAAATCGTGCGACACACCCTCAAGTTTTGCGCGACGCTGCCGATCAGACAAGGGGAACGCACACGACAACGCCGCCCAGGACGGGCAAGGAGGACACCATGGAACAGGTCGCCAACACGATGAACAGCACGTCCCAAGCCGACTCCCTCTCCGAGCAGATGAAGTCCATCCGCAAGGCGAAGCTCCAGCGCGAAGTCTACGCCGACCCCGGCATGGCCCGCCAGCTCGTCGCCACGGAGGCGTCACCCGTCTATAACGCCAGCGGGGAGATTTCGGCTGCGGTCAGCACCATGCAGATCAGCGTGTAACCGCGCCGCTCGAACCCACACCACCCGGCGATGCGCCGGCGGCTCGTCACGACGCCGCCGGCGCATCGCTCATTCGAGCCCCGTGCAACACGCACGGCGCCATTTTCTCCCCGTCCGCTTGTAGGCTCCCGCCGGGTGTGGTAGGGTAAGCGCACCCGTACGTTGGAGCCCACCCGCAGCTTGGGATGTCACTCGCATGGTCAACGCCACCGCTTCCCCCGATTCCATTACACAGATCAAAGCCCTGCTCGACAGGGAGGACGTCGCTCCCCTCGTCGCGGCCCTCGCTGGCGGGGAAGTCCTTCTCCTGGCGGCGGAGTCCGCCACGGACGTCGCCGCCCCGCAACGCGCGCCGGTGATGCTGCGCGGTGCAATGGTGGCGGTGGTGGAGTCGCCGCGCGCCGCTGCGGAAGTGGCTTCGCTGCTGACGCTGGTGATGCATGAACACGACGTGGAGACACGGCTCTCCTTGCGCCGACGGGAGGAACTCTCGCGGTTCGCCTCGCTGGCGGAGCGGGCGTCGCTCATCCGCGATCCATCGGAAATCTGCGCCATCGTGCAGGATGAAGCGCAAGCGCTCTTCCCGGACAAGGCCGTGGATCTCGTCCTCTGGGAAGACTCCACGGCGCCCATCTGCAGCGTGAACCAGACGGCTTTGGAGGCCATGCGCTCGGACCCGCACGTCGTGACCGGGGAGCCGGGCATCGTGGTGGAGCGCATCGGCGTGCAAGGCCGCTCCCTGGGGGAGTTGCGCGTCCACACCAACGAAGCCGAAGGCCTTTCGCCGGATGACTGGTATCTGCTCAAGAGCCTGGCCGCGCAAGTGGCTGCGCCGGTGGAGATAGCCCGCCACCACGCCAAGCTCACCTCCATCCTAGAGATCATTGAAGAATTCAACCAGTACGAAGACGTGGACACCGTGCTGGACAACCTGCTCTTCCAGGCGCGCAGCATCGCCAACGCAGACGCAGGCTCCATCTTTCTGGTTGAGGACGGCAAGCTGCGGTTCAGCTACGTCCACAACGAGTCGCTATTCCAGGGCAACGAAGCCAAGGTGGCGATCTACAAGAATTTCTCTCTGGACATGGACGATTCCTCCATCGTGGGCTACTGCGCGCGCATCGGCCACACGGTGGTCATCGACGACGCCTACGACATGGCGCCTGACGCACCCTTCACCTTCAACAAGGCATTCGATCAGGAGAGCGGGTACCGCACCACCTCCATCCTGGCCGTGCCATTGAAGTCCTTCTCCGGCAACCTGCTGGGGGTCATGCAGATCATCAACGCCATGGACCAGAACGGCCACGTGGTTCCCTTCGACCGCGAAAGCATCACCTACACCCCGCTCTTCGCAAGCAAATGCGCCGTCACTCTGGAACGCTCCATGATGACCCGGGAACGGATCCTGCGCATGATGAAGCTCGCCGAGATGCGCGACCCCAGCGAGACTGGCGCGCACGTGCAGCGCGTGGGAGCCTACGCCGCGGAGATCTACCAGCGGTGGGCCCAGCAACACGGCGTCCCGGAGATGGAAGCCAAGCGCTACCGGGACCTCATCCGCATCGCCGCCATGCTCCACGACGTGGGCAAGGTCGGCATCTCGGACACCATTCTCAAGAAGCCCGCCAAACTTGACCACGACGAATTCGAGATCATGAAGATGCACCCCATCTTCGGCGGACAGGTCTTCGCCAACGCAGCGCCAGCGCTGGACAAAATGTGCTACGACATCGCTCTGCACCACCACGAGCGGTGGGGTGGCGGCGGCTACCCCGGCCACATCCCCAACGTGCTCAGCGCAGACAGCCCCTACGGAGCCCCCCTGCAGGGAGACGCCATACCCCTTGCTGCGCGCATCACCACCCTCTCGGACGTCTACGACGCCCTGTGCTCCCGCCGCGCCTACAAACACGCGTGGCCCGAAGAGGAAGTGCTGGACACCATCCGCCAAGAACGCGGCCGCCAGTTCGATCCCGAACTCGTGGACGGTTTCTTCGAGATTCAGGACGTGATCGCGGCCATCCGCATGAAATATCAGGAAGAGCCCCACTAGACGCCTTCCCCTCC
>CAYVWB010000062.1:0-26850 GCA_964455395.1 uncultured Desulfovibrionaceae bacterium
CCCCCACGCGCGCAGCGCGAAAGGACCGGCTTCATTCGTGTGGCGAGCCGCGGTTATACGGTGGCCGAGACCATCTTGATCATGCGCAGCAGCTGGTTCGTGAAGCCGGCTTCGTTGTCGTACCAGATCAGCAGCTTGCACAGGCGCTTGTCCATTACCTGGGTGGTGAGCGCATCCACCACGCCGCCGTAGATGGAGCCCATGTAGTCCACGCTGACCAGGGGCTCTTCGGAGTAGCCCATGTTGCCTTGCATGGGGCCTTCGCTGGCGGCTTTCAACGCGGCGTTGACCTCCTCGGCGGTGGCTTCCGTGGCGAGCTCGCAGGTGAGGTCCACCAGGGAGACGTTGGGGGTGGGCACGCGGATGGCCATGCCGTCCAGCTTGCCGGCGAGCTCCGGGATGACCAGGGTGACGGCCTTGGCTGCGCCCGTGGTCGTGGGGATCATGGAGACGGCGCAAGCGCGGGCGCGGCGCAGGTCCTTGTGGGAGCCGTCCAGGATGCGCTGACTCATGGTGTAGGAATGGACCGTGGTCATGAGCCCGTGGACGACGCCGAAGGTGTCGTTGAGAACCTTGGCGGCAGGCGCCAGACAGTTGGTGGTGCAGGAGGCGTTGGAAATGATGTGGTGCGTCGCGGGGTCGTAATCCTGCTGGTTCACGCCCATGACCACGGTGAGATCCGCTTCTTTGAAGGGAGCGCTGATGACGGTTTTCTTGGCGCCTTTTTCCTGATGCTTCTCGAAGGCGGGCCGGTCCTTGAGCACGCCGGTGGTCTCCACAGCGATGTCCACGCCGAGATCGGCCCAGAGGTAGTCGCCCAGGGGCTGACGGGTCACCGTGATTTGCTTGCCGTTGACCAGAATGCCATTGTCGTTGTGAGAAACTTCGCCCTGGAAGCGGCCGTGGCAGGAGTCGTACGCCAGCAAGTGCGCCAGACTTGCGTTGTCGGCGCGGGCGTTGATGGCGACGAGCTCCACGTCGTTCTGGTCGGCGAGCAATCGCGTCAGGTACCGGCCGATGCGGCCGAATCCGTTCATCCCGAGAGTGACGGCCATGAGGACCCCCTTCGTTGAGTAATGGTGATGCGTTAACGTTCCATGTAGTCGGCGGCGCCGGCGGCGCCAACCTGGCGAATGGCTGTTTCGACGAGCTGCGGCGAGAGTTCATCGCCAAGGTCGAAGCGTATCATGCACACGCCCGTGCGGGAGAGGCTGCGCAAGAGCGGCTCCGCGCTGGGCAGGAAGGTCTCGGGGCGCTCTTCACAGAACTCGGCGCTGGCGAGCCGCAAGCAGAAGGGCATGCCCGGCACGGTGTTGGTGAGCCGCACCACTTCGTGCACGCTGGGCGGCGCGCATGCAGGCGGGGGAACCAGGCCCATCACGTCGCAGCCTGTCAGCCGCATGCACTCGGCGGCTTCCTGAGCCTGGTCGGGGGCCAGCAGACACTCCACCAACATGCCGTCTTCCCGGGCGCGGTCAGCCACCTCGGGCGCACGGCCCGTGGCGCGGCAGTCCAGGCTGACAAGGGAGCAGCCCGCCTGTTCCGCGGAGTCCAGCAGCGCGAAATCCGGCAGAACCCCGGGCGGCATCAGGTCGTCCAGGCACAACGCGAGGGTGACGTCGGCTTCGGCGGCCGAAGCGAGCAGGCTCTTGGCGAGGCCGGCCCAGTCCGGCGTGTGTGCAGTCAAGGAAAGGGCCACGGGGGAAGCCTGCGCTGCCGCCGCAGCGATGATCGTTTCCCCGCTTTGCTGCGATGTCGCAACGAAACAAGGCGCGGCGTACCCTGCGGTGTAGGCGTCCTGCAGAATGACTGCCAATCGGGAGAGGGGTTTTTCTCGCGGCGACATGGTGTTTCCCTTCCACAAAGCGTTGATCAAGACGGCGCCGTGCAGCAACGATCTGCAGGCAAACCGTGGATTTCATAGGCTGCAGGCCGTCCCGTGTCAATAAGGGATCGGCATATTGAGGAGTCCATCCCCCTCGACGGCGTCTCAGTCTTGCAGCGCTTCGCCCAGGCGAGTGAGCAAGGCGTGGTCCGTGAAGTCGAACCGCAGCGGCGTCAGAGTGGCGTGCCCCGCCGTCAGCAAGGCGCGATCCGTATCCACGGAAACTTTCTCCGGAGGGATGACGCCTGTGAGCCAGTAGTAGGGCCGTCCCCGCGGATCCTGACGCTGGTCGTACCAGTCCTCCCACATGGCGGAGGTGTGGCGGCAGATGGTCAGGGACTTTGTCTCCGCCATGGGCCGCGCCGGAAAGTTCAGGTTCAGCACGCATTTGGGCGGCAGGTCTCGCAGGGTGAGCCGTTCCACGAGCTGTGCTGCGTAGTGCGCTTGCTCCGAAAGATCGCCGGGGTTGAAGTCGTCGTACGAGACAGCCAGCGCAGGAAACCCCAGAAACGCCCCCTCCGTGGCGGCGGAGACAGTGCCGGAGTAGAGCAGGTCCACGCCCACGTTGGCCCCCGCGTTGATGCCGGAAGCCACCATGTCCGGCTTGTCGTCCTCCAGAAGACACGCCAGCGCCAGTTTGACGCAGTCCACCGGCGTGCCGTATACGCCACGGCCGCGGAAGCCGTTCTCCTTGAACTCCTTCACCCGCAAGGGCAAAGAGATGGTGACGGCGTGTCCCACGGCGGATTGCTCCGTGACAGGCGCGATGCAGGAAACGCGGTGGCCGGCCTCGATGAACGCGTGGTAGAGGGCCCGGAGGCCCGGGGCCTGGATGCCGTCGTCGTTGGTCAAGAGAATGTGCATGATGGCTCGGTGTTTCCGGTCTGAAAGGTGATGATTGACAGAACTGCGTCCCCTGAGTCACCTATGACGGCGAGTCGTCGGCGGGGGCGGCGCATGAAGAGGGCGCGAGCGGTGCGTCCCCGGCGGATTCCCGTCCCCTCGTTCTCCGACGCCTTCCGACTTTTCGAGGCGACACAGGCGTACGCCGTCGCCACGGCGTTGCGCCTACTCCTCCCCCGCGAGAATGACGCAGAGGGCGACGCAGACGGCATGAAGCGACACGAAGAACGCCGCGGCGGAAGCGGGTCAGGGCGCGCCGCCCAGCCCCCCTCAGGGGCCCATGCGCGACGAATCGTTTCGGCGCCCGGCCCAAGGCCGCCGCGGCAAGACGCCCTACCATAGTCCAATCCAGCCCCTCGGGGCAAGCAGCCAGGCCAGAACCGTCAGGACATGACAAAGGAGTGACGAAGGCGTCATGGAGCCGGCGAGGAACTCATCCCACGAAACACCGCAGCCGCCGCATCCGGCAGACCCTGCCGGCCAACCGACTGCAGCGCGCATACAACGCTATTCGAAGCGCCAGTTCGTACGCGACATCACCCCGGGCGACGCCGTGGCGGACTGCTTCGTGGTGGCCTCCGCGCGACAAGGGACAGCGCGTAACGGTCCCTTCTGGACGCTTTCCCTGCAGGACGTCACAGGGGCGTTGGAAGCAAAGATCTGGAGCCCCCTGGCCGAGCGCTTCCCCACGCTGGCGGCCGGACGCATCGCGCGCGTGGAGGGTCGCGCCACTGCCTATCGCGACAAGACGCAGCTCAACATCGACAAGTTGCAATTTGTCGATCCGTTGCCGCCGTCGGCTCTGGATGATGCTGAAAATGACAAAGGCGGCGCAGTGTTGGATAGGGGTGACAAAAATTGTCAGCCGGGTTTTCGGGATGACAATTTTTGCAACTCGTCGACGACAGAGGCTCCCGGTCTCGCTCTCGTCCTGGATATGAAGGAATACGTCCCCGCCGCCGAGGAACAGCCGGAAGTCATGCTCGCCCGGCTGGAGGAGCTCTGTCGACAAAATTTGCACTACCCGCCATGGCGAAAATTCGTCAAACGCGTGCTGGAAGACCCGGCCGTGCGCTCCCGACTGCTCACTGCGCCCGGCGCCAAGGCCATGCACCACGCCTATCTGGGAGGGCTGCTGGAACATACGCTGGGGGTCGTTGGTCTCTGTCTCAAGTTCTGTGACCAGTATCCTCAGCTGGACCGCGAAGTCTTGCTCGCGGCGGCGTGTTTCCACGATTTGGGCAAGGCCTGGGAGCTCTCCGGCGGTCTCGCCAACGACTACACGGACGTAGGCCGGCTTGTGGGCCACATCCAGATAGGTCTTGAAATACTGGAGCCCCACCTGCGCGCCGCCCGCCTGCCGGAGGAGTTGGTCGTCCACTTCAAGCACCTCATCCTCTCGCACCATGGACAGCACGAGTACGGCTCGCCCAAAACACCCATGACCGCCGAGGCCTTCGCTCTCCACTACGCCGACAACATGGACGCCAAGATGAACCAGGTGCAGGGCGCTCTGGCGCCTCTCGGCGAAGGCGCGGAGGCCTGCGCCGGTGAAGGCGGCTCCGGCGACACCGACCCGGTCGAGCCCATCACCGGGTGGTCCGCCTTCCAGCGCGGGCTGGATCGTTACCTCTTCAAACCGCGGCCCACGCCGGGCGTCCAGCAGGCAGCCAGGCCCGCCGCCCGCAAGGAAGATCAATGTTCATTACCTTTGAAGGCATAGAGGGCTCCGGCAAGAGTTCGGTCATCAAGCGTGTGGCGGCGGCGTTGGAAGCAGAAGGTCACGGCGTCGCCTTGACGCGTGAGCCGGGGGGCTCTCGGCTGGGCGAGAGTTTGCGTGCCATCCTGCTGGACGTCGCCTCCAAGGGCATCACGTCCGAAGCCGAGCTCTTTCTGTACCTGGCGGACCGCGCACAGCACGTGCAAGAGGTCATTCGGCCGGGGCTGGACAAGGGACGGGTCGTGCTCTGCGACCGCTACGCCGACTCCACGGTGGTCTATCAGGGGTACGGCCGCGGGCTGGATCCCAGGCTGCTCCATCAGCTCAACGACGTGGCCGTGGCCGGCGTCTGGCCGGACCTCACCGTGCTGTTGGACCTGGACCCGGAGGTGGGGTTGAAGCGCGCGTTCACCCGCAACGTGGAGCAAGGCAAGACGGCGTCCGAGGGCCGCTTCGAGGCGGAGAGCCACGCGTTCCATACGCGCGTGCGCGAGGGGTACCTGACGTGGGCTGCGCTGAACAAGGAGCGCTACCGCATCGTCAACGCCATGGAGCCCCTGGAGCGAGTCTGCGAGGACGCCATCCGTGTGGTGCTCACGGCGTTGTCGTCGGACGCGCCGTCAGTCGAATAAAGAGTCGCCCCTCTCCGGACGAGCGGACTTGTCATACGGGATGGACTGGCGGGGCGGCCTGCGCCGGGGCCATGTCGTCGCGCAAGGGCCGCCATGGAGCGTCCATGTCCCCTCAGCGCCAGCGCACAGCCGGCTCATTCCCCTTCGAAAATCTTGGTGAGGGTCTGGGAAAGTTTGCGACGGCCGGCGGCTTTGGCACGTGCGTATCCACGGGGCGCAGCCGTTTCACCGCGGGCTTGGGCTTCGCGGGCTTCGACGAGCTTTTCCATGTTGCGACGCTTGACGCCTTCCGTGAGCGAGCGCAACGCGCGGGAATCCGTGATGGCGCCGCGGGCGGCGTGCTCCGGCGCGTCTTTCGGCGAGACCGCGTTCCAGCCGAGTTGGCGGGGAGGCGTCTCGGAAGGCGTGGCCTCCGGAAGCGACGCAGTCTGGGCGCGTGCGGGGTCGGTGGGGGCGTTCACCAGCAGGTCTGAAGGAATCTTCTTTCGCATGGGGCGGATACCGGGTGTGTAGATGAACGATTCGTAACGCCGCAGCGATTGACAGCCGACGGCCTCGGGGTATGATGCTATCCTTTCCCAGCCCCAAAGAAAAGGAGAAACAAAATGATTCGCTTGATTGTAGCAACACTGCTCGTGATCGCCATGGCGGCTCCCGTCGCGGCGTACCAAGGTATGGGCAAGAGCCACGGCGCCTCCGACGGCGGCTTTTCCCAGCTGGACACCGATGGCGACGGCATGGTCTCATCCGAAGAGTACATGGAGCCCTTCGCCCGCTGGGACGCCGATGACGACGGCCAGCTCAGCAAGGACGAATGGATGGCCGGTCATGGCGGAAGCCGCGCCAAGGGACACGGCATGGGCCATGGCGAAGGTCATGGGAAGACCAATCTGGACGTGCCCATGGACAAGATCGACGCCAATGGCGACGGCGCCATCGACGCCGAAGAGTTCGAAGCCCAATTCCCCAGCCTTTCCAAAGGCTTCGGCATGATCGACACGGACAAGAGCGGCGCCATCGAAGCGGGTGAATGGGAGGCCTTCCGCAAGTCCCACGCCGGCATGTAGCCGCCCGGGACGTTCGCATCCCGCACCCGACAAACGCGCGGGCGTGGTCGTCCCCTGCATGGGGATGCGCGCTCGCGCGTTCTTTCTTGGCCGAATCCCACCGGGAACGCCTCGGACGCCGGCGAGATGTGTTGTGAGCATGGAGTCGACGCGCGCCGACCCGTCGCGTATGCCGACCCGTCGCGTATGCCGGTTCCTGAACGACGTCATCGCACGGCGCCGCCAAGCTCGTCGTGAAAAGAGCCTTGCGAAGGATGCGCTTTTGACGCCAGCCCCGGCTCATCCCGTTTCTTCAGGGGGACGTATGGGCGCGTCTTCGGGCCACGGACTCCACGGTGGTCGTCACCTCTTCCGCCAGCCGCGTGAGGGATAGCTCTTCGGTCGCGCGGCGCCGGTCTTGTTCACCAAGGGTCGCCAGCGCCCGGCGGTCGTCCCAGGGCAACGCCAGCAGGATTCGGGCCAGGGCCTCGGCGTCGCCGGGGGGAGCTGTCCGCGCCGGGTCGTCCAGCAGCCAGGGGCCATCGCCTACCCGTGTCGTCACGCAAGGGACGCCGCACGCCATGGCCTCGGCCAGGGCATTGGGCACGCCCTCGCCATACGCCGAGGAAAGCGCGCAGACGTCCATGGCGTTGTAAGCCCCGGGCATGTCCAGCACTTCGCCGGTGAAGACGGCCCTTTCAGCAAGGCCCAGCTCCCGGGCCAGGCGCTGCATATCTTGGAACCACGGCGTCTGGGGCCGTCCCACGCAGAGCAGTCGCAGCGCCGGCGTCGCCTCGACGGCGCGCGCCGCTGCCTGCAGGAAGACAGGCCAGTCCTTTTGCGGATCGAAGCGGCCCACCTGCCCCAGCACCGGCGCATCCGGCGGAATGCCATGCGCGGCGCGGAAGGCGCGACCGGCGGCTGCGTCCGGGGCGAAACGAGACGCATCCACGCCATTGCGGATGACCCGCATGGTGCGTCGGCTGTAGCCGTGGTCCATGTGCCAGTCCGCTCCGACACGGGAGTTGGCCACCACGGCGTCGGCCCAGCCGGAAAGCCAGCCTTCCCAGCGGAAGACGGCGGCCAGGCCAAGGCTGTAGTCGCGCCATGGGGTGTCCGATCCCCGCAGGGACCAGACGCAGCCCGCTCCCGCGAGTCGCGCCGCCGCCAGGGCCATGGTGTTCACCAGCGGCAGATAACTGTAGAGGACCCCCACCCTGCTGCGCCGCGCCAGACGGGCGAGCCGCCATTGGATGATGGGCAACTTCCGCTTGCTCCAGACGGCGGCGTCATCGAGCACATGGACAGGCAAGTCGGGGATGGTCAGGGCCTCGGCGTGGAGTCCTCCCTCGGCCTGGAACAGGGCCAGCGACGGGCTGACCCGACGTCGATCCAATGTCTTGAGCAGCAGAGTCAATTGACGTTCCGCGCCGCCTGTCCCCAGACACGGGATGCAGAACAGCACGGGAATGGGCGCAGGCGGCCCGGATGGGGCGGCTGCGTTGGCGAAACTGGAGAGGGCGCCGGACATGATGGGCTCCCGCGTGATGGATGGTTGACTGGGGCTTGATTCCATGGCGGCGACTCCACCGTCAAAGAAAAGAAAGCGCCTTGCGCCGGAGGCGTCAATTCCGCCAGCGGGATCGCTTCTACTTCCGTCTGAGACGAAAGGCGCGGGAACGCGATGCGAACGCCGTCAAGCGCCGCAAGTCCTTCCAGATTCAAGCACTCGTGATCAGTTCGAGCGTCTCGATCGAACCGTGCGGTCAGCGCGCGTCACGGGCTCCACGCCGTCGATTCGTTGAAGCGGCGTGCGCAAAGGCCTGTTCCATGGCGTCGATGGTCGCGTCGAAGGCGAAGCGGGCCTCCAGCCGTTTTCGTCCCGCCTGCGCCATGGCCCGGCGGCGGGCCGGGTCGCGCAGCAGCGCGTCCATGGCTTGAGCCAGAACGGCAGGGTCGCCGGGGGGGACCACCACCCCGGTTTCGTCATGGACCACGATTTCAGGGACGCCGCCCACAGCAGTGGCGACCACCGGCAAACGCGCGGCCATGGCCTCCAGGAGCACGTTGGGCATGCCTTCATGACGGGAGGCGAGGACGAATAGATCGGCGCCGTACATCAAGTGCGGGATGTCGTCGCGGTTGCCCAGCAGAACGACGCGTTCCCCCAGGCCATGCCGTTCGATCTGCGCTTCCAACGCCGTGCGACAGGGGCCTTCGCCCGCCAGCGCCAAGCGGGCCGGAGTTTCCAGCCGCGCGAAAGCCTCCAGCAAGGTGGCGTGGTCCTTTTCCGGTCCCAACCGGGCCACGCAGAGCGCCACGGGCGTCTCGCCGCCGCCCAGACGCCGCCGACCCTCGGCCTTGGCCTCGTCGCCGAGGGTGAAGGGCGCGGGATCGAGGCCGTTGGGGACCACGAGAATCCTGTCCCGGGGCACGCCGCCGTGTTCGGCCGTGAAAGCCGCCAGGGCCTCCGCGATGACCAGACTGCGGGCGCTCAGCGGCGCGGTCAATCGGGAGAGACGCATCTGCCAGGGCGTGTACCGTCCCTGCACCGAGGAGACGACAGGCGCGCCAGCCAAGGCCCCGGCAAGCCGGCCCAGCAGGTCGGCGTAGGGCAATATCGTATGGAGCGTGTCCACGTCCCGCCGGCGCAAGCGCTGCAGCAGCGCCGCCAACCCCAGGCCGGAGACGTAGCGCGCAAGGCCAAGACGCCGCACCGGGACGGTGGAAGGAAACCCGGCGACCATGGCCGGGTCGGCCCGGTTGCAACACCAGACCTCCTGCGCATGGCCCCTGGCCTCCAGGGCGCGGGTCACGCGTTGCAGCCAGCTGGGCGAACCGCCGTATTCCAGCGTGTCGATGAGATGGAGAATGCGCATGGGGCTGAGTCCCACGCGAACCGTGCTACGAGCTTGCGGTGAAGTCAAGACGAGCCGGCCGGGGGCGTCGCTCTGTTCACCGGATCCCGGCGGCGTCGATGCAAGGCAAGGCCTTTCACAAGCAGTCGACATGCTGACGCCACGTCGTTGGCGCAAGCGGGAAGCATGGCGGGGCTTGCGCCCTTCCATGTCGAGACGGCAGGGCTTGGAGAGGGCGGGTCGCCCTTGTCATTTCACGGAGAGTATTTATTCTGGAGGCTCGACCGCGCCACGCAGGCCATGACTTCCCTGGGGTCCCCTGGCTTCTCATGGCTTCTCATGGCTTTTCATGACGGCGGCGACGCGGCGACGACACGCCGTCCATCCATCACCCCTCGCCCAACACGGACGGCCCCGCCATCCGCGACAGGAGAGCTCCCCCGTGCACACCCCGCGCGCTGCGCGCCCCGTCATCCACATCGAAGGGGCGCGTCAACATAATCTGAAGAATCTCGATCTGGACATCCCCCGGGACCAGCTCGTGGTGGTCTGCGGGCCCTCGGGTTCGGGCAAGTCCACCCTCGCCTTCGACATCGTCTATGCGGAAGGCCAGCGTCGCTACGTGGAGTCGCTCTCTGCCTACGCGCGTCAGTTTCTCCCGCAGATGGACAAGCCCCTGGTGGACAAGATCGAAGGTCTTTCGCCGGCCATCAGCCTGGAGCAGCAGACCGCCAGCCGCAATCCTCGCTCCACGGTGGGCACCGTCACGGAGGTCTACGACTTCCTGCGCGTCTTCTATGCGCGGTTGGGCGTCTTCCACTGTCCGGAGTGCGACAAGCCCATCCAGGCGCAGACTTCGGATCAGATCATCGATCAGATATTGGAGCTGCCCGAGGGGACGAAGTTTCTCCTGATGGCCCCGCTGGTGGAGCACCAGAAGGGCGCGCATCTGGACCGGTTGAAGAAGCTCAAGGCTGAAGGCTTCGCGCGGGTGCGCATGAAGGACGCGGAGCGCCGGGAGGGCGAGATTGTCCCCTTGGAGCCGCTGCCCCAGCTCGACAAGAAGCGCAAACACACCATCGACCTGGTGGTGGACCGCCTGGTGATGAAGGACGGCTTGCGCACCCGGCTGGCGGACTCCGTGGAGCTGGCCCTGGAGCAGGGCCACGGCCGTTTGCTGGTGCGCGTGGTGGGCGGTCCTTCCGGGCAGGAGGACCAGGACCGCGTCTTCTCCACCCTCTCCACATGCCCGCAGTGCCGCGTCAGCCTGCCGGAGCTCACGCCGCAGCTTTTCAGTTTCAACTCGCCCCAGGGCGCGTGCCCGGAATGCTCCGGCATCGGCGCAGTGGAGTACTTCGAGCCGAATCTGCTTGCGCCGAACAAGGGCCTTTCCCTCAAGTCCGGGGGGTTGCTGGCGTGGCGCAAGCCCCGCGTGCTGGAGAAGTACGCCGCCGAACTCCAACGTCTGGGAGAGCGCCACGGCTTCACCCTGGAGACGCCCTTCGAGGAGTATTCGGCCGCGGCGTGGAACGCGCTTTTCTTCGGGGACAAGGCGTCGCAGTGGGGCGGCGTCACCAACCTGCTGGAGCTGGGCATGGGCTTCGGGCAGGTGTGGCGCGACGAGCTCTCCCGGTTCCGACAGAACCGGCCGTGCCCACGGTGCGAGGGTGCGCGGCTCAAGCCCGGCGCGCTGGCTGTGCGCGTGGGCGAGCTGGACATCTTCCGCTTCTGCAGCCTGCCCATCAACAAGGCTCTGGCGTGGCTGGAATCACTGGAATTCGGCGCGCACCAGGAGCACATCGCCGAACCCCTGATGAAGGAGCTCACCCACCGGCTTTCCTTCCTCGCCAACGTGGGGCTGGACTATCTGAACCTGGCGCGGGCCATGTCCACCCTTTCGGGCGGGGAGGCGCAGCGCATCCGGCTGGCGGGCCAGCTGGGCAGCGGGCTGGTGGGTGTCACCTATGTATTGGATGAACCCTCCATCGGCTTGCACCCGCGGGACAACCAACGCCTGCTGGACACCCTGCGCAGCCTCCAGAGTCGCGGCAACACCGTGCTGGTGGTGGAGCACGACGAGGAGACCATCCGCACGGCGGACTGGGTCATCGAACTGGGCCCCGGCTCGGGCCGTCTCGGCGGGGAGATCGTCCACGCCGGCCCTGTGGAGGGGGAAGACGGGCTGCTGGCCAACCGGGACTCCCTCACCGCCAAGTACCTCCGTGGCGACCTCGCCATCACCCCCCCCGCCACCCGCCGTCAGCCCACGGGGACCTTGCGCGTGGAAGGCGCCGCCACCAACAACCTGAAGAATGTGGACTGCGACATCCCTCTGGGCTGCCTCGTCTGCGTCACGGGGGTCTCCGGTTCCGGCAAGAGTTCCCTGGTGGTGGACACTCTCTACAAGCACCTCGCCCTCGCCCGCGGCGTCAAGGTGGACAACCCCGGCGTCATCAAGAACCTCCACGGCGCCGAGCTGGTGGAACGCATCATCCCCATCGACCAGACGCCCATCGGCCGCACGCCGCGCTCCAACCCCGCCACTTACACCAAGATCTTCGACGAGATCCGCACCATCTTCTCCCAGACGCCGGAAGCCAAAGCCCGGGGCTACAAGCCCGGACGCTTCAGCTTCAACGTCAAGGGCGGACGCTGCGAGCACTGTCAGGGAGACGGGCAGATCCGCGTGGAGATGCACTTCCTCCCGGACGTCTACGTCACCTGCGACGTCTGCAAAGGCAGACGCTACAGCCGCGAGACCCTGGAGGTGACGTACAAAGGCAAGAGCATCGCCGACGTGCTGCAGATGACCGTGCGTGAAGCCCGCGCCTTCTTCGGCAACTACCCCGTGCTGGAGCGTCGGCTCACCGTGCTGGAGGAGGTGGGGCTGGAGTATCTGACCCTGGGGCAACCCGCCACCACCCTCTCCGGCGGGGAAGCGCAGCGCATCAAGATCAGCCGGGAACTGGGCAAGCGCAGCCTGCCCGGCGCCCTCTACATCCTGGATGAACCCACCACGGGCTTGCACATGCACGAGGTGGGCAAGCTCATCCATGTCTTGCGCAAACTGGTGGACCGCGGCGCCAGCGTCCTCGTCATCGAGCACAATGTCGATGTCATCCAGGCGTCCGATCATATACTCGATATCGGACCCGGCGGCGGTGATGCGGGTGGGCGCGTGGTGGCCAGCGGCTCGCCCGAGGCGCTGCAGCGCGATCCCAACTCCGTCACCGGCCGCTTCCTCGGCAGCGAACCCCACGGTGAGCCACGCAAGCAGGAAACCCCGGGGCCGCATCCCAGACGAACCAGAGCGCAAGAAGCCGTGTGAGGCGGGTGCAGGCTTTCCGCTGCCGCAACCAGGGCCCCAAGGCGGCGTGACAGGCGGAGGCCGTGGCTCGACTGCGCCACCAACGCTTTACGCCCGCCGGACATCGGGGTAGGGTGATGCTTCCCCTCCGCTTGCAATCTCGCATGCACCCCGGCCCACCGCACTGCAGATGGAGAAGCCTTCACACCGCCCCCAAGTCGAAGCCGCCTCGCGGGAGACGCAGCGCATCCGGTCGCTTCAGAAACAGCTCGACGAAGCCAACGAGCGGCTGCGGCTCGCCGTGGAAGCTGCGGACGTGGGTTTGTGGGACTGGGACGCGCCATCCGGGCGCGTGCTCATGAACGAGGTCTGGGCCGGCATGCTGGGCTACGATCTCGGTGAGCTCACGGGAACCCTCGAAGACTGGCGCCGCCTCATCCATCCGGAGGACATCCCTCGTGTCATGAGCCGCATGCAGCAGGCGCTGGAGCAGGACGCTCCCCTGCACGGCGTGAAGCACACCTACGAAGCCGAATTCCGCATGCGCAGCAAGACCGGCGACTGGCGCTGGATCCTGGGGCGGGGCAAGGTCGTCGAGTGGAGCGCTGCCGGCGAGCCCTTGCGGTTTACCGGCTCGCACGTGGACATCACCGCGCGCAAGCTCGCCGAAGAGCAACTGCGCGCCACCACGGAGCGGCTGGAGCTCGTCTTCGACGCCACCAACGACGGCGTCTGGGACTGGGATGCGCGCACCGGCGTCGTCCAGTTCAATCCGCGCTGGGCCGCCATGCTGGGCTACACCCTGGACGACCTGGAAGGGAACTTCGGCGACTTCGAACGCCTGGCGCATCCGGAAGACTTCGACCGCGTGCTGCAGGCGGCCATGGCGTGCTTGCACGGCGAAACCCCCGGCTTCGAAGCCGAGTTCCGCATGCGTCACAAGAACGGCGGCTGGCGCTGGATTCTCGGCCGCGGCAAAGTCGTACTCCATGATGAGACCGGCGAAGCCCTGCGCGTGGTGGGCTCCCATGTGGACATCACCCGCAGCAAACACGCGGAAGAGGAGCTGCGGCTGACCAAGGAACGCCTCGAGCTCGCCTTCGAAGCCACCAGCGACGGCGTCTGGGACTGGCGCCTCACCGACAATTCCATCTATTTCAGCCACCGGTGGTCGCTCATGCTGGGCTACCCGCCCGGAGAGCTGGCGCCCTCCTTCGAAACGTGGCGCCTGCTCACCCATCCAGACGACTTCGCGGCGACCCTGCAGCAAGTCGAAGCGTTCCTGGAAAACGGCGGTCACGGCGATTTCGAAGCCGAATACCGTATGCGGACCAGCAACGGCCAGTGGCGTTGGATGCTCGGTCGCGGCAAAGTGGTGGAACGCGACGCCGCAGGCGCGCCCGTGCGTTTCATCGGCGCCAATGCGGACATTACCCATCGCAAAGCCGTGGAAGAGGAGCTGCGCCTCGCCAAGGAGCGCGCCGAAGCAGCCAGCAAAGCCAAAAGCGAGTTCCTCGCCACCATGAGCCACGAGCTGCGCACACCCATCAACGGGGTCATGGGCATGGCCGAACTCCTGCTGGACTCCGGCGAGGCGCCGCTGGACAACGAAAGCCGCGACTACGTCGAAACCATCAAACACCTCTCCAGGGTGCTGTTGCGCCTTGTGGACGACGTGCTGGACATGGCCTCCCTGGAGACGCAGCGCATCAAGCTCAAGGAGGAAGCCTTCACACCCGCCGGAGTCGTGGCGCTGGTCTGCGAAGCCTTCAGAGCCGAAGCCGTCGCCAAGGGGCTTCAGCTCCACCACCGGGTGGGGCCGTGCGTGCCGGAGTACGTGGTGGGCGACCCACGGCGTCTCCGGCAGGTGCTGTTGAACCTCGTGGGCAACGCCGTGAAGTTCACCGAACACGGAGCCGTGGACGTCATCGTGAGCGTCATGGAAGGAGGCGAGACCGCCTCCGCTGCCCCTGCCGACATTTCCGTCCCTGCCGACACGACGACCCCGTCGACCGCTTCCGCGCCCTCCGCGTCCCCCTCGCTGGCGGCGTCATCTGCATACGACAGGCGCGTGCTGCTCTTCACGGTGCGGGACTCCGGCGTGGGCATTCCCAAAGCGCAGATCCAGCGCATTTTCGAACCGTTCGTCCAAGTGGACGAAGGCCTGAACCGCGCCAAGGGCGGCGCGGGTCTGGGTCTGGCCATCGCGCACGCCCTCGTCACCCGCATGGGCGGACGTCTCCTCGTCAACAGCTTGCCCGGCAAAGGTTCGGTCTTCGCCGTCACCATCCCCGTCCATGCCGCGCAGGCCGACGCCTCCTCATGCGCCGCCCCGGAGCCCCCAGTCTTCTCGGGAAAGGAGCACAGGGACGAGGCTGGCGGCCCGTCGCTTCATCACCCTGTCGCCCCTGCGTTTCAGGACGTCCCTGGGGACGTTCCCGAACACCCGGACCCGGAGGTTCCCATCCCGTGACCGCAGACCGCATCTTTCTGGTGGGCCCCCGCGCCGCCGGCAAAACCACCGTGGCCAAAGCGCTGGCCGGCAAGCTCCACGCCGCCTGCATCGACGCGGACGACGCCGTTGAAGCCCGCGCCGGCTGCGCCATCAGCGAACTCGTGTCCGACAAGGGCTGGGACGCCTTCCGTCACCTGGAATCCTTCATCCTCTACGGGCTGTGCCGCAAACCGGGGCCGCTCGTCGCCGCCACGGGCGGCGGGGCCGTGCTGGACGCCGACAACCGCAAGTACATGCGCATGGCCGGGCGAGTGGTCTTTCTGGATGTGGACCCCGCGGAACAGGCCGCCCGCCTCGCTCGCGATGCGGCGGCGGCCCCCGACAAGCGTCCGGCGCTCACGTCGGGCGACGCCGTGGCCGAGGCGGCCGCCGTCTTTGCCGAGCGCCGCCCCCTGTATGAGGAATGCGCCCACGTCACCGTGAGCTCTCAAGGCGATCCGGAAGCCGTGGCCGAAGCCATCCTTGGCGCGCTCGCTTCCCTGGACGCCCAGACAACCTGCGACGAGCGCGTCCAGCCCGGGAAGGAGCGCCCATGAGCGACGCTTTCGGCCGACTCTTCCGGCTCACCACGTTCGGCGAATCCCACGGCCCGGCCCTCGGCGGCGTGGTGGAGGGCTGTCCCCCCGGCGTTCCCCTGGACGAAACCTTCATCCAGAAGGAACTGGACCGCCGCAGGCCCGGTCAGGGCGGACCCGCCGCCACCCCCCGCAAGGAGCCGGACCGCATCCGCCTGCTCTCCGGCGTTTTCGAAGGCGTCGCCACAGGCACGGCCATCGGCTTCGTCATCGAGAATACTGACCAGCGCTCCCGCGATTACGCCAAAGTCCGCGAACTCTACAGACCCGGCCACGCGGACAAGACCTACGACGCCAAGTACGGTCTGCGCGACTACCGTGGCGGCGGTCGCGCCTCCGCCCGCGAAACGGTGAGCCGTGTGGCAGGCGGCGCCATCGCCAAGGCGTTCCTTGATCCGCTGGGCGTTCGAACCCTGGCGTACCCCGTCGCCTTGGGTGGGGTGGAGGCGGAGCCCCCCTTCGACCTGGAGCCGGACGCCGTGGCGGCGCGGCCCTACTTCGCGCCCACGGACGCCGTGGTGACCCCCTGGGACGAACGCGTCGCCGCCGTGAAAGGGCAGGGCGACTCCATCGGCGGGGTGGTGCAAGTGGAGATCCATGGCGCGCCCGCCGGGCTGGGCGAACCTGTTTTCGACAAGCTGGACGCGCGGTTGGCCTACGCCTTCATGGGCGTGGGCGCGGTGAAGGGCGTGGAGCTGGGCGCCGGCTTCGCGGCGGCGGAATCCACCGGCTCCCGCAACAACGATCCCTTGACGCCCGCGGATGAAACCCCGCCCTCCAACCACGCCGGCGGTGTGCTGGGCGGCCTCTCGGACGGGAACCCCGTGGTGGCGCGCGTGGCTGTCAAGCCCATCCCCTCCATCGCCGTGGAGCAACGCACGGTGACGCGACATGGCGAGCCGGCCATGATCTCCATGGGCGGCCGGCACGACGTCTCGGCCATTCCGCGCATCGTCCCCGTGCTTGAGGCCATGGCGCGGCTCGTGGTCGCAGACTTCATCCTGCTGCAGCGCCGCCTGCTGCGGGACTGAAGCCGCATGCGTTCGGGGACGCCAGCCCGCCAGACATGTTGCCTTTTTTGTCGATCGCCAGTATGCACGACTCTTCAAAGGGTCCGCCGCCATGACGAAAACAGAACTCATCGAATCTTTGCACCATGTGGAATTGCCGGGCGAAGCCGCCGTGGACGCGTACGCCGCCAAACGCGAGGCCTTGGCTCGACGCGTGACTGCCTCCCTTGCGGCGCGCGCGGACCTGGAACGGCTCATCGGGCCGGACAACGAAGCCATGATGGCCAACAATCACAAGAACCACGGCCTCTACATGGCCTCCGTCATGCAACGCTTCGACGCGGCGCAGTTCGTGGAGACCATCCTCTGGGTGTACCGCGCCTACCGTTGCCACGGCTTCCATCTGACATACTGGCCGGCGCAGCTCAACGCCTGGCAAGACGCCATGGCCGAGGAGCTCTCTGCGGAAGAAGCGTCCGAGTTCGCGGGTATATATGATTGGCTCATCATCCATCAAGCGGATTTCGTCGCCTTGAGCGAAGCCGGCCCCACCGTCTGGGAGGCGCCGCCCCACAGCTAGACGGCGCTTCCACCTGGGAGATCCCAAGCCTTCGGGCGCGTGGCGTCTCTGTGGAAATGCGGACGCGAAGGCTTGCCAGACGATGGAAGCAACGTGATAGACTCGACCCAGGGCGCGCAGGACAGCGAGCCCTCCGGCTACGGAAGAGGCGCGGGCCCTCGTGGACGCCGGAATTCCAAGCACCGATCAGCAGAGCCAGGAACCCCGCCATGCCGGAGCACTTCGAAGCGTCACGGACGGCCGACGAGGGCCGGCGTCTCCATGGCGCAGACGCCGATCACCCGGACCGCGGGGAGTTCTCCTTCGTGCAGGAAGACGCCCCCCTGGGGCTCCTGGCGCGGCGTTACATGGATCTGATACTCGCTGGCGACCGCATGCGCGCCGGCGACCTGGTGGAAGACGCCCTGGACGCTCCCGAAGCCGAGCAACGCCGGCGCTATGGCGACGCAGTCACCCTGAAAGCGCTTTACTTGCAGGTCTTTCAGCCGGCGCTGTACGAAATAGGCCGGCTCTGGCAGCACAACGCCATCAGCGTGGCGCAGGAACACTACTTCACCGCCGCCACCCAGCTCGTCATGTCCCGACTCTATCCCCGCATCTTCACGCACGAACGCAAACCCCTCACCATGGTGGCGGCCTGCGCAGATGACGAACTCCATGAGGTGGGCATGCGCATGGTGGCGGATTTCTTCGAAATGCACGGGTGGGACACCTACTACCTCGGCGCCAACATGCCTGCAGCCGCCGTGCTGCAAACCGTGACCGAACGTGCGCCGGACGTCCTCGCGCTCTCCGTGACCATGAGCTACCACCTCGACGCCGTGGCCAAGCTCATCGCGCAGGTCCGTCAGCAGGACGCCGCCGGTCGGACGCGCGTCATCGTGGGGGGCTACTGCTTCCGCGCCTTCCCGGACCTGTGGCGGCAAGTGGGCGCGGACGGCTCCGCCAGTGACGCCGGCGGCGCCGTGGCCTTGGCTGAATCCCTTACCCAGGCGCGCGACCGGAACGCCGCCGTATGACCCTGCAGGACGTGACGGCGCATATGGCGAAAAGTCCCTTGGGCGTGGCCATCCTGCTGGATCTGGACGGCTGCATCTCCGAAGTGGTGCGGGATGACTTCGGGTTCACCGGTCACGAGACGGATGCCCCGCCCCTGGGGCAACCCTTCGAGACGCTGCTTCAGCAAGGCTCGCAGGAGAAAGGCAGGCGCTTTCTGAAGACCATCCGCGACGAGGGCATGGCCTTCCAGTGGGACCTGCAATGTGTGCAGCCCGCAGCTGAAGCGGCTCCTCGCCACGGGACCGAGGTCGCCTGCCTGCACTTCGCCGGGGGCATGCTCTGCAACCAGATCATGGTGCTCGGCGCCGGCACGCCCGACGCCATGACCCGATTCTACAACGATTTCATCGCTCTCACTCTGGAGCAAGCCGCGCTGTTGCGGCAGGTGGCCTGGGACGAACCCGCCGCTGAGGCACGGTCCCAGCCGCGCCGGTCCCCCGCCCCCGCCACGGAGCCCGACGCCCTCTACGAGGAATTTTCCCGGCTCAACAACGAACTCGTCAACGCACAGCGCGCTCTGCACAAGAAGAACGCCGAACTCTCCCGGTTGAACGAGGAGAAGAACCTCTTCCTCGGCATGGCCGCCCACGACTTGCGCAACCCGCTCGGCGTCATCCTCACCTATGGGGAGTTTCTGCAGGAAGCCATCCGCGCCACGCCCTGTCGCAGCGATGCGTCCGGCGATGCGTTCGGCGATGCGTTCGGTGATGCGTTCGGGGAGGTGGCGCGCCGCCATGCCGGTGTGAGCGAAAAATGCCGCGCCCATCTCGGGGAGTTGGACGCCATGGCGGAAATGGCCGCCGCCATCGTGCGCTCCAGCGGGTTCATGCTGGAGTTGGTGAACGATCTGCTCAACGTCTCCAAGATCGAGTCCGGCCGCATGGAGCTCAAGCTGGAGCCCACGGACCTCGGCGGGCTTTTCGGAGAAGCCGTGGCGTTGAACCGCGTCCTCGCCGAGGCCTCTCATGTCCGGCTCGATTTCGTCATGACCGACGCCATCCCGCCCCTCGTCATCGACCCCAACAAGATGATCCAGGTTCTCAACAACCTCCTCGCCAACGCCGTGAAGCACTCGCCCGAAGGCGGTCGCATCGTCGTCACCCTGGCTGCGCAAGGGGACTTCGTGGCGTTCTCCGTACAGGACGAGGGCAAAGGCGTCTCCCCGGATGATCGCGACCTCATATTCCAACCCTACGCCCAACTTCGGGACGGCAAACAACGCAAAGGCGCGGGGCTGGGCCTCGCCATCGTGCGGCGTATCGTGGAGGGCCACGGCGGCGTCATCTGGGTGGAGAGCGAGCCCGGCCGGGGCTCCACCTTCTCCGTGCGGTTCCCCATGCGCGTGGCGCCGGGGACCGCGCCGCCGGAGACGGAAGCGACGCCTTCCCTGGAACCTCCCGATGCGCCCACCCCGCCTGCTCAGCCCGCGCGCGTGCTCGTGGCGGACGACGAGATGGTCAACCGCGCCATGCTCAAGGGGTTGCTCCAGAAGCTGGGCCATGAGACGATGCTCGCCGAAGACGGCGCGGACGCGCTCCGCCAGCTCAGGGACGAACAAGCCCCGCCGGATCTTCTGGTGGTCGACCTCTGGATGCCCAACTGCGACGGCCTGGAGCTCATGGCGCGCATCCGCGATGGCGAAAGCGGCGTGCGGTCGGATATCCCGGTCATTGTCGTGACCGGTCATGAAGACGACGCCATGCGCGCAAACTGTTACGCCGCCGGCGCCTGCGAGGTGCTGCAGAAGCCTGTCAGCCGCGACGCCCTCGGCCATGCCGTCCGGAACGCTCTCGCTGCCGACGCGTCGAGACCGTCCGAGCCCCCGGAGCGTTCGTCATGACGTCTCCGGATACGCCGGAAAGCCCTTCCTCCCGACACGACGCCCCCCAACCCGCTTCCTTGCTGGAGGAAACGTCGCCCGAGAGGAACCGCCTCGCCGGGAGCGTTGAGCACGTGGTCTTCGCCAGCGAGGACGGCGCCTTCGCCGTGGTCAAGCTCCAGGTGGAAGGGGAGCCCCAGCGCGTCACCGCCGTGGGAGCCATCCCCCAGCCCATGCCCGGCCAGCTTCTGGAACTGCATGGCAAGTGGGTGCAGGACAAGAAATACGGCGAACAGTTCCGGGTGGAGAAGGCCCACGCCGCGCAGCCCAAAGGCGTCCACGGCATCCGGCTGTATCTCGGCTCCGGACAGATCAAGGGGATCGGTCCGCACCTGGCGCAGCGCATCGTGGACGCGTTCGGCGAGAAGACGCTGGACGTCCTGGAACACGAACCGGACAAGCTGTTGCGCGTGGGCGGCGTGGGCGACAAGACCCTGGAGAAGATCAAGGCCGGTTGGGAGGAGCAGCGCCAGTCCCGGGATCTCATCATTTTTTTGCAGGAACACGACATCAGCCCCGGCGTGGCCATGCGCATCTTCCGCGCGTATGGGCAAGCCGCTCTGGACGTGGTGAAGGAGAATCCCTTCCGCCTCGCCGAGGATATCCACGGGGTGGGGTTCCTCACGGCGGACGCCATCGCTCGCAAACTCGGCGTGGAGGAGGACGCCCCCATGCGGCTGGAAGCCGGTCTCCTCTACGTGTTGGGAGAGTCCGTGGGCAAAGGCCACGTCTTCCTGCCGGAAGGCGAACTGCTCGGCCAAGCCGGCGAGATGCTCGGCGCGGAAGCGGCGCCTCTGGAGGAAGCTCTGCGCCGGCTCGCCCTGGAGGAACGCGTGGTGACCGAGCGTTTCCGCGGCGAGACGGAGGAATGCATCTACCTGCCGCCCCTGCACGCTGCGGAAAAAGCCGCCGCCACACGCCTGCTCGCCTTGGCTTCCGCCCCCAAGACGCACCGCGCTCTGGACGCGGAAAAAGCCATCCTCTGGGTGCAGGACCAGCACGGCATCACCCTGGCGCCCAAGCAGGCGGAAGCCATCCGCATGGCCGCCAAGGAGAAGGTCCTCGTGGTGACGGGCGGCCCCGGCACCGGCAAGACCACCATCATTCGCGCCATCCTGCGCATCTTCACGGCCATGGGCGCCAAAGCCCTGCTCACGGCCCCCACGGGACGCGCCGCCAAACGCATGGCGGAGACCTGCCGCCACGAAGCCAAGACCATCCACCGTCTGCTGGAATACACTCCCGGCGACGGCGGCTTCGCCCGTAACGAAGCCAACCCCCTGGCGTGCCACCTGCTCATCGTGGATGAAGCGAGCATGGTGGATATCGCCATCTTCAGAGCGCTGCTGAAGGCTGCGCCGCTGGGCGCGACCATCGTCTTCGTGGGCGATGTGAGTCAGCTGCCCTCCGTGGGGCCAGGCAACGTCCTCGCCGACGTCATCGACTCGGGCGCCGTCCCCGTGGTGGAGCTCGACGAAATCTTCCGCCAGGCCCGACAAAGCGAGATCGTCATGAGCGCGCACGCCATCAACCACGGCCGCATGCCCAATCTCGCCCCTCCCGCGGACGGCTCTCTCACCGACTTCTACTTCGTCCAGGCCGACGACGCCGAACGCGCTGCGGAACTGGTGGTGGAGCTGGTGAAGGAGCGCATCCCCCAACGCTTCGGGCTGGACCCTGTGGACGACCTGCAAGTGCTCTGCCCCATGCACAAGGGCGCAGCCGGCGCCATGCGCCTCAACGAACGCCTCCAGGCCGCGCTGAACCCGCAATCACGTTCCCTCAAGCGCGGCAAACGCGCTTTCCACCTGGGTGACAAGGTGATGCAGGTGCGCAACAATTACGAAAAGGACATCTTCAATGGCGATATCGGCCGCATCACCAGTCTGGACGAAGACGGCGCCGCCCTGGTCGTCCGGTTCGATGAACGCGACGTGACCCTGGAAGACGCCGAACTGGAGGACCTCCAGCCGGCCTACGCCGTGAGCGTGCACAAGTCCCAGGGGTCCGAGTACCCCGCGGTGGTGGCGCCTTTGCTGCTGGAGCACTACGTCATGCTGCAGCGCAACCTGCTCTATACGGCTGTCACGCGGGGCCGCAAGCTCGTGGTGCTGGTGGGCGCGAAGAAAGCTCTGGCCATCGCCGTACGCAACAACGCCATCCGCAAGCGGCACACTCGCCTGGCGGACCGGCTCGAAAAAGGCGCCGCCTCATGAAGGACGCCCGCGGATCGCGCAAGGCGCCTGCGGGATGTGTGGCCTACGCGCTGGCCGAGCTCCCCTGCCGGCTGCGTTTCATCGAACGGGAACGCGCCCGCGCCAGCCGGCCGGAAAGCTGCGAAGCCTACTTCCACCACGTGCTCGCCGAGGCGTGTTGCGGCGTCATTCTGGCGCAGGGTGACGGCCGCGTCCTCTTCGTCAATGCGGCGGGACGCGCCATGTTGAAGGAATGGGCTGCGCCGACGGACGAGATGGAGCGCATCGAAGCGCTGCCGACCCCCTATGGCGTCGTCTTCGGCGAAGCCCTGCGCCAGACGCGGCGCCGACTGGAGCTGGCGCCGCCGCAGACAGTCGCCGAAGACATGGTGGACCTCACCATCACGCCGCTCCGAACGCAGGACGTCGCGGCGGGGTCGCGTTTTGTCAGTCGGGCCCTGGCTCTGAAAGACGGCCGCGTGGTCGCGCTCTTCGCCCCGGGGGAGGACGCCGGCCGTTTGGCGGCCAGGAAAGGGGAGGCCTGTGCGTTTGGCGGAAGCCGCAACGCGCGCCGCGTTCGCGAGCTGGAGGAAGCCAACGCGGCCAAGCGCGTCTTCCTCGCCAACATGAGCCACGAGCTGCGTACGCCGCTCAACGGCGTCTTGGGCATGGCGGACATCCTGCGCGAATCCGAGCTGGACGCGGAACAGCGGCTCTGTCTGGACGCCATCCGGCGCTCGGGGCATGAGCTGCTGCGCATCGTCAACAACCTGCTGGAACTCTCCAAAGCGGAAGCGGGCCGGCTGGCGCTCAAACCCCGGGTCATGGACCTGCGCGCCACCCTCGACCCCTTGATGGAGCTGCTGCGGCGCCGCGCAGTCGCCAAAGGACTGGTTTTTCAGGTCCATTATGATGAGAGGCTCGTCAGTCGGGTGTGCGCGGATCCCGAGCGGCTCAAGCAGATCGTCTTCAATCTCGGCGACAACGCATTGAAATTCACCGCTGCGGGGCGGGTGGACGTGTGGCTGCGTCTCGCCACGCCGCACGAACTCGCCGAAACCCGCACCCTCGCCACGACAGAGGACGCAGGAATCCCCGGCGCGTCAACCATCCCCCTCGTTGTCGAAGTGGCGGACACGGGCTGTGGCATCCCCCCGGACAAGCGGGATCATGTCTTCGAGAGCTTCTCCCTGGGCGAGGACATCCTCACCAAGAAACACGCCGGCGCCGGACTGGGGTTGCCCGTGGCGGAGCGGGTGGCGGCGCTCATGGGCGGGCGCATCTGGTTCGAAAGCAAAGTTGGCCATGGCTCGCGCTTCGCTGCGCTGGCCCCGCTGTCCCCGCTGTCCCCGCTGTCCACGGCGTCCCCTGTGTGCCCGATGGCCGCGTCACCAAAGACGGACTCGGCCGGAAACCGCGCCCCCGACGTCGCTGCGACGCAGCAGCCCGGGTTGTTTCACGCTGTCCCCCCGAAGCAGCCGTTGGCGGACATCGCGGCGCTGGGCCTTGGCGAGCTGCGCGTGCTGCTGGTGGAGGACGAGGACGTCAGTCGCATGTACGCCCGTATCATGCTGGAAAAAATGGGGTGTTGTGTGACCACCGCCATGCACGGTCGCGAAGCCTTGGCGCAGCTCGCCGGGAATGACTTCGACATCGTGCTCATGGACATCCAGATGCCGGAAATGGACGGCCTCGCCGCCGTGCAGGCGCTGCGCCAGGGCGGCGAGCCCGAAAGCCCCGCCGTGCGCGACCCCGCCGTCCCCGTGGTCGCCTTGACCGTTTTCGCCCATGACGACGACCAGGGCCGCATCCGGGAGGCCGGTGTGGACGAGTGCGTGAGCAAACCCGTGGAGCCCCTGCGGTTGGCGCACGCCATCCGCGACGCGCTGGTCAAACGCGGCAGGGTGACGTAGAAGAGTCGCCGGCGGCGGCGCCTGCGGCCCATCCCCGTAGACGACTTCGCCTGTCGTTCGAGGGGCCTTCGCGAACCAAAGGAAGCCGCCCCTCGCCCCGAAGACCTCGCACCTGAAGAGGACTTGCTCATGCGCGCTCCTTCACGTTCCGTCCCGGTCAGCCCACGTCGTCCCCTGCTGCAGGCGCTTTGCGGCGCGTTGTGCTGCCTGATGTTCGCCGGCTGCGCAACGCGCGTCCCCGAACCGGCGCCCCAGCCCATCCTGGAGTCCGCACTGCGAGTGATGGGCCCCCCCGTGGCGGACCTGGAGCGGCATTCCCAGAATCTTCTCGATTACGTGGACAATACCCCGGCGGCCCCCCCGACGCAGGTTCCGCCGGAACGGCAGCGCGCCGCCTCCGAGCGGTTCCGCCAACGCTTCTTCGCGCCATGGTCCATGCGCGAAAGCGGCCACTCCGCCGAGGAGGCTCTCTGGGGCGTGCGCGCCTACGGCAAACGCACCGCCTACGGGGAAAACATGCTGGCCCGGCCGGCGGCGTTCATGGAGGCGCTCATCCGCCAGAGCCGGGTGGACGCCTTTCCGTCCATGGCGCAACGAGCTGTCACCACGCGCAACACCTCCATGCGGGTGATGCCCACGCACCGTCCCTTCTTCAAGGACTTCAACGAGGCCGGCGAGGGCTATCCCTTCGACTACTTTCAGAATTCCGCAGTCTGGATGGGCACTCCGCTGTTTCTCAGCCACCGCTCCGAAGACGGCGCGTGGTACTATGCGGAAGGCGCTTTCGCTTCCGGCTGGGTGAACGCGCAAGACGTGGCCTTCGTCGACGAGACCTTCGTGGAACCCTACGCTGCAGGCGACCTCGTGGCGGTGCTGCGCGATGACGTCCCCCTGACAACGACCGGGGCGGAGACCGTGCTGGAGACGGTCCATGTGGGCGCAGTCTTCCCGCGCACCTCCCGGGGGACCCTGCTCGCGCCGCAGCGCCATCCCAATGGCCACGCCATCGCCCGCCACGCGACCCTGCCCGGGGACGCCTTCGCGCTCATGCCCCTGTCGTTGCACAGAGCCAACGCCGCCGCCGTGGCCGGGGCCATGGCCGGTAGACTCTACGGATGGGGCGGCATGTACGAGAACCGCGACTGCTCCTCCCTGGTGCGGGACTACTTCACGCCCTTCGGCGTCTGGATGCCTCGGAATTCCCGCAGCCAAGCCCGCGTGGGCGAGGTCATCTCCTTGAAAACGCTCGACAAGGACGCCAAGGCCCGGCGCATTCGGGAGGAGGGGGTCCCCTTCCGCACACTCCTCTTCAAACCCGGGCACATCATGCTGTATATCGGATATGACGACGCTGCGGAGCCCCTCATCTTCCACGCCATCTGGGGTTTGCGCACCATGACGCCGCCTGCGCAGGGGGCCGTGGTCGGTCGGAAGATCATCGGGCAAGCGGTCGTCACCACCACCAGCCCCGGCCAGGAGCAGGAAGCCGTGCGTCGCGCCGGCTACGATTTGCTGCTGGACGTGGAATCCATGAACGATCCCTTGAAGGAGACGCCATAACCATGCGCGCCCTCGCCATCACCGGGTTCAAGAATTCCGGCAAGACCACCTTCACCGCAGCCGTGGCGGCGGCGCTGCAGGCCCTGCACGTGCGTGTGGGCGCCGTGAAGTTCTCTCACCACACGCTGGATGTGGCGGCTGATCTGCCGCATGCGCCGGACACCGCCACTCTGCTGAACACGTGCGACGCCGTAGTCGGCCTCTCGGAGGGAGTAAGCCTCGCTGCGTGGCCGGGGCGCCGGTCACTAGACGACATGCTGCCCCTGCTGCGTGCGCAAGCGCTGCTGGTGGAGGGTGGCAAGACCATGACGCGGCTGCCGAGGCTCATCCTGCCGCGATGGGGCCACGTCGTGGAGGACATCCGCGCCTTGGCCCCGGAACTCGCGCTGGGCGTCGTCATCCCCTCGGATCTGGATGCGGACGAACGCAACGCTGTCGAAGACGCGCTCACGGGAGGCAGCGGCGAATTCGGCGCGAGTCTGCCGCGCGTCGCCACCCCGGAAGCCGCCGCCGAACTCGTCATGACCCGCGGGTTCCTGCTGCCCGGCTTGGACTGCGGCGCCTGCGGTCGGGAAGACTGCCGCGCCCTCGCCCTGGAAATTGTCGCCGGAGCGGCCCAGGCCGGCGACTGCGCCGCCTACCCCGAGGCCCTGGAAATTGACTGCGGCGGAACCCCCTTGCCCCTGAACCCCTTCACCGCCAACCTCGTCTCCAACGTGCTGCACGGCGTGCTCGACTCGCTCAAGGGCTGCGGAGACGGCCCCGTGACCATCCGCCTACACCCCAAGACCCTCCGTAAGGGATAACCCATGCGCTCCTTCTTCCAAGTCGTCTCCGTCCGGGAAGTCGTGGACAAGTTGATGGCCTTCGCGCCGCTGAACGCCGAAACCGTGGCGCTGGACGACGCCGACGGCCGCCTCCTCGCCGAGGCGGTGCGCGCAAGCGAAGACCTGCCCCTGGCCTCGCGGTCCTCCATGGACGGCTACGCCGTGCGCGCCGAGGACTGCTTCGGCGCCTCTGACTCCGCGCCGGCCTATCTCGAGTGCGTGGACGGCGTGGCTGTGGACACGCCCATCGACCGGGTCCTCGAACCGGGGGAATGCGTTTCCATCGTCACCGGGGGCGTGCTGCCGGAAGGCGCGGACGCCGTGGTCATGGTGGAGCACACCCTGGCATTGGAGGGCGAGGGGTCCGCGGACGCCAAGGGCGGGGG
>CAYVWB010000063.1:0-25934 GCA_964455395.1 uncultured Desulfovibrionaceae bacterium
GTCATCCCGCCCTTCAGCGCCGGCTCCATGCGGCTTACTCAACCGGAAGGCAAATACCTCCGCCGCCTTCTGATGGTGGTGGAGATGGGGTTCCTCCAACGCTTCGCCCTGGAAAACAGTGGTGGGCGGCTGGAGCTGCAGACCGTCACCCCCGTGCTGGGCGGCGCGGACCCCGTGCTCGCGAGCGTGGCCGCCGTGTTCCGTCAACTGCTTGGCGATCCGGAGCCCATCGCCTTGGTGCAGCGCGAGACTGCGCGTCAGCTGTTGGCCGCGCATCTGCTGCGGGACCACGCCATGCTGCGGGACCACACTGCGCAGCCGGGCGGTGGGCTGCCGAACAGGCGGCTCAAGCGTGTTCTCGCGTTGATGCATGAAGGCTTCAGCAATGAAGTGAGCCTGGAGGCCATGGCCGAGGAGGCGGGCTTCTCCCCCTTCTATTTCAGCCGTCTGTTCAAGGAAGCGGTGGGCGTCTCTCCGCGACAGTATCTCATCGCGTTGCGCATGGACGAGGCGAAGCGGTTGTTGGACCAGGGGGTGGATACGCGGGAAGTGGCGGAGCGCGTGGGGTACGCAAGCCTCAGCCATTTCGCGAGCCTGTTCAAACGTCACACGGGCGCAACCCCGGGGAGTTATCGTAAAGGCCGGCGTTGAATCCCGTGGGCCGGACGCTGTCCCGAGGGGAGGCGAACGGCGCTGTGTCGTCCAGCGTGTCGTCGGACGCCGTCGGCGCCAGTCCGGCGAGACGTGTCTGGCGCGACTGCCGGCTAAACGTCTTCGGGAAATCCCCACCGTGGCGCATCGCCCGGTTTCCACCTTGTTCCAGGACGAATGCTCATGCTCGCTTCTTCGCCCCTTCGCATGGCCTGTTTCGATCTCGACGGAACAACCGTCCGACCCGACGGCGGCATCAGCGACGCCGTCCGCCTCGCCATTCGGGAAACCGTCGCCGCCGGCGTCTGTGTCGTGCTGGTGTCGGGGCGCGCGCCCATGGGCGTCCTGCATGTGCGCGAGTCCCTGGGCCTCGCCGAGGCTGGCGGCGCCTACATCGCCATGAACGGCGCCTACGCCGTGGATCCGGATGGCGCCGTCTTCCGGGACATGCGCATCCCCTGGCCCCAGACGAGGGACGCCGCCGCGGCGTTGCGCGCCGAGGGTGTGCACGTGAGCCTCTTTCGCGGCTTCGACTGGTGGGTGCTGGACGCCGCCGACGAATTCTCCGAACACGAATCGTTCATTCTGCAGGCAGCGCCGCGCATCGTCTCCATGGATGATCTGAACGCGCTCATGGCGGACGGCGGGGGCGTCAACAAGTGCGTCGCCATGGCGGCGAGCGCCATCGTGGACCGCTTGCGCCGCGACTGCGCGCTGCGGTTCGATGGCGCGTTCGATGTGCAGCGGTCGGGAGGGCGTCACCTGGAGTTCATGGGCAAAGGCGTCTCCAAGCTCGCTGCAGTGGAGGCCCTGGCGCAGTCCATGGGGTTCGGCATGGACGCCGTGTTCGCCATCGGTGACAACGAGAACGACTGCGCCTTGCTGGAGCGCGCGGGCGTGGGCGTGGCGATGGGCAACGCGGACGAAGCCGTCAAACGCGCTGCAGGCCGCGTGACCGCCCCCAACACGGAGGATGGCGTGGCGCTGGCGCTGCGTCGCTACGTGCTGTGAGACGACGCTAAAGCCCTGGCGGTTGAACTATTCAGAAAAGTCGCGGGGACCCCCATGGCGCCGGGGCGCACGGGGAGACTCTTGCCACGTGACAGGACTTCGGACGCAGCGTGAAGGCGCTGGCGTCGGCCGCGCAAGGGATGCGCCACACGCACGACGCCGAGGCGTCCATGACGCGGCCCCGGCCTGCGCTTCACGCACGCAAACCACCACACCACCGTCAACTGGTGACCGCGAGCGACTCGCGCCGCCCGTGACGCGCTTCCGCCACAAGCGCCGCGGGGGGTGTCCATCACGCCGAAAAGGGTGTACACTGCAAGGCGGCGCCCGTAACGGCGCCTCGCATGGCCGCGACGGGTCAAGCGATCCGGACGCGGCAATCCCCCAAATCGCACCAGGAGCAGCACATGGCCGCCAGCAAGTCCGTCAAAGGGACCAAGACCGAACTGAACCTCATGGCTTCCTTCGCCGGGGAGGCCCAAGCCCGCAACCGCTACACCTACGCCAGCGAGAAAGCCGCCGAGGAAGGCTTCCACCAGATCGCCTTCATCTTCCATGAAACCGCAGAACAAGAGCTGATGCACGCCAATCGGTTCTTCAACTTCCTGGAAGGCGGCGAAGTGAAGGTGGAGCACGCCTACCCCGCGGGTCCCGTTCTGGACACCAAAGCGAACCTCATCCACGCCGCGGAAGGGGAACGCTACGAAAACACCACCATGTATCCCGGTTTCGCCGAGGTGGCCGAGGAAGAGGGCTTCCCCATGATCGCAGCCCTCTGGCGCAACGTGGCCAACGCCGAGGTCTTCCACGAGCGCCGCTTCGTCGAACTCGCAGAGAACATCGCGCAGGGTCGTGTGTTCGCACGTCCGGATACGGTCGCCTGGCGCTGCCGCAAATGCGGCTACATCCACCAAGGCGCGGAGGCGCCGCCCAAGTGCCCGGCCTGCCTCCATCCGCGGGGGTGGTACGAGCTCCTCTGCACGAACTGGTAGGGGAAGGCTGACACGCCTGGTTTGCAGCCTGACCACGGTCTTTCCGCGGTTTGTCCACGGTTTGTTCGCGGTCTGTCCGCGGTCTGTCAGCAATCTGTTGACAGTCCGGCTTCGGACATGAAGGCAGCCCCGGGACCGGGCGTTCTCCATCATGCCCACGAGGCGGCCCTCCGCCCCACATCCGCCGTTCCAGCGCGGTGTGGTCGTGCGGGGCGCCGCCTTGTATGGTTGATGAGGTGGCTCGACCACTCCGCAGACGAGACCGCTTTTCGGGCGCAGGGGCCGCAGCAATGGCGCTGCGCCGTGGACCGGCCGTGCGGAACGCCGCGAGGTGGCGGACTATCGCGCCAGCGGCGGCCGTTCCAGTGCGATGTGGATATCCGAAATGACGCCCGCTTCGAAACCGGCCTGGCAGTAGAGGAGGTAGTAGAGCCAGAGCCGGCGGAAACGCTCGTCGAAGCCGTGGGGTCTGAGCGACTCGAAACGCGCCAGGAACCGTTCACGCCATCGCGCCAGGGTGGGGCCGTAGTGGGCGCCGATATCATGGACTTCGCGGATGACGAGCTCCGTGTGGTCGCGGGCGGTCTCCGCAAGACGGCTCAGGGAGGGCAGCAGCCCCCCCGGGAAGATCCACTTGCGGATCCAATCCGGGCGCGCCAGCGACGCCGCATATCGCTGGTCCCGGATGGTGATGACCTGGTGGACGGTGCGGCCCGTCGGCGCCAGCACGGCTTCCACCGTTCGGAAAAAGGCCGGGTGGTTGGCGTGGCCCACAGCTTCCAGCATCTCGATGGAGACCACGGCGTCGAAGCCCGCAGCCATGCCGGGCAAGGCGGGCAGGTCTCGGAAATCCAGGAAACGCACGTCCGCGCGGTCCGCCAAGCCGGCCTGCTCCAGACGACGCTTGGTGTAGGCGTACTGATTTCGGGAAATGGTGATCCCCACGTAGTCGCAGCGGGTGTTGCGCAGCAGAGACTCGGCGAACCCGCCCCATCCGCAGCCTATCTCCAGCACACGACCGGCGCCGTCATCCGAGAGTCCGGCGAGTTCCCGGATGCGGCGGAACTTGGCCCGCTGGGCCTCCTCCAGGGACTGGGCCGGCGTTTCGAAGAGAGCGCAGGAGTAGGCCATGGTCGGATCCAAGAACGATTCGAACAGCGCATCCGAGAGATCGTAGTGGGCGTGGATGTTCGCTTGCGCCCCGGGCCTGTCGTTGCGGCGGCCCCGCCAGTGGGGCAGATGTCCCATTCTCGTGACGAACCGTGCGGCCCACGGCGGCGCGTTCAAGGTGCGCGCCAGGGAGAGACGCTCCATGTTCACAGCAAGGAGCCGCAACGCGTTGAGCGCCATTTCCGGGGGGGCGTCCCAATCGCCATCCACGAAGGCCTCCCCGAACCCCACGCCGCCGCCCAGTACCGTGCGTGTGTAGAAACTCGGGGTGACGTCGAGAACCGCTTCGGGACCCGACCCGTCGCCGAGGGCGTGGGTCTTGCCGTCAGGCTCCCGCAACACCAGTCTTCCGCCCCGCAACGGCCGCAAGTATGCAAGCGCCGCCCGACGGGCTGTTGCGGTGGCCATCCGCCGGGGCGCACCCAATGCGCGGCTCACGGCGTTGGCCGCCGCAGGCTCCCCCTGGCGCAGGGTCATGCCGTGGGTGGGGATCGGTTTGGCGTGGACGCGCAGGCCCTTGCGACGCCGCAGCGCCAGGGCGTGACGCAGGATGCGTGGGTAGGTCATGCCAGGTTGCAGGGGATGGCGCGCCAGCTGACGCAACAGTTGTCGATCTCCCAGGGGCTCGCCGGCGGCATCGCTCCAGAGGCGGGCGGTAAAGGCGAGTTCACCCTCGCGGTACAGCTCCACGCCCAGGTCGAGGCGCTCCCGCGGATCCGCGAATCGAAAGCGGTATTCGCCGGTCATGTCGTTGAAGGGCGAGACGTGGAACGCTTTGGCCGTGGTGAAGCGCCACGTTTCGGTCTTTTCCCTGGCAGGCGTTCCGGGCGGGGCTTCAGGGGCGGGCAGACGCGCTTGCTCACCCAGCATGTAGACGTGCTTTTCCCCGAAGGTGTTGTTCACTTCGGCGGTGGCGAAGCGCAAGGCGCCGTCGGCGGCGAAGGCGAAGTGGAAGCTCACGGGGTTGAAGACGTAGCCCAGCCAGCGCGCCGCGGTGACCAGCAACACGCGTATGGAGGCGTCATCGTCGTCATGGTCTGCAGCAGGCAGCAAACCGTGCTCACTGGCGAGGGTCAACAGCTTCGCCTTGGCCGGCGCCTCGCCCCTGGTGAGGTAGTCCGCATCGTGGAAGGCCGCCAGTCGGAAGCGGTTGTGTCCGAAGAGGAGGACGCGCCGGTCCAGTTCGTCCAGCTCGTCCAGATCCAGAATGCAGATGGGCAGCGCGTGTTCGAAGACGTAGGGCGTGGGCGAGATTCGTTCGTGCCGGACCCTGGCGGGGTAGACGCGCGTGGCGAAGGCGTTCATGCCGGGACGCCTCCCCCCGCTTTTCCGAGACCGCCATCGCGATCGTCATTGCGATCGCCATCGTGACCGCGGAGCCGACCGCCCAGGCCGGCTGCTGCAGCGAGCCCAGCCTTGGCGCCGTCCTCATGGAAGCCGTAGCCGAAGTAGCTGCCGCAGAAAAAGGTGCGGCGGCGGCCGTTCAGGTGGGGCAGGGTCTTCTGGCTGGCCACGCTGCGGGCGTCGTAGCCCGGGTGTTGGTAGGTCATGGCGGCGAGGAAGTGGTCTTTTGGGACAGGCCGGCGGGGGTTCAAGGTGACCACGTAGTCCTGGGTGGCGCCTTCGCGTTCCAGCCGTTGGAGTCGGTTCATCCAGTAGGAAACGGAGACGTGTCGCGGCGGGTGGGGGTCGTCTGCAGGGGTTTCGCGGGTGACGTTCCAGCACGCCCAGGTGCGTCGCGCGGGGGGGAGGAAGGAAGCGTCCGTGTGCAGTGTGGTTTGGTTGACGGCGTAGCGCCACGCGCCAAGGGCTTCGGTCTCGGCTTCGTCCGGGTCGGCGAGCATGGCGAGGGCTTCATCGGCGTGGGCTGCAACCACCACGGCGTCGTGGCGTGCTTCTCCCCTGTCGAAGAGCAGCCGCACGGCTTCGGCTTCGCGGTGGATGGCGCGTACGGGGCTTTGCAGGTGGATGACCCCGCCGGCGCGGCGCAGAGCTCCGGCGAAGGCGAGCATGTAGGTGTGGCTTCCCCCGGGGATGTAGCGCCATCGCACCTGGGCCAGCAGGTCCAACAGGCCGTGGTTGTTGTAGAAGCGCAGGAATGTTTCGGCGGGGAAGTCCAAGGCGTCCTGCGAGGCGGAGGACCAGATGGCGCTCGCCATGGGCAGCACGTGGTCATGGATGGTGGCTTCCGGCAAGGCCAGCGTGGGCAGGTATTCCCGCAGTGTTCCCCGCACTCGGCCAGCCAGCAAGTCCCGCTTGGCCTTGGTGCGAAAACGCACGATGCCCAGCAACATGCGCCAGTGCGCCGGGGAGAGCGCTTGTCGTTTGGTGGGGAAGAAGCCCCCCACTCCCGTGGACGCGTAGCTGGCGCCGCCGGGGAGTTCCGTGTGCGAGAAGGACATGGTGGTGGCTGCCGTCTCCACGCCCAGTTCCTTGAGCAGCGTGAGGAACGTGGGATAGGTGACGTCGTTGCAGACGATGAACCCCGTGTCCACTGGAATGGGTTCGTCCCGGCCCGGGTCTTCCACCAGGACGGTGTGAGTGTGACCGCCCAGGTAGTCGTTGCGTTCGTAGAGGGTCACGCGGTGGCGGTCCATGAGACAGTACGCCGCGGTGACCCCGGCCACGCCGCCGCCCACCACGGCCACGTCCAGGCCGCGTGTCTTCCGGAGCCGCTGGCGGTCCCCCTTGTCCTCGTGCAGCAGGGCGTCGATCAAGCCGCCGCTCACGCTGTCTCCTCCCGTCGCTTCAGCAGGTAATGGCTCACCATCCACTCCCGGCCGCCGTGCATGCCGAAGAGTTCGGCGCAAGCCATGAAGAACATGCGCCAGCGTTGCAGCCAGCGGTCGGCGTCTTCGCCGTGAACGCGTTCCAGAACTTCCAGGGCGGCGTCGCGTTTTTCATCCAACTGGAGGAGCCAGGCGTTGCACGTGGTCTGGTAGTGGCCGCCGTCCACGCGCCAGTGCCCGCCCACCACCAGTGCTTCCTGGCAGTAGAGCATGAGCGCGTCGCTGGGCATCATCCCTTGGCTGAAGAACAGTTCGGCCATCCAGTCTTCGGGTGAGGGCTCGAAGAAGTAAGCCAGTTCGCGGTGGCTGAAGACGTGGACGAAAAGGGCGCCCTCGGGCGTGAGCGCTGTCGCCAGCCGGCTGAGCAAGGCGCGCCAGTTGCGCATGTGTTCGAACATCTCCACGGAGACGATGCGATCGTAGGCGTGGGGTTCCGGCGTAAAGTCGTTCATGTCCCGAGTGAGGACGGTCACGTTGGTCAGCCCGCGGCTTTGGGCTTGCGCGCGGATGAAGTCGCCCTGGGGTCGGGAGTTGGAGACCGCCGTGAGCCGCGCCTCGGGAAAGCGCGTGGCTGCGTAGAGGGTGAAGGAGCCCCAGCCGCAGCCGAGATCCAGAACGCGCATGCCGTCCGCCACGCCGGCGCGGCGGCACGTGAGCTCCAGCATGGTCTCCTCGGCTTGGGCCAGGGTGAAGCCGCGTTCCCACCAGCAGCAGCTGTACTTGCGCCACGGGCCGAGGATCAGCTCGAAGAACTCCGGCGGCAAGGCGTAGTGCTGCCGATTGGAGGTGTGCGGCGCCGGGGCGATGGGGCCCGCATCCATGGCGGCCATGTGTTCCTTGAGTTCGTTGAGCCGCTGGGAGGGCGTCAGCTGTTGGGCATGGGCCAGCCGGCCGCTGTCGAAGCGGCGGATGAACGCGCGGATGAGCGCGTCATTGAGTCGGCGGGGCAGGCGCTCCTCTTCGGCGAGGCGCGCAAGGAGGCGTCGCATCAGGCATCGCTCGCTTCAGCGTCATGGGACGCGTCGGATTGTTCGGGTTTGGGGGGCATGGGAATGAACGCCGAAGTGCGGCGGATGTAGTCGCGGTATTTGGGTTTGGTCTGGGTGAGGTCCTTTTCCAGCATGCTCACGCCGGAGACCTTGATGATGAGGAAGGTCAACAGGAGGGGGCTGATGATGGTCCACCATGCCCCGCCGCCCAGGGCCACAAGGAAGAGGCCCCACCACTGCACGGTCTCCCCGAAGTAGTTGGGGTGGCGGGTGTAGCGCCACAAGCCCCGGTCAAGCACCGTGCCTTTGTTGGCGGAATCCATCTTGAAGGCGAGGAGCTGCCAGTCCCCCACGGTCTCGAAACAGAAACCGAAGAGCCACACGGCCAGGCCCAAGGCGTCCAGCAAGCCGAAGGGCGTCGTCACGGCGATGGCCGCGAAGACTTCCAGGCTGATGATCCACGCCAGCACCGCCTGCAGGCAGAAGATGAACCCCAGGCTCCACAGCGCGAAATTCTGTGGGTGACGCTCGCGCATGGCGGCGTAACGGCGGTCCTCGGTGTGGGCTTTCCTTGTCCCGAAATTGCGCAGAAAGACGTGCAGCGCCAGCCTGAGCCCCCAGAGCGTGACCAGATGCGCGATCAGCAGTCCGCGCCAGTTCACGGCGTCCATGGAGCCGGCGAGTTGACCGTACGCCGTCCACGCCGCGGCGATGAACGCCAGGCCCCAGCCGATGTCCGCCACGCCGGCGTCCCGCAGCGCGAGACTCGCCAGCCAGCACCCCACCATGACGAGGAGCGCCGGCGCCAAGGGGATCACGTAGTATATCCAGTCCATGTTCGCCTCCGAATTCGTCTTCGAGCCCACGGTATAGCACAGGGACGGGCGTGTTGGGTAGGGGAATTCACATTCTCCGGGAACGCAGGGGGTCCGGGATGGTCGTGGGGTCGTCGCCGCGGCGGCGGGCTTCCACGGCGTCCAGGATGCGTTCGTGTTCGACCTTGCCGATGGGGTAGCGCCAGACGATGGCGATGGCCACGGCGTTGCACGCGCAGGGAACCAATGCGTAGAGCGCCCGCAGCGTCAGCAGCACGGGTTCCGGTTGTGTCTCCGCGGCGGACTGGTAGCCCATCCAGCCCAGCACGGGCAGCGCCGCGCCCACCCCCACGGCCGAGGCCGCTTTCTTCGCCACGGACCATACGCCGATGTAGACGCCCTCGCGGCGTTGGCCCGAGAGGTGCTCGTCGTAATCGATGACATCCGCCTGCATGGAGGAAGGCAGCGCCGCAACCGCGCCGAAGCCCACGCCGGATGCCGCGGTGAGCACGCCGTAGAGCCAAGCGTCCCCCGCGCCCAGAAAGAAGACGCCCACGAAGGCTCCGGTGTTCACCGCCATGGCCGCCATGTAGGCGCGCTTCTTGCCCCAGCGGCCGGCTGCTTTGCTCCACAACGGCAGGCACGCCACCCCCGTGATGATGTAGACGCCCAGAAACGGCTCGGCGCGCTCCACCTGGAGCACGTGGTCCACGTAATAGAGGATGAGCGTGGCCGGCAGGTTCGCGCCGATGGCGCCAACGGTGTACGAAGCCAGCAGGATGAGGAAAGGCCGGTTGCGTATGAAGACTGCAGCCGCCTGACGCAAGGGGGGGCGGGCTTCGCGACGCCGGCTGCGGGTCGGGGGCTCCTTGCAGACAGCGACGCAGAGCCAGCAGGAGCCCACCAGCAGCGGCGCGTACAGGGCGCCGAACCAGAGGAATTTCGTACGCTCCCCGGCCGGATCGTCCGGCAGGTGCAATACGGCCTGGATGGCCAGGGGCGCGCCGGCGGCCATCAGCGCGCCAGCGAGCAGGGCGCCGTCGCGCAGGCTCATCAGCCGGGTGCGTTCGTCATAGTCGAAGGTCAGCTCGGGCCCCAGGGCCTCCCAGGGCGCTTCCACCAGCGTCCAGAAGAGCGTCAACCCGATGAGACTCGCGCCGAACCACCACGCCGAGGCCGCCGCGTCCCATGAAGGCGGCGCGTACATGGCCACGAGGAAGACGGCTTGAAGCACCACAGCCATGGCGATGAACGGCCGTCGGCGTCCGAAGCGCGTGCGCGTCCTGTCGGAGAGCCAGCCGGCCAGGGGGTCCGTCACGCCGTCAAGCAATCGCGCCGCCAGAATCACGCCACCCAGCACGGCGGCGTCCACGCCGACAACATCCGTATAGAATTTGGGGACGTAGATGAACAACGGCGCGCCCACCACCGCCAGAAAGAATCCCGGCGCCGCATATGCGAGGGACGTCGCCAGCGACAGCCGGGGAGCAGAGTTCGATCTGGTCATTGGCCTACCATACACAAGGCGCAGGACAATGCGAACAGCGTCTTGCCGCAAGGCGTGAATTGGCGTATCATGAAGCGTCGCATGTACCCGAATCCTCCCCTGTTGCGCGAAGCTGCGCCAACCTGCGCGCCCCCGCGCCGGAGTCCTCATGCCCCATGACACCGCGAGCCTGGCGGCGCGTCACCTCACTGCCGAAGGAAAGCCCTGGTGGAGTTACTGGCCCAGGAATCTGGGGTTCATCGTCATGCACGCGGCCGTGTTGCTCGTCTTCGTCGCAGGCGTTTCCCCTGTGGCTGTTGCGGCCGCAGTCTTCTCGCACTACGCGCGCGCTTTCGGTCTGACTGCCGGATACCACCGCTACTTCGCGCATCGCGCCTTCAAGACGAGTCGGGTCATGCAGTTCCTTTTGGCGTATCTGGGCGCCTGCGCAGCGCAACGTGGCCCCTTGTGGTGGGCGGGCCATCATGTGCAGCACCACCGCGCGGCGGACACCCCGGAGGACATTCACTCCCCGGTGCGTCGGGGGTTCTGGTGGTCCCACGTGGGCTGGACCTTCGCGCCCGAGTACGCGCCCACGCCGGAGAAAGCTTTGCCGGATTACGCGAAATATCCCGAGCTGCGGTGGTTGAACAAGTACGACAAAGTCGCGCCGCTGACGTGGGCGGTGGCCTGCTACCTGGTGGGCGCGGCCTTGCAAGCCATGGCGCCCTCCCTGGGAACCAGCGGCTTCCAGATGGTGATCTGGGGATTCGTCGTCCCCACGGTTACGCTCTACCACGCCACATTTTGCGTGAACTCGGCGTGCCATCTGTGGGGAAGGCGTCGCTACGAGACCAACGACCGCAGCCGCAACAACCCTCTGGTGGCGTTCTTCACCATGGGCGAGGGCTGGCACAACAACCACCACAAGTTCCCGCCGGCGGCGCGTCAAGGCGTGGCCTGGTGGGAGGTGGACCTCACCTACATCATCCTCCGCGGCATGGAGCGCCTCGGCCTCGTCCATGGAATGAAGAGTCGGCCCGCCGGGAAATAAGGCGGCGCATGCGCCTTGCTCCGGATACGGTCGCGGTCCGCTCCCTTATCGCGCTGCCGGCGCGTTACGCCCTCCGTGTCGCCGCAAGCGTCCTCCCGGGCGGTCATGCGATGACAACGTCGGCGCAGCTCGTCCACGCCGCCGGCGAAGTGGGGCGCTCCGGAGGGAGGCGCGTGCGGGACGGAGGGTGCGCATCACCTTGCCGTCGCCGTCGAGCGAACGCATCGAGACGAGCGTGATTCTGCCCGTCCAGGCGTAGGTCGGGGTGGTGCGGCAAAGCTCTCGACATAGGGCGCCGTCCACATCCGGATGTTCTTCCCCGGGGGAGCCCCCCCACGTGCGTGCGGCGCCCCTCGTCTGGTTGCGGACGTATCGTCAACAAGCCCGCAAGGCGGCGTTTCCCCTCCACATCCCCCGTAGGCGCAGAGCAGCGGCCTTGCGGCGAGAGGGCGCGCCGGCGCCTCCTGCTCGCCGAGCCACTGGCGATTTCCCCGCAGGCGCGCTATGGTGGGGGCAGCTTTGGACCAAGGAGCGCCCATGACGGATGACACTGCCTTCGACATCGCCCAGCTCGATGAAGGCGCCTGCCTCTACGAGAGCGAAGCAACCGTGCGCCTGGCCGCCGTCGGCACGGGCCCGGGCTTCATGTCCCTCATGGACATCGTGCACAACGAAGCCTACCGCGACTTCCTGCCGGAGATGACGCTCACCGCCGTGGCCCGGCCCGGTCCCCACAAAGGCAAGCGCGCCTACCTGGAAGCCATGGGCGTCCCCCTCTACGAAGACGTGCAGACCATGCTCGCCGAGCATCCGGACCTCACCATGGTGGTGGAGCTCTCCGAGGTCTTGTCGGACGGCGCATTGCGCGACCTCATCCCGCGGCATGTCTCGCTCATCGACCGCACCGGCGCGGTCTTCCTCTGCGGACTGCGCGACCTCGCTCAGGCCAAGGCTTTCTGTCAAGGCGTGCTGGATCACCAGCGGACCCTGATGCAGACCATCATCGACGAGGTCCGCGAAGACATCCTCCTGCTGGACCGCCACGGTCGTATCGTGGACTGCAACCGCAACGTGGTGGAGGGCGCCGGCTTGCCCCGGGAGGCGATTCTGGGGCGGCAGTGCTCCGAGGTCCACACTTTCCAGGGGGGACCGGCCTTCTGCTGCGAAGGCGGCGACGCCGCATGTCCCTACCGCATGGCCCTGGAGACCGGGGACAAAGCCGAAGCCATGTTCACCCGCGTGGATGAAGACGGTCGGTTGCGCTATTACCGCGTCTACGCCTACCCCATCGTCTCCGCCGGCCGGGTGTCGCATATCACCGTCATGCGGCGGGACATCACGGAGCGCACACGCCGCGAGCGGCAGCAGCAGCAGTCGGACAAGCTCGCCGTGGTGGGGGAGATGTCCATGTACCTCGCTCACGAGATCCGCAACCCCCTCTTCGCCATCGCCGGCTTCACGCGCTCCCTGCTGAAAAGCGAGGCCCTGCAAGGCGACAACCGCGACAAGGTGCAGATCATCGCCGAAGAGACCGCGCGGCTGGAGCGTCTGCTCACCAGTATCCTCAATTTCGCCAAACCCGCCGAAGCGGAAACCCACAGTGTGGACCTGAACGAAGTGGCCGAGGAGACCGTCTCCCTCATGCGCGTGAGCTGCGAACACCAGGGCGTCGAGCTCACCTTCACCCCCGTGCCCGACTTGCCCATGGTCAAAGCCGACCCGGAACTCGTGAAGCAGTGCCTCGTCAACCTCATCAAGAACAGCATGGAAGCCATGGAGACCACTGGCCACATCGAAGTGCGGGTGCGACGCGACCCCGAACGGCCGGACCTCGCCATGCTGGAAGTGGAGGACGACGGCCCCGGCATGACAGAAGAACAGCTCGCCCAGGCGTTCAACCCCTTCTTCACCACCAAGGAGACAGGCTGCGGTCTCGGCCTTGCGCTCATCAAAAAGATCATGGATGAATTCGGCGGCGCGGTGCGGCTGGCCAGCAAGCTCGGCGAGGGCGCAACCGTGGGCCTCTCCTTCCCGCCGGTGGTGGCCGAGGAACTCGGCGAGGGGGCTCGCTCTGCGGACCAGACACGCCCCCGGCCGCAGGTGCTGCCGGGCGTCTCCCCCAAGCAGGAATAGCCGATGACCGGACGGCAGCCCCGGCGTGGCAGGTTCCGTCCCCTCTCTCTCGGTCCCCTGTCCTCCCGTCTCTCCGCGTCGAACCTCCCGAATCTCCCGCGTTGCGCCGGTCTCTCCGGGCCGACGCGTCCTCCCCCCGTGCATGGTTGATGGCCCACGTCACCCGCTGAGCGCCATGGAGCATGGTCAGGAGGAACGCTTATGGCCGAGGTCCTTTCGGCCAATAGCCTGTCGATGACAATGGAGAGCTGTTGAAGGCGTATGGGCTGGTGATTTCGCGGACGCCGGGGAAAGCGGGGGGGACGGGGGCCGCCGAGCGGAGGCGCCCCTACGCGGCGTGAGCCAAACGCTTGAGGGCGCGGGTCATGGCGGCGCGCAAGGTCTGGATGGTCAGGGGTTTGGGGACGTATTCGTCCGCGCCGGCGGCGAGGAACGTCTTGCGGTCGGCGTCGCCCACGTAGGCTGTCATGACGACCACGGGGAGCGACACATTCGCCCGACCCGCTTCGCCGCGACGGAGGGCGCGCAGGGCCTCCAGGCCGTCCATGACCGGCATCTGGATGTCCAGCAGCGCCAGGTCGAAGTGCTCGCGCCGCAGTGTTTCCAGCGCCTCCCGACCGTCTTTGGCGGCGACCACGATGTAGCCCGCGTTCTCCAGCAGCCGCGTGGTGGCGTATCGGGTGGTGGTGTCGTCCTCGGCGATGAGGAGCCGCAGCGGCCTGCGGTCGGTGGTGTCGGGGGCGGGGGGCTGCGCCGGGTCGTGGGGCCGGTCGCCCTTCGGCGCGGAGCCCCCGGAAGCGAGCGCTGGAGGTGCCTGATATGTGCGAGCTTCCTCATGCGAGCTTGGTTCGTCATGCGTGCGCGCAGCCCACTGCGCCGGGATGTCCTCTTCCACAGGGAATGTGAGGGCGAAGGCGAAGGCGGCGCCGGCCCCCGGTTCGCTCGTCACGGTCAGGCCGCCGCCCAGCATGCCTATCAGGCGTTTGCAGATGGCGAGACCCAGGCCTGCGCCCTGGTGTTCGCGGCGGAACCCTTTGCTTGCCTGGGTGAAGGGCGCGAAGAGTGCGTCGATCTTCTCTTGCGGGACGCCGGGCCCCGTGTCCTTGACGGCGAAATAGACCCGCGCGTGGTCCTGCCGCAGGGGGCCCAGTGGCGTGGTCTCCACGGTCACCGAGCCCGCCTTGGTGAACTTGAAGGCGTTGCCCACGAGGTTCGCCAGCACCTGCTTCAGGCGGACCGCATCGCCGCGGAGGCGCCGGGGAAGAGCGGGATCCGTCTCGAAGCGCAGGGCCACGCCGCTTTGCTGCGCCACGGGGGCGAAGAGCAGCCGGAGGTCTTCCAGCAGGTCGTGGAGGTCGAAGGGCTCGTCGTGGACGCTGAGTTCGCCGGCTTCGGCCTGGGCGATGTCCAAAATGTCCGAAAGCAGCTGCGTGAGCCGGTTGGCGGACTTGATGGAGACGGCGACGTACTCCTGCTGCTCCGCATTCATGGCGGTGGTCTGCAAGAGCTGCAGCATGCCGAGCACGCCGTTGAGCGGAGTGCGCAGCTCGTGGCTCATGTTGGCGAGGAATTCGGATTTGGTGCGGCTGGCGGCTTCGGCGGCTTCTTTGGCCTCCAGCAGGTCGGTTTCGGCGCGCACGCGTTCCGTCACATCGAAGATGAGGGAATAGAGGAGATCTTGTCCGCCAACGTGGATGGGCCCGGTGTAGACCTCCACGTCACGGACCTCGCCGCCGGCGAGCCGGTGCTTCATGAGCAACCGACTGGCCTCCATGCGCTGCGCCCGGGCCATCTCCGCCTTGACGGCGGACGTATCTGCGATGTTGATGTCGTGGATGACGCGTTCGGTCAGCTCGTCGCGGCTCCATCCATAATACGTACACGCTGCGGGGTTGGCGTCCACGATGCGGCCGGACTCGGGGTCCACCAGCAGCATGGCGGCGTGGTTGTTCTCGAAAAGGCTGCGGTAGCGGGACTCGCTCACTTGCAGCAGGCGCTCCGCTTGTCTGCGCAGGCGGTCCTGCTCGTGGAACTCCATGGCCATGGCGAGGTCCTCGGCGAGGCCGCCCAGGTGCTGCACTTCCTCGGCGTCGAAGAAATCCTCTTCGTAAGAGAAAAGCGTGAAGACGCCGCGGCAGGCGCCGAACACCCGCAACGGAAACACCGCCATGGCGCGTGCGCCGCGCTGACGCAAGTGGTCGCGTTCGGCGGCGGGCAGCGCGTCCGTGCGCTGGGCCACGGTGGCGCAGCCTTCGCGCACGGCCGAGACGATGGGACTTTCCGGATTGTCGCGCATGTGCTCCAGCAGGGCGTTGAAGAAGGCTTCGTCTCCGCCGGCGCCGGCTTCGGAGCGCAATGCGCCGTCATGGTGGTCCCGCAGGACGAGCCACGCCATGGCGAAACGGCCCTCGGCCGCCACGATGCGGCACACCTCCGCGTGGAGCGCGCGGGGCTCACGGATACGCACGATGGCCTGGTTGATGGCGCTGCGCAAGGCATACAGCCGGTTCAGCTTGCGGATGAGCCGGTCATTGGCTTTGCGGGTGGTGATGTCCTCCAGGGAAACCATGACCCCCGAGACCCCGCCTTCCACATCCAGGATGGGCGCCGTGGAGAGGCTCACGTCCAACAAGCCGCCATCTTTGCGGCGTCGGCGCAGCTCCACGCCGGCGAAGGCTTCCCCGTTCAAGACGCGCTGCAGGATCTGATTGAAGGTCTCCATGTCCTCGGGAGGGACGATGGGCAATATCTGCCCCACGGCTTCCTCGGCGCTCCAGCCGAAAAGCCTTTCGGCAGCGGTGTTCCAGGAGGTGACCACCCCTTCCGGCGTCAGGCTGTAGAGCGGCAGGGGCGAGGCGTCCGTGATGGCCCGCTGCAAGGCGCTTTGCGTCAGGATCTCCCGTTCGTACGTCTGGCGGCGGCGGTGCTCCTTGCGCAGGAAGACGAAGAGGATGCCGGCCGTGACGGCCACGAAGCCGAAGCCCTTCAGCGTGGAGAGGGAGAGGATGTCCTGCCCCACGGCTTCGCCCAGGAAGAGCAGGTCCGAAAAGAGGATCCACCCACAGCCGACGAGGCTGTAGACTAGGGGGACGAAGACATGCGTCTTGATGCGTGGCGCCGGCATGATGAGGCCTTTTGAATGTGGGAAGCGATGCAACGATCACGGGGGATGGAACGCGCCTGCTTCCTGAGCATATGATCATGCATGATCATACACGGGAGGACAGGACGCGACAATGGAAAAACTTGATAATCAGTTGGATATGCCTTCGTTTTTAGGTTGACGCGTCGATGGCTCCGGAGGGGCGCAAGCGCTGACGACTGTCCGTTACTATATGGCGTAGGCGATGACGGCGCATCCGCACGCTGTCTGAGCAGGCGGCGCTGCGGGTCGAGGGTCGCCACTCCATGAATGACGATCCGCCACGCGCCGGCTGGGCGTTCAAGGGTGGGGCGTCTGGGTGGCCATTGCGGGAAGGCGCCTTGTGGAGGCGTGTCTCGTCGCACGCGCTGCTCGGCAATGAATTCTGGACACGAAAAACGAGGCCATGATAGAAACACGGAGATGCCGTGATTGCTGCCCCCCAGGGAGAAAACTATGCCGCGTATACTTATCGCTGAAGATGACCTCGTCACCCGGCTGCAGGTTCGCCGTACGCTGGATGACATGGGCGTGTGCGACTGCGCCGTGGATGGCGCTGAAGTGGTCGAGGCGTATCTGCACGCGTACGCTGCGGGTGAACCTTACGAGCTGCTGGTTCTCGATATCGAAATGCCGAAGATGGGTGGTCTGGAGGCCCTGCGGACAGTTCGGGAGCATGAGGAGACCAACGCCGTACCCATCGGGAACGAGCTGAAGGTGGTGGTCCTCACCAAGGACGAGAGCATCCGGAGCGTGTGCGACGCCTTTTTTCACGGGCACGCGAACCGCTACATCACCAAGCCCATCGCCAGAGAGACCTTGCGGGGCGAGGTGGCCTCCCTGATGGGGGAGGGGCTCTAAGCCGGGGCCTCGCTGCCGACGATCCGGCCTTGCTCGTCGGCGAGGGTCGCGACCACGGTTTCCGGATCCTCGCCGAGAATCGCGCGCAAGCGATTCGCCACGGCCATGGCGCGCTGGCGTCTGTCACGGATGGCGGCTTGCTCGGCAGGGTCGTCGGCGTGGCGTTCCAGATGGAAGCGGAAGCGCTCTTCCAGGCCCACCAGGGTGTCGCCGCGCACCAGTTTGTCCGCCATATAGACGAAAGCTTCCTCCCGCAGCGTCCCGCTTGAGCCGTGCAGGGGGATGTCCCAATGCGCGCGGGCCGCCAGGGCCGGGCCGTGCAAGCCGAGATCGCGCAGCAGGGCGGCGCCCGCCTCGTTGTGGCGTGGCTGCTGTTTGGCGATATCGTGGAGGGCGCCGCCGGCGTAGACCAGGTCCAGGTTCAAGGGCGCGGCCGCGTAGGCGGGGCTGGCGGCGTTGGCCCGCGCCGCCAGCAGATGCGCCGCCGCCGCCACCGCCTGGGCGTGAGCCAGGGCGTGCGGGGGGGCTTCGTGCAGCTCCAGCAAAGCGAGACACTCTTCCGCGTCGGGGAGGCAGCTGTCCGAATAGCCGGTTCGGTCCCAGCCGCACGAGGCGCCGACCCGCGCGGCAAGCACGCGCTGCGCTTCGTCCGGCGTCATCCAGACCATGGCGCGGGCGTCCACCACGGTCCTGTCCCAGACATTCGTCGTCGCCTGGGTCACTTCCTTGCGCGCCAAGGCGGCTTGAAAGGCGAAGCGCTCATCGGCGAGGGGTGCGGTCTTGGCGTGGCCCCAGTCGTTCATCAAGTCGATGAGCTTGGCCACATGCCGTTCGGGGACGAGCGCCAGCCCGCCCACACGGCCGCGGAATGCTGTGGTGAGTACGGCGTCCGGGGCGCGTTCGCCGGCTTGGAGCAAGGCGATGAGCGTCGAAGGACGGACCTGCGCGACGAGGGGGGTGTTCGGCATACAAAAGAAAACGGCCGACGCGGGCAAGGCGTCGGCCGTCCGGTTCGTGCGTGTCCTGGCTCAGAGCAGACCGGCGTCGGTCATGATGGCCTTGAGCGCCTTCAGATTCTCGGATTGCAGCGGGACCATGGGCAGCCGCAGCTCGTCGGTCATCTTGCCCATCAGGGACGCTGCGGTCTTGGCCGGGGCGGGGTTCGTCTCCAGGAAGCAGGCCCGGGAAAGGGGCAAGAGCTCCAGGTGCAGCTTCAGCGCTGTGGCCATGTCCCCTTCGCGGAAGGCTTTGCAAAGGCCGGCCATGGCGGCGGGCGCGATGTTGGAAACCACGGAGATGACGCCGCAGCCGCCCACGCTGAGCAAGGGGAGCACGGTGAAATCGTCGCCGGAGATGCACATGAACTCCGGCCCGCAGAGCTCCACCACCTCCGCCACTTGCCGCAAGGAGCCGGTGGCTTCCTTCACGCCTTGCACCTGAGGAATATCCTTGGCCATGCGCGCCAGGGTGGGGGGCAGCAGGTTCACGCCGGTGCGGCCGGGCACGTTGTAGACGATGAACGGCAGCTCCGCCGCCGCGGCGATGGCCTTGAAGTGGGCGTAGAGGCCTTCCTGAGTGGGCTTGTTGTAGTACGGCGTGATGAGCAGCAGGCCGTCTGCGCCGGCTTCTGCGGCTTCCTTGGCCAGCTCCACGGCTTCCCTGGTGTTGTTGGAGCCTGCGCCGGCGATGACAGGCACGCGGCCGGCCACATGCTCCACGCAGACGCGCACCACCCGGTTGTGCTCCTCGTGGGAGAGGGTGGCGGATTCGCCGGTGGTGCCGCATGGCACGATGCCGTGGATACCTCCCTCGATCTGCCAGTCGATGAACGCGCGGTAGGCGTCTTCATCGAATTCGCCGTGCTTGAACGGCGTCACCAGGGCGGTGAAAGCGCCTTGGAAGAGCATGCGTTACGCCTCCTTCGCCAAGCCGTGTACTGGGCTGGAACGGGTTGCGTCGGGCGATGGCCCGGTGGTTTGCGTCAGATGACGTCCTTGTGGCGATGGACTGTACATCATCACGGGCCGCTGGTCCACCGCTTCGGACGGGGGGGGGACGTCACGATTGGCTCCCTGCGCGTGAGAGCCGCCGGCGGCGCTGGTCAGAACCCCTGCAAGTATGTAGATTCACCCTTTCGAATGTGTACTTGGTCGTGAGGACAACCGTGCGGCTTCTTCTTGAACTACAATAAATTTAAAGGTTTGTGTCAGCTGGCGCTAGCCTTGCCCCAGGAGCGGTCATGCTACAATGCGCACCCATCGGCTCCATCCAGTCCCCTTTCAAGGAACTTGCGGACATGCCCATCCAGCCCACGGGGGCCCATGGCGTGCACGGCCGGGTCATCGTGCTGCCGGAGTTCGTCGAAGGTCTCGTCGATCTCGAAGGGTTCTCCCACATCATCCTGCTCTATCATTTCCACAAGAGTCAGGGCTACGCCCTCACGGTCACGCCCTTTCTGGACGACGTCCCCCGCGGCCTCTTCGCCACCCGCGCTCCACGCAGACCGTGCCCCATCGGCCTCTCCGTGGTGGAGCTCCTCGGCGTGGAGGGCGACACGCTGCGGATCAACAACGTGGACATCCTGGACGGCGCCCCCGTACTGGACATCAAACCCTACGTGCCGGAGTTCGACGTCTGGCCTGCCACGCGCATCGGCTGGCTGGAGCAACGCCGCGGCGAAGCTGCCTCCCGCCGCAGCGATGACCGCTTCCTGGAGGACGAAAACGCATGAGGCTTCACGCATGCGTCAAACGAGGACCGCATGTTCTTTGAATGCGACATCGTCAAGCGCATGCGCGGGGGCGGCCAGGAGTTCGTGCTGCGCTCCACCTTCACCGCCAGCGACCGCGCTCTGGTGCTCTTCGGGCCTTCCGGCTCGGGCAAAACGCTCACCCTGCAGGCGCTCGCCGGCTTGCTGACTCCCGACGAAGGCCGCATCGTGGTGGACGGCGACATCCTCTTCGACGCCCGCGCCGGAATCGACATCCCCACCCGCGACCGGGGTGTGGGCTACGTCTTCCAGGACTACGCTCTCTTTCCCCACAAGACCGTGCGGGAGAACGTGGCCTTCGGCCTGAAACCGCTTTTCGGTCGTCTCGCCGGCAAGGACAGCCGCCGCGTGGACGAACTCGTCGACCTCTTCGGATTGGCCCAAGTGGCGGACCTCCGGCCGGCCTCCATCTCCGGCGGACAGAAACAACGCACGGCCCTGGCCCGCGCCCTGGCCACCCGGCCTCGGCTGCTGCTGCTGGACGAACCCTTCAGCGCGCTGGACCAGCCATTGCGCGCGCGCATGCGCAACGAACTGGCCAAGGTGCTGGACGACTTCGCCGTGCCCATGATCATGGTGACGCACGATTCGGACGAGGTGGAATCCTTCGCTCAAGCCGTCGTCGTCTACCAGCACGGCGACGTGGTGGGCGTGCATTCCGCCGCGGACATCGAGGAAGCCGGCGGCAGCGTGGCCGAGACCATCCGCAGTCAAGTGGCGAAGGCCTACGAAGGGCTCTGAGAGCGACGGCCGCTCGCGCCGGAAGATACCCGAAACCGGCGCCGCTTTCCAACTCGTCGTCGCTCCCGGGCAAGCGTCGGGCGACCGGTAAAGCCATGCCGAACGCCCGCTGCTGGCAGGCTGTCGGGGGATCTTCGGGAGGAAGCGCCCGCGAAACCCGGCGTCCGCGTTGAGACGAAACCGCCGATCTGCTATGATGCGCGATGGCGAAGGACGCCTTCCTCGCCGTCATCATCAACATCAGCAAGGAGTTTCCCATGCCGAATCAGGACTTCCCCGGGGTTTGTTTCGCGTGTTGCCAGGACAAGGACTGCAATATCACCCCCATGGACACGGACATTTCGGTCGAGCGCGTGAAAGCGCTGCCTGAGGGCTATACGAAGACGCTGGTGAAAAGCCTCACCCATGCCTTCCCTGACAAGTTCAACGACGAGTCCGAAGCGTACATGGTCTTCGACGCGCTCAAGGCTGTCATAGCCAATGTCCTGAAGAACGGCGACGTCATGGATCTGGAAGGCCTGGGCGAGTTCCGTGTGGAGCCACGCGACGGCCGCAAGCACGTGATCTTCACGCCGGAGCGCGTGCTGGAAGACACGGTGAACGAGTAAGCTCGCGCCGGGCCCGGCCCGGCGGACTGTCTCCACGACGCGGGAGACCACCGGGGCGCGCCTTGTTGAGGGGGGCGCCCCGTTTTGGTGAAGACGACGCCACGCTGGTGAGGCGTCGCGAGACCGAGGGAGTGGATTCGGCGGCTGGAGAACGTGTCCGGAGAACGTGTCCGGGGATCGCTCATGAGGAGAATTCCCTGGAGGTTTCCGGGAGGCCTCGTCGCAATCGAGGCGGCGTCGTTGCGTCGGTCAGTTGGGGCAGGTGATGCGCCACACCTCGCAGAAAAGGCCGTCCGGGGCGCTGCGGCGGCAGGCGATGCGGGCCGCGTCACCAGCCTGGTCGGCGTTGGCGCCGGCCCCGAAACCGACGTGCTGGGCGCCCACACGAGAGATGGCCATGGCCACGCATCCTTCGGAAGCGGTGCGCACAGAGCAGTCGTCGCGACCACAGGCGTTGAGCGCGGCGCGGCGGGCGTTGTCCGCGGCGATGTGGTTGTATGCGATGCCCAGGGACCCCGTGACGGATGAGAACGCCATGGCCTGCCACCGGGGGCCAGCCGCAGCCGTGGGTTCGCGCAGAAGCGCGCCGGGGCCCAGGGGTTGCGCGTAGAGCCGGTGGACGAAGCCCACGCCGCCGCCGATGAGCGGCGTTTCCAGAAAATCCCCACGGCGGCCGGTGACCTTCATGGTCTGCCCGGGCGTCATCCTGCCGATGATGCTGGATTCCAGGGTCGGCTCGGCGCGGATATGCGCGGCCTCCGTGGCCACGTAGGGCCGCGGCGGCTCGAAGCGAGCTGCGTCGGTGAGTGGGCGGTCCGCCTGGGCGTTGGCGGTGAGGGCGAAAACGCCCAGCAGGAGCAGCGCTCCGGCCCAAAACGCCGCCATGCGACGCGCTGCGGCGAGACACGACATGAGCTGGGCGGAAAAGAGCTTCGACGCAACGGACGTGGCCTGGCGGTCATGGCGGCGCGGGTCGTGTCGGTATGATGCTGGGTGGGGCATGGCGGTCTCCTTTGTCGCTCCACCATACCATGCCGGACGTCGCGCGGGAAGTCGCTGCGGGCTCGGGGGGGCCGTCAGGCCGGCGCCGTGGCGCGCGTCACGCAGCTGGCAGGGTGATGACCACCCGCGCGCCGGGGCCCTCCGCACCCTCCAGTCGGAGCGCGCCGCCATGACGCTCGACGATGGCGAGGCAGATGGCGAGACCGAGACCCGTGCCTTCGCCTTCCGGTTTGGTGGTGAAGAACGGGGTGAGCGCCAGCTCGCGGACCTCCTCGGGCGCGCCGACGCCGGTGTCTTCCAGCGTCACCTGCACGAGAAGCGGGGCGTCCGGCTCCGTCGCCGAGGGGAGTGGTCGCGCGGCAAGGCGCATGCGCTTCTCCTCGCCGGGGGGCGGCGGGCCGGGGAAGCGCTGGTTGAGGGCGTAGCGCGCATTGGAGACGAGGTTGATGAGCACCTGTTGCAGCTCCCAGCCGGAACACCGCAAGGCGGGCGTCCCTGGGGGGATGTCGATCTCGATGGCGATGGCTTCCTTCCGCAGACGGGACTCCAACAGCCCCATGGCCGAGGCCAGGGCCTCGACGAGATGGCAGGACGAAGCGCCGTCGCGGGGGCGGCTGTAGCTCAACAGGCCGGCCACCAGCCGCGCGATGCGCTCGCCCTCGTGGACGATGCGGTTGAGGATGACCACGCGTCGGTCGTCGGCCGTGGCGGCTTCGTCTTCCTGCAGCAGGTCGATCGTCATCTGCGCGTAATTGATGACGCCGTTGATGGGGTTGTTGATTTCATGCGCGAGGCCCGCCGCCACCTCGCCCAGGGAGGCAAGGTGCGCGGCGCGCGCCACCTGCGTTTTCAGCCGCTTCTCCACGCTCACGTCCCGTCCCACGGAGAGCACGCCCACGATGACGCCCCGGGGGTTCAGCACGGGGACCTTCACGGAGCGCATAACCCTCGACTCCCCGCGCTGGTTGGTGACGAGATGCTCCGTCTCCAGGCGGGGCGTCTCCCCGCTCAGCAACTGCAGGTCTTCCTCGTAGATGGCGTCACCCAGCGCTGCATCGGGGTAGATCTCCCGCGAGTCCACACCCAGCATGGCGGATTCCGGCGCGTCCAGAAGTCGGCAGGCTGCGGCGTTGGCCAGCTGCACACGACCCTGCTCGTCCTTGACAAAGATGATGGAGGGGGCCGTGTCGATGACCTGACGCAGGAAGCGGCGCTCGTGTTCCAATTTCTCCTGAGCGCGGCGGCGGGTCGTTGCGTCATGGATGATGGCCAGCAAGGCCTCGTGGTCGCCCAGGGGAAAGTAGCGCACCAGCGCTTCCACGGGGAACTCCCGGCCGTCCTTGCGGCGGTGCTGGCGCATGTTGAAGACGGTGCGTTCGCCGATGGCGAAGGCGGTGGCTTCCGGCGCTGCGGAGAGCTCGGCGCAGGTCATGGTGAGGAACTCCTCGCGGGTGTAGCCGTAGAGCGCCGCGGCTGCAGGGTTCACATCCAGAATGCGCATGGTCTCGGCGTCCGCCAGGATGACGGCGTCCGGCTCCATTTCGAAGAGCCGTCGGTAATGGTCCGGCTGGTCCGCCTGTGAAGTGGTCGGCAAGCCTGCGGAAGCGTCCTCCGTCGTGCGCAAGTCGATGAGCACGCCGAAGAGGCCGCCCCGACGTTCCTCGTCGATGTCCTGGAAGACCATGCGGCACAGCGCGGGAAACCAGCCGCCGTCCGCAGCGCGCAGCCGCAGCCGCAACTCCAGCCGGCCGCCGTGGTGGAGAAAGGCTTCGTAGCGGCGGGCGGCTCCGGCAAGGTCTTCGGGATGGCTGTAGGGCAGAGGGAAGTCGCGACAGCGCGCCAGCTCATCGTGCGGGACGCCGAGCAGTCGAGTGACGCCCATGCTGGCGGAAAGCGTCTCGGCGTGGGGAGGTGTTTCCCACCAGCCGTCGGCGGCGGCGCGCCGGAGCGTCTCCAGCCCGGCGATGCGGCGATTCTGCGACTCCAGAAGAGCGTTTCGCTGATGCAGGCCGCCCAGCAACTCGCCTATGGCGCGCACCAGCTGCGTCTCCTCCCGACGCCATTGGCGGCGATGGCGAACCATGTCGAATCCGACAAAGCCCAGCAGCGTCTCTCCGCACGCCAGGGGCGCGAAGAGCAGGGAAAGAATGCGCTGGTGGCGGAATTCCTCCTGCTCGGGACAGGCTTCCGGCGGCATGTCATCGACATCGTTGATCAGCACGACCCGGCGCTGACCGAGCCTCTCCCGTGTCCAGGCGAAGAGGTCCATGGGGGCGCCCTGGAGGCGTTCGATGGCGTGCTGCACGCCTTGCGCGGTCCACTCGTGGGTGTTGGTGAGGGTCTCGCCGGCGTCGGTGAGCGCGACGACATAGCCCCGATCCGCAGCGAGAAAGCCGCCCACCTCGGCAAGGACCTGCGTCATGAGCTCATCGAAGGTCCCTTGTCGGAGCCCCGGGTCGGCGGGGATGGGCGCGCAGGCCAGACGCATGGCCAGACGGCGCAGCAGGGCGTCATGGCTCGCGGCGCAGTCGGCCGGCGTGGATATGTCGCGCTTTGCCATGTCGTGGACGCTTTGGCGCGCTTCGATTCAGGAACGACCGGCGCAGTTCGGCGCAGTTCGGCGCAGTTCGGCGCAGTTCGTCGCCGTTCTGGGCGGTTCAGCGCGCTTCAGCGAGGTTCGTCGTCGTCCTCTTCCAGGATAACGATTTCGTCCTCGCCCAAGTTGTCCCCGAAAATCTCGGGGTATTCCTCAAGCTCCGGGTGAGCGTTGCGCGCCGGGCCGCCGGGCTCCCCGAGGTTGATGATGGCGCCGGGGTCGTCATAGATACCATGCTCTTGGAAATCCTCGCCTTTCTGTGTCTTGCTGAAGAGTTCTTGTGGCGGCGGCGCGATTTCGTCTCCCCCGTCGTCTGCGCCATCCGCAGGCGTGGAGACCATGGATTCGAGGGAGAGGAAGACGTCCTCGCTGCTGTGTTCATGGTACGTCTCCGAGACGGCGAGGTTCGCCGCTTCCTCGATCTCGTCGAAGAACCCCCGGTCTTCCTCGTCGGCGTCCGTTGTGGGCATGGCCGTTGGGCTGGTCGTCGTGTCGTCCTCGTCTTCGAAGACGAGGTCCCAGAGCTCCTCTTCGGCATCGGTCGTGGCGCCCAGCGCGAGTTCCGGTGAGTCCGCCGAGTCGTCCTCGGGCGTTGTCGCAGGGGGCGCATCGTCTTGTTCGGCGAAGTAGGCGGCAAGCTCGTCCTGGAGGTCGCCGTCCTGGTCGGTGCGGGCGTCGAGTTCATCGAAGACGTCAGCCTCGGGCTCGTCTGTTGAAATGTCAGCAGAAATGGATTTGGTTTCGCCTGCAAATTCCTCTGTGAACGTGTCTTCGGGCTCGTCTTCGAGGCGCCCTGATGAAAGCTCCGTGACGCGTTCCTCGTCGAGTTCGACGGAGTGGTCGTGTTCGTCGGGTTCGCCGGGTTCGACGGAGTGGTCGGGTTCGTCGAGGGAGAAGATGTCGTCCTGCGGCGGCGGGGGCGGGGCAGGGGCCTCCGCCTCGCTATCGTCGTGCTCCATGAGGAACGGCGCGTCGGAATCGGGCTCGTTTGCGGCGTCGGCGTCGGGATCTTGGGGCGTCCGGTCCATGTGCAGGGAGAAATCGAGGGCGTCATCGCGATCGCCGTAGCCGCGTTCCTCGTCGAGTTCGACGGAGTGGTCGTGTTCGTCGGGTTCGCCGGGTTC
>CAYVWB010000064.1:0-17713 GCA_964455395.1 uncultured Desulfovibrionaceae bacterium
AGCGCCCAAGGCCTGGTTCGCCATGGGCGTCAACGTCTCGGCGTACAGGTCCGCCTGACGCACGGCGTCGCGGTATTGCACCAGGATCAGGCGAAGCTCCGCCTCCAGAGCGTCGCCCAGGGAGGCTTCCTCGGCGCGTGCGGCGCGGGTCTGCGCCTTGGCTTCCCGGACCTCGGCCGTGTATTTTTCATACCACAATGGTATGCTGATTTGAAGCCCCGCCACCACCGGGTCGCGGCCGGCGTCTTCCGTGGTGCGGGTGGTCGGGAAGTTCACGGCTTCGCCATTGACGGATTGTCCCCGCCGGAGCTGCGCCGTCTCCGTGAGGATGGTGGAGAGGCTCACCGTGAAATCCGGGTAGAACGACTTCTGCGCCAAAGCTTCGCCGGTCTTGGCTTTGGCGGCGCGCAGCCGCTGGGCTTCGAGACGGGGGGAACCGTCCTGCAGCAGGGCGATGACGGCGTCGTCTCCCACGCCTGCGCGCATGACGGGAATGGCTTCGGGCCAGGGAATCGACTCGTGCAAGGGCTGACGGCGGGCTGCATTGAGGGCTGCGGCCACAGCCGGCCGGAGGTCCTCCAGGGAGCGGAGTCGGTCCTCCAGGCGAGCGGCTTCGACTTGTAGGCGGAGGATGTCGGCGTACTCGGCCAGACCGGCTTCGTAGCGGCGCAGGGCTGTTTCTTCCAGAAAGCGGAGGAGGTCCAGATTCTCCGCGGTGAGCTGGATGGCTTGCGCGAGGTAGGCGTATTCGAAATACGCTTCCTTGACCTTGTAGAAGACGGTGAAGGCGATGTCGTCCAGCAGGATCTTGCGGGCGTCGGCTTCCTGCGCGGCTTGCTTCTCCTGCAGGGAAAGCGTGCCGAACCAGGGGAACGACTGCGCCAGGCCGATGGCGGCGCGCTGGTCGCCGGCGCGGGTCTGCACCGGCTCCAGATAATAGCTCAGGGAGAGCTTCGGTTCCGGCAGATAGCCGGCTTGATCCACTTGCGCCGCCGCGGCTTTCCACCGTTCGAATGCGGCGAGCAGCTCGGGATTGTCCGTGGCGGCCTGTCGGAGATACTGCGAAAGGTCTGCGGGGATGACGCCGGGAGCGGCGGCCGTGTCTGTTCGCGCGGGCAGGGGCCGCGACGCGCCGGGTGTGGAGGAGGCGGCAGGCGAGGGCGTCGTCGCCAGGGCGATGACGTCCGGAGGCGTTGCGTGTGCGCCGAAAGAGGGGGGCGTTTGCGCGGCGGCGGGCGGAACCGTCGTCCACAACACGACCGCCAGCACGATGGCCAGAACGACCGCCGCCACCGTCGCCATCCTGACCGTCTGCCCGGCGGCTGCCTCCGACGCCTCCGCCAGGGCGCGGATATCCCCGGGGCGAGAGACGGGGGGAGTGGGGCGGTGTGCGGGCATGGGGTCTCCTCGAACATGAAATCAGCGTGGACGGCGCGGCGCGTGACGGCCTGTCGTGATTGCCGCCGCGTTCCGGTCTGGAATACATGTTTCATGCCTCAATTCCAAAGAAAATGCATCTCCCTGAATGAGATTTAATCACCCCGCATTCCCGGCCTCCGCTTTACATCGGAGGAAACCGCGACGTATGGTGTCGGCAGTCATGTCCATCCGCTGGAAACTTTTCATCGTGCTCGCCGTGTTGAGCCTGGGGCCGACGCTCTTCCTGCGATTGAACGGCCAGCGCGCCATGACGCAGGTGGGCCAAGCCATGACCCAAAGCGCGCGCGAGGCGCTCGTCGATGAAGCCAGCGGGAGCCTGCTGCGTCTTGTGGAGGACCACGCGCGTGTCCTCGCCCGGGAGCGGCAGCTCCTGGAAGCTGCGTTGGAGCGTGTGCTGGACCGCCTCGCCGAAGCGCCTCCCGGGCAGGCGGCCGGCCAGTCAGCCACTCCTGACGGTCCTGGCAGGTCTGGCTGGCTTGGCAGGCCTGGACGTTCGGACGCTCCTGATGATCCGGAGAGCCACGCGCCTCAGGGCGAACCCGAGGTCCATCCGGCGTCGGTCCCCGGCGAGCCCACACGGCGTCAGTCCCTGCTTGTGGATTTCAACGCCCTCTCCGTGTGGGATGAAGTCTCGCCCGCCCGCGTGCGTGACGACCACGCCGCCTTGGAGACCTTCAAGGAAACGCATGGAAGGTACGGCGAACTCCTGCTGTGGCAGATGGCCGCCACGCCGGAAGAATGGCTGCTCTATCCGGCGCTCCCGCCCGGGCGATTGGCTGCGCCGGCGTCACTGGGGCAAAGGGGACAGGCGCGGTGCCTGCGGGGGGACGCCTTGACCGACGCGCCATGGACCGCCCGGGCGTGCAGCGCGGCGGAGCGCTTCGCCATGTTGCTGGACCAGGGCGACGGCTGGCTCGGCCCCCTGCCGGATGCGGTGACGGGACGACCCGTCTTCCTGCTGGCCGGCGCCGGGGCCAACGGCGTACGCGCCGCTCTGGCCACGCCGTTGCGCGCGCTTTTCCACACGCAGATGCACCTCCCGGCCATCTCGCCCCGGATGGAGACCATGCTCGCGGCGCCGTCGCAGGGGCGACTGGAAGTGCTCGCCACCACGATGTTGACGTCCCCCGACGCCGTGAATGGGACAGACGGCCTTGCAGGCGCGGGCGCGCGGCGTTCCGGCGCGAATCATCCTCATGACCTCCATGATCTTCAAGACCAGGCTGGCCCTGCACGAGGCGCCTGGCGACTGGGCGGTCCAGGCGGCAACGAACGCGAACAACAGCCTGCGCACGGCGGCTTCACCGTGGACCTTCCGGCGGTGTCGCAGGCCATGGCGACGCAGGATTCCGGTCTTGTGGAAGCGCCGTGGCGCGGTCAGCCGAGTCTCTGGGCTTTCGCTTCCATCGCCCTGCGCGCACACAGGCCGGATCACGGCGCGGCAGGAGGAATGAGTGATGACGCGGCGGACCCGGGCCCGACCGACGGCCCGCACCTCATCCTCATCGCGCCCACGGCGGACGTGACGGCTTCTGCGGACGCTCTGGCGGCTTCCCTGGAAGCGCGGATCCAGCAGCACCTGTGGACCACCGGTCTCCTTGTGGCGGCGGCGCTCGTGGTGGCGCTGGCCGTGTCCTACGTGGTCTCGCTCACTTTTACACGGCGACTGTCGCGGCTGGCGCACCAGGCGCAACGGCTGGCGGCGGGTGACTTCTCCGCGCGGGCGAATCTCCCCGGTCATGACGAGGTGGGCGCCCTCGGGCAGGTGCTGGACAGTGTGGGCCCCGCCCTGGAGGAACGCCTTCGCCTGCACGAGGCCTTGGATCTGGCGCAGGAGGTGCAACACAGCCTGCTGCCGCCGCAGCCGCCCACGGTTCCCGGCCTGGAATTCGCGGCGCGCATAGAATACTGCGAAAAGACGGGGGGGGATTTCTACGACTTCGTGTCGCGGCCCGGCGCCCCTGACGACGTGACCACGACCGTCGCACCCCATGGCGCCCTGCTGGCCGTGGTGGGCGATGTCTCCGGTCATGGCGTCCACGCAGCGCTGCTCATGGCCTCCACTCGGGCTTTTCTGCGCAGCCGGGCTGCGGCGCCGGCGTGGCGTGCGTCCCTGGAAGCCGTGCTCGAGCACGTGAATCGTCAACTTGTACGGGACGTGGAAGGCGCCGGCCATTTCGTCACCCTCTTCGCGGTGGAGGCGGACCTTCCGCCGCCGGGGCGCACTCCCGAGGCGGGCGTCACGGTGCGGTGGGCCCGCGCCGGTCACGACCCCGCGCTGCTCTTCCATCCTGCGGAGGATTTCACCGAGCTGCGTGGCGAGGGCTTGAGCCTGGGCGTGGTGGAGACGACCCCCGCTCGGGCCCAGACGCTCACCCTGCGGCCGGGGAGTGTTTTGCTGATGGGCACGGACGGCATCGCCGAGCGCCGTAACCGCCAGGGCGCAATGTATGGCAGGACGCGCTTCCGGACGGTGGCGGCGCGCCACGCTCACGAGGACGCCGACGCCATTGTCGCAGCCGTCTTCGACGACCTGGCGGCGTTCAGCGAAGGCGTCCCGGCGGAAGACGACGTCACCCTGATGGTCATCAAGGCCGTCTGAAACGCGCCGTCCCGCTGCATGGCGACTCCTGCTTGACGACCCCCGCTCGGGCCGCTCGCGCCGTCCCGGTATCAGGCTGCATGACAGCGCACGCGAAGCCGTCATCCGCCGGCCCTTCCGCGTCGGGATGAGAGGCCTTTCTGGACCGTTCGCCCCCGTCGCAGCCGTGAGGCCGGCGAGAGGCGCGTTGTCCGGGAGCGCTCCCTTCCGCTACCCCCCGTGGCTTCCGAGGAAATGTCCCAGGATGGTGACCCCGCCGTCCACGCGGAGGTCGTGTCCGGTGACGCGTCGGGCGGCCTCGCTGGCGAGCCAGACCACCGCGGCGGCGGCTTCTTCCGGCGCATTGAAGCGGCCGGTGGGTTGCAGGGCGCGCAGGCCGCGGAGGTAGGCCTCGGGATCCGGGCTGGCGAGACGGGCGAAGTTGTGGACCATGGCCGTCTCCGTGAGGCCGGGGGAGACAGTGTTCACCCGCACGCCTGCGGCGGCGAGCTCCACGGCCTGAGCGCGGGCCAACGCCATCAGCCCGCCTTTGGTGGCGCTGTACACGGCGATGTGGGGGTAGCCGGTGTGGGCGGCCTCGCTGGCCAGGTGGCAGATGGAGGCGTTGGCTGAGCGGCGCAGGAAAGGCAACGCCGCCGCCGTGGCGAGGATGGGCGCGCGGAGGTTCACCGCCAAGCAGGCGTCCAAGGCCGCCGTGCTGACGGCATCAACAGGTTCGGGCAGCACCACCCCGGCGTTGTTCACCAGACAGTCCAGGCCGCCCAGGGCCTCGGCGGCGGCGTGGATGTCCTCGCGCAGGGCTGCGTCGTCGGTCACATCCAGCACGCTGGCGCGCAACGTCGGGTTGGCGTCCAAGGCGTCGGCCACGGCGTCGGCGTGCTTGTCCGCCATGGCGACGCGGCCGCCCTGGTCGGTGATGAGCGTGGCGATGGCCAGGCCGATGCCTGTGGCTCCGCCGGTGATGTAGGCGCGCAGCATGTGGTGGCTCCCGGGTGCGAAGAATTCGGAGTGGAAGCAGGCCGCGGCCTGCATCGGGGCGTTATCGACGCGTGCAAGGGTGCGGATTGCATCACATTTTGACGAAGCTGTCCACCGCGCGCCACCTCGTAAGGTGGGGGGAATGGCGTGCTGCGCCGGAAGATCACCCATCTCTATATTCTTTTGGAATGATTTGAAATGTCGCCAGGGATGCGGCGCCGGCGACGTGACAGGCGCCCCCCTTGCGCCTACTGTGGTTGTGTGGGGTGACTGCCTGCCGGGGGAGGCGGCGATTTTCGAATCGTGATGAGCGACCAGCCGGAAGACCAGCCGGAAGACCAGCCGGAAGACCAGTCGGACGCCCAGCCGGATACGCAGTCGGCGCAGCGAAGCCGGCCACGCTGTCGCACTGCTTCGTCCGTCTGCGATAGCCGCGCAAGCCATGCAAGGGGGGACGGTCATGCAGTGCGATGTGCGGGAACTCGTCCAGGCGCGGATGCCCAATTTTCCATTACGCCGATGCGGCAAGCTGGTGACGGACACCAGCGAGTTCATGCGCATCGGGTATGGGGACGTGATCCAGCTCGCGGATGAACACTACATCGTGCTCAAGGACGAGTGCGAGCGTCGCTTCGGGCTGGAGGACCCCAAGTACTGGGTGAAACGCTGTCGTCACCTGGAGTCCGGGGAATCCAAGATCCTCAAACTCGTCTTTCATGAGCAGTTCGTCATGCGACTTGGCGCGGTGGAAGTGCTCTGTCATCGCAGTCCGGAAAAGGAGGCGCGCATCCTCCTGCTGACTCACGGTGACATGCGTTTCATGCAAGGCGTCACCCTCCACGACGAGCGCAAGAACCCCGTGCGCATCCTGGACGTCATCCGCGGGCGGTGCATCGACGAGGTGGTGGACGAGATTCCCGTTGACCACGAGCGCTACTTCCACACCCATTTCCCCCCCATGCTCCAGCGGTTCATCGGCGCATGCGAGGCCATCGAGGATCTCCACACACGCTGGGAGAAGCACGGGGACATCCGCCGCGATCACCTTCTGGTGGAGCGCGCCACGGGCCGCTGTCGATGGATCGATTTCGACTACGCTTTCGACTCGCGGATCAACCCCTTCGGATTGGACATCTTCGGTCTCGGCAACATCCTGCTCTGCCTGGTGGGCAAGCGCGTGCACACCTTCCGCAGTCTGCGGGAGGAGGGGGTATCGGACAACATTCTGAACCATCTCGCCGAGGAGGACATGTCGCTCATGTTTCCCAACCGACTCATGAACCTGCGCAAGGTGTACCCCTACATTCCGGAGGAGTTGAACCGCGCGTTGATGCATTTCGCCGCCGGCGCTGAGGTCTTTTATGAGAGCGTCGGCGAATTGCTGGAGGATTTGCGCCCAGTCGCTCGCGCCAGACGTGTCGAAGACATCGGGGCGTCGTCCGCGCCAGACGCGTCGGCGTCATGAGGAAGACATGGAGGCGACGGAACGCTCGGCGAGCGCTCGGCGAGCCCTGGCGCGTACGTCGTCCATATCATCCGGAAAAAGGGGGATCGGCATGGATTGCAAACGCATACTGCTGGCTGTGGACGGTTCGGAGAACTCCATGCGCGCCGTGCGCTACACCGCCTCTGTGGTGGCGGGCGCCCCGGGCTTTCACGTGGGGCTGTTGCACATCGAGCGCTTCCCGGACCGCGACCTCTTCGCCGACGAAGCCGCCTGGAAGCACGCCTGCGAGCTCTACAAGACGGAGATGCGCGTCCACCTGGACGAGGCCCACGGCGTGCTCGCAGCCAGCGGCTTCGACCCCGACCGCGTGGAGGAAATCTACATCGTGAGCTGCCAGTCCCCCTTCCCGGACAGCGCCGCCACGCGGTGCAGCCGTGGCCGTTCCATCGCGCAGGAGATACTGGACACCATGGAGGAGGGCGACTGGGGCGCGGTGGTGGTGGGTCGCCGGGGCATCTCCAAGGCCGAGGAGTTCCTCTTCGGCAGCGTCTCCAACCGCATCATCCACTACGCCAAGAACTGTGCGGTGTGGGTGGTGGCGTGACGACGGCGCAGCTCGACGTCTCCTGAACCCCGCCGGGATCCGCCGGGCTTGCCGGCTGCGCCCGACGTCTCGATGCTGCCCCCATGCTGTCCCGACGTGACAAGGGCGAGGAGCCGGCCTGCAGGACGGCGTACATCCCGGCGAGGCGTCAGCTTCCTGACGTCTTCAGACGGCCACGCGAGAGGGCGACGTCCAGCAGGGAAGCCGCAGCCGCCATCGCGCGGGCGTGTTCCGCGTGGAGCGAGCGGACTACCGAGGGCGGTCGTAGCGGCCCATGAGTTGGGAGGTGTCCAGGATGTGGCCGACCATGGCCTGCTGGAGGGTCTGCTTGTCCGGCGGCGCGTCGAAATCCAGGGTGGCGTCCAGGGCGTAGAGGGTGAAGAAGTAGCGGTGTTCCTTGTCCGGCGGGCAAGGACCGCCATACCCCAGCCTGCCGAAACTGTTACGGCCTTGGGCGGCGCCGTTGTCCAGCGTCTCGTCGGTGGGCACGCCCTCGGGCAGCGCCGAAGCAGCCGGGGGTATGTTGTAGATCACCCAGTGGTCGAAAACGCCGCTGGGGGCGTCGGGATCGTCCATGATGAGAGCCATGGCGACGGCCTCGGCTGGGGGATGATCCCAGGCGAGGGCGGGAGAGAGATTCTCGCCGTCGCAGGTGAAGCGCGTCGGGATGACGCCGCCTTGAGTGAAAGCAGGGGACTTGAGCGTGAGTTCGGGCATGGAAAGCTCCTTGGGCGTGTGGCGTTCCTCACATGATGCAAGCGTTCGCCATGCTACCATGTATCCCACGCGAGGAACCGACGGCGCCCGAAGAATGCCTGTCATGCGCCGGGAGAGGAGCGGAAGGCGGCGGATGGACGAAAAAAAACCCGAAACGCCGTGCGTCTGGTGAGCGGGAGAAAATTGGAGCAAGGGCTCTGTAAGGTTATCTCCACCCTCTGGCCACCGTCACGAACGTTCCAGGCGTGTTTACCGAATCATGGACTCTGGATATTGTCAAGAAGTTTTCTAAAATTTTTGTAACACCTCGTTCTCCTTGCTTGCTTCGGGGGGCAGGGCCGGCCGCCGGGGCGTCGGCGTGCTCTTCCGTCAGGCGGCTGAGGGCGGCTGGCGCGGCTTTTGCTTCGACGTTTGAACGCGTCGTGCAGACATGGTGACATGCAGGCTGGCGGCATGACGACAGTGCTGGCGCGAGTGTCGTGCGCTTCCGGGTGAAGGGAAGGAGAGCCGCCGGCATCGCGTCCTGGACGTCTTGGAGGCGATGGCGTCGAGCAGGAAATTTCGACCGAAAGGGTTGCCAAGCGCTCTGGAGGGGTTACTCTGGACGACGCGCCCGGAACCGCTGTGACGCCGAAAGCCTTCGTGCAAGGCGACTTCTCGGCGCGGTCCCGGGTGAAGGCGAGGCCGCGCGCCGCACCGTCTCGAGGCTGGAGATGACGAGCCCCGGAAACGACGGACCGCGCGGCTGGATTCGGATGACAAGCACAAAGCTGACGTCTGGCTTGGCGTCAAGGGAGCGCGTATGTCCTTCCACGGTCACGAGGAGTTGAAGACGGTTACGACGGTCACGACGGTCACGCGTGAGGGCGCCGGCCGGTTTGCGAAGGTGTGGCTCGTCGGGGTTGCTTTGGCGGTATGCCTTTCGGCGTGGGCTGCGGCGCCGTCGACGGCGCATGCGGCGAAGCTGGAGGACTTCAAGATCGTGCACGTGGAGCAGCTTTCGGACTGCGTACGCGTGGTGGTGGATTACGACCATCCCTTGCTGGGGTGGATCAAGGCCGGCACGGTGGATTTCCGCGCCGGCGGTCGCATCATCCTCTCCATCCGCGGGGAAAAGACCCGGGAAGTGACGGATCTGCGCGCGGCGTTGCGGGAGTTCTCCATCAAGGAGACCGGCGACAGCGCCTTGGGCGAGACCCTGGCGTTGCGCATCCAGCGCAGCGCATTGCGCTGAGTTTTAGTCGGCTGCAGGCGCGGCGCGGCGGCTGTTGGGCTGGCATGCGCGTACTTTCGTTCATGTCTTCGTGAACAAGCGGCGCTCCTCCACACCATCCTGGAGGGGCGCCGCTTTTCATGGTGAGAAACCGCCGAAGTTTACCCACCCCTCTTGAACTCTTCGGGGAAAGCTCGTACGGTGAACGTCGCCACTTTGCGCGCACCTTTGCAGCCGTCTCGGGCGTCCCCACGCCGGGCGGCTGCTTCGAACGACTTACCGGAGCATCCCCATGGGTTCCAGCGACGAAGGAAACAAGCGCCTGCATGCGAACGGGACCGAGCACGAGGCGACTCGGGCTGCCGACGCAACGCAGGAGCGGCTTCGTGAACAGACTGAACAGGCTGACCACGAACAGGCCGACCACGAACAGGCCGACCACGAAGAGGCCGAACAGGCTGTGCTTGTCGAGCAGGTCGCCCCGGAAGCACAGGTCGCCCCGGACGCAGCCACGCCGGTCACGAGCGTCGACCCGGTCGAGAGCGACGCGCCCGCGTCCTCCACGGTCCCGGAAGCGATGCAGGCCAGCCGCGTTGCAGACGACCCGCCGTTCTACATCGTGGGCATCGGCGCTTCCGCCGGCGGGCTGGAGGCCTTGGAGGCCTTTTTCGACAACATGCCGCTCTCGGACGAGTTCGCCTTCGTCATCATCCAGCACCTCTCGCCGGACTACAAGAGCCTCATGCCGGAGCTGCTGAACCGCCACACCCGGTTCACCATCCACCAGGCGGAAGAGGGCATGCGCGTGCAGCCCGGCTGCATCTACCTGAATCAGCCCAAGAAGAATCTCATCATCTTCAACGATACGCTTTTCTTCGCGCCGCAAGAGCAGGGTCTGAATCTGCCCATCGACATTTTTCTGCGCGCCTTGGCGGAAGACCGGGGGGAGAAGGCCATTGGCGTCATCCTCTCCGGCACGGGCACGGACGGCACCCGCGGCATCCGCGCCATCAAGGAAGCCGGCGGCATGGTGATGGTGCAGGACGAAGAGAGCGCGCAGTTCGACGGCATGCCTCGTTCGGCGCTTTCGACGGGCATCGTGGACTACGTGCTGGCGCCGGAGCGCATGCCCGAAGAGTTGAAGAGCTTCATCGCGGGCCATTACAGCCTGGCCAAACGCGGCGACGCGCACGACGGCCCCCCGCCCGAAGACGCGCTGGCCAAGATTCTGGCCATGATCCGCACCAAGACAGGCATCGACTTCTCCTTCTACAAGCCCAACACCATCGTTCGACGCATCGAACGCCGCATGGGCATCAACCAGATCGAGACCGCCGAGCAGTACATCCGCTTCATGGAAAGCAGTCCCAACGAAGCGCACACCCTGTTCAAGGAAATCCTCATCGGCGTCACCAAGTTCTTCCGCGAACCGGACGCCTTCGAGACCATCAAGACCAAGGTGTTGCCGGAGATCTTCAAGCACAAGAAACCCAACGACGCCGTGCGGGTGTGGGTTGCGGGGTGCTCCACCGGCGAGGAAGCCTACAGCCTCGCCATCGTCTTCTCGGAGTACTGCGAGGAGCACAACCTCCTCAACGATATCAAGATCTTCTCCACGGACATCGACCGCGACGCGCTGGACTTCGCCTCCTACGGCATCTACCCCGAGTCCATCGTGGCGGACATCTCCATGCAACGGCTGGGCAGGTACTTCCTCAAGAAAGGCGACAGCTACCAGGTCAAGCCCGCCATCCGCGAGAAAGTCATTTTCGCCTACCATAATATATTGAAGGACCCGCCTTTTGCGCGCACGGACCTTATCAGCTGCCGCAACCTGCTCATCTATCTGCAGCCGCCGTTGCAGAAACGCGTGCTCTCCAACTTCCAGTTCTCGTTGAACCCGGATGGCTTCCTCTTCCTGGGCTCCAGCGAGACCGTGGGGGACCTCTCCAGCTACTTCAAATCCGTGGACATCAAGTGGAAGATCCTGCGCAACCAGGGCGGCCGTTCGCGCATGAACGTGGAGACGGCCCTGGCTGGCGCAGACCTCGCCGTGCGCCGCTACGACCAGCGCAAACCCGCCATCACAAGCCACACGGGGCGTCAAAGCGTCAGCGAATCCCTGCTGGAGCAAGCCATCAGTCGGTGTCTGCCCCCCGCCGTGCTGGTGGACTCCTCCCGCAGCGTGGTGCACATCTTCGGCGAAGTGAGCGAGTACCTCCGTCTGCCCACGGGACGCATGAACACTGACGTGACCAAGATGGCCGTGAAGGATATCGGCATTCCCCTCGCCACTGGACTGCAACAAACCATGCGCAGTGGCGAGGATGTGACGTACAGGAACATCCGCGCTTCGCTGGGCTCACGCGTCACCAATCTAGACATGACCATCCGCCACATTAATGTGCAGGATGAAGACTACTACATGATCCTCCTTGATGAGCGACCGGAGGAAAAATACGACGAATCGGAAGCAGAAGACTACAGCATTCAGGCGCATGTGCAGAAGCGCATCAACGACCTGGAGCAAGAGCTGCAGTTTTCAAAGGAAAATTTACAAGCAACTATTGAAGAGGTGGAGACTTCCAACGAAGAACTGCAGGCCACCAACGAAGAACTGCTGGCTTCCAACGAAGAGCTGCAGTCTACCAACGAGGAATTGCAATCCGTCAATGAGGAGCTGCTCACCGTCAATGCCGAGTATCAGAAAAAGATCACGGAACTGACGGAGCTCAATGACGACATGGATAACCTCATGGCCTCCACGGAGATCGGCACCATCTTCTTCGACTCCGATCTCTGCGTGCGCAAGTTCACCCAGCCCGCCACCAAGATCTTCCACCTCATCAAGTCCGACCTCGGCCGGCCCATCACCCACATTTCCCACAACCTCGAATACGGCGAGTTCCAGGAAGACGTGGAGCGAGTGCTGCGCGAATCCGCGCCCCGCGAGTTCGAAGCGCAGAACAAAGAGGGCGAGTGGTTTCTGGTGCGCATCATGCCCTATCGCACCGGCGGCAAGGAGATCAGCGGCGTGGTCGTCTCCTTTGTGGACATCACCGCGCGCAAAGCCTACCAGGAACAGCTTTTCCAGCAAAGCGAGATGCTCCACCAGGTGGTGGAGACTTCCCCGGCGGCCACCCTCATGGTCGACAAGGACGGCGCCATCCGTTTCGTCAACAAAGAGCTCGTCTCCCTCTTCGGGCGCAGTCGGGAGGAGCTGACTTCACTGCAGCTCGACGATCCGGCGCTGGGCCTCACCGATCTCGAAGGCGAGCCCCTCTCCACGGAGGAAACGCCGCTGGGCCGCATCCGCCAGACCCGCGAACCCCTCGCCAAGTACATTCTCGCCGTGCAGCCGGACGGCCGGGACACCGTGGTCGTCAACGTTTCCGGAAACCCGCTGAAGGGGCAGGACGGCGAGTTCGAAGGCGCCGTCTTCAAGTTCGAGACGCTCGCCTGGAAGCACGCCGACGCCTGACCCCCGGCGCGCACCCCCTTGCGTTCCCCATCCACCTTGCAACACGTCCAGGCCTCAGCGCCAGCGACCACTGGAGAGGACACCCATGGCCGACGCCCCCCGCGCCACCGTACTCGTCATTGATGATGAGGAAGCACACCGCGAACTGGTCGCCATACTGTTGCAGCGTGAAGGCGTCGACGTGCTCCACGCAGCCAACGGCGCCGAAGGACTGGAGGCCGCCCGCGAGAAGATCCCGGATCTCGTGCTCCTCGACGTCTTCATGCCCGGCGACGACGGCTTCGACGTGTTGCAAGTCATGAAAGCCGACACCGGCTCCCCGAAAGTGCTCATCTTCTCCGTGCTTGAAAACCCCACCAGCGAGGCCCGCGCGCGCGAGCTCGGCGCAGACGGCTATGTGGTCAAGCCCTTCGACATGAACAAGATGGTCGCCACCGTGCTGGAACACCTCGGTCTGGAACCCCTCGCCGACTGAAGTCTCCACGCCCCGGCCGCACGCCGACGCGTTCACCGACGCATCCGCTCCAAGCCTTCCTCAACACTTCCCCCACAGCTCCGGCTGTACGTCCGCCAGAGGGCCTGTCTCTTGCCGCCTCGCCACGGGGTGAACGAGTCCGGTCTTGTGTGCCGAGTTGCGCATGTGTTCATTCGTTTTTCATGGAAAGCGCCTCGCCATGAGCTTGCGTCCGCGCGTCGTCAGCATGCCGGAGGCAGCTGACCAGACGCCGGGCCGCCATGGACCGACTGCTGCGCCTCGGGTGGCCGCCCTTTTCCGAGTCGGTTCGGCTCGGTATGAATCGGTTCGCGCCGGTTTGCTACGATGCGGGCAGGTTCGTCCCGGCAGCTCGCGGTGGCTGCGGCGCTCCAACACGAGCAGCGCGGCGCGGCGTCACGCGTCGGGGGCGTCGGACTGCTGGTTCTTGCGCGTTTCGAGGAGGTGCTGGATGGCGGCGAGGGTCTGGTCCAGCTCTTCCATGTTGATGGGCTTGGGCAGGTAGAAGTCCATGCCTTGGGCGAGGAAGGTTTCGCGGTCGCCTTTCATGGCGTACGCCGTCAGCGCCACGATGGGGGTGTCCCGAGGGGTGTGGGACTGACCGGCGCGGATGCGGCGGGTGGCTTCCACGCCGTCCACGCCGGGCATCTGCACGTCCATGAAGATGCAGTCGCAGGGGGCTTCCGTCAAAAGCTGGAGCACTTCCTCGCCGTCGGCGGCTTCGCGCACGGCGTGGCCGCGTTTCGTCAGCAGCTTGCGGGCGAAGAGCCGGTTCACGCGGTTGTCCTCGGCGAGGATGATGCGCAGGGGCGCTGCGTCCGGGGAGGGTTCGAAGTGGAGCGCAGAGTTGTCGTCCGCGGGGGCCTCCTGGGCCACGGGCATGGGGAGCGAGACGTATATGGTGGTGCCGCGGCCGTGCTCCGACTCCAGACAGACCGAGCCCTGCATGCGCTCCACCAGACCCTTGACGATGCCCAGCCCCAAGCCGGTGCCTTGGTGTCGACGCGAGAAGCTCTCGTCCACCTGGGTGAAGGGGTCGAAGACGCGGTCCAGCATGCCGTCGGGTATGCCGGCGCCGGTGTCCGCCACCTCCAGCACGAGCCGCACGGCCTCGTCGTGCAGCGTGTGATTCACGGCGAAGGCGCGTACGCTCACCTTGCCGTGCTCGGTGAATTTGAGCGCGTTGCCAATGAGATTGTTGAGCACTTGCCGCAAGCGGCTTTCGTCGCCGACAAGGCGCAGGGGCGTCTCGTCCACCACATGGCAGCTCAAGCCGACGCGAGCCATGGCGGCTTGGTTGGCGAAGGAGTCGCAAAGGGAGCGCAGTACCCTGTCGAGGTGGAAGGGCTCCGCGCGGATCTCCAGGCGGCCGGCTTCGATCTTGGAGAAATCCAGAATGTCGTTGAGAACAGTCAGCAAGCCCCTGGAGGAGTCGAGCGCCGTGCGCAGGTAGTTTTCCTGCTCGTCATCCAGGCGTGTGGAGAGAGCGAGCTGCAGCATGCCCATGATGCCGGAGAGAGGCGTGCGGATCTCGTGGCTCATGTTGGCCAGGAAACGGCTTTTCGCGTGGTCTGCGCTCTCGGCGGCGGTCTTGGCGTGCAGCAGTTTGGATTCGGCCTCCTTCAGTTCCGTGATGTCCTGCACGATACAGATGAAGGCGTCCGGACGACCGGCGGCCATGATGGGGCTCGCCGTGATGGTGACGGGAAAGAGTCGGCCGGAGGCGTGCTGAAAGTGGCTCTCCAGCTGCATGTTCCCTCGTGCGATGATCTGGCTGAGGGCGGAGCGCATGACGTCCATGACGCTGTCGGGCCAGTAGGGGAAGGGCGGCCCCAACCCGATGAGCTCGCTGCGGGAGAAGCCGGTGAGCTGGCAGAACTTGTCGTTGACGTCCTCGTGCACGCCGCGGCTGTTGATGACCACGATGCCCAAGCCGGCGTTCTGGATGATGGAGCGCTGGCGTTCCTCGGCTTCTTCCACGAGTTTCTGCGTCTCCACCACGTCGGTGACGTCGATCAAGCTCCCCAGAAGCTGGAGCGCGCCGTCCACGCTCTCCATGGGCTGCACCTGGAACCGGACGAACCGGGGGGGCTCGTTCTGATGCTGCAGCCGCAGTCGGGCGCGGCTCTTGGCGTGCTGTTGCAGGGAGACCTTGATGGTGCGAAAAAATTCCGTGTGGTCTTCCGGATGCAGATAGACGATGAGGGGTTTGCGGATGAACTGGGCGCGGGTCGCGTGGAACAGCTCCAGGCTGGCGGTGTTCGCCTTGAGCACGGCGCCTTGGAGGTCCATGACGAGCAAGCCGCTGGGCGCTGCTTCGAAGAGGCGTTCGTACTCTTCCTTGAGACGGGTGAGCTCTTCCTGACGGGCGGTGAGCTCCTGGTTCTGGATCTCCAGTTCCGCCTGATGGACACGCATTTCGTAGAGGGTTTTGTCCCGACGCAACTCCTCCAGGTCCGACGTGCGAGCGACAAGACCCTCGGCGCGGGCGCGGAGTTTTTTCGGATCGGAATAGGACATCGTGAAAACCTCACGAGAAGACGCGGCGCGTTCACGCGTCATTCGACGTCATGAAAAAGTGATGCGGTGTTTTCCTTACTGGATTGCAGGATAACAGTCCAGCGATTCACGTGCGGCGAGGCGTTCGCGCCACCCCGCGATCCAGTCCGCGCCATGCCCCGCCATGGGCGCCGTGTGAATCTCCAGACACGACGCCTCACCCAGGGCTTCGAAGTAGCGGCTGTTGAGCGCCGCCGGCGTGATAACGTCTCGCGCGCCTTGAAAATGCAGTTGCGGGAGCTCGCGGAGCGCCGAGGCTGCATCCGCCGCATTCAGCGAGCCATGCAGGGGGGTGACGCCGTGGTGCGCGGTCCAGGCGGCGTGGTCCAGGTTCGCCGCCACGGTGACGAGGGCTGCGACGTCCTGCCGCCTGGCCGCCAGCAGCGCAGCCATGGAGCCTCCACCCGAGTGGCCCACCAGGTGCAGCCGGGCGGCGCCTGCTGCGGCTTTCAGGACGTCCAGGCCGCGGTCCATGGCGGCGAGGGCGCGAGGGCCGTAGCGTTCCACCGTCCAATCCGCAGGGACGCACGACCGCCACGAAGCGACGTCCTCCTCCGCAACGAACTGACACGGTCGCGCCAAGTACGCCACAGCCGGAGCGGGGTCCTGCACGGCCAGTGCGAATGCCAGCGGCGAGGCCGGCGTGGGGTTGTCGGCCACCTTGTCGCGACGCGAATAGGGGCGGCCGTCTCCCTGGATGTAGACGACGAGGTCGCGCGGCGCCGAGGCGGTTGAGGCGGTTCGGAGGTAGCCGCGCAGCAGGAAGGGACCTGCGTCGATGGCGAGGGGCCGGAAGTCATGACGGATGGCGAGCTCTTGAGCGGCGTTATGGCCTTGTACGGACGGCGCGGCGCATCCGCCAAGGCTCAGCGCAGCCGTTACGCTTGCGGCGAGCCAGGCGAGAAGAGTGATCCGGAACACAAGCCGTCTCGTGCGCTGCGAGACGCCGGCGAGGGTTCTTCCGGCAATGGAGCACAGCCGGGACGTGAAGCGTCTGTCAGAAGGGTTTCTCGAATGCGCCAAGGGTGATCCGCTGCCGTTTGGCCTGGGGTGAACCGCCGAAACGACCGGTTTGCTCCAACGCGTTGAGCCGCTGGGTGAGTTCGCCGCCTTCGGTGATGCGCCAGTGGGTTTCCAGCAACGCCATGAGCTCGCGGGCCTGGGTCAAGGGAAGCTCGCCACGGGCGGCTGCCTGGAGGATGGATTGGCTGGCTTCGCGGATCGCCTCGGGGGAGTCGAGCTCCGGCAGTTCGAAGGGGGTCGCCAGCGCCGGGACGCCGGAGTGTTGCGCCGGTGGGGAAAGGCGCTCCACACAGAGCGCGAGGGCCTGCATGTCCCCTTGGCGAGCCTTGGTGATCAGGGTCTCCGCAAGCGTTGTCCTGTGCTCCTCCAACCGTCCAAGGAGCGGGTCGCTGGGGGCCGTGGCTGTCGGTGGCGTCGGAAAATGGAATTCCGGCAGCGCTTCGTCGGTTGTCTGCGACAGGCGCTCCGAGTCAGCGTTCAGGGTGGAACGTTGACTGAAGGCCTCCGCGAAGGCGGTGGGGAGCGTTTTGTGATTGTTCTCGGCTTGCGCGTGCGAGTCTTCCGCGACGAACACGCCGGTAATGGCGGGGGTCTCGAAGGGGGTTTGCGCGCCTGTCGTCGGGGGCTGATCGTTGGCGACCCGCTTGCCGATGGCTTGTCGGAGACGATCCAGATCGATGCGTGGCCGGACTGATGCGGCCGGAGCTTCGGCGGCGGCGTCGTCGCCAGCGCCCGACTCCTCGGCATCGTCCTTCTGTGCAAGCTGAGCAGGCGATTTCTTGGCCATGAAACGCGAGACGTCCTGGGTCTGCAAGACCGTGGGCGGCTTGGGGGCCTCTTCCTCGGCTTTGCGCTTGGCCTCTTCCTCGGCTTTACGCTTGGCTTCTTCCTCGGCCTTGCGACGCTCTTCTTCGGCTTTGCGCTTGGCTTCTTCCTCGGCTTTACGCTTGGCTTCTTCCTCGGCCTTGCGACGCTCTTCTTCGGCTTTGCGCTTGGCCTCTTCGGTTTTGCGACGCTCTTCTTCGGCTTTGCGCTTGGCCTCTTCGGCCTTGCGACGCTCTTCTTCGGCTTTACGCTTGGCTTCTTCCTCGGCTTTGCGCTTGGCCTCTTCCTCGGCCTTGCGACGCTCTTCTTCGGCTTTGCGCTTGGCCTCTTC
>CAYVWB010000064.1:17813-19752 GCA_964455395.1 uncultured Desulfovibrionaceae bacterium
CGCTCTTCCTCGGCCTTCTTGCGCTTGGCTTCTTCCTCGGCTTTGCGCTTGGCCTCTTCGGCCTTGCGACGCTCTTCCTCGGCCTTCTTGCGCTTGGCTTCTTCCTCGGCTTTGCGCTTGGCCTCTTCGGCTTTTCGCTTGGCTTCTTCCTCGGCTTTGCGCTTGGCCTCTTCGGCTTTTCGCTTGGCCTCTTCCTCGGCTTTTCGCTTGGCCTCCTCGGCTTTACGCTTGGCTTCTTCCTCGGCTTTTCGCTTGGCCTCTTCCTCGGCCTTCTTGCGTTTGGCTTCTTCGGCTTGGCGTTTGGCTTCTTCGGCTTGGCGTCGAGCGTCCTCTGCGTCGTCGGCTTCGGCGAGGATGGTGAATTCCCCTTCCTCCTCGTCGTCTTCTGGCTGTTGCTCCGCGGGTTCTTCTTCGTGCGGGGCTTCTTCGTGGACATCTTCTTCGCTTTCGGCGAGTTCGGATTCCGAGTCGGCGATGAGGGTGAATTCGTCGTCTTCTTCGAAGCCGAGGGCGTCTGCGATGGTTTGCGAGTCGTTGGGCTTGGGCTTCGCCGACGCGCCGCCTTGGGCGTGTTGTTGCTCTACGCTGGCTCGCTGCGCGTCTTCCTGATCGGAAAGGCGCGCCATTTCCTCCCAGGAGGCCCTGTCCTCATCGGTGAGTTCGTTTTCCCAGACTTCGCGGGCGGCGCCGGAGAGGATGCTTTTGTCGACTTTGTATTCCTTGCTGAATACTTCAGTGAAGTAATCGAAACCACTGCGTTGCTTGGCGCTCATCGAACAATCTCCATGGTTGCGTCGACTCCGTCTGGGCGGGCGGGCCTGACCCGGCATTGACGTACCGAGACTGTACCACGAGCGATTGCGCAGAGCAATTATTCCCTTGAACTTTGGTGGGAGTGGATGAAAAGACAGCTTTTTGTGAGTATTATTTCATGACAATATGTGTTAAAAATATGGTCATTTAGGGGTTGAGAAGCACTCTGCGACTGTGGTATGTACTTTGATTAATAGGGGAGTGTGATCATTCCCTCTTGTAGTGGCGCGACACGTAGAGACAATGTTCGCTCTTGCAATGCTTGGCAGACCCGGATGTGAGGCCAGTGATATCTGATGCAAAAAGAGCTCATCACCATCGCTGATATGGCTGCGGCCGTCGGGATACGCGAAGACGAGGCGCAACAGCGCGTCCAAGCTCATCCCGACGCTTTTCCCGCCACCATGGTTGCTGGCAAACGGCTCTACGATGCGAGCGCCGTGGACGTGCTGGGACGGCTCCAGGATCTGCTGCAGGCGGGCATGTCCACCACCGAAATAGACGCCGTCCTCGCTCGAGACGCCTTGGAGCAAAGCGCCGCAAAAGCCGCCGAGGAGGGGCTGGGCCGCGAACCGGACGCCCTCGCCGGCGCGGTCAAGGACGCGGTCAAGGAAGGGGTCGCTGCCGGAGTCCACGCCTTGATGCGCGAACTCCAGCTCACTCAGCGCAGAATGGCCGTGGTGGAATCCAAGCTCGACGCGGTGCTGGAATCCCTCGGCGCAGACTCCGCCGCCGGCACGGCGTTTCTCGACCCCAATACTTCCGCCGCGTCCGGATCCTCCACGGAGCCCGGCGCCGTGGCCAAGGCCTTCCCGCCGCCCGCCACGCGCGAGAGCATGACCTTCCCCAAGCCCGGCGCCGCTGCGCCGCCTCAACCCTCGGCGCCCATCGCCGCGCCCCCGGGGTCATACAAAGAGGCGGAACACTCCCTGAACAAGCCAGCCACGGACCCCGACGCCGAACGCATGGCCGCTCAAGAAAAAGCCGAAGCCGAACGCAAGGCCAAGGAAGACGCCGAGCGCAAGGCCGCCCAAGAAAAAGCCGAAGCCGAACGCAAGGCCAAGGAAGAAGCCGAACGCAAGGCCGCCCAAGAAAAAGCCGAAGCCGAACGCAAGGCCGCCCAAGA
>CAYVWB010000064.1:19852-25800 GCA_964455395.1 uncultured Desulfovibrionaceae bacterium
CCGAACGCAAGGCCGCCCAAGAAAAAGCCGAAGCCGAACGCAAGGCCGCCCAAGAGAAAGCCGAAGCCGAGCGCAAGGCCAAGGAAGACGCCGAACGCAAGGCCGCCCAAGAAAAAGCCGAAGCCGAACGCAAGGCCAAGGAAGACAAGGCCGACGCCCCGTCCTCCAAAAACGCCTTCCAATTCGAAGAACCCGAATTCAATCTCGAAACGGCGACAGCCGACCTCCTGCTCCCCAGCCTCAACGAAGACCAGGAGAGCCCTGGCATCGAGTTCGAGGAATCGCCCGCGGACAAGGCCCTCGACGATCTTCCGGATTTCGACAACAAGTCCGCCGAAGACACATGGGAGTTCAAGGACAAGGAAAAGCCCGCGCCCCCGGAAAGCGCCAGGCAAGCTGCAGACAAGGCGGACAAGTCGACGACGACCGACAAGGCCGAAACGCCCTCAGGCGCCGACAAGGCCCCAGCGCAGCAAGCCGAGGTCCCGCCGGACCTCGATGAAACGCAGCGTCCCGTCAATGAGGAAATCGCTCAGCCACAAGCCGCCGCCGCCGCCAAAGTGGACGAGACGCCGCCCCGCGACAAGCAGCCCGCCGCACAGCCAGCACAACCCGAACCCTCCGTCGCACAACGCGCGGAGACCGGGCAAGCCGAAAGCGTGCGCGCCATCCAGCCGGGGCACACGGAAGAACCCCCCGAAATCGTTCTGGAACTTGGCGACGAGGACGACGAGGACGTCACAGAGCCCGAACGCAAGATCATCTTCAACGAGTACAACGAACCCGTCGATCCACCCGCCAACCACCGCGAAACGCGGCGCGTCATCTGGTACATGCACAAGCGCGGTTGTCCCCTCACCCAGATCGCCGATTACCTCGCTCTGGAACGTGTCCCCACCTTCACCGGCCGCGGCGCCTGGCATCCCGAAAAAGTCGCCAAGGTCATCAAAGTGCTGGAAAAACGCGTGGCCACCCAGAAGGAAAAGCGGCTCGAAGACACCAAAGGGCAGCCCAACGCCATGGACGAACTTATCGGGTGACCCTGGGACAAGGGCCAAATGCGTGTGGCTGCGCAACGCGTCGTCTGCCCGAACACCTCCCCCGCTCCGTACGCACCAACTCCCCCGGCTACGCGATCAGCAGGCCGGGGGAGTGTTCATGGTTTCGAGGGGGTGGCGCCCCACGCCGTGGCGTCGTCGCCTGAGCCGCACCGGCTGCGACGCACTCCGTCATGGTTTCGGGGGAGTTGGAAAGGATACGTCTGTGGGAGTGTGACGGTGAGGGTTGTCGCGTTGGTCGAATCGCTCGTGGACATGGCGACGTCGCCGCCGTGGGCCCGCGCGATGAGTCTGGCGGAGTAGGCGCCGAGACCGGAGCCGTTGGATTTCCCGTGAGTGGCGTACTTCTCGAAAAAGCGCGGACGCATCACCAGGGGGACGGCGCCGGTATTGCGGATGGTGAGGCGGAAGAGCTCGTCGAAGCGCATTTCCATGAAGATGGCGCCATGCATGGGGGAAGCCTCGGCGGCGTTCTTCAGCAGGTTGCTCAGCAGGAAGGGAAGCAGCGTCAGGTCGCCGAGCAGGCTGGAGGCGGTAGGGTCCAGGCCCGGCCCGTGTTCCGTGCGCGCGTAGAGTTGAAGCGACTTGGCGCGCAGCAGGCCGGCAAGCTCGTTGAGGGCGATGTTCAGCTCTTTCAGTAGGTTCAACTTGCCCCACTGGATTTCGTAGCAGCCCGTCTCCAGCTTGTAGAGGGAGAGGGATGTGTCCACCAGCCGGAGCATCTTCCGGCCGGAGTCGCGGATGGCTCCCAGCATCTGCTTTTCTTCAGGAGAGAAGGACCGGGAAGCGGCGAGGAGCTCCGGTAGCGTGATGACGCCGTGGAGCGGCGCTTTGAGGTCGTGGCGCATGATGCGGTCCATGTCCGCCTTGATCTGCTCGGCGTGCTTGATGTCGGTGATGTCCGTGGCCACCACCAGCACGGCGGGGCCGTTGTGCAGCCAATGGATGCGCTTGGCCGTGCAGAGTCGCCACGTCCCGTCCTTGAAACGCAGCTCGCAGGTGTGCGTATCGCCCAATTCGCGGAGGTTTCCGTTGGTCACGGTGAATGGACAATTCCCCCTCTCGGCGAGCAGCGCTTCACTGGCGTTGCGCCCCTCCAGGGGGGCATCGTGGTTCGCCTGCAAGGCGTTGTTCGCATAGAGGATGACGCACTCCTCCGGCTCCAGAACGTAGACGCCTGCCGTGAGCTGCTCCAACACGGTGAGGAGCTGCGCGTGGGCCTCCAGGCTGGCTTGTTCGGCTTCCTTCCGCGCCTGGATGTCCTCCACGAAAGTCATGTACTGGGTGACGCTGTCCCCGTCTGCGCCGGTGGTGTGGGGGGCGGGAATGGCGCGCAGGGTGCGGGAGGTCCACACATGGCCCCCGCCCTTGCGGCGAACCAGGGCTTCGAAGTTGGTGACCACGCCGTCGCGCTGCAGCAGCGTCATCAGGCGGTCGCGGTCTTCCGGGTGGACGAAGACGTCGCGGGCGTTGGACACGTGGGCGCGCATCTCCTCCGGGTCCGTGTATCCGTAGACCTGGGCGTGCGCTCGGTTTTGGGCGATGTAGTCGCCTTCCAGGGTGACGATGCAGACGCCGAGGGGCGCCTCCTCGATGAGAGCCGTGCAGCAGGCATGCGTGCAGGCGGGTGCGTTCGATGATGCGACCAGCGCCGTGACGTCCCGGGCGGTGACCAGAATGCGACGCGGCGCGCCGGGCAACGCCGTGGCCGTCACGTCAAGGACGCGTTTCCCGAAGCCGTGATCTTCCTGGATGACGCAGGGTGTGCGGAAAGGCGTTTCCTCGCGCGCGGCGTGCGCCACCCCCCGGGCGATTTCGTCCAGCAGGGGGTGCAGCCGCGACGGCGCCATGGTGCGGGGAGAGCGTTGCAATGCATCCGACAGTGTACTCCCTCCGTCGCGCTGGCCCGGCGGTTGGACGAACAGCTCGCGCCAGCGGGCGTTGGCTCGCACCAGATCGCCTGCGCATCATACAGGCAGAGCACGTCCGGCGAAGCTTCGAAGCTCGCCAGGAGCGCATCTTCCCGGCAGTCGCCCCAGGTCGGTGAAAAGGGCGCGTCATGGTCGAGGGGCGCGTCGGGCCACTCGAAGGAAAAGGGCGGTTTTTCGGCGAAGCGGGGCGGCCTCGAATGGGCCGCCACCTCTTGGGGCGAGGCCGCGTGCGTCGAGGGGAGTGGCTGGTTTCCGTTCTGTTCGGCAGGCATGTGCTTTGGTGTGGTGGCGGCCGACGACGTTTCGAAAGCCCTGGCGCCGTATGGTCGAATGGTGGAGGCGTGGCCGCCGCCGACCGTGACGCCACGGGGAGAAGGTGCGTGCGTCCGTCGTCCAGCGAAATACAGCGCAAGGTTCCACATGACAGGACTGGTCTGTCCCCGTCATCATCCTGCTGGTGAGGCAGGATCGACAGCAGGGGGTGTCGATATCGAGCCGCCCGAGCCGTTCCGTCAGGACGATGCTCCGGCAGCCACACGGCGCAACAAATAAACACATTCAATACAAAATCAAGTTGCCTTCTTCGATAGTTTCTACCGTAGGATTTTACGGATATCAAGAGGTGTGATATCAGGGATGTCCGAGTCGATGCAGGCGCAATACTGAAGGATCGTTCGTCGACGTCCTGGTCGATACGGACGGTTCCCGCTGCGTGTTCATTGGCGCGGCCTTTTCGCCGGTCCTCACACGACGGGAGTCCATGGAGGAGGTGGCCGGCGCGCGGCGGCATGGTCGGAATCGTGCGGCCGGGTCACCCGACCCACAGCGCACCGGTTGTCAGGCGGAACAGCCAGGAACGCGCAACGCCGCCACTCCGTGCATGAGCCGGAGAGGCGGCGTTTGAAATCTGGCGGCCGAGGGGGACGGCGGCTCAGAGCGTTCCTTCATGGATGGGCACACGGCCCGTGTGAGCGCCGGGGAAGTCCTGTGAGGCGGCGCCGGGGGGGGGCGCGGGATCGGGACAATCGAAACAGTCTCCGGACACGCCGGCGCCGTCGCCCAGCGTGGTTTCGGCCTTGCCGGCGCGGGCGTGCGCCTGCGCCCCTTGGGTGAGCCACGCCTTGACGGGGTAGCTCAGTTCGTAGGCCAGCTCTGTGGCGATGGCGAAGAGGGGGTCGTGGGGGACGGTGGAGCGGGTGCGCAGGAAGACCCATTCCCGAGTCTCGCCGGGCTCCATGGAGCCTGCATGGGCCATGGACCAGAGCAGCTGCCCCGAGCGCGCGTCGTAGATCATCATCCGGAAGGAGACGGCCGTGGCGCCCAGCTCCCCGCCGGCCAGCAGCTGTTGCACCGACCCAGTCACCGCCAAATCAGCGCCTTTGGCGCGCGCCAGGGCCACCGCCTGTTCCTGGCTCTTGAAGGGCGAGCTCTCCAGAAATTCGAAGATGGGGAACATCTTGCGCTGCGCCCACACTTCGAAGACGTAGCGCGAGAGCTCCTTGGCGTAGAAAGGCCCGTACTCCATGGCCTGCTGCATGCGGAAGGGCAGCATGACGGCCGTGAGGGGTCTGTCCGGCAGTTCCGCCGGCTGCACGTAGATCGAAGGGTTCCAAGGCTTGGTGACGCCCTGTTCCGTCTCGAGCAGCCGGGACTGGAGGTCTCCGGAAAGTCTGGCGCCGCAGCCGGCGGTCATCAACACGGCCGCCAAAGCGGCGAGCGTCAACACGCTGGCGAGGCGCAAGGGCCGGGCTCGACGGTGTGGCGCAGAGGGTGGAGGCGTCGGAATCATGGCGTAGCGATCTCCTGCAATGCCGTGGTGTTGTGGCGGCGCATCGGGGTGTTTCGGGAGGTTGGCTCCGAACCCGTGCGCATCACGGCGAGAGAAGCAAGATCTACGCCATGTCCGTGGTCACTGCAGGGTGCTGGTGGGCGCTGGCGCGGTCTTCACCGTTTCGATGAGTTGTTCGCGGGATTGGATGAGGCTTTCGCGCAGCTCCCGACGTTTCTGCGGGGAGAGGCGTTTGAACTCCGGCTTGGAGACCAGCGTGTTCAAATGGTCCATCTCCCGTTGGATGCGTTTGATCTTGTTGTAGAACTTGTGATGGCGAGGGGTCAGCCGCAGGGCGAGGCCCGCAAGTTCCTGCAGCTCTGCGGCGAGCATGCGAAACGCTTGCGGGCGGATCTCCCGGGCCCGCCTGCGCCTGTCGCGCAGGGCTTCCAGTCTGGCGGTCAACCATTCCAGCATCATCGCGATCCTCACGCGCCAGGCGCCAGGCCCGACATGTACACCGCGAGTTGCAGCACGAGGAAGAACATCAGCACCAGTTCCAGCACCAACGCCCCCACGACCTTGAGATACGACCCGTCGTGGATGTTTTTCAAGGAGACCACCAGCACCACCATGAACCACGGTATCACCAGCAGCCAGCCCAGCAAGGGGACCATGGTGAGCGCATAGGTGGCGTAGGTGTAGCAGATGGCGCGGAATGTGCCCTCGAAACCGCTGGAGGCGGCTTTGAAGATGGAGAGAAAGACGTGCGTGAGCCCGGAGAAGATGAACACGGTGATGACTGCCGCCACGGGATAGAGCAAGAGCGAGACCGGGCTCATGGGCGCAGCGAGCTGTTCCAGATTGCCTCCGGGCAGCTCGGTGGAGCCGCCGGCCATCAAGCTCTGCAGCAGTTGCATGGGATGCACGCCGAAGTTGCTCCACAGCATGTCCATGATGGCGGAAAAGAGCGTGATGAGGACGTAGAACGCCAAAGGTCGACCTATACCGGCTCCCACGGGCATGGTCCGGAAAAAGAGCGCCGGGTGCAGCATGACGCGCTTCACCGTCTGGACGACGCCGCCGAAGAAGCCGAACTTCTGGAGCGCTTCCCAAGGCACGTCCGTGGTCGGCCGGTCCTGCGGCGTGTGTGGCCGGTTTGGCGAGGGCCGTTTGCCGTCCATGTTCTCC
>CAYVWB010000065.1:0-16617 GCA_964455395.1 uncultured Desulfovibrionaceae bacterium
GTCGTCGGCCTGTGTGCGCGTCGTCCAGGCTGTCGCCCGGTCACCCGGTCACCCGGTCGCCCGGTCGTCCGGTCCGGCAACCCTGCAGTCCGCCCTTCCCTCATTCCCGCAGCCCCCAATTCCGCAACCACGTAATCCAGAAGTCCAGTAATCCAAAAGTCCAGTAATCCCGTATCCCTGCAGGTCGGTCCACGTCATGGCGCACACGTCCTCCAGTCCGCCCCCCCCAGGCCCCGCCGAAAAACGGTCATCCCGACGCGCGTCCGCTTCGAAGCAGGGCGCCGACACGGGCCCGAAGCCTTCGGGATCGCATGGAGGGGAGGGCGGCACGGACGCCCGCAGCCGGCGCAGCCGCCGCACCGAGGACGCCGCCGCCGGGGTGTTCGGCTTCACGAAGATTCTCTCCCTCAGCTCGCTGGCGCTCATCCTGGCCACGGGGCTCATCCTCACGGTAGTCATCTCCAACTCCGCGCGGGAGATGCTTCTGGAGAAGCAGGAACAGTTCGCCACCTTGTTGGCGGAGAACCTGAACCATCAGATTTACCGGCGTTTCATCCTGCCCACGCTCATCGGCTTCGGCAGCATCGAGCTCTCCAAGGAAGCGCAGTACGACCGGCTGGAACGCGTCATCGAGTCCTCCGTGAAAGGCCTCAATATCCGCAGCCTGCGCATCTACGACACGGACGGCGTGGTCAGCTTCGCCACCAACCCGGAGGACGTGGGCGAGGGCGCCCTCGCAGACAAGGCCATTCAGGATGTCATCGAGACCATGGAAAAGCGCTTCGTGATCAGTTCCACCGTCTCGCCGATCTGGGGGATCTTCAACCTGAATCTGGAGCCTGACGCCGTGATGCTGCGCATGGTGTACCCCCTGCGCACGGAGGACGATCTGGTGGGGGAGGAGCGGGAGAAAGGCCCTTTGGTCGGGGTGTTGGAGATCCACCAGGACATCGCAGCAGACTACGAGACGGTGCTGCGGTTCCAGCGTGTGACCCTGGCGGCGACCATGATGTCTTCCCTGGGTCTGTTCGTCATGCTGCTGGCCATCATCCGCAAGGTGGACCGCATCAACGCGGAGCGCATCAAGGAGCGCGAACGGCTGGAGCGCGAGCTGCATCAGAACGAGAAGCTCGTCTCCATGGGTCGCATGGTGGCCGGCGTGGCGCATGAGATTCGTAATCCCCTGGGCATCATCCGCTCCAGCGCGGAGTTGCTGCTGGCGCGAACGCCTCAGGAGGAGCGCCAGGGCCTGCAAGGCCGCATCCTCAAGGCCATCGACGACGAAGCCAAGCGTCTTTCCCGCACGGTGAACGATTTTCTGGACTACGCCCGCCCCCGGGAGCTCAAGCGGCAGCCCGTGGACCTCTCCGAGGTGGTGGATCAGGTGACCACGTTTCTGGAGCCGGAGCTGGCGCGTCTGGGCGTGAGCGTGGTGAAGAAAGCAGGGGAGGGGCTTGTTGTCCATGGCGACAAGGACCTGCTCCACCGCGCCATCCTCAATGTGGTCACCAACGCCATGCAAGCCATGGCCGACGAGGAGCACGGCGCCATCGCCATCCGCATGGAGCGCGCCGGCGCAGCCGTGCGTCTTGCGGTCCAGGACTCCGGCCCCGGCTTCGCTCTGGACGCCATGGAGAAGTACACCGACCCCTTCTTCACCACCAAGGACAACGGCACCGGGCTGGGTTTGCCCATCATCAAGAACATCGTGGAGAGCCACGGCGGCTCCTTGACGCTGGCCAACGCTCCCGGCCAGACCCCGGGCGACGAGACGCCGGGCGGCGCGCTGGTGGTGCTGGAGCTGCCTGCAGCGTAGCGTGGGGCAGGGAAGCGGCCGGGCAGGGTCATTCAGCCTCTTCGGGAGACTCGGTCGACTCGGCCTGGGGGGTGGTTTCAGGCTTCTCCTCCCGCGGCTGACCAGCAGTCGGTTCGGCGTTGGCGGCGCGCACGGCTTCAAGCCACGCCTGGTGACGCGCCAACATCCCTTTGGCGGCTTCCATGTCCACATCGCCCGTTCTCACGCTGGCCAGCATGACGAGCCGTTTGCGCACCAGCAACGTGGTCGACAGGATGTGAGAGAAGCGGTCCACCATATCTCCGTTGTCTTGCACTTGAAGCCGACTCATGGTGAATCCGGTGAAGTGGGTGTCGGACTCCTCTATGATGTCCACGGGCCCCGCCATGCCGAACGTCATGTCCACGGGGGCGTCCAGCACTTCATTCAGGTGATTTCGGGCGTTCGCCGTGAGGGCCTCCGCATTCTCGTTGATTGACCGCCATATGGCGTTGGCGTGTTCGCGGTGCAGCTTGCTCATGCGGCGTATGTCGTCCGTCGTGACGTCCGTGTGATCGAGCTCGGGGATGCTTTTCACCTCGGCGGAGTAGTCCAGCGAGAGTGTTCTTCCGAGCAGGAGCCCACGCAAATCTTCCTGGGTCACGTAGAGTCCATTCAGACGCAAGCCCGGCGGCTGCATCTTCTGAGCCATCGCCATCAGCTGGGGAGCAGTCTGCTCCACGGGAAGGCAACCCTCGGGCGCTGGAATCTCGATGGACACATCACCCATCTGGATGGTCAGTGCGCGGGCGGGGCAGACCCACAGGAAGCACGTCATTACAAAGCAGATGAAAACAGCTCCGAAATGGTCGAGGCGAATTCCGGGCAAGGGATTGACGAACATCGTGCAGTGCTCTTTTCGACAGCGAAGGATGGCGCGTAAGCAGGGCTGACTTTCAATCGTCGTGGATATATCATTGGAATCGACTTGGCAATACGCGCACTCAGGAGCGCGTAGGGAGACGGCGGCGACCCCCGCCGGCTCCCGAGGGGGGCGAGGCCCGCTCGGGTCCCCGCTTGCAATTTCGCCCGTCCGCCACCATAGTGCAGGAAGACGCGCCGGCGCCCCGCCTGCGCCACCCCGGAGAGCGCACACCCCATGGCCACACACATCCTCTGTCTGGACGACGAACCGAACTATCTGCTGGTGCTGGAGGCCTTGCTCAGCGATGCGGGCTACGAGGTCACGACCATCGGCGATCCCGAGACCGGTCTCGCCTACCTCGACGAGTCCGAAGTGGACGTGGTCATCACGGACATGAAGATGCCCAAGCTCACCGGGGCGGACGTCATGGAGCGCGTGCGCAAGAACTACCCCCACATCCCCGTGCTCATCATGACCGCCTACGGCTCCATCGAAGCCGCCGTGGAAGCCATGAAGCTCGGCGCTTTCGACTACCTCACCAAGCCCTTCGCCAACGAGGAGCTGTTGCTCTCCGTCCAGAAGGCCTCGCAGATGGCGGAAACCCAGCGCCGCTACCGGGCTTTGCAGGCCTCCATGGAGCAACGCTACGGCCGGCATCGCATCATCGGGCAATCCAAGGCGATGAACGCCGTGCTGGACATGATCGACCGCGCCGGGCCCTCCAAGGCCACGGTGCTCATCACCGGCGAATCCGGCACGGGCAAGGAGCTGGTGGCCAAGGCCATCCACGTGGCCTCCCCCCGCGCGGAGAACCCTTTCGTCTCCGTGAACTGCAGCGCGCTTGCTTCCGGCGTGCTGGAAAGCGAGCTCTTCGGGCACGAGAAAGGCTCGTTCACCGGAGCGGTGGCCCGCAAACGCGGCCGCTTCGAGCTGGCGCACGGCGGCACGCTCTTTCTGGACGAGATAGGCGACGTGCCCCAGGATGTGCAGGTGAAGCTCTTGCGCGTGCTGCAGGAGCGCAACTTCGAGCGCGTGGGCGGGGCTGAGCCCATCCAGGTGGATATCCGCGTCATCGCCGCCACCAACAAGGACCTCCAGGCCGCCATCAAGGAAGGGACTTTCCGCGAGGACCTCTATTACCGACTCAACGTCATCCACATCGAGACGCCCCCTCTGCGCGAACGGCGCGAGGACATCCCCCTGCTGGTGAGCCATTTCAGCCGCAAGTACGCAAAGGACAACGAGCAGGAGCCCAAGACCTTTGCTCCCGAAGCCGTGGACTACATGACGCGCTACGAATGGCCCGGCAACGTGCGTCAACTGGAGAACATGGTGGAACGTTGCATCGTGCTCGCGCCGAGGGAGACCGTGGGCGCGGAGGACCTGCCCCCCGAGATCAAGGACGAGGAAGCGCAGTTCAAATCCGCCGTGGATCTGCTGCCCGTGCGACTGGACCTCTCGGACACCTTGGAGAAGATCGAAGCCAATCTGGTGCGCCGCGCGCTGGTCCGCGCGGACTTCGTCCAGGTGAAAGCCGCCGAGCTCCTCGGCATTTCCAAAAGTCTGCTGCAGTACAAGCTCAAGAAGTACAAGATCTCCACCCAGCGGTAGGCCGGGGGCCTGGGGGCGTACGCTTCCCCCCACGCGCCTTTCCGGACAGGCGGCAAGCCCCGGCTCGGCCCCCCCCGTCCAGAGGGATGGCGAGGGCTGGCGAGGCGTCGCCTGTGCGCCTTGCCCCGGGGGCAGCCGCCTGCGCTACATGTAGCCCAGCTGGCGGAGCATGGCGGGGTTCTCCGTCCAGTTCTCCTTGACTTTCACCCAGATCTCCAGGTGGACGCGCTGATCGAGCATCTCGTTGAGCTCCTTGCGCGTGGCGGCGCCCACCTCCTTCAAGAGCGCTCCGCCCTTGCCGATGACCATGCCTTTGTGCGCCTTGCGCGACACGTACACCACGGCGTGGATGGTGACCCGTTCGCCGGCCGGGTCCTCCTCCCAGGACTCCACGTCCACGGCCAGGGAGTACGGCAGCTCCTGTCGCAGGGCGATGAAGAGCTTCTCCCGCACCAGCTCCGCGGCCATGAACCGCATGGGCACGGTGGAGACCTGGTCGGGCGGGAACAGCGGCGGGGACTCGGGCAGGTGGGCCAGCATGGCCGCGAGCAAGGGCTCCAGCCCCGTCTTGTTGAGCGCGGAAATGGGGAAGAGCGTGGCTTCCGGGAAACGCTCGCCCAGCCTCTCCATGAGGGGCAAGAGCGCGTCCTTGGGCTTCACCACATCCACTTTGTTCAACGCGAGAAGCACGGGCCGGCCGGCTTCCAGCACGGGCAGCCGCAGGGTCTCCACCTCCGCGAAAAAGGCCTCGGGCCTAGCCGTGGCGAAGGCCATGTCCAGCACCAGCGTCACCAGGCTCGCCCCCGAGAGCGCTTGCCACGCAGCCTGGAGCAAGGCGCGGTTCATGGCGCCGCCACGCTGGTGGATGCCGGGGGTATCGTAGAAGACGGCCTGCGCCTCGGGCAGGGAGAGGATCCCCGTGACCTGGGTGCGGGTGGTCTGCGGCTTGGAAGTGACAATGGCGACTTTCTGCCCCACCAGTGCGTTCAACAAGGTGGACTTGCCCACATTGGGCGGCCCCAGCAGCGCAATCCAGCCTGCGCGGAAGCCCTCGGGAGGGGACGTCATGTAAGGATCGTCCGAAGCGGCCCCCTCCAGGCCCAGCATGCGGCCGAAGGCCTCTGGGTCGGGAGGAAGGATGTCCAGCGAATCCGGCGGGAAGTCCTCGGGCTGGAGCGCGTGGAGCGCCGGCGTGCTCCGGTCCTCGGTCTCGGAAGCCTGTGGGGACTCTGCGGATTCCCGGGAGTCGCGAGAGTCGCGAGAGTCGGGAGAGTCGCGGAGATCGGGGGCGCCGGGACTGGGCTCGTCGCGGGGGGACTCGTCATCGTGGGGATTGGTGTCGTGCATGACGCTCGCTTGACCCAGCCGCGACGGGAAGTCAAGGGCTGCGCTGCGGGGAGTCGGCGTCCTGCCATGATGCCACGCACCTTCGCGCCGGGACATGGGGCGGTCCCGGCGCGCTGCCGACCGCATGGAGGTCGGAGCACCTGTCATCAAGAAAAACACGCATGATTGGAAGGGGCTACGCACGATTGTGCGGCTACTTTCACGGGACTGACATATTCTTCATTTGGATTGCTGCTACTGTGGCCTCCCCCTCGTAATGCACAAACCTCGTGAGGTTCCCCCATGCGCACTCTCATCCGTATCTGCACGTTGGCTCTGGTCCTGTTTTACGCGCCCTGCGCCGCCCATGCCGAAGACGTCCGGTTCACTTCGCTGGAGTGGCCCCCGTACACCGGCGCAGACCTGCCCGAGCAAGGCGCCTCCACCAAGGTGGCCATGGCGGCCTTCGAGGCCTCCGGCATGGCGCTGCAGGTGGCGTTCCGCCCCTGGATGCGCGCCGTGGATGAAGCCAAGTCCGATGCCGCCGTGGCGGGGTATTTCCCGGAGTACCACGCGGACTCCATCGAAGCGGAATTCATTTTCTCCGAGCGCATGGGCGACTCTCCGCTGGGCTTCGTGGAGCGCGTGGCCGACCCCATCCAGTGGGCCGCTCTGGAGGACTTGAAGCCCTACGCCATCGGTACGGTGGACGGCTACGTGAATACGGCGGAGTTCGACGCCATGGCCGCCGCCGGCGATCTGAAGATCGACCCCGTCACAGACGACGCCACCAACCTGAAAAAGCTGGCCAGGGGCCGCATCGATCTCGCCGTGATGGACCGCAACGTCTTCCACTATCTGATGCAGACGGACCCCTCCCTCCAGGAGTTCGCCGGCCAACTCCAGTTCAACGAGACGCTGATGGAGAACAAGGGCCTCTACCTCTGCTTCACCAAGCGCGATGGCGCGCAAGCTCTGGTGGACGCCTTCAACGCCGGCCTGCAGAAGGTGAACTATCAGACCATCGAAGCCGAGTATCTCAAGCAGGTGCTGGAGCAGTAGGGTGCCCCCCCGGTGGGGAGGACGCGAGCGCCGCATCGGCGCATGCCAGTCCAGTCGCCTGGCCGTTCGGGCGGCGAGAACACTGCGGCGCTTCGTCCTTCCCTGCTTGCTGCTCGGCGCGGCCCTTGGCGTGTGGAGTCCGGTGCGGGCCGAGACGGTGGTCTTCACCTCCCTGGAATGGCCGCCGTACACCAGCGCGTCCCTGCCGCAGCATGGCGCCTCCGCCGAGATCGCAGCCAAGGCCTTCGAAGCCGTGGGGATGACGCTGCGCATCGAGTTCTACCCGTGGATGCGCACCGTGGAGACGGCGCGTCGCAAGCCCGGCGTGGCAGGGTACTTTCCGGAGTACCACGCCAAGCGGATCGAAGCGGAGTTCCTCTTCTCGGACGCCATGGGCGAGTCGCCTCTGGGGTTCGTGGAGCGCCGGGCGGCCCCCATCGCATGGACACGGCTGAAGGACCTCGCGGAGTATCGCATTGGCGTGGTGGAGGGGTATGTGAACGAGGCCCGGTTCGACGCCATGGCGAATCGAGGGGCCCTTTCGGTGGAGCCCGTGAAGGACGACGCGACCAATCTGCGCAAGCTCGCAGGGGGCCGCATTGACCTCGCCGTGATGGACAAGTACGTCTTCCGGTATTTGATGGCGCACGAGCCCTCGCTGCAGGCGCACGCGGATTCCTTGCAGTTCAACCCCCGCCTGCTCGACATGAAAACGCTGCATCTCTGCTTCCTGGCGACCGAAGACGGCGCGCGGCTGCGGCGTCGGTTCAACGCCGGTCTCTCGAAGCTCGACCCCCGTGCGCTCCAGCAGGCGTACATGGAGCGCATGCTCGCCGGCGTCGGCGGAGACGAGGCGCACTCCAGGGGCGTTGCGCAGTGAGCGTGCGAATCGCAATAGTAAGCGTGGATCGTCATGAAACCGCAAGGGCCAGGACGTTGTCGATCCGAAAGACGCCTTCCATTGAATCGCAATGAAGCCGCAAGCTGACCGCCATGGCGACGCCAAGGGCTCAGGGCTTGAGGCAAAGCACTGCGCCGTCTGTGGTCGGACGTTCACCTGGCGCAGGAAATGGGCGCGGGACTGGCGCGCCGTGCGGTATTGTTCCGAGCAGTGCCGCCGTCGCGGGTTGCGCGCCGAGGATGCCGCCTTGGAGCGCGCCATCCTGGAACTGCTGGGAGAGCGCGGCGCCGGCAAGTCGATTTGCCCCAGCGAAGCCGCCATGCGTGTGGCCGCCGAACGTCCACCCCGCCAGCTCGGCCGGCCCGGTGCGCACTCTCCTCGCGATGGCGGGGACGAAGCCCTCTGGCGCGCGCTCATGGAGCCGGCGCGTATGGCGGGGCGTCGGTTGGCGGCGCGTGGGGAGCTGGAGTGGCTCCAGCGCGGCATGGTGGTGGATCCGGATCACGCCAGGGGGCCCGTACGTTTCCGCCGCAAGGCGTAATGACGTTCAGGGTGCGATTCCCGGGAAGCCGAGGCGACGGACAGGATCGCGCTCTTGCGATTCAGGCTGCGGTATGGTTGCTGTTTGTGCAGGCAAGCCCAACACGCGTCGTCGTCGGTGCTCATGATTGCGGGAGGTGAGGGGAGCCCGCGAGGCCTCGTGAGCGGCGCATCCGCCGGAGTTGCTTTCGTCGGGGCCCCCCGCGCAGGTCGACAGGTTTGCTAGTTGGTGAGCGCGACTTCGACAACCACGGTCTCCGCGAGGTGCTTCTTCACATAGCACGCCTCCACGGCCTTGACGATGGCGTCGCGGTACTTCGGCGGAAATCCCATGGGCAATGTGAGGTTGAAGACCAGCCGGGAGATGAGGTGCGTCCTGGCGTCGGTCTCCACGTCCACGGTCAGGTCGAGGCCCGCGGTGTCTATCTCGCGTTTGCAGCAGAAGGTATAGGCGAACAGGCCTCCACACGTGGCGAGCGAAGCGAGGAAGAGTTCGGAGGGTTTCGGCGCGGCGTCATCGCCGCCTTCGGCTGCGGGCTGGTCTGTCAGCACGGTGCGACCGCCCACCTCGGCGGCCACTTTGCAGCCCCCGGGAAAGGTCACTTTGATGGCGTTGGACATGGCGTCTCCTTGGAGTTGGTAAGGCTTCAAACAAACACCATACATCGAAGGGCGATTTGTGCGCAACCCCGGTTCCGGGGCCTGCCCTCCCGCCGAGCCCGTGCGTTCGAACGCCCCTCCAGACGCGCCGCAGCATCAACGACAGCGTGTGTGCGCCAGCCGCCGCGAAGTCGCGAACGCTTCCGCCGCCATCACGGAGGAAGCCCTGCGCCGCGGCAGGGGCTCGCTCCAGACAGAAACCGCAATACGGCCGCAGTAAATCCGCAACAAAACCGCAGCATGATCGCAGCGCGATCCAGCAAGGCCGCATGGAAGCAGCACCGAGTGCGCCGCAGGGACGCCTCCGGCACAGGGAGCAGACGCGTCAAATAAGCGTCAGCTCTGCCTGGAGACGAACCGGCTCATGAGCTGCGGGGCGCGGCCGGCGCTGGCGTAGCCGGCGTGCCGTTTGGTCTCTTGTCTGGAGCGGCCCAGTTCCTCGCGGATGCGCTCGTGCAGCCTGAGCGCCTCGTCGTTGAGGCGGCGCTGGATCTGCTGGAGCTCCACGAGCTTTTCCCGAAACAGCCGCAGATCCTCGTCCTCCCGGCGTTCCATGAGAAAGGCTTCATCCAGGACGAGGCGGCGGTCGTGAGCCAGCTTGCTCGCGTCCTCCACTTCGCCTTGTTCGAGCTGCTCGAGTTCGCGGTTGGCGATCTCGATGGCGCGCTCGACGAGCGACATGGCCGTGGCGTGCTCCATGCAATCGGCAGCGCAGCTGGGCTGGGGGCGCAGGGGAGCCGCCTCCAGGCAGCGCGCACTACGCCCCATGACTCACTTCCCGGACAGCTTGGCTCTGGAGGCGGGTGGAAATGGAATCGACCACGCCGCGCCATTTGTTCACCACGGGCGAATATTCGTATTCCAGAAGGTCGGCCATGAGAATCCAGTCCTCGTTCTCCAGCGTTTCGGAGATTTCGGTCAGGACTTCGCTGATCTCTCGCGCTGCGGCATTGAACTCGGGCAGCGAGTCCAGGGCGAACTCTTCGCGCAGCACGCCCACCATGGTCATGAAGTCGCGGGTGACGTCCAGAAGATCCTGAAAAATTTCAAGAGCTTCAGCGTCATCAGCTTGACGGAAGAGGTCGGCCACGTTGCGTCCGCCTTGGGCCATGACATCGACGACCTTGGCGAGCTCCTCGGTGATGTTCACGGCCATTTCCTGCATGGGCGCGCTCTTGATCTCCACCTTGTCAAAGGAGGCGGTCTCGATATCCTCGGCCTGGTGGGGATAGATCTCGTTGAAGGCTTCGTCGTCCACCAGCACATCGGTGACGATGCGGTCTTCGAGGGAGTTGGCGCTCATGACGCGCACGAGCAGCTCTTCCAGGTTGGCGAAGTTGGAGATCTGGAGTTCGGTCGGTTGTCCGTCGATGACGATCATAACGCATGCTCCGTGATGGTTCGGGGTGTGGATGCGCCCCGCAGCCGGCGGAAATTGCCGCACGCAGTCGAGGCGTCCCGATCCATCCAAGATTCATGCCAATTTGCCGGTCTTGAGCGTCAGGCTTCCGCAGCGCGCCCGGGGCCGGCCGTGCGTTCAGGGCGCGAGCAGCGCGCGCAGGGTGCGGATGCATTGCTGGTACCGCGCCGCGAGCAGAAGCGCCTCGTCCAGGGCGCGTTGTTCCTGGCTGGCCACGCCCCACAGGTAGCCCAGCCCGCCCAGGAAGTCGCTCTGCGACCAGAGCGCCTGCAGTCGCTGCACGCCGCCGAGGAACTTGCGCTTGAGGGGCGTCGCCGAGGTGGCGGCCAACGCCCGGCCCTGCTCCATCAGCAAGGTCAGCAGCTGCTCGGAGTGCTCCAGCTCCTGCCGCAGGACGTCGCGACGTTCAGGAGAGAGGGCGGCGAGGGCGTCCCCGGGCAATTCACGACGGATGGCTTCCAGCGTCTCCCGAGGAGCCGAGAGCGGGGTAGGGGTTCCGACCTCACTCTCGGGCGGGTGGAGGGCTTCGTCAAGGAATCGACGCAGCACGCTGCGTTGCGCGCGCAGCCATAGGGTGCGGTCTTGGGCTTCCAGGCCTGCAGCCGGGTCCACGGCCTCCAGGTCCATGAAGTGAGCGACTCCGGCGCGTGTGCGCCACACCCGGGCGTCACGCCAGCCTGGCGCCTCGGGCTGGGGCGTCCAGCGACCGGTCTGCAGAAGACTTTGGGCCAGTGCGAGCACAGTCCCGGGATGGATGGCGCGGCGGCAGGGCTCCTCGCCGGGGCCGTGGGGACAGGTCTGCCCGTAGGCGCAGGGGTGGCACGCCATGGCGGGCTCCAGACAGCAAGCCCCCATGCTGTAGGGGCTGGTGTCCCAGGGCTGCGCCGTGGCGAGGAAGATTGCGAGGACCGGGACGCCCAGGCCCGCCGCCAGATGCATCGTCCCGGTATCGTTGGTGATGAGCAGTTCGCACCGGCCGACAAGCGCCGCGAGTTCCTGGAGGCCCGTGGCTCCGATGGCGTTCACGCAAGGGGCCTCCCGGAGGCGGCCTGCAAGGGCTTCCCGATACAGTGCGAGGAAGCGCTCGCCCAGATGGGTTTCCTTGGCGGAGCCGCAGAGCACCGGCGTGACGCCGGATCGGGCGAGTCCGGCCGCCGCCTCGGCGAAAGCCTCCACGGGCCAGCGCCGACGTTCCTCGCTGGCGCCCAGCTGCAGCGCGACGTAACGCTGCGGCGTCGCCGGGCCGGCGGCGTACCGAGTGAGCAAGGCGTCGACAGCTGCGCGCGCGGCTTCCGGGGGCTTTTGCAAGGTGAAGCGGCGGGGCTCGTCCGGCAAGCCGGCTACTTTCCAGAAGATGTCCACCAGGTTGAACGGGCTCAAGCCACGACGTTGCGCCGAAGCCAAGAGGAAAGCGGCCCACGGCCCGCCGCTGGCCTGGAAGCCATGGTCATCCAGAAGAAAACCGTGCGACGCGCGGATGCGCCGACCCGGCGCCAGCTCGAGAAGCCGTGTCAACAGCCGGACAGCCATGCTCGCAGTCAGATTCAAGACCGTATCATAAGGGAACGCCGCGGCGGTGTGTTCCTGGAAGGCGCGCGTCCTGGCCAGGGCGTCCGGCCAGTCGCCTCGCTGCAGCGCTGCGAGCAGCGTGGAGCCGGGCAGAGGCGCTGCGTAGTCGAGATCGCTCAGCAGGGGGGTGGCGGCGGCGAAGTTTTCGAGGCAGAGCAGGCCCACGCGCTGGCCTCGGTCGGAAAGCCCGTGAATGACCGGTTGGGTCTGGATGAGGTCCCCGAAGCGGGTGAGATTGCAGATGAGGGTGGTCATGCCGGGTCGTGTGTGTCGTGTCTCTGGTGCGCGTCATGCGGCCAGGTGTCGGTCAGCCGCCGGGGTGGCGCCAGTGAGTCGCCGAGCAGCTGGCGGGGCAGGTGACGGGCAACTGGCGGGCAGGTGGCGGGCAAGTGGCGGGCAGGGCGTTCCGGATGCCTTGCAATTCGGGTGACTGTGCCGTACTGTCGCGATCTTTACAATGTATTCAGCCACATATTTCTTCACGAGGAGGAAGCATGGCTCTGTTCACCAAGCAAGAGGCGTTGGATTACCACTCAGCCGGTCACCGAGGGAAAATCGAGACCGTGCCCATCAAGCCTTGCCAGACGCAGAAGCATCTGTCCATGGCGTACACGCCTGGCGTGGCGGACGCGTGTCGCGCCATCCACGCCGAGCCGGAGACAGGATACGACTACACCAACAAAGGCAATCTGGTTGCGGTCGTCTCCAACGGGACGGCGGTGCTTGGTCTGGGCGACATCGGGCCCCTGGCCGGAAAGCCTGTCATGGAAGGCAAGGGCGTGCTCTTCAAGATTTTCGCAGACGTGGACTGCTACGACCTGAACATCGACACCAAGGATCCCGAGGAGATCATCCGGTTCGTCAAGCTGCTGGAGCCCACCTTCGGCGGCATCAACCTGGAGGACATCAAAGCCCCGGAATGCTTCCTCATCGAAGATCGACTCAAGGCGGAGATGGACATCCCCGTCTTCCATGACGATCAGCACGGCACCGCCATCATCTCCGGCGCGGGGCTCATCAACGCCCTGGAAATCGCCAACAAGAAAGCTGGCGACGTGAAGCTGGTGGTTTCCGGCGCCGGCGCCGGCGCCATCGCCTGCACCACGTTTTACGAGAGTCTCGGCGTCAAGCGCGAAAATATCTTCATGTTCGACTCCCGAGGCCTGCTCCACACCGGCCGTAGCGACTTGAACGAGCAGAAGCTCCTGTACTCGCAAGAGAAGGACCACGGGGACCTCGCCGCAGCCATGGTCGGCGCGGACGTTTTCCTGGGCCTTTCCGTGGCCGGTCAGGTGACCCCGGAAATGGTGCGGAGCATGGCCAGGAATCCTATCATCTTCGCCTGCGCCAATCCGGACCCGGAGATCACCTACCCCGACGCCAAGGCGGCGCGGCCGGACGCCATCATGGCCACGGGTCGCTCGGACTTTCCCAATCAGGTGAACAATGTCCTGGGCTTCCCCTTCATTTTCCGCGGAGCCCTTGACGTGCGCGCCAAAGCCATCAACGAAGCGATGAAGGTGGCGGCTGCGCAGGCCCTCGCCGACCTTGCCAAAGAGCCGGTCCCCACCGAGGTGAAGAAGGCCTACGGCGTGGACGAAATGGCCTTCGGCATCGACTACATCATCCCGAAACCGCTTGATTATCGTGTGGTTGAGTGGGAAGCGCCCGCCGTGGCGCAGGCCGCCATGGACACCGGTGTGGCCCGCAAGCCCATCAAGGACATGGCCGCCTACAAGATCGCGTTGGCGCAACGCATGAAGGATGCGCAGCAGCGCATCGAGGCGTTCATCGCCAGCTATTCGCTTGATTTTTAGAAGAAGAATTGATTCGCCACGGCGTGCGCCCCCTTCCCAGGGGGTGCGCCAAGTCTTCGCAATACGCAAGCCTGCGCATTTCCATTGTATTCCGTGCCGTCATAGCAGGGACGCTCCATGGCGGGGCGTCCCCTGCCTGCTTGAAACGTAATTACACCGCAATTGAACCGCAATGCATGGACCGCAATGCAGACCGCAGGCAAAGCTCCCTCGACGTTGACCGCGCTTGTGGACGACGCGCACCACGGCCAGCGGCTCGACAAGGCCCTGCTGCTCTGCGCGCCGGCGGCGAGTCTACGCGCCAGACGCCGCATGTGCGCGGTCTGGGACGTGCAAGTGGATGGCGTCACCCGGGCGGCGGCGTACAAGGTGCGCAAGGGGCAGCGCATCGTGGCGAGGCCTCCCGCTTTTGCCGTGGGGGAGGAGGCCCGTCATGCGCCTGCGCCCAACGCCGGAGGGGCTTGGCTGGTGGGAATCTCGCCGCCATGGGCGGCCCTGTCCAAACCCCACGGCCTCCATACGCAAAGGTTGGCAGGCGGCGGGGAGCCGAGCCTGGAGGAACAGCTTGCCGGGTTGATGGGCGCGCGCGACGCGCCATCCGCATGCCCCTGGCGAGTCGGGCAGCTCCCTGCGGAAGGGTGGCGACTGGTGACGCGGCTGGATGGCGAGGTCTCCGGCGTGGTCCTCGCTGCACAGAATGACATTGCGGAAAAACGCTTCCGCAAGCTGGAGTCCCAAGGCGACATTGTCAAAGAATATGTATGTCTGACAGTTGGTTTTGGAGAAAATTACCATAGCCGAAGAGGCGAGACGTGGGAAATCCGCAATGCGATTGACATGTCGAACCGCAAGAAAGTGGTGGTGGCGCCTCATGAAGCGGATGACCCCGCCCGGTGGACGTCGGTGACGCTGGAGGGGCCAGTCGCGGCTTGTGGAGGGACGAGTGTATGGCGCACGCGTGTGCGAATCCGGAGGGGCGCACGCCATCAGATACGGGCGCACCTCGCCTTTGTCGGGCTGCCCATCCTCGGGGATACGCGCTATGGGGATGGAGGAGGCATGGTGGCCGAATGGATGTCAACACAAGAGCAGGGCCTCTTGCAGCTGCCTGAAATATTGAAGGATAATCTCGATTTTTGGGGTTCGGCAGCGCCCCGTCACCGACTGTACCTGCACTGTCGACAGTGCCGAGTGGAAGCTTTCGAAGCGACGGTGGAACCGGAGTGGGGTCTCGAGTGGGGTGAGTGCGGCGCGAGGGACTGAAAAGCAAGATTGATGCTGCGGTCTGAATGCGGCTCATGTGTGGCGCAAGGGGAAGGGAGAATTATATTCATCTAAAATGATTATTTTTCATGAAAGAATCGGCGCTTTTGGTTGCGGTTTTGTTGCGATATTATTGTGATTTGGTTGCTGTCTTCAAGGGATTTCCAGGACGGTGAGGTACTCTTGATTGCCCTTGGGGCCTTTGATCTTGGAGGGGACCACGCCGCGGTTGTCCAGTCCAAGCGCCGTCGCCCAGGCGAGCACCTTGTCCACGGCCTCCTGGCGGGCGGTTTCGTCGCGGACGACGCCTTTGACGGTGCGGCCGGGACCGAGCTCGAACTGCGGCTTGATGAGCGTGACGCACAGCCCGCCGGGCTTCAGGAAGGGGAGGATGGCTGGCAGCGCCACGGTGATTGAGATGAAGGAAAGGTCCGCCGTCACCAGGTCGAGTCCCGTGGGGAGCAAGTCCGGGGGCGCGTGGCGGAGGTTGACGCCGTCAATGGCGGTGACGCGCGGGTCCGCAAGCAGTTTCTCGTGGAGCTGACTCGCGCCTACATCCACAGCGAAGACACGCGCGGCGCCGTGCTGGAGCAGGCAGTCCGTGAAGCCGCCTGTGGAGGCGCCGGCGTCCATGCAGACAAGGCCGGTCACATCCAGCTGGAAATGATGAAGCGCCGTTTCCAGCTTCTCTCCGCCCCGGCTCACGTAGCGTGGCGGTGTCGCCAGCTGCAGTACGGCGTGCGGCGGGAGCTGGCGGCCCGGCTTGTCCACGCGCTCGTGGCGGGGTGCGCGCCCAGAGACGCCGGGGGTCTCCAGGTAGATGGCGCCTGCCATGATCAGACGCTTGGCTGCTTCACGGCTCTCGGCGAGGCCTTGCTCGAATGCGAGCTGGTCAGCGCGAATTTTGGGAGGCATGGGTTGCGGTTAAATTGCGGTAGTGTTGCGGCTAATGCGGTTTCTTCGAATTTGAGGTGCTGGATTGAGAGACCGCAATGCGGTTTCGTGTCATTCGCAATGAGCCGAAAACCGAGTCTCACGCAGCTTCCGCAGGCAGCGTCAGGGGGCGTTGGTCGCCTCGGTGTCACGCATGGAGAAGCGCCACGCGCAGTCCAGGTCGCGCGGACGAGAAGCTGGTTCCGCATACGGCGGCGCATGGAGGCATTCCACGCGGATGGCCGGGTCCACTTCCCGTGCGATGGCTTCGAATTCCGCTTGGTGCATGGCTTGGCAGACGTAGTCGTCAAGGCCGTGTTTGCGACGGCCCTCCTGCGCCGGGCAGCGGGGGACTTCCAGGGTCAGGGAGCCGTCTTCCCGCCACTGGAGCTCATGTCCCAGGATGCGCGCCCAGGGGAAGAGCGCGTATATTTCCCGGAAGCCGCGCAGACCTCGATCGCGGAGGCCGAAGCGCTGGACGAGATCCCGGGTGGCGAGCTTGCCGACCACATCCCAGACGGCCTCGTTACGGGCCTCGGCGGCCGCCAAGCCGTGGTGGTCCTCCACGTTCAGAAACCAGAAGGCGTCAGCCAAGCGCAACGTCCAGAGCAATGACTGGACATATTCCAGCAGCGCCTCACGCTCGAACTCTTCGACAGGACCGAGCGCGACGTAGGGCGCGGGTTTGCCCGAGGCCTCGCCCATCAGACCAGACCGCAGCGTTTCTCGAAGGATTCCACTGTGTTCAGAAGGAGTCGCGCGATGGTCATGGGGCCCACGCCACCGGGAACAGGGGTGATGGCGCCGGCTTTGGCC
>CAYVWB010000065.1:16627-24865 GCA_964455395.1 uncultured Desulfovibrionaceae bacterium
GAAGTCCACGTCGCCGCAGAGGCCCTCGTCCGTGCGGTTCATGCCGACGTCCACGACCACGGCACCCTCCTTGACCATCTCCGCGGTGACGAGCCTGGGCGCCCCCACGGCTGCGAAGAGGAAGTCCGCTTCCTGCGTGTGAGCGGCGAGATCCGCCGTGCGCGAATGGCAGAGCGTGACGGTGGCGTTGCCCATGGGGCCGGGCAAGCCCAGCATGATGGCCAAGGGTTTGCCCACGATGTTCGAACGGCCGATGACCACGGCGCGCTTGCCTGCAGGGGAGAGCTTGTAGCGTTCCAGCAGCGTCATGACGCCAGCAGGCGTGCAGGGGCGGAAGCCCGGCCGGCCCAGCACCAGCGCGCCCATGTTCACGGGGTGGAAGCCGTCCACATCCTTGGTGGGGTGGATGGCCTCCAGAAGGAACTGGCTGTCCAGGTGTTTGGGCGCAGGGAGCTGCATGAGGACGCCGTCCACCGTGGGGTCGTCATTCAGGCGGGCGATGAGTTCGGCGAGGCCGCGCTGGGTGGTCTCCGCGGAGAGGCGGTGGGTGGTGGAGGCGATGCCTACCGCTTCGCAGGCGCGCTCCTTGTTGCGCACGTAGATGGCGGAGGCGGGGTCCTCGCCAACGAGGATGACGTGCAGTCCCGGGGGACGTCCCGCTTTGATGGCGAGCGTCGGGACCTTGACGGCGAGCTCGTCGCGGATGGTCTGGGCAGTGGCTTTTCCGTCGAGGAGGATCATGCGGACGTGCTTACACCAAAACGAGCCGTTGGGGAAGCATTCAGCGGGCGCGTAGGCAGGCGGCGGCGTAACGCGGGGCGACAGCGAAAAAGGGAGAGGCGCCGCCGCCTCTCCCTTATATTGGTGTGGGCGTCTGCTTGCGACCAGGGTTCGTGTCTCGATTGCTCGGCAAGCGTTGTACGCTGGAAGAACAATGTCGAGTAAAAGATATCCCCCGACCACGACGGAGAGACAGGCTCTAGTCTTCGTCGTCTTCCAGATAGCCGAAGTGGTCTGCGATCATGGGGCCAAAGTACATGCCTTCGTCCTCCAGCTCTTCCTCGATGCGCAGGAGCTGGTTGTATTTTGCAAGACGGTCGCTGCGACAGAGGGAGCCGGTTTTGATCTGTCCGGAGTTCACAGCCACGGCGAGGTCCGCGATGAAGTCGTCCTCGGTCTCCCCGGAACGATGGGAGATGACGGTGGCGTAAGCCGCCTGCTTGGCCATCTCGATGGTGTCCAGTGTTTCGGTGAGGGTGCCGATCTGATTGAGCTTGATGAGGATGGCGTTGCCGCATTCGCGCTCGATGCCCTCAGCGAGGATTTCCGGGTTGGTGACGAAGATGTCGTCGCCCACCAGCTGGATGGAGCCGCCCAGCTCTGCGGTCAGCTTCTCCCAGCCTTCCCAGTCTGCCTCGGCCAACCCGTCCTCAATGGAGATGAGGGGAAATTCCTCAACGAATTGAGCCATGTAGTCCACCATGCCGGCAGCGTCCAGGCTCTTGTCCTCGCCGGCCAGCACGTACTTGCCATCCTTGTAGAACTCGCTGGCGGCAGCGTCGATGGCCAAGCAGATGTCGTTGCCGGGCCGGTAGCCGGCGGCTTCAATGGCTTTCATGATGTAGCTGAAGGCCTCGTGGTGGCTCGCCAGGTTCGGCGCGAAGCCGCCTTCGTCGCCCACGGAGGTGACGTGGCCATCCTTGCCGAGAATTTTTTTGAGGGTGTGGAACACTTCGGCGCCCATGCGCAAGGCGGAGGCGAAATCCTCGGCGCCGATGGGCATGATCATGAATTCCTGGATGTCGAGATTGTTCGGGGCGTGGGCGCCGCCGTTGATGATGTTCATGAGCGGCACGGGCAACAGTTTGGCGTTCACGCCGCCCAAGTGCTGGTAGAGGGGCAAGCCCATGAAATTGGCGGCGGCGCGCGCCGTGGCCATGGAGACGCCGAGCATGGCGTTGGCGCCCAGACGGGACTTGTTCTCCGTGCCGTCCAGCTCGATGAGGAGGTTGTCCAGCGCCACTTGCCGGATGGCGTTCATGCCCACCACAGCTTCGGCGATCTCGCCGTTGACGTTGTCCACGGCGTTCAGCACGCCTTTGCCCAGATAGCGATCCTTGTCCCCGTCGCGCATTTCCAGAGCCTCGCGCGCGCCGGTGGAGGCGCCGGATGGCACCGCGGCCCGACCAATGACGCCGTTCTCCAGAGTGACTTCGACCTCGACGGTGGGGTTGCCTCGGGAGTCGAGAATCTCACGACCCCAGACAGATACGATGGTGCTCATGGCGATATTCTCCTTGGGATGGGTGCACGCGACGACATGACGCTCTCTTGCGTCCTACCTGAACAATGTGAAGGCCGTGCGACAATATGGATGAACCAGCGATCAACGCCGCGACTCGTCATATAAAGTCTTCAACCCTGTCAACAGCAAATCGGGACTGACCGTGTCCACCCGCTTGGTCACGCGGGTGATGGCTTGCGCCACGCCGCCGGTGGCCACCACCAGCACCGCTTCCGGCGAGGCGCTGCTCGCTTCGCGCGCAACAAGGGGGGCGAGCCGGTCGGCCAGACCGTCCACCATGGCTGCGAACCCGAACAGCGCGCCGTGTGTCAGGCTCTGGCTGGTGGAGACGCCGATGCGCGGCGCGGGGTCTGTCTCGGTCAACGCCTGGAGACGAACCTGGGGCAGCTTGGCGGTCTGGCTGGCCAACGCGCGCGTGGAGGAAAGCACCCCGGGACAGATGAGGCCGCCGAGGTAAGCCTCGCCGGCCACACAGTCGAAGGTGGTGGCCGTGCCGAAATCAATGACGATATGCGCCGGGGCCGGGTGCAGTCTGGTGGCGGCGTAAGCGGCCAGCAGACGGTCGGCGCCCACCTCCTGCGGCCGGGCGTAGCGATTCTCCAGAGGGAAAGGGACGTCCTCGGGCGCGAAGCGCATCCTCAGGCCCAGGTGGCGCGCGCACGCTTGTTCCAGTAGGGGGTCCATGGCCGGCGCCACGGAGCTCGCCAGGCAGGCCTCCACGGCGGCGGGGTTCACCCCGGCATGCCGCAACAGGCCCGTGAGCTGCAACCCCAAGGAGTCGGCCGTGGCGGCGTTGTCCGTGGGCAAGGTGTAGGCGGCTGCAAGCAAAGGGCCTTCTGCTGCTGGCGCCACCCCCAGCTTGATGGCGGTATTGCCCACATCGAAGAGCAGGACGAAAGAGTCGGACGACGCCGAAGGGGCAGGGTTCGCGGGGCGCATGGTCGGCAAGAATAGCCTGCTCGCGCCTGGCTGAAAAGAAAAAAGCGCCGTTTTCCGGCAGGTATTTTCCATGATCACGGCGATGGAGGGGATTCAACAATGCGCATTCGTCGCCAACATCATGATATGGCAATGAACGTTGCGTTTGGCGCAATACTTGCTAAGGCGTGGTGGCGCGCAGCCTCCTGCTGCTTGGCCGCGTTGGTCGTGGCGAACCGTCGGTCCGACCACCCTCACGACTCACCATGAACGCAAGGAGCGCCTTCATGTCCAACCACTCCGCCGCTTTGGGATACGACGCGTGCGACGACGCCATGTCGCGCCTCGACCAGCTCATCGAGAACACACAGGAAGCCCGCTCGCGGCGCACGCAGGTGGTTTCCTCGCGCGGCGTGGCCGGCTTGAGCCCAACCGCGGCTTCACCAGTCACGACAGCGCCGACCACTCCGCAACTCGATGCAGAGAATCCCAAGGATGTCGCCCGCTTCCTGGACGCCCTCCCGGAGCAGCTCGCGGTTTTCCCGCTGGAGCAGCACGAACTCAGTCCGGACAAGGTGGCGAAGTTGCTCGACCTGCTCTAGGCGTTGGCGGAAAGTCGCGCCTGGGCGACAAGAGCGTCAGCGTTGTCGTCCTCTGCTACAGGACGTTCCTGCTGCGGAGTTCCGTCGTGCAGTTGCGTTTTTGCTGCGGTATGGTTGCGGACATTGTCCAAGACAATCCGCCAGCGGAAGCTGTCGCCACGAATTATCGCATTGCGGTTTGAAGATCGCAACAACTTGACGGAGGAAGCGCTGCGGAGGCTTCGCGATGCCATGTCCACGAGGCGTCGAACGGCGCATGCAGGAAAAAAGCTTGCGGTGTGATTGCGATGGTGTTGCGATACTAGGGCGACGTGCTAAGCTGTTAGGCGGATGATGCGGAAAACCGGTACTGTAGGCTGTGGGCGAGACGATGTTGATTCATTGCGCTTTGCTAGGATCGCAGCAATGATGGACAACGCGTGGGGGATGGTCAGGCCGCGAGCTTTCGCTTGAGTCTGGCCGCGCGGGTGGAAAGCGGGTCCAGCTCCAGCGCTTTGGCGAGCGCCGAAGCGGCAGTGTCGTGTTCACCGGCGGCCAATGCGGCTTCCGCAAGCGTCAGCGCGAGGTCCGGGGTGGGGGAGAAGCGTTCCCAGGCGGAGTGCATGGTCTCCAGAGCCTGGCCGGGGTCGCCCAGCGCGAGACGGGCCTTGGCGAGGGCGAGGCAGGCGTTGTCGTTGCCAGGGTCCACGGTCATGGCGCGCATGAGGTACGGCAGCGCGGCTTTGGGCTGGTCCGCTTCGACAAGGCGCATCCCGATGAGCGTGAAGAGCGCGTGTTCGTCCACGTAGAGCGCGGCAGCCTCTTTGAAGGACGCCAGCGCGTCAGCCACGGCGCCTTTCTTCAGTAACCGTGAGCCCCGCAGGAAGTGTCGATCCAGGCGCAGCTTGCGTGTCTCGACCTCCGCCTCGGACTCCTGCGCAGCTTCATTCTGCAGCTTCCTGAGTAACGCCACCACCGCCGCGAAGAGCGCTTTTTCCTTGCCAGCGGCGTACTTAAAGCCTTCGGGCGCGCTGCCGCGCACTTCCTCGGTACGGTTGAGCAGCTGGATGACCTCTGTAACCGCGCCAGCGAAGCGCATGCGGTCCGTGCCCAGCAACGGGGACTCCATGGTCAGCTTGAGGGCGTTGCCCAGCGACGCCAGGGCGCGGAAGACCTCATGGCGATGGAAATACCCCTTGGCGCGGGCGAGATGTTCGAAGGCCTCCTTCATGGCGGCGCGAACCCCTTCAACGCTCGGTGAATGGACCCGTCGGGCGGCGGATGCCGGGCGCATGCGATCCGTGAGGACTCACGAGCGCAGCGGATGGTGCGGCCTGCGGGACGGTAGCAGGTCTCACATCCAGAATATCCGGAAGTCCGATATGGCCGCAGGAAGCCGAAATCCAGGCGGCGTCTTCGCATTCTGTACGCCGAGGAGTCGCGCTCCGTCAAGAAAATGGAGATCTTGGCGAAGGATGCGATGCGTCTGGCGTGGGAAGCGACGTATCTCCGCAAGCGAACCGCAAGCAAGCAGCGCTGTCTCCAGGAAGATTTCGGTCGTGGCGGGGCGCGTGAAAACCGCAACGATATATTGCGATCTGTATGCGAAGAGGGGTCGGGTGCTGCGAGGCGCTCGGCTGGCGCGTCGGGTTCGTCCTGTGTTATGGTGACGGAGCCAGGGAACCGGAGCGATCGGAGGGGCGCCATGCACGACATCAGCCTCGGTCACGTCATAAATGATTATCTGACGGGAGAAGCCGTGGAGGCCACCACCTACGAGGACCTGCGGCAGGCGCTTGCCCGGGTGCTTGTGGAGGAAAAGGGCTACCCCCGCGAATCGCTCACGCCGAGGGTTCCCGTGCGTGCTCGAGTGGAGGGCCGTCACTATACGCGGGTGGTGGATCTGTTGGCGCGCGACGCCGAGGGCGCTCCCCTGCTGATGGCGCTCTTTGCGCCGGGCGAGGTGACAACCTACGAGCGCGAGGCGTTGGCCGCGGCAAGACTGCTGGAGCCGACGCCGGCGCCGCTGGTTGTCGTGACGGATTCGAAGGAAGCCACGCTGCTGGCTGTGGGGGGCGGGGCTTGCGGCGAGCGCCTGGCGCGGGGCGCGAACGCCTTGCCTGCGTGGGCGCACGCCGTGGACTTGGCGGCGTCGCATCCCCCTCCCGTGCTGGACGAGCGCCGGCGGATCCTGGAATCCCGCATTCTCTTCGCCTATTCGGAATCACTTTACGACTGTTGCGGCGGCGCAGCGTGTGCTGCCGAAGGTCGCGGCTCGCGGTTCGCCCCGGAGGAAGATGTGGCGAGCGACTCGGCGCGGGCGGAGGATCGCGGCGCTTCGGAGTGAGCTTTCAACACGCTGTCGACCAGAAGGCGGCGCTGCGTGAGGGCGTCGGCGGCGGGAGATTCTAGGCGCTTCACCAGGTGGATGAAGGGGCTGCGCCCATGGAGTGGAGCCTCGCTTCACGAGAAAGCAACGCGTCGCTCAGTGCGCCTTGATGCCGAGGAGCGCGCGGGCCACGCTTTCGTCATAGAGCGCGAGTGGGTCGCGTTCGGGATTCGTGTACTGCTTGGCGGCGGCTTCCACCACCTCCCGGGGGATCCATTCATGACGTTCCCAGATGTCGGGGTTTTCCGAGGAATAGAGCCGGAACTCGATAACGTTGGGGGTCGAGGGTGAGAGCCGCACATACATGCGCGTGGTCTTCTCGGCGGGGTTGGGATAGTAGTAGACGCCTCGGTGGTCTTGCATGGGGTGTCTCCTTCGGGGGTGATGCATGACTCAGGAGCGCGGCGTCGTCAAGGGGAAGCGCAGGGGAAAGAACAGGCGCCATGCGCGGAAATGGTTGCAGTCGTCGCGGAGAACGTGCATAGATATGACAGACCCGTGACACCCACGCCGCCGGCGCCGTGGATCCCACGGTCCTCAGGGCTTGCAGGACGGGGCGTCGGCAGGCGCCTTCCCGGGACAGGTCCAGCCCATGCGCTTTGAGTCGCGAGGTTCCAGGTTCGCGAGGCGCACCAGGGTCGATCGGGTGGATTTCGGTATAATAGGTAAGGGCGAACGCTCGGCCGTCAAGCGCCGTAAAGGCCGATTTTGGTTGACAAAGCGTTTGATTGCTTCTAGCGTACGCCACTGCCATGGACCAAAGGATCATCCATCCTGCGGATACGGTAACCCCGATGGGGCGCGCGCGCCGGCTTTGCCACGCGGGGCGCTCCTCGACGTGATCGCCGCGCGTATGGCGAATGCGTTGGTGTTTAACCAAAACAATCATGTGGAGGTATGGCAATGGCGAAACATCCAACTCCGAAGTTGGACGAACTCGAAAGCGGGCCTTGGCCCAGCTTCGTGTCCGACATCAAGCGGGAGTGCGAGGTACGGGCCAAGAACGAAAAAGGCCTGGACTACCAGATCCCCTCGGACTGCCCTGACGACCTGCTGGGCGTTCTGGAGCTCTCCTTCACCGATGGCGAGACGCACTGGAAACACGGCGGCATCGTTGGCGTGTTCGGGTACGGCGGCGGCGTCATCGGTCGGTATTGCGACCAGCCCGAAATGTTCCCCGGCGTGGCCCACTTCCACACCGTGCGCGTGGCGCAGCCCGCTGGCAAGTTCTACACCAGCGAGTTCCTGAACCAGCTCTGCGACCTCTGGGACTTGCGCGGCTCCGGCATGACCAACATGCACGGCTCCACGGGCGACATCGTGCTCCTGGGCACGACCACCCCGCAGCTCGAAGAGATCTTCTACGAGCTGACCCACAACATGAACAACGACCTGGGCGGCTCCGGCTCCAACCTGCGGACCCCCGCGGCCTGCATGGGCAAGTCCCGCTGCCAGTACGCGTGCTACGACTCCCAGCTGCTCTGCTACGACCTGACGCAAGAGTACCAGGACGAGCTGCACCGGCCGGCCTTCCCCTACAAGTTCAAGTTCAAGTTCGATGCTTGCCCCAACGGCTGCGTGGCCTCCATCGCACGCTCCGACTTCTCCGTCATCGGCATGTGGAAGGACGACATCAAGATCGACCAGGAAGGCGTCAAGGCCTACGTGGGCGGCGAGTTCAAGCCCAATGCGGGCGCGCACTCCGGCCGCGACTGGGGCGCGTTCGACATCGAGAAGGAAGTCGTCGGTCTCTGCCCCACCGAGTGCATGAGCTGGGACGGCTCCACCCTCAAGATCGACAACAGCGAGTGCGTGCGCTGCATGCACTGCATCAACACCATGCCCCGCGCTCTGCGCATCGGCGACGAGACCGGCGCCTCCATCGCCTGCGGCGCCAAAGCGCCCATCCTCGATGGCGCGCAAATGGGCTCCCTCCTCGTGCCTTTCCTCCCCGCTGAGGAACCCTGGGACGAGATCAAGGAAGTCGTCGAAAGCATCTGGGACTGGTGGATGGAAGAAGGCAAAAACCGCGAGCGCCTCGGCGA
>CAYVWB010000066.1:0-24553 GCA_964455395.1 uncultured Desulfovibrionaceae bacterium
AGGCTTTGGTTCCCCTGGACGCAGGGGCTGCGTCCGGGAGGCGCAGGCATGCGGCGGGTCGGTCGTCATCGCCCCGACTGCGGAGCGACGATGTGGCGTGCGGGCTGGACAATGCGCAAGGCATGGCGCCTCCTGCAGTCTTTTCCCTACACAAAACGAGGTGTTTTCACGATACGCCGGAGCGCGTCTTGGGTCAAGCTGCTCTGCCGCTGCGCCCCTCAGTCAAAGGGAAGCGTGTGCATCAACACGGCGCTTGCGCCGTTGCGTGACAGCGTGTCGAGGCGCTGTCCGGGCTTGCTTGAGAAACATTTCACAAGGCGATGGGTACAAATCATCTTTGTGAGGCTGTCGGAGCCGGGGGTCATGCGCCTTTCTTCACAAGCCGACATTTCCCTTTTTGTGCGTGTGTGGCGCTGGTAGTCGTGCGGCATACAGCAGACTGACCCCGGCGCGCCGTGAATGGCTCGCGGCGCACGCTCCGGCGCATCCCAGCCGGGTCCACCCGTACGACACGCGGCGACAAAGGAGGAATTCATGCGCTTCAAACATCTGCTCGGCTGCCTGGCGGCGCTCGCAGTGCTGGCCATCGCGGTGGATCCGGCGCTGGCCGACCGGCTCTCCACCGCCATTTCGGAGGCGGAAGCCGCCGGCAAGGTCTCCGGCGAGCCCGGGTACCTCGGCATTCCCGGCGCGCCCCAGTTGAACATCATCGTGGGTCTCATCTGGGCCATCTGGGTGGGCTGGATCTTTTCCACGGTGGGCGCTTTCGGCGGCATCATGGCGGGCGTGGGCCACATCACCATCTATGGTCTGGGCGACTACGCCAAGAGCTTCGGCAAGGATCTCAAGCTGAACAAAGTGGTGACGGACTCCATTCGGGTCTCGAACCAGTGGCTGGTGGGCTGTTCCGCAGCCATCGGCGTCTTCAACTATTATCGGATGGGTCGTCTGGTGGCGCCGCTGGGCGTGTCCCTGGCTGTGGGCTCCGTGGCCGGCTCCTGGCTTGTGCCCTGGATCACCGCGGGCAAGATCAACCTTTCCGAGTACTTGGGTTACTTCGGTCTCTTCGTGCTCTTCCTGGGCTGCTACCTTTTCTATGAGACCACCCCGGCTGGCCAGAACAAGAAGAAAGCCGCCAAGGCCGCGGCGAAGGCGTTCCAGGACTCCATCAAGTCCAACACAGCTTCCACGGACCAGGGCGTGAAGATGCAGAGCTTCACGCCGGGCAAGTGCATCTTCACGTTCTATGGGGTGGAATTCAGCTTCAACCCCTTCGTGCCGCTCATCGGCGGGTTCTTCATCGCGGCGCTGGCGTCCTTCCTGGGCGTGGGCGGCGGGTTCCTGCTGGTGCCGTTCCTCACCTCCGTGGCCGGGCTGCCCATGTACCTGGTGGCGGGCACCTCCGCGTTGGCGGTGCTGGTGGGCATGGCGAACTCCATCGCTTCCTACATGATGCTGAAAGGCACGCCCGTGGAGTGGGGTCTCATCGGCGCGGAGCTGATAGGCATCGTCATCGGCTCCTTCATCGGCCCCCGCACGTCCAAGTACATCCCGGACATCTGGCTGAAGCGCATCTTCGTGGTGCTCGCCCTCTACGTGGGTCTGCGCTACGTCACCAAGGGCTTCCTGGGCTACTCCATCGTGCCCCCCTTCTAGGCCCTTCCGACTCCGGACGCATCCGCCACACGCAACCCCGGACCGTCAGCGCGCGCCGACGGTCCGGGGTTCACCTGCACAGCAAGGAGCCAGCGTTCCATGCACGCCACCGACATCTACACCCTGCTCGACCCCGCGCTCATCTGGATGTTTCGTCTGCCGGGGGAGCCCGTCTTCGGTTTCTGGTTCGGCCTCATCTATGTGTCCGTGGTCGCCACGCTCGTGGGCGAAGCGGCCATGGCGCTGGCGTACCGCATCAACCGCCGCCACTTCCGTGCGCTCAAAGCGGAGATGGTCCGCAACCACAACCTCTCCATGGAGGCGTTGGCGTCGCAGGACAAGGCGAGCTACAAAGCTTGCAACTCGCTGGCCAACGAGGCCTTCGGCAAGAACTTCTTTTCCGGCCTGGCGCTCTTCGCGGCCTCGGTGTGGCCGGCTTTCCTCGTCCTGGGGTGGCTGGACTACCGCTTCGGCGAGGTCGTCTTCGCGTTCCCGTTCACCGAAGGCGTGGGCCCGAACTTCTTCTTCGCGCCCATGTACATCGCCATCCGCGTGGTGGTGGCGCGTTCGCGGCCACACCTCCCCGGGCTTGCGCGCGTACACCGCCTGTTGAAGGATGACGCCGGCAAAGGCGAGGAGCTCAAGACCTTTTTCGACATCATCGAGCCGCAGGACAACGCCTCGCGCGCCGACCGGGATGGCGCAGCCCGATCCTCAGGAGCCGCCGGCCGCCTCGACAGGACGGCGGTCGCCGCCGGCTGATTGCGTCGGGCGACCCGCGCGTCATGAATCGAAAACGCCCAAGATGAAAGGGACGGCTCGCCTTGACGGCGGGGCGTCCCTTTGCATTTCCGGTCCGCTCCCGGGGTGTGTCTGCGCCCTGCGGCGGCGCCCTTCGCGCCGGACAGACCGCCCCACGCGTTGCCCCGGGGCCGCCCGGGTTGTGTGGGACAAGGGATATAGGGGAGGACAGGGGGCCGGCTTCGCTCCGGGTCGTGGGCAAGCCGGATGCTTACACGGGGACGCCGCGGGCGGCCAACGCATCCTTCAAAGCTTGCTGCCGGGTGGTGGCGAGGAAGACGAACCCCTCCGCCGTGCGCAAGGCGAGCGCGTTGCGCCGACAAGCCGCCACCAGGGCCTCCTTGCCGGAGGCCATGGTGAACACGCCCAACCGGTAGGCCCCGAACTTCATGCCCTTCTTGACGCCGACAAGCGCGAGCTGCGGATCCGCGGGCTCGCGGAGGTCCACGTCGAAAGCGCGCTCCACCGCAGCGTAGGGGATCTCCACCGCAGCGAACCCGGCGGCCGTCACTTGCATGGCCTCCGCAGCCAGCACCACCGTGGCGCGCGCCGGCGTCAGGAACAAGGTGTACCAATACAGGATGCCGAGGGGGACCATCACCACCAGCAAGCAGATGCCGGACCACGTGTAGCCCACCTTGAACGACCAAGCGGTGAGCCCCGCCGTGATGGCGGCGCCCAACAGATACAGAAAGTGCCACTTGCGGGACATGGGTACGGGAAAGATTGCTTCCACAGCGAAACGCCTCCTCAATTCGCGCGAGGGTGTTCGGCGTCCATGGCGAAACGAGAGCAGGACGCCGCGTGGCGGATTCCACTAGCACGGATCGGCGCGGAGGCAAACCATCTTCCGGATTGCATACCATGACGGGTTGTTATGGGGCAGCCCCCACCCCTGAACGCTGGCGCTGCCGTCAGGGACGTGGTACGTACGAACGCAAATGGCTCCTCCCTTCCCCACCAGCATCCACCCACGAAGCGCCCCCCCCATGGCGTTCGCTGTCGTGCTGCTCCTGATGCTGACGCTGCTCGCCGGGTGTGACGCTCTCTTCGGCGAGCGCGACGACGTCGCCGTACAGCAAGTGGATCTGGACACGCGCGAAGTCCTCACCCTGGAGGCACCGGAAGACGTCATCACCTACGCTTACCTGCCGCAGTATTCGCACACCACATCCTACACCCGCCACCGTCTGCTGCTGGACTATCTGCGCCGGGAGACGGGCTTGCCCCTGCAGCAGGTTTTCCCCGAAACTTTCGACGAGCACATCATGATGGCGCGCCATGGCGCCATCGACATCTCCTTCTCCAACCCCGTGGTCTACGTGCGGATGACGGCGCATGGCGCCCAAGCCTTCGCCCGCGTGGTGGAGCCCTCCGGCCGGCCCTCCTTCCGCGGACAGATCATCGCCCGAGCGGACAACGACGCCATCACCACGGTGGCGAGCTGCCGCGGCGCGCGATGGATCGCCGTGGACCCCGCCTCCGCTGGGGGCTTCCTCTTCCCCCTCGGCCTCTTCCAGGCCAACGGCCTGTCCCTGGAGGACTTCGCGGATGTCGACTTCGCCCCCGGCCCCGGCGGCAAGCAGGAGAAAGTCATCCTCGCCGTACACTCCGGCGCCTACGACATCGGCTCCATCCGGGAAGGCGCCTTGGACGTCATCGCAGACACGATCCCCCCCGGCGACATCCGCGTGGTGGCGCAGACGCCCTTCTACCCCGGCTGGGTCTACGCCGCGCGGCAGGGGCTGCCCGCCGCCGTGCGGGAAGCCGTGGCTGCAGCCCTGCTCGCTTTGGATCCCGACAATCCCCACGACGCCCTCATTCTGGAGACGGCCGGATTCCAGAACATCATCCCCGCTGACGACGCCGACTACGCCGACGTGCGCCGGCTGATGGAAAACCTGGGCATGCTGACGCCATACGGCGGGAGCCTGCCCCCCCACCCACGCAGTGCGCCCCCGGCGGAACACGCTGGCGACGCCGACAGAGTCCCCACGGGGGGCGCGCCATGAGCGGATTCCGACGCCATGAACAGTCGCCTTCCTGGCTTGTCGGTCGGCTGTCGTGGGCGTCCGGTCAGCTCACCGGACGATTTCCTCGCGTGCAGTCGTGGGCTGCACGCGCTGTCCGCTGGGTGGAGCGCCGTACAGGCCACATGCGTTTCCGCAGCAAGATAGCCCTGGGCATCAGCTGCATCGTGGTGGCCATGGCCGTGGTCTTCTTTCTGACCTTGGCGGATATGGCCACCAACGCCGTGCTCATCGAGGGCCGCAAGCGCGGGCGCACCATGGCGGAGAACCTCGCCGTGCGCTCGGCCGAGCCGTTGCTCGCCCAGGATCTGCTCCGGCTCAAGAACCTGGTGACCGAGCTGAAGACCGTCTCTCCGGACATCGAATACGCGTTCCTGCTGGACGTGCGGGGCCGCGTGCTGGCGCACACCTTCCAAGGCGGCTTCCCGGTGGCGCTGCTGGAGGTGACCCCCCCGACGCCCACGCAGAAATACGTCGTGCTGGAAACGCAGCGCGGCTTCATCTACGATTTCGCCTCCCCGGTCATCCTCGCCGGCGCAGAGCTGGGCGAGGTGCGCCTGGGCCTTTCCCGCGCACAGGTGCTGGAGCCCGTCTCCCAGCTCTCCTTCGCGGTCTTCGCCATCACCGTGGGGGCGCTGCTGGCGGCGCTCACGGCTGGGCTCGCCTTCGCGCACCGCGTCACACGCCGCATCAATCTGCTGAAGAATCACGCCGTGGAAGTGGTGAAGGGCAACTTGGACCTGCAGACCGCGCCGGGCCGCCGGCCCCACTGCTGGGAAACCATGCAATGCGGCCTGGAGAACTGCCCCGCCTACGGCGACGAACGCCGCCGCTGCTGGCACATGGCAGGCGTCTTCCATCCGACGGAGGAATTCGAGGACGACCCCCTCCACATGCGCGCCGGCCTGCCCTGTCCCGTCTTGCACGGCGGGGCCGACGACGCCCCGGAGACGGCCTCGGTCTGCAGCCCCGTCTGCACGGAGGACTCCTGCGATTCCTGCCCTGTCTACCAGTCCATGGCGGGAGACGAGATCCAGGACCTCGCCGAGGCCTTCGACGTCATGGCGCTGACCCTCAAGACCCACATCATGGAGCTGCAGGAAGCCGAGCGCAGCCTGGTGCGTCAACAGCGGCTCATGCGCACCATCATGGACGTGACGCCGGATTTCGTGGGCCTCATGGATGAGAATCTCGTCTACCTGGCGGTGAACAAGGCGTTTGCGGAACACCTTGGCCGGCGCGTGGAGGACGTCATCGGCAAGCGGGACGCGGATCTCTTTCCTCCCAAGGAAGCCGCAGCCCGCGAACAGGCCAACCGCGCCGCACTGGAAGCCGGCGTGGTGCGCACGGCGGAAGTGGCCGCGCCCCACACCCCGCCAGGCGAGGCGTGGGGCGACGGGCTGGAGGTAGACGAAGCCGAAGGGGCTTCCGACCGCGCTCGGCCGGAAGATGCGGCAGTGCGCTGGCTCCACGTGGTGTGGACCCCCGTGCGGGACGCCGAGGGCCGGTGCTCCGGTCTGCTGCGCACGGACCGCGACGTCACCGAGCTGCGCAAGTATCAGGAACAGCTCCTCCATTCCCAGAAGATGGAGTCCGTGGGCAAGCTCGCCGGGGGGGTGGCCCACGAGATCAACACCCCCCTCGGCGTCATCCTGGGCTATGCGCAGCTGCTTCAGGACGATGTGGAACAGGACTCCCAGATCCTGAAGGATCTCAAGACCATCGAAAAGCAAGCCAAGGTCTGCCGCAAGATCGTGGCGGACCTCCTGGGCTTCTCCCGCCGCGGCGAGTCCGCCAAGCGGGAGATGTGTTTCAACAACTCCGTGATGGAAGTCGTCACTTTGGTGAACCACACCTTCAACATGGACCACGTGCGCATCATCACGGAGATGGATGACCGCATGCCCATCATTTTCGGCGACCCCGAGAAGCTCAAACAAGTCTGGATCAACCTGTTGAACAACGCCCGCGACGCCATCCGCGACGCCATCAAGGACGGCGAACGCACTGCAGGCGCCGTGGTGGTGAAGACCCGGCTCTCCACTCCGGAGTCGAAAGTCAGCGTCTTCGTGGCGGACACGGGACCCGGCGTGCCCCCCGAAACCCTGCCCAAACTCTTCGACCCCTTCTTCTCCACCAAACCCGTGGGCAAAGGCACGGGCCTGGGCCTCTCCGTCTCCTTCGGCATCATCGAAGACCACGACGGCGACATCCAGGCGGAAAGCCCGCCGCCGCCGGCTTTCTACCGCAGCCTCTCCCCTCAGACGCGCGCGGCGCTCCACGAAGCCATGGGCGCCGAAGGGCCGGAAGCGCTGCATGGCGCGCTCTTCACCGTGGATCTGCCGCTGGACCACGAAGGGGATCTGGATTCCGCCCACGACAAGGATCTCTGCTCGAACGACGACCTCCCCGCAACCGAAGCCGCCATTCCCGCGCGCCTCGCCGGGGGGGCGTGAAACGCACAAAGGAGCCGCCATGGCCTCGATCCTCATTCTGGACGACGTCTCCGACCAAGGCGTGCTGGTCAAGCGCATCCTCGAACGCAAGGGCCACGCCGTCACTGCTTTCACCGAGGAGGAGGACGCCATCGAACACGCCGCGGCACAGCCGCCGGACCTCGTCATCCTCGATATCAAACTCAAGAAGATGACCGGCGTTGAAGTGCTGGAGGAACTGAAGAAGCAGAATCCGACGCTCAAGGCCATCATGCTTACGGGCTACCCCACGCTGGAGACGGCGCGGGAGTCCGTGCGGCTCGGCGCTGCGGACTACTGTGTGAAGCCCATCGACAAGGACGAACTCGAATCCAAGGTGGACGAGGTGCTGACGCGCTAGCCCCGGGCCCCTTCCCGGCGCGCGTCGTCCATGATCTCCATACGGGGAGTCAGCATGTTCATCGGTCAACTGTTCAAGCACTGGACCTACCAGGTCTTCGCGCCGGGCAGCCTGCTACGTGACAAGTACGCGGCTTTCCGCTCCCTGCTGGAGCACGACGACGCGAGTCTGGCGCGCATCGCCGACCTGGAGGAAATCCACTACGGCGACCGCGTGGTGGACTGGGCCATGGTGAAACGCCTGTGCGAGGAGCTCTCTCTCTCCGTGGAGCGCTGCGTCCGCGACCTGCAACGCATGAGCCCCACCCGCTACATGACGCTGCTGGAGTATTTCCACAAGATAGATTTCTACGTGAAGCTGGGGCTGGATCTGCCGGAGCCGGCGCTCTCGCCGCCGTACACCGTGGCTCTGGACGATTGTCCGTCGGACGCTCCTTTCCCGGAGTCCCTTGTGGGCGGCAAGGCCCATGGCCTCATCCGGGCGGGCGCGGCCGGCTGCCCCACGCCGCCGGGATTCGTCATCACCACCAACGCGTACGAATACTTTCTTGAAGTCGCCAACTTGCGCGATCCCATCCGCGAGAAGCTCTCCCGCGTGGAGCTGGGCGATCCCGAGACCGTGCGCGACGCGGCGGAGACCCTCTACCGCCTCGTGCGGGACGCGGATTTGCCGGAGGTGGTGCAGGAGGAACTGGGCGGCCGGCTGGACCGCCTCGCACTCCAGGCCGAGGCGTCGGGCTTGCTGCGTCCCCCGGATGCGCACGACAGACCGGACGCTCCACTGCGACGGCGCATGCGCGTGGCCGCCCGCTCCAGCGCCGTGGGCGAAGACGGCGCCAAGTCTTTCGCCGGGCAATTCGACACGCTGCTCCACATCGTTCCGGACGACCTCGCATGCGGGTACAAGGAGGTCATCGCCTCGCGCTACACGGTCTCCGCCATCACGTACCGGGTGCGCGCCGGCCTCGCTGACGAGGAGACGCCCATGGCCGTGCTCGTCATGCCCATGGTGAACGCGCACGCTTCGGGGGTGGCTCTCAGCCGGGACACCGCGCGCACCCGCGCTCACAGCGTGGGCGTCTACGTGGTGGAAGGCACGGGGGACGCTCTGGTGGACGGCAGCCAGACCGGCCAGACCTTTCACGTGGACCGCGATGCGGAGGACGCCCTTGCCCTGGCGCCCATGCGCAGTCAGCCGCCCCTTCTCCGCACGGGCGAAGCCGTCCGGGAGATCGCGCGCTACGCCGTGCGGCTGGAACATGCCGAACGCGACGCGCAGACGGACCAAGCGCACGCCGTGCGCGAGATGGAGTGGGCCGAAGACGCGCAGGGCCGCATCTGGGTGCTGCAGTCCAGACCGTACATCGACGCGCCCCATGCCACAGGGAGCGTACCGGACAAGGCGGCTGAACCCGCCTCGTCGACACGACAAGCGCCGCCGCCCCTTCCTCCGCTGCCTGAAGACGTCGCCCCCCTGCTGCAGGATCTCGCCGTGGCGGCCCCCGGCGCCGCGGTGGGCCTGGTTCACCACATGCGCGCTGCGGAGCTCACCGCCGCAGGCATGCTGACGCCTTCCGCTCTGGAGCCCCTGGCGCGCTTCACCCCGCCCGAGACCGCAGCGGACCAAGCGCCGGCGTGCGCACCACCCAGTCCCGGAACAACGACGCCGTCCATCCCGGAAGGCGTGGTGCTGGTGGCGCCCAGCCTGGCGCCCAGCCTGGCAGGCCAGGCGCATCGTTTGGCCGGGGTGGTGGCCGCCGCCGGCAGCCGCGCCAGCCACTTCGCGTCCATTGCGCGGGAGCTGGGTCTGCCTGTCTTCGTCAGTCCGGAAGCGGACCCCTTTGCAGCGTTGCCCCATGGCGAACCCGTCACTTTGGCGCTTTCGCCCACCAGCCGCCGGGGCGTTGCGCTGCCGGGCGCCCGGCCGGAGCTCGTCCCGGAACGAGCCACGGCTCCACCGCTCCAGAACACCCCGGTGGGCGAACGCTTGGCGGCCATCATCCCACGGGTTGCGCCGTTGCGGCTCACCTCGCCGGAGGCGCCGGAGTTCGCGCCGGAGGGGTGCCGTTCCTTCCACGACCTGGTCCGTTTCGTTCACGAGAAATCCGTCTCCGAGATGTTCTCCCTTGTGGACAAGGGCGGCCGCGCCATGACGCGCGCCAAGAAGCTGGAGACCACCCTGCCCCTCACCCTCTACGTGCTGGATCTGGGCGACGGCCTCTTCCCCCACGCCCGCCAGCACGCCGTCATCAAACCGGAGGACATCAACAGCGCGCCTCTGTGGGCCTTGTGGTGGGGTCTGGCCGACGAGGAGGCGGTCTGGTCCGAGTCGCTCCATCATGCGGACTGGGAAGCCATGGACCGCGTGAGCGCCGGCGTCTTCATGGAAGGCATCAAGGACGCCAAGTCCCTGGCGAGCTACGCCGTCATCAGCGCCAACTATCTGCACATGATGATTCGCTTCGGTTACCACTTCTCCGTGCTGGACTGCGTCTGCGGTCCTGAAGCCAAGAACAACTACATCAATTTCCGGTTTCAGGGCGGAGGCGCCGCTTTCGAGCAACGGTTGCGGCGCATCACCCTCATCGAGCGAGCCCTGAGCCACTTCGGCTTCGCCATCACCCGCCGGGGCGATTTGCTGGAAGCGAACCTGGCGCGCGAAGGCGAACAGGTCATCCAGCGTCGACTCGCCATGCTGGGCTACCTGATGGCCATGACGCGCATGCTCGACATGCAGTTGACGGACGACGAGGCCGCAGAACGCGCCTACCAAGCGTTTCTGGCGAAAACCGACAGGTGAGGACCACCGTGGCGAAGAAACCCGCATACACCATGAACTGGGTCACGGACCACCTCGCCGTGGGCAGCGCGCCCATGTCATACGACCAGCTGGACGCCATCGCCGCGCAAGGCGTGGACGCCATCCTCAACCTCTGCGGCGAGTTCTGCGACCTCCACGACATCGAGGCCGGCCACGGTTTCGAAGTCTACTACCTGCCCATCCCGGACGAGGAAGCGCCGGACATGCACGCCATGGAGAAAGCGCTCCACTGGCTGGACGAGTCCATCTACCTGGGCAAACGCGTCCTCATCCACTGCCGACACGGCATCGGCCGCACGGGCACGGTCCTCAACGCCTACCTCCTTCGGCGCGGCCTCGGTCCCAAGCTGGCCGGCAAGAAGCTCAAAGGACTCAAGTCCAAACCCGCCAGCTTCGACCAGTGGTGGAGCCTGCGCAAATACGCCAAAAAGACCGGTCGGTTGAAAGTTCGCGAACCCTCTCTGGAATTCAAGAACCTGGTGGACCTCGGCCCGTTCTTCGCGGACTACGAAGCGCTGGCCGCGCGGGTGGAGGCGCGCGTGCGCGACATGACCGGCGAGAAGACGGCGCGGTGCGGTCTGGATCACACCCAATGCTGCCGACGGCCCATCCGGCTGGCGTTCGTGGAAGCGGTCTACGTGAACCGCCAGATCAACGTCACTCTGGCCAGCAGCGTGCGGGAGGAGCTCATCAGCCGCGCCATGGAGACGGCCCGCCGCGAAGCCGCCGCGCGCAAGGCTTTGCAGGACGCCGGAAAGGAGGATCTCTGCCTCTGGCGTGTGAGCGAGACAGGCGCCCCCTGCCCCCTGCTCGCGGCCCGAACCCCGCCGCTTTCCCTGGCGCCGGAGTCCTCCGAGGCGGAGACGCTTCCCGAACCAACGCTTCCCGCAGACCAGGCCGCGGCGCCATCGTCTGCCCAACAGCAGCACGGCTGTCTGATCTACGAGAAACGCCCCCTTGTCTGCCGGTGTTTCGAATTGGAAGAAGCCGCGCAGGAAGCGCTCTGGAGCCAGGAGCTGGAGCCCATGTTGGAGACGCTTTCCCACAACATCTTCGTGGCCTTCACGGGATTTTTCCCGGATACGCCGCCCCCGCGGCTGACGCTCCCGGACGTGGCCTCCGGCCGGTACGTGCAGCAGTTCTTCCGCTTCCTTCTCGACCATCGGAAAGACCACGCGCAAGGCATGGGCTGAGCCCACCCCTCGCGCGCAGACCGCACAGACCGCGCAGACCGCGCAGACCGCGCAGACCGCGCCGGCAGGACCGGAACGCCGAGTCCGGCAGGGTTTTGGCGCTCTCATGAACCTGCACATGGGGGGGAGGCGCCGCCTTCGTGACGGCGTCACCCATCCTGCGTAGCGACCAGGGCTTCACTTGCAGCGAAAACATGGTATACTCCACAGTGGCTTTTCGTGTGAATCGTCATGAATCGGAGGATTTCCATGGTGCTGGCTGCGCTCATATCCCTGGGCCTCATGCTCAACGTGCGGGCGCTCATGGCGCTCGGCTCCCTCGCCGGGACGAGCGGATGGCTCGTGTTTCCCCTGCTGCTCGGGCTGGGATGGTGCTACCTGATGGCGGCGAAAGCGTACGCCCGACTCACGCCGCAATGCGGTCTGGAGGCGCCGAGTCTTGCGGAGGGCTTGGCCGCCGGCAGATGGGGCTCGTTTGCGCCACGGCTTGCGCTGACGCCCATGGCCGCGCGACTGGGTGTGTTTCTCTTCTTCGGGGTCTCCATGCTGGCGCTTTCCGGCTATGCGTTCAACGAGATATTCTGGGCGACATTCCCCAACCTTCTGTTTTCTTTTGTACTACTGGCGCTGCTTGCCGGGTTCGCGTTCTGGGGAGAAGAAGCCCTGGCGCAACTCACCCTGTGGTCCACGCTGGTGGCGGTCATGCTGTTGCTGATCTTGCTGGCAGTGGCCATCGCGGCGTTGGGCCGGCCTGACGCCGGCCTTGCGCAAGGACCGAGCCTCTCCTGGGCGGGGATCGCCGGGCTCGCCAGCTTGGCGCCGCTGCTGCTGGGCTTCGAGGCCGGGGCGCTGCTCTCGCTCCGGCGGGGCCGCCACCGTCGGGCTGTATACATTCCATTGGGAATAGGTCTGGGCATGCTGCTGCTCACGGCAGCGGCATTTTTGCTCTGGGTGGACGTGGGCCGCTTGGCGGACACCACCGTGCCCCACCTCACCATGGCCCGCCGCGCTTTCGGGACGGAAGGACGCATGCTGATGGGCGGCGCCGTCATCCTGACGACGGTGGCTGCGTGCGGCGCGCTGTTGCTGCTTTTGCAACAGGCGCTGGGCTATTGGCTGCGGCCGGACGGCGCGGCGTGCCCCGTGGGAGGGAACGCCCCTTCGACCGACGCCGCAGCTGCGCCGCGGGGATTCCTCTCCCGACTGAAAGCGAGCCTGCCGGCGCTGGCGGCGTGTGCAGCCGTGGGGGCGTTGTTGGCCATGGGCTACGGCGGCGAGCCCATCCTGGAGGACCTGCTGGGCGGCGCGTTGGCGTTGTGGCTGGCGTCATACGCGCTCACCGTGGAAGCCGCGGTGCGGCTGCAGACAGGCCGTCAGACCGCAAGCCGGGTGGCGGTGGGAGTGTTTCTGGCGCTGGCGCTGGGGGCCGTGTTGCGCGCGCCCTCGCCCGGGACGGCGTTGCTCACCGCAGGCATGCTGGCGGCGCTGGCCATGGCCTTCGGGGGTGTGCGTCGCTGACATCGAGTTTTGCAGAGGCTGAGGGCCGAGTTTCGCCCTCGCGTTATCATCCATACAGCATGAGAGGTATTTGCATGCGCAAGTTTGATGGTTTTCCGTTCGCGCGCCGGCTTCTGAGCCTGGCGACAGCATGTGTGCTGCTCGCGCTCTTCGTGGGCGCCGCCGTGGCGGAGGAAGTGCCGCGCATCGGCAAGGAGGAGCTCCGCGACCGGCTGGGCATGCCCGATCTGGTGATCGTGGACGTACGCAGCGGTTCGGACTGGAAAGGCAGCGAATTCAAGCTGCCCGGCGCCTTCCATGGCGACCCCGAGGACGTCGCCTCCTGGATGAACGAGATTGACAAATCCAAGGAGATTGTCCTCTACTGCGCTTGACCCAACGAGCATACCAGCGCCCGGGTGGCGCAAGAGCTCATGGACCACGGATTCGCCCGCGTGGCGGCCCTGAAAGGCGGCTGGCACGAATGGCGCCGCGCCGACTTCCCCCTGGAAGAAAAATAGGCGCACGACGCGCCATGACGCATCAAGGTCGGGACGCAATGGCGTCGCAGCGACCGGCGGCGGCGGTTCCGATGGGGAACTGCCGCCGCCATGTTTTGTGCGCCGGCGCCGAAATATCCCGCAACTCGAACTGAGAATTCATGTCCGCTGCTCCCAACCTGGAGTATCATCACTTCATGGCTCGTGTGCTGATAGTTGACGACGAACCCTCCATCCGCGAAACGTTTTCCCACTTTCTCGTCAAAGCCGGGCATGACGTCCTCTGCGCGGCGGACGCCACGGAAGCGTTACGCCTGCTCGCGCAGGCTCCGGTGGACCTCGTCTTCTCGGACATCATCCTGCCCGGGCAACATGGCGACGCCCTCCTGGAGCGCTTGCTGCACGCCGAGAACGCGCCCACCGTGGTGCTCGTGACCGGCCAGCCGGATTTCACGGCCATGGGCCAACTCATCCAGCGCGGCGCCTACGACTACATCCCCAAGCCCATCCACAAGGAAACACTCCTCAAAGTGGTGCGCAGCGCCTTGGAGCACCGCGCCGTCTCCGTGGAGCGCAGTCGGCTCGCTGCGGAAAACGCCCGCATCCGCGAGGATCTGAAGCGGCTCATCGAGGAACGCGCAGCCGCGACACGCCGCGACACGCGTCACCAGGAGCACTCGCAACGCCTGCTGGCGTGCCAACGCGACCTGGCCGTGGCGCTTTCCCATGTGGAGACGGCTCCCGGCGCGTACGAAGCCATCCTCAACACCCTCCAGAGCCTGCCCGGCGTGGACTTCTCCGCCGTCTACTGCGTGAGCAGCGCCGCGCCGGACGCTCCCCTCACGCTGAAAGGCCAGCGCGACATGCCCTTCAGCTTTCTGGACCAGGTGCGTGTGATTCCTCCTGGCGGGACATTCCACAGTCTCCTGATGGACGGGCGGCTGCGCCATGCGGATGCAGCAGCCATCCGGAACTTGCCGGAGCCCGCGCGCACATCGCTCCTGGAGGCACGGGTCCGCTCCACTGCCGCTGCGCCGATTTTCTCCCACGGGCTTGTGCTTGGCGCGTTGTGCACGGCATCCACCACGCTGGACGTCATGGACGAGGAGACCCCTGCCGCCTTGGAAGCCATGGCGACGTGCGTGGTCGGGGCGTTGACGCGATGTTTGAAGCTGGACGACGCCCCGTTCGAGAATCCCTCGGCATGAGCGGCCTGCTCCGCGGGTCTGCGGCGTGCCCCCGCCCTCCTCGTGTAATCCACTGAAAGCGCTTTGTTTTTTTCATTATGACAAACTCGGCAAATTTGCTTACCTTTTTCTTACGCCATTGTTCTGGAGTCCTCCCCCCGGAGTAGCTTGTTCATGCCACCGCTTTCCATGGATACCCTCTGGGTGCTCATCGCCGCGACGCTCGTCTTCATGATGCAAGGCGGGTTCATGTGCCTGGAGTCGGGCTTCACCCGGTCCAAGAATTCCATCAACGTCGCCATCAAGAACCTCTCGGACTTCATGCTCTCCGTGCTCCTCTTCTGGAGTGTGGGTTATGGCGTCATGTTCGGCGCAAGCCAAGCGGGTCTTGTCGGCGCAGACGGCTTCTTCTTCCCCTTCGAAGGCCCTGCTTCCGGCGCGGCGTTCTTCTTCTACCAGGCCATGTTCTGCGGCACGGCGGGCGCCATCTTCTCCGGCGCCGTGGCGGAACGCATGCGATTCGGCGCGTACCTCATGGTGGTTTCCTTGCTGGTGTTGGCGGTGTACCCGCTTTTCGGCCACTGGACCTGGGCCGGCCTGGACGGCGGGTCCCCCGGGTGGTTGGAGCGACTGGGCTACGTGGACTTCGCCGGCAGCATGGTGGTCCACGGCGTGGGGGGCTTCATCGCATTGGCTTCCCTGCTCGTCATCGGACCGCGGCAAGGCCGGTTCGCGGAAGACGGCTCCCCGCAGGAGATCACCGCTTCCAATCTGCCGCTGGCCGTGCTGGGCGCGCTGCTGCTGTGGTTCGGCTGGTTCGGCTTCAACGGTGGGTCCACCCTGGCGCTCACGGAGGCCGTGCCCGGCATCCTCGCGCGGACGGCTCTTGCCGGCGCAGCCGGAGCGCTTTCCCTGCTCTTCACGAGCTGGCGGATGCGTGGCGCGCCGCGGGTTCAAGCCATCATCAACGGCGGTCTGGGCGGTCTGGTGGCCATCACGGCGTGTTGTCATTGCGTAAGCACGTGGGAAGCCGCGCTCATCGGCGCAGCGGCCGGTCAAGTGACCTTGTGGAGCGAACTCCTCCTGGAGCGGCTGCGCATCGACGACGCCGTGAGCGCCGTCCCCGTGCATCTGGTCTGCGGCGTCTGGGGCGTGGTCGCCGTGGCGCTCTTCGGGGACCCGGCGATTCTCGACACGGGCCTTACCATGCTGGAACAACTCGGCGTGCAGCTGCTGGGCGTCTTCATGGCTGGCGTCATCGCTTTCGCTGTGCCCCTGGCGGCGCTCAGGGCGTTGAACCGACTCTACCCCTTGCGTGTCTCCGCGGAAAACGAGCGCCTGGGACTCAACGTCTCCGAACACGGCGCCAAGACCGAGACGCTGGAGCTTTTTCAGGTGATGGAACGCCAAGCCGGCAGCGGGGACATGAGCCTGCGCGCGCCGGTGGAGCCCTTCACGGAGGTGGGGCACATCGCTGCCCGGTACAATGAAGTGATGGACACCCTGCAAGCCGCCATGGCGCAGACCCAGGCCATCGTGGATACGTCCCGGGACGCCATCCTCACCTGCGCGGCCATGGGCAAGCGCGTACTGCGCGCCAACGCCGCCGCCACCGCGCTGTTCGGCTATGAGAGTTCCGAATGGGCGGGCATGCCCATGGCGCGATTGCTGGTGGACGCCGCGCCGGAAGGACCCATCCGCACGCTGGTGAGCGGCGCGCGCGTGGAAGTGGACATCCTGCGCAAGGACGGCGCCGTCTCTCCCACGGAAGCCGTGACCACCACCGCGCATGTGGGCGAGGAGACCCTGCTCTTCACCACCTTCCGGGACATCACCGAACGCAAACAGGCCGAAGCGCAGCTCAAGCAAGCGGAGGAGCGCTACCGCGTTCTCATCGAGAACTCGCCCACAGGAGTCTTCCAGTCCACGCCGGAGGGCCGTTTCCTCACCATGAACCGGGAGTACGCGCGCATCTACGGCTACGATTCGCCGGAAGCGATGATCCGCGAAGTGAGCAATATCAACAGCTCCATGTATGTGGATCCCGGCGACCGCGACGAATTCCTCGCCCTCCTGCGGGAGCGCCGCCGCGTCACCCATTTCGAGACGCGCTGCTACACCAGAACCCGCGAGGTGGTGTGGATTTCCCTGAATGCGCGAGCCACCTTCGACGACGACGGCCGCCTGGAGCGCATCGACGGCTTCGCCATGGACGTGACCGAGCAGAAACGCGCCCGCGAGCTGCTGAAGGCTTCCGAATCCCGTTTCCGCAGCCTCTTCGAAGACTCGCCCATCGCCTTGTGGGAAGCGGACTTCTCCGGTCTGCGCCGGTATCTGGAAAACGCTGCGGCCTCGGGCGTCACGGATATCCGCGCCTACTTCATCGCGCATCCCGAATCGCTCTGGGAAGCGGCTCGCGAGGTCGTCCTGCTGGACGTCAACAAGATCACCCTGGAGCTGTTCGAGGCGCCATCCAAGGCAAGCTTCCTCGCTGCGGGTTTCGTGGGCGCGCTCACCGAGGCTTCCTTGCCGTATCTGCGTGAAGAGATTGCAGCTTTCGCCGAGGGCGCGGCTTCCTCCACTGCGGAGAGCGCGCACCGCACCATGCGCGGCAGAACGCTGCACACCCTCGCGCACACGGCCATCTCCCCGGACGCGCTGGAGACATGGTCCCGCGTCCATATCTCCATCCAGGACGTCTCCAAGCGCAAAGCCGCCGAGCGCCGCGTGAAGGAGGTGCAACAGAATCTCCAGGCCATCGTGGAGCTTTCCCCCCTCGGCATCTTCCGTGTGCTGGACGGCGCCGTGGTCAGCGCCAACCCGGCCGCCGCGCGTCTGCTGGGATATGCGGACGCGGAGACGCTCATCGCGCAGGCGCCGCCCGCCGTCGAACTCTTCCGGGACGACGCCGAGTTGCGGCGCATCCAGGCCGCCCTCGCCGCCGGGGAGCCAGTGGAGAACCACGAGGCCCAGCTGCGCCGGCAGGACGGCGCCCTCGTCTGGCTCTTCATGAGCGTTCGGCCCATTCACAACCTCGGCGGGGAAGAAGGCGAGGGAGACTGCTCGCAGGCGCAGGCCGGCCCAGGCGCGGAGAGCGGGCGCATCCAGTGCGTCTCGGGTTGGGAAGCGTACGTTTCTGACGCCTCCCTGCGCAAGGAAGCCGAGGAGGCGCTCATCCGCGCCAAAGACGCCGCCGAGAAGGCCACGCGCTCCAAGAGCGAGTTTCTCGCCAACATGAGCCACGAGATCCGTACGCCCATGAACGCCATCATCGGCATGAGCGATCTGCTCATGAACGCCGGCCTCACCGCCAAGCAGCGCGAGTACCTCACCGTGCTGCGCTCCTCTGCGCGGTCGCTCCTGGGACTCATCAACGACATCCTGGACTTCTCCAAGATCGAAGCCGGCCGCATCGAGCTGGAGCGCGTCCCCTTCCGCTTGCGCGATATCCTGGAGGAAGTGACCGACAACTTCCGGGACAAGGTCGCCGAAAAGGAAATCGAGCTGGTGACGGACATTCCCGCAGACATCCCCAACCACCTCGTGGGCGACCCCCTCCGCCTGCGCCAGGTGCTCATCAACCTCACCGGCAACGCTTTCAAGTTCACGCGCCACGGCGAGATCATCATCCGCGCGCACGTGGAAACCCGGGAGCCCGAGGCCGTGGCGCTGCGCTTCGCCGTACAGGACACGGGGGTGGGCATCCCGCAGGACAAGCTCGCGCACATCTTCGAATCCTTCACCCAGGCGGACAGCTCCACCTCCCGCAAATACGGCGGCACCGGTTTGGGGCTCACCATCAGCCGCAAACTGGCGCGCCTGCTGGGCGGCGAAGACGTCGTCGTGCAGAGCGAGGAGGGCCGCGGCTCCACCTTCAGCTTCTTGGCCCGTTTCGAGATGAAGGACCCCCGCGACATACGGGAAGAAACCGTGCCGCGCGAGCTGACAGGCATGCGCGTGCTGGTGGTGGAAGACAACCACGCCAGCCGGCTCATGCTGCGCCGCATGCTGGAGGACTTCGGCATGTCGCCCCTGGAAGCCGCCACCGGCGAAGAAGCCCTCGCCCTGCTGGAGACGACCGCGCAAGCCGAGAACCCTCTGGGACTGGCCGTGGTGGACTGGAAACTCCCCGGCCTGGACGGCATGGCCGTGGCCGAGGCGATCCTCGCCGCGCCGCGCCATCCCCCTGTCATCATGATCAGCGCGTACGGCCGCGACAAGGAGCTCGTGGCGGCTGAAGCACTCGGCGTCTCGGCGTTTCTCACCAAACCTGTCAAGCAATCCACCCTCTTCGACGTGATCATGGAGCTCTTCGGCGGCCCCCGGCGTGGCGACGCCGCGCCACCCGACGGCGCGCTGCCCCTCTTCGAGGACGCGCGCTACCACGGCGCGCCCTTGCTGCTGGCGGAGGACAACCCCGCCAACCAACTCGTGGCCACAGAGGTGCTCAAGCTCGCCGGCTATCAGGTGGACGTCGCCGAGAACGGCCGCCGCGCGCTGGAGATGGTCCAACAGAAACAGTACGCCGCCGTGCTCATGGACGTCCAGATGCCAGAAATGGACGGCCTCGAGGCCACCATGCGCATCCGCAGCTGGCTGGATGGCGCGCCTCTGCCCATCATCGCCATGACGGCCAACGCCATGAAAGGCGACCGCGAAAAGTGTCTGGACGCCGGCATGGACGACTACCTCCCCAAGCCCATCGATCGCGTCGCTCTCTTCAAGACCCTGGAGCGCCACATCGACCCGGCGTTTCTGAACACCGCGCCGGCTACGTCCTCCCATGCCGCCGAAACGCAGGAGCCTGTCGAAAACGCCGAGACAGACGCGACTGCTGCAATGGCCGATCCGGCTGAGACGGACGAAACCGCTGAGACGGGCGCCGCCATCACGCAGAATCGGACGGACCACGCCGCCATGGCCGACACCCCGGCCGCTCCGCTCCCCCCGGACGAAGTCGACCCCGACGTGCTGGACGCCGCCGGCGCCATGCGCCGTCTGGGCGTTTCGGCGGCGGTGTACGCCAGGCTCCTCGCCAACACCGTGCGTTCGCAACAGGCGCTTCCGGAGAAACTCCACGCCACGGCGCAGCGGGTTGCGGCGTCCCGAACCGCGCCAGGGGAGCGGTCAGACGAGTCCGACGTGGCGGACGCACACCACGACCTGCTGGACAGTCTCGCTCTGGACGCGCATTCCCTGGCCGGCGCCGCCGGCAACGTGGGCGCCAACGCGTTGCGCCGGGCCGCCAAGTCCCTGGAGCTGGCGGCTCGTGAGCGCTCCCTCCAGGCGCTGCCTGCGCTGGCGGAGACCGTGCGCCGTCGCTTCGCGGAGGTCGACGCCGCCATGGAGCTGGCGACCGCCCCCGACACCGCTGATGCGGCCCCCATGGCGGACGCCTCCGCCACCCCGGACATCACCCCGAACGTCAACCCGGACGTCAACCCAAACATCACCCCGGACATCATCGGAGACGCCGCGCACGTCTCCCTGGCGGACTTCCGCCGCGCCCTGGAAGCGCTGCGCCCGCCCCTGGTCAAAGCCAATCCAAGACAGGTCCGGGAGGCGCTGGCCGCGCCGCGCGCCCTGGCCGCACATTTCCGCGACGGCTACCGCGACGAGTTCGCCGCCCTGGAGCGCTTGGCGAACGCGTACCGATTCAAGGAAGCCGTCGCCGCCGTGGATGCCCTGCTCGACAGACTCGCGCACGCCGAGCCCCCCGGCAAGATGTCCTGACCCAAGGAACGACTCATGCACGATCTCTCGCAATGCGCCCTGCTCGTGGTGGACGACGTCAGCGCCAACATCGACGTTTTGGTGGAAATGCTCGCAGACCTCTACGAACTCGGCGTGGCCCTGGATGGCCACAGCGCCGTGGAATACGCCCGCGAACACAAGCCGGACTGCATCCTCATGGATGTGCAGATGCCCGGCATGGACGGCATCGAAGCCACGCGCCGCATCAAGGCTCTGCCCGGCCTGGAGGCCACCCCCATCATCATGGTCACCTCCTCCGACGACGAGGAGACCCTCGCTGCAGCGTTCGGCGCCGGCGTGGCGGACTATATCCACAAGCCCCTGCGCAAGCTGGAGCTGCTGGCCCGCGTGAACGCCGTCCTCCGCCTGAAAATGGAGCAGGACCGGCGCTTGGCCCGGGAGCGGGAAGTCTCCGCCATCCTGGACGCCATGCTCACCCTCGTCTTCTATCTGGACCCCGCGGGCCGGCTTGTTCGTGTCAACGAAGCCGTGCGCCGGGAGCTGGGCCGCAGCGACGAGGCGCTCCTCGGCAAGCACATGGAGGAGCTCTTCCCGAAACACACCGCCCAAGCCATGGCCGATCTCAGCCGACGAGCCGCCGCCAACGGCGGCCTCCTGCGAGAGGAACGCCAGCTCGCCTTCACCGAAGGCCGCGAACGCTGGTACGCCATGGACCAGACCCCCCAGCGCGACGCCAGCGGCGAATACGCCGGCGTCATCATCTTCGCTCATGACATCACCGCGCGCAAACAGGCCGAGGAGCAGCTGCGCGAGCTCGCCACCACGGACCCCCTGACCAAAGTCTGGAACCGACGCCACTTCCTTGAACTGGCCGATCAGGCCCGCCGCCGCGCCGAACGCTTCGATACGCCCACGACCCTGCTCATGCTCGACGCCGACAACTTCAAGCACGTCAACGACACCCACGGCCACGAGGTGGGCGACACGGTGCTCAAGCGGCTTGCGGAAATCACCATCCAGTCCGTGCGCGACGTGGACATCGTGGGTCGGCTGGGCGGCGAGGAGTTCGTGGTGCTCCTGCCCGAGACGAACCTCGAAGCCGCCTGCGCCGTGGCCGAACGCATCCGCGCCCGCGTGGCGGACTGCGTCTTCGAAGCGACCCCCGCGCAGCCACAGAGGACCTTGCGCGTCACCGTGAGCATCGGGGTGAGCTGCCTGCCCGGCCTGACCCACGACTGTCACGGCGTGCGTCTGCAGAGCAGCATGGACCCCAGCCAACGCCGCGGCGAAGGCGCGTCACGGCAGCACGAACGCTTCGCCCTCATCGAGGAAATGTTGCGCGCAGCGGACGAAGCCCTCTACCGCGCCAAGAAAGTGGGCAGGAACTGCGTGGTGGTGGCGACGCCCTGATGCGGCGCCCGGGTGCGTGGCTGAGATCGAACCCCGACAGCAGGCGAAGCGGCCGAGCCGTCGTCCACCCGCCTTCCGCCCCCTCACCCCCCGACGATGCGGCCGTCCTCCACCAGAACGCGGCGGCTCGCGTACTCTGCAGTGGCTTCATCGTGCGTCACCAGCACCACGGTGGCGCCACGCTGGTGAATGTCGCTGATGAGCGTCATGATCTCCCGGCTGGTGGCGGCGTCCAGCTGCCCCGTGGGTTCGTCCGCCAGCAGCAGGGAGGGCTCGTTGATGAGCGCGCGAGCCAAGGCCACCCGCTGCTGCTGCCCCCCCGACAGCTGGGACGGCCGGTGGCGCGCGCGGTCCTGCAGGCCCACCATGGCGAGCAGCGCTTCCCCGCGAGCGCGCAAGGCCGACCGGCTGCGGCCGCTGTAGAGCCCGGGCATGAGCACGTTGTCCAACGCGCTGATGTACGGCACCAGATAGAAGGACTGGAAGACGAAGCCGATGGCGCGGTTGCGCACGGCGCTGGCCTCGTCGTCCGGCAAGCCCGCCACGTCGCGGCCTTCCAGCAGATAGCGGCCCGAGCTGGGGCGGTCCAAGAGACCGATGATGTGCAACAAGGTGGATTTGCCCGAGCCGGAAGTACCCTGCAAGGCCACGAACTCGCCACGCGCCACGGCAAGGTCCACGCCGTGCAGCACGGTGACGTCATCCAGCGCGGCGCCGTCCGCCTCCGCGTGCGCATCGTTCCCCTTCTGACGCCCGGCGTCGCCGCCGGCGCGGGGGTAGCGTTTCACCACGCGTTCCAGCTGGATGAGGGGGGCTGTCGCACCATCGGGGGCGGCGCGTGAGGCGGAGGCGGGCATGGGGCGTGTTTTCCTTGCAGAAGCGGAGCGGATGGCGGGCCAGATGGAGTCACGCCGTTCAGCGACGCCCGCCGCGCCCTCCACTGTCGGCATTCTCGGTTTCAGGGAGGATGATCTGCGTGGCGACGCGTTCGCCTTCCTCAAGACCGGAAGCCACCTCGCTGTGAGTCAGGCCCCGCAGGCCCAGGGTAAAGCCCTCGCCCTCCAGCAGGCGGCGGGGCGCGCCGAGGTTCGTGGCGTTTCCGGAAGCATTGGCGGCGCTTTCGAGCGCACTGGCGGCGGCGCGCTCTTCCACGACGAAGACGGCCATGCCGTCGCCGACCCACTTGAGGGCGTTGTTGGGCAGCGCCAACACGTCTTCGCGTGACTCCACCACCACACGGCATTGGGTGGTCATCTCGGGACGCAGCCACTGGGCTTGTTCCGTCGTCAGTGGACAAAGGACCTGGTAGTAGACGATGTTGTCGCGGATTTCGGGTTGGGGGTAGATCTGCTCGACCTGTGTCTCGAAGACGCGGTCGGGGTAAGCGTCCACGGTGAACTCCACGGGTTGCCCCGGCTCCACGCGGCCCACGTCGGTTTCATCCATGTAGATCCACATTTCCAGCCGGGTGGGATCGAGTACGGTGATGAGGTTGGCCACTTGCAGGCCGGTCACCACGGTCTCGCCCTCCTGCGCGGAGATCTGACTCACCACGCCGTCGATGGGACTGTATATTTTCGTGTAGGAGAGTCGTACGCGGATGGCGTCCAACTCGGCTTCACGGCGTGCGACCTCGGCGGCGCGGATGCGCGCGTTCTCCTCGGCCTCTTCGAGGGTGTCGCGGTCCACGAGCTGTTTTTCGTAGAGTTCGCGCTGACGGGCGAGGTCGTAGCGGGCGTATTCTGCGCGGGCTTTGGCGATTTCGTGATCGGCCTGGGCCTGGCGCAACTGGGTGCGCAGTTCGCGGTCGTCGATGGCGGCGATGAGCTGACCCTTGAGCACGCGGTCGCCCACGCGGTAGGGCAGCTCGACGATTTCGCCGGTGGCGCGCACGCCTATCTTGACCACGGCGCCTACCTGGGATTTGACGATGCCTGTCGCCTCCAGCACTTCACGGACGTCGCTTCTGGCCACACGAGCCGTCTCCAGCACGCGGACAGCCGTCTCTTGTCGGGGTCCGAAATAGAGCCAGCCGCCATAGCCCAGGCCGGCCAGGAGGATGAGGATGATGAGGGTTCGCATGCGGTCCTTGCCGTCTCGCGGTCTGCGGTGGTCAACCCGTGTGCGGAAAAAGATCGTGTTCCGAAAAGGGGAGGATACGCGAGTGGTGAATTTCCGTCCACGAAAAAAGGCGTTTTCCTCGGGCTCCTGTCGCTTGACGAGGGCGGATGCATCGTGTAACAAACTCGCTCTTTCGCCCAGGTCCCTTTGCGTCCAACGCCCATGACGGCGGCCGCCAACGCCCATCGCGCGCCCCGCAGGAGCACCCATGTTCGAGAGTCTTTCCGATCGCCTCAACGACGTCTTCAAGAAGTTCCGCGGTCAGGGTCGCCTGACCGAGGAGAACGTGCAGGCCGGCTTGCGCGAAGTGCGCCTGGCCCTGCTGGAAGCCGACGTCAACTACAAGGTGGTCAAGGACTTCGTGGAGCGCGTGAAGGAGCGCGCCTTGGGTCAGGACGTCCTCGGCAGTCTCACGCCGGGGCAGCAAGTCGTCAAGATCGTGCACGACGAGCTGGTGGAGCTCCTCGGGGGCGAACAAGCCGGGTTGAACCTCGCTCCTGAAGACGAGGGTCCCACCGTCATCATGATGGTCGGCTTGCAAGGCTCGGGCAAGACCACCACCACGGCCAAGCTCTCGCTCTATTTGCGCAAGGAGAAGAAAGCGCCGCTCATGGTCCCGGCGGACGTCTACCGGCCCGCGGCCATCCAGCAGCTCCACGCCTTGGGCCGGCAGCTGGACATGCCCGTCTACGACTCCTCGGTGGAAATGAACCCCGTGGACATCGCCAAGGACGCCGTGGCCCACGCCAAAGCTGAAGGCCGCGACGTGGTCATCCTGGATACGGCAG
>CAYVWB010000067.1:0-23665 GCA_964455395.1 uncultured Desulfovibrionaceae bacterium
ATGGCGATGCGGCCCGCCCAGGCATGATCGAGCGTCACGCTGCCCAGTTGGGGAAAGAGCCGCGCGAGCTTGCGCCGCGCCCAGTCCTCGTGGATGCGCCCGCCGCCCCCCATGCCGCCGAAGGCGGAACGACCGGGTTGGCCGGGCGCGGCGCGTTGCGCGTCCTGTGTGCGGGAGGGCGCTGCGGGTTTGTCGTAGCCCGAGGAATACGAGCGTTTGGAGCCGAAAGATTTGCCGCCGCCGAAGCGTTTGGCGTCTGCGTAGTCGAAGGTGACGAAGACGGACGCCACGGCGAAGAGAATCGCCACGGCCGCAACGAGAAGCTTGGGCCGGGTCGTCTCGGCTGCGCGGACGGGGGTGCTGTCGGTCTGGAGTGAGGGGTGCTGCACTGGAGCCTCCAAGGCCTGAGGTTGGCCGGAGACTTGAGGGGCAGCGCCGTGTGGGGCGCATGACGAGTCTCCGGCATGATTTCTGCCGAAGGTCTCGCTCGTCGGCTTCGGGAATCGCCTGGGCGTGGCGCACCCATGGCGACGCGTTCCCGCGTCCGATGACGGGGCCAGGCGCGTGTCGCCGTATGCATGACAAACCGACGCGCCGGACTGTTGACCCTGTCCTTGAAGCTACTCCCCTTCAGGTACGAAACGATATAAGACCTGGGCTTGGCCTGTCAAGACATACCGGAACGGTTCCTTCAGGTCGCGTTCGCCCGACACGTCTCGTACGTGTCGCGACAGGTCGTCATGCAATCGAGCTTTTCCCGGGGGCGCACGATGTCGTAACAAGAGCGCAGGCAGATGTTCTTCTCCCGGACGCACTGGGAGAGCGATTGCGCGTCCACCGCTGCAGGCGCGCCTGCCTCCTGGACAGTCTGCTGCGCCGGCTGCCAGGCGAACACCCCCGCGGCCGCGCCCGGCCACCACGTCATCCCTGTCAGAACAATCCAGCATATCGAAACGATCCGCAATGACGGGGAACGCCACACCACGCGTTCAGGCGCTGCGACATGGCCCCGCCGAAACAACAAGTCAGTCATGCAATACGTCCTTCTCTCCACGTCTGTCTCGGGAGGTTGCGCAAGCGCATTCCCGGAGCGATTCGCACTTCATGAGCCCCCCACGGCCGCGTCCCGAGGACGGGCGCGGCGCCATCAGCGCACCAGCGTGGCCGTAGCGGGTGCACCCCGGCCCCTGGAGCAGGCGTCTACTCCGACTGCGAGCCGAGCCGCGCTTCCGTTTCCGCCACCTGGCGCAGGGTGACGAGCATGGCGTCCGGGTTGAGGGACATGGAGTCCACCCCATGCTCCACCAGAAACGCGGCGAATTCGGGGTGGTCGCTGGGGGCTTGTCCGCAAAAGCCCACCTTCACCCCCTTGCCGTGCGCGGTTTCGATGAGCATGGCGACCAGTCGCTTGACCGCCTCGTTCTGCTCGTCGAAGAGGTGGGCGAGCTCGCCGGAGTCGCGGTCCACGCCAAGGGTGAGTTGGGTGAGGTCGTTGCCGCCGATGGAGAACCCGTCGAAACGCTCGGCGAAGGCCTCCGCTTGCAGCACGTTGGCGGGGATTTCCGCCATCACCAGCACCTCCAGGCCGTCCTTGCCGCGCACCAGGCCGTTCTTGGCGAGTTCCATGAGCACGCGGTCGGCCTCCTCCACGGTGCGGCAGAACGGAATCATCACGGCGATGTTGCGGAAGCCCAGCACCTCGCGCGCGCGCTTCACGGCGAGGCATTCCAGGGCGAACCCCGGCGCGTACTGCCGGGAATAATACCGCGCGGCGCCGCGGAAGCCGAGCATGGGATTGGCCTCCTGCGGTTCGAAGGCGGCCCCGCCGAGGAGTTGGGCGTACTCGTTGGTCTTGAAGTCGCTCATGCGCACGATGACCGGGTGGGGATGCTGCGCCGAAGCGATCTTCCCCAGGCCCAGCGCCAGTTGATCCACGAAGAACTCCGGCGGGTCGTCATAATGCTTCGCCATGGCCTTGATCTCGCGTTTGACCTCGGCGTCCTCCAGTTCGTCCACATGGAGCAGCGCCAGGGGATGCGCTTTGATGACGTTGTTGATGACGAACTCCATGCGCGCCAGACCCACGCCCTGCGCCGGCAGCCGCCACCACCGGTATGCTGCGGCCGGGCTCGCCACGTTCAGCATCAGCTTGGTGCGCGTTGCGGGCAGGTCCTGCAGGTCCAGCTCCCGGACGGTGAAGTCCAGGCCTTCGTCATACACATAGCCCGTGTCCCCCTCCGCGCAGGAGACGGTGACCATGCGTCCCTGGGGAATGGCCTCCATGGCGCCGTCCGCCCCCACCACGGCGGGTATGCCCAGCTCCCGGCTGACGATGGCTGCATGGCTGGTGCGGCCGCCGTGTTCGGTGACGATGGCTGCAGCCTGCTTCATGACCGGAGCCCAGTCCGGGTCGGTCATCTCCGTCACCAGCACGGCCCCGGCTTCGAACCGGTCTATCTCATACGGCGACTTGAGCTTGATGGCGCGGCCTGCAGCCACGGCGTCTCCCACGCTGACCCCCTGCGCCACAGGGGTTCCGCGCTCGTTGAGGGTGTAGGTCTTCAGGGAGCCGGCGTTCTTGCGGGACTGCACGGTCTCCGGCCGCGCCTGAACAATTTTCAGCTCGCCGGTGCGGCCGTCCTTGGCCCATTCCATGTCCATGGGGCGGCCGTAATGTTCCTCGATGGCCACGGCCCATCGCGCCAGGGTAAGGACTTCGTCGTCATCGAGCACGTAACGTTCGCGCGCCTCCTTGGGAGTGCGGATGTTCCGGGTCGTCTTGGAGCCCCCGGCGGCGTAGACCATCTTGCGCTCCTTGTCGCCCAGGGCGCGGTCCACGATGGGCCGCAGCGCCGGATCCTTGAGCAGCGGCTTGAAGACGCGGAACTCGTCGGGCGTCACGGCGCCTTGCACCACGTTCTCGCCAAGCCCCCACGCGCCGTCGATGAGCACAGCGTGAGGGAAGCCCGTCTCCGTGTCCAGGGAGAACATGACGCCGGCGGCGCCCCCTTCCAGATCCGCGCGAACCATTTCCTGCACGCCCACGGAAAGCGCGATGCGCAAGTGGTCGAAACCGCGCTCCTCCCGATAGCTGATGGCCCGATCCGTATACAAGGATGCGAAACAGCGCTTCACGGCGTCCAGCAAGTCCTCCGCGCCGGTGACATTGAGGAAACTTTCCTGCTGACCGGCGAAACTCGCCTCGGGCAGGTCCTCGGCGGTGGCGCTGGAACGCACCGCCACGTCGGCGTCCTCGCGGTCCAGCCGGCTGCAGAGCTCGGCGTAGGCGTCGCGGACGGCTTTACGGATCGCCTCGGGCAGGCTGGCCTGGCCGAAAAGCCTGCGGATGGCCACGCCCGTCTCATGAAGGGACTTCTCCCCGTCATGGAAAGCCTGCAGCCGTTTGCGGATCTTCTCGGGAAGACCGTTGGCCTCCATGAATTCGCGATAGGCCGCAGCCGTGGTGGCGAACCCGCCAGGCACCTCGACGCCATGGCCGGTCAAGGCGCGGAGCATCTCCCCGAGGGAGGCGTTCTTCCCGCCCACGCGCGGGACGTCCTCGTTCTTGAGGGTTTCGAACCAGAGCACGCGCGGTTCGGAGTGGCTGGATGATGCAGACATGGGGTGAAGACCTCGCTGGTTTGACTGAAACACGAGGCCTTTTCTACCAGACCGGCCGGGTCGACGCAGCTGTTCTCCTTCATGATGCGTGGAATATCACCAGTTTATACTCACCTCCAGACGGATGCGCCATTGCCCTCGGCGCCCTGCGAACTCCCGCTGCACCGAACCGGACGGGAGGCGCCCCATGACGTGCCCTCGCCCTTGCGCCCTTCGTTGCACTCCGAAGAGAAACGCGCCTCGGGGGGGGCTGGAGACCTTCAGCCGTGCGCTGCGGCTTCATCCTCTGCACGAAGCTGCGCCACCGGCCAACCTCGCATGACGCCTGGCCCAGACCGCATGGGAGCGCATTGCGGGGCCCTCACCCGCCGCACACGCGCTCCACGCCGACACGACAAACTAGCGACTCCCAGGGAGCCATTATCTCCATCAACGCATGAGCACTGCTTCATCGATTGCACGGCCGTCGTCCGAAACAAGGAAGTCGTCCTGCTGGGGCCCCGCCAGCGCCGGATTGCCGCCCATCTTCCTGGGCCTGGAAATCACCCGCACCACGACCACGACACGGACAAGGAGGAGGATAAGGAGGAGGACCTGCACTCCCGGGAGCACGGGCGCAAGACGCGCTCGCTGGAGCGCCAGGCCGTGTCAGATGCGCTCATCGAGGGCCGCCAGGGCGACCAGCACATGGAAAACGGTCTGGAGCAAGGCCGTCTTCTCCGGCCACGGCGGCTCCGTCACCCTGGCCGAAACGCTGCGGAAGCGCACGGCCTTCTCTCCCGATCATGTCCAGAATGAGGACGAGCGTTTCTTCCGCGCGCCGGGTCGCTTCAGCCCCGAGGAAAAGCCGGCCATGCTCGATTGAGTCCGCGGCAGTTGGCGCGTCTGCTGGCGAACGAGCGCTTCGGCGTCATGGTGGGGGTATGGGAGCCTCGCCCGCGAACGTGCGCCGCTCGGCGCGCTCCTGTGGGCGGGACGCCTGAGAACGCATCGACGGAGTCGGGTGACGGGTCGGGCAGGCAGGGCCGGCAAGGTGACGCGAGGCGTCCGCGCAGGTCTCTTGGAGACGCTCCCGGAGCGGCGCTGTGGACCCTGGGCGTGGTCCGTTCACACCATCCGCACGGTCATGCGCGCGGCGTCGTGGGGATGGACGAGAAAGGCGAGCCCCGTCTGCGTGACGAGACGGATGGAGGCATGGCCCGCCAGGGAGACTTCCTGCGAAGGCGTGACATCCTCCAAGGAGAGCAACACGCCCGGGACGACGCCCAGGCGCTCCAACGGCTTGACCGTGGAGGCGTCGCCCAGCACCGTCTCCACAAGGAAAGCCGCGCCCACCCGCGCCATGGCGAACTGCAGCAGCTTGACCACCGCTGTGTCGCCCTCATCCCCCACGAGTCGACCCAGCACCATGGCCGCCTGGCCCTCGCTGAGGCCCACGCGTCCCCGAGCACGGTCGCCTTCGCGCAACAACGCCGCGAAGCGCATGGGCGGCAGCCGCCGCGCCATGCGGATGCGGTCCCCCTCCCGCAATCCCAGCGCTTCCAACGCGCGCGCCAAGGCCGTGCCGGAGACCAGGCCTTCCACGTGGCCTTCGTCGCCGAGGGCGAGCTCCGGCAAGGGGAGCTTTCGGTCGTCATCCAAATGCGCCAGCACGCGAGCCGCCAATTCACCGGAGAGCGTCACGTCGGCGGCGCCATGAGTCGCCTCGGCCTGCCGGGACTGTTGCACCACCTGGAGACGCACGCTGGGGGTGGCGATGGTCTCGGCGTCCCGGGTGAGTTGTGTCCCCTCCTCCACCCCGAGGCGCCGCAACCGGACGGCGAGCTCTGGTTCGGAGATAGCGATGAGTTCCATGGGCGCGCCTGCAGGCGCTTCAGTCAAGGTCATGCGCATGCGCCGCCTCCGTGATGGGTGTGGGGTGAGACGCCAGGCGGGGGGGCCGCGCGCCTGTGGCCGCGGCGGCGCTGAGGATGCCGATGGTGGAGATGTTGTGGAGCATGGCGGAGACGAGCGGCGGCGTGACGCCGAAGGCCGCCAGCACGATGACCGTGGAGTTCAGCCCCAACGTGGCTGCGAAACTGCGCGTCATGATGCGCTCGGCGCGGGCTGCGGTCTCCCTTGCCACCAGCAGACCCCGCAGGTCCTCCCGCAGAAGCGCCACCTGCGCGGATTCCCGAGCCAGATCGGCGGCTTGGGGCATACAGATTCCCACGTCCGCGGTGACGAGCGCCGGCGCGTCGTTCACGCCGTCGCCCACGAAAGCGAGGCTCGCGTGTTCGTCCTGCAGCCGGCGCACGATGGCGGCCTTTTCCTCTGGCTTGAGCTCGGCGTGGATCTCGTCGATCTGAGGGAGTCGCTCCAGCAGTCGCGCCGCGGAATCCTGGTGATCCCCCGTAAGCACGACGACGCGACGCACCCCAGCGGATTTGAGGCCTTCGAGCGTGTCCTCGGCTTCGTCGCGCACAGTGTCCCGCAGGGCGATGACACCAAGCAGGCGCTTCTCCGAAGCCACATACAGCAGGGATTTCCCTTGGGCGCGCAATGCTTTGGCGTCCGCTTCCATGGCGTCGCAGTTCACGCCTTCGTCCTCGGCGATGAAGTGCCGACTGCCCACAAGCACCTCACGGCCCTCCACGAACGCGGCCACGCCATGCGCCACGATGAAATCCACCTGGCTGAGCATGGGCAGGTCGAGCTCCCGGCGTTCGGCTTCAGCCACCACGGCGCGCGCCACAGGATGACCGTAATGCGCTTCCGCCGCGGCGGCAAGGGCAAGCAGGCCGTCTGCATCCAGGGGATCAGGGAGCTCGGGCGCGGGAACCACGTCGGTCACGGCGAGGTCGCCTGTGGTCAGCGTGCCTGTCTTGTCGAACACGATGACGTCGACCTTGGCCAGGGACTCCAACGCCTGCGCGCCCTTGAGCAACACGCCTTCCTTGCCGGCCGCGTACATGCTGGTGCGCACGGCGACAGGACTTGCGAGCTTCAAGGCGCAGGAATAGTCCACGGTCAGTACGGAAGCCGAACGGCGGATGTCACGTGTAAGGAGGAACATGCCTAGCCCCAGCCCCAGCGTGGCCGGGGCGAGTCTGTCTGCAAGCTCGGCTGTACGTCTTTGTGTCTTGGATTTGTATCGTAATGACGTCTCCAGATAGCGTCCGATACGAGCAAGGTGCGTACTGGATCCGACCTCCCGCGCTTCCACCACAAGGCGGCCTTCCTCAACCACGCTGCCCGAGAGGACCTCGTCCCCGGGCTCGGCGTGCGCCGGCGCGGATTCGCCGGAGATGGAGCTGGTGTTGAGCGACGCTTCGCCCTCCACCACCACGCCGTCCACGGGAATCTGTTCGCCGGCTCCACAGACCACGTGGTCCCCTGGGACGAGATCCGAGAGTTTCGCTTCCTGCTCCAGGCCTTCGCGGACCACCCAGACGGAGTCTGCCTGTGGCCGCAGGAGACTTTTCAGTAATTCCGTTGCGTTATGCTCCAGACGGTGTTCCAGATAGTGGGCCAGACCAAGCAGCGCCACGATGACGTTGGCCGTGGCGTAATCCTTCCGCAACAGGGAGAAGCCCACCACGGCGCCGTCCAGGGTCTCCACTTTGACGCCCCGCATGATGAGCGTCTCCACGCCCCGCACGATGATGGCCGCTCCGTTCAGCCAAGCCAGCGGCGCAGCCACTTGGCGCGGCAGAAAGGGCGTGGCCAAGGCAAGCACGCCGCGGGCGGCGGTGCGGACCGGGTCGGCGTCCTCCACCACGGGAATTTCGGGCAAATACGCCTCCATGGGGATGGCGTGGAGTAGCGCCAGCACCTCTGCGCGGCAGTCGGAATCACCGCTGTATTCCACGACGACACACTGCGCGCGGCTGTTCACGCGTACCGACAGAACTCCCTCGATGGCGCTTAGCAACGCCTCAAGATACGAGGCGTCCAGAGTGGGATCGAGGAGTCGTGCGCTCCGTAGCCGCAGGCGATTCGGGAGCTCGTGGACGATGACGAAATCCAGAGGGTTTGGCCCTCGTTTTCGCTGGGAAATGGGGCCGGCGCCCTGGGGATGGGCGCCGGCTGCGGAGTCGGAATTCACGCGCGATCCTCGCGTTTTTGATAGAGCGAATGATGCCACCAGGAGAAGCCGATGAGCGCCACTCCGGAGGCGACGTGCAGCTTGCGAGCGGCGTCGTTCTTGAGAAAACCGGTAACCACGAGGGCCCCCAGCGAGACGACCATGCCTGTCTTGGCATACTCGCGCGCATTCTTCTGGCGGAGCTGCAGCGGCCCAGCGGCGTTCTCGTCCGCGACTGGGAAGGTCACGACTTCTCGCTCCCGGCGGCGCCTTTGTGGCTCATCTCGGCGCGCATGTCCTGCACCTTCTCCTTGAGCTCTTCCACCGTGCCCTGCGCCGCTGTCCACAGGCTCACCGCCCCTTTGACGACAGCTTGCTGCACCTTCGGGTTCGTCAGCAACACGGCGACGCCGGCGCCAATCACGAAGCCACGGAGGTAGTGGCCATCACTGAAATTGACCCAGCTTTGTACGCCGCCTGGAGACGCACAGTACTGAGTTGCGCTCTGACTATTGCCGTAGGTTTGTGGATGTGGGTAATACGATGCGTACGGCTGCTGTTGCTGTTGCATGGCAGGTTGTTGTGCATACGGATACTGCGGATACTGCGCGTATGGGTACTGGTATTGACTCATGACGAACCTACTTCGCGGCCTGTTTGGCCGACTTGGCTGCCGGCGCTGCTTCGTTCTGCGCAGACTCCGGCGTGACACAGCCGCCGGCGATGGTTTGATCCCACGCGTACTTGGCCGCCGCGCCCACGGCCACCATGGCCGCCACGCCCAACACGCCACGCGTCCCCAAGGATGACGCCACTGCAGCGCCTGCCGCTGCCGCAAGTCCCGTGCCGGCGGCTTCCTTGGCGGTGTGACCCACCACTTGCTCGGTTGTCATGGAGCCAGCGCGCATCTGCGCAAAGCCTTGCGCCAGTCCACCCGCCGCGCCGATGATCAGCCCCACCCCGCCCACAGCCAACGCCGTGTTCATGGTGGATGGCCCGTGCTGTGAAGCGCTCTGCATGGACCCTGCCCCAGGACGCGCCATGGGCGCATTGTACATACTCATTGCCAACTCCTTATTATTGTTTATGATTTTGAATCGCCACCGAAGCCGCTCGTCGCGCTGTTCAGCAGACCGCCCAGAGCGTCCTTCACGGCGCTGTTCGACAACAGCATCGCCAGCCCTGCCCCCACGACCGCGCCCTTCCAAAACTGTGAGGAACAGCTCTCCAGCACACCCATGACCTGCTGTGGATTGGGTGAACGACCTTGCATCAAATCCGAAGCGATGCCGGACATGTGGCCGAACATCTGCGCCTGATCAGAGCCGGATGCCCCGGGCATGGGACCATACGCCTCACCTCCCTGCCCGTGGCCGCCGCAGACGGAGCCGCCTTGACCGCCGTAGGGCTGTCCTTGCGCCATGAACTGTGGTCCGCCCGGAGCTTGCGCCATGAAGGCGGGACCGCCTTGCGGGAACGGCGGCTGCTGGGGCGCATAAGGGGCGCCCATGGCCGGGCCGTAGGATGGGTGACCGCCATACTGAGGACCATACTCGGGACCGTACATGGGAGGCGCATAGGGCCCGCGATACTGAGGACCATACTCGGGACCGTACATGGGAGGCGCATAGGGCCCGCCATACTGAGGACCATACTGCGCTTCCTGTGCGTGACCGGCGGCGCCGGCAGCGTCTTTCCCGCCGCAAGCGTGGCTTTGGGCCCCTTCACCGCCCGGCTGAGCTTGACCTCCGGGATAGCCGTAGGCCGAGGAAGCGGCGGCTTGCGGGCCTTGCGGCTGCGCCGTGGTCGGTCCGCCGGCCATGCCGCCCATACCCACGTTGGAGATGTCCCCGGTAAGATGCTCGTTGAGGTGCATGTGGCCGAGCCCGGGGGACTGTGCTGCGCCGGGTTGGGCTTGGGTCATGTCGAAACCGGGGGAGCCGCCGGTCTTGGATGCATGTCCACTCATCAATGAATCCTCCTGTGATGCGAATGGTGAGTGCGTATGGTGAGTGCGTATGAAACGAGACGAGGCTCAACCGCCGTGGCCGTACGCTTCCGCCAGGCGCGCGGCGCTCGCCGCAGCGGTGGCGTCGTCTCCTGCGAAAAGATTCTGGACCAGCTCCGGCTCAGCCACGGCAGGGTCGTATTCCACGATCATGGAGCGCGCCATGGTGTTCACCCGCGCGTTCACCACGCCTGGGAAGAGACGCTCCGCTTCGCGCAGGGCCTCGAAACGAGGGTGGTCGCGGACCGCAGGGTCGAACTTCAGCCGCAGCCGGCCTGGAATGTGGTGCGCGATGGCCGCAAAATGGCGCAACGCCAACAGATCATCGAGATGCATGCGTAATCCTTCAAGCGTTTTCAGGCGTGTCGACGCGTTCCGCTGGTCGTTCGTAGCCCAAGAGACGCGCGGAGTTGCCGAGCACGGCGAGGGTGTGGCCGATGTGCAGCAACCCGGCCGTGAGCGGCGACAGAAGGCCCAACGCGCCGGCCGCCGCGCCCAGCACGTTGGAGCCGCTGGCGATGAGGAAGTTCTGCCGCGCCACGGCGAGGGTCTGCCGACTGAGGCCGCGGATGTAGAGCAGTTGATTCAGATCGTCGCCCACCAGCGCGATGTCCGCCGCCTCCATGGCGGCTTCGGAGGCGCCCGCGCCCAGCGCCACGCCCACGTCGGCGGTGGCCAGCGCCAACGCGTCATTGACGCCGTCGCCCACCATGACCACACGGCTGCCTTGTTGCTGCAGATCGGTGACGATGGCGGCCTTGCCGTCAGGCATCACCGAGCTGTAGGCGCGCTCCACGCCGAGGGTCTTGGCGAGCTGGTTCACGGAGGTCGCTTCATCCCCTGTCACCAGACAGAGCTCCGCTCCTTCCCGCATGAGCGCAGCCGTCACCACGGCGGCCTCCTCCCGCAGTGGGTTGGCCACGCCGAAGAGACCCAGCACTGCGCCGTCCCGCGCGAGGTAGAGCACGGTGAGACCGCTTTCGGCCAAGGCTTCGGCTTGCTCGGCGGCTTCGTCCAGGGGGATCTCGAAACGGCGCATGAGCTTGGCGTTGCCCACGTGGATGGTGCGCTCCGCCACCACGGCCTGGACGCCTTGCCCGAGGAAGTATTCGCAGACATCGTGAGGTGTGGGGTCCACGCCGGCGGCTTCAGCCGCGGTCTTCAGCGCCTCGGCGAGGGGGTGGTGGTTGTGCGCCTCGGCCGAGCAGGCGAGCTGGAGCAGCTCCTCACGGGTGGCGCCGTTTCGGGTCACCATGCTCGCCACGCGGGGGGAGGTGGTGGTGAGGGTGCCCGTCTTGTCGAAACAGATGACGTCCGCGCCGCCAATCTGCTCCAGATACCGACCGCCCTTGATGAGCACGCCGCGCCGCGCCGCCGCGCTGATGGCTGCGCTGACCGCAGTGGAGGCGGCCAGCGCCGTGGCGCAGGGGCACGCCATCACCAGGAGCACGGTGAAGGCGCGCATGACGCTCCCTGTCAGGATGAACGTTCCCGCAGTGGCCAATGCGCCGGCGCGCACCGTGCGACGGGCCAGCTCGTCCGCCACGCCCTCGATGGGCGCGCGGGTGGCGAGCCCTTCCTCGATCATCGCGAGAATGCGCGCGAGGTAGGTGTTGTCGCCCACGCACTCGGCGTGGATGTAGAGCACGCCTTGACGCACCAGGGAGCCGGCGTAGACGTGGTCGCCGGCGGCGCGCTCGGGCAAAGCGGCGTTGCCGGTGAGCGGCGACTCGTCGACCAGCGCATGGCCGTCCGTCACCACGCCGTCCACGGAGATCTTCTCGCCTGTGTGGATGACGACCACATCGCCCACGCAGAGCTGCTCCACAGGGACTTCCACCTCCACGCCGTCGCGCAAGACGAAGGTGTGGTGGGCGGTGACTTCCAGAATCTCGGCCACGGCGCGGCGCGAGCGCTCCGTGATCCACGCCTTGAGCAGATCGCCGCCGGAGGTGATCCAGAGCACTTCCAGCGCAGTGAGCACTTCCCCCGCAGCGATGGCCGCCACCACCGAACCCGCCAGGAAAGATTCCAGCCGTACAGTGCGCTCCCGCACGTCTCGCAGCACGGAGCGCGCCAGGGGCAGCGCCGCGACCACGGCCACGGCGCCCAGGGGGCTCATCAGGCCAATGTTCACCGCCCCGCCTGTCACGAGCCGTTTGACCACCACGTAGCCAAGGGCCGCGGTCAGCCCGCCGAATCGCCACGCCGCAGCGCGGACATCGTTCTTGGGAGGCTTCTTGCCGGCGCAGGCCCCGGGGGAGGCGCACGCCACGCCCTGGCGGCTTTCGGTTTCGGCGGGGGAGGAGGCGGGCAGCCCCAACGCGCGGGCTGTCTCCCGAATGATGGCTTGCGCGTCGAGCGCCTGTTCGTGGCGGACGATGAGACTGTCGCAGCGGGGATTCAACCGCGCCCAATGGACGCCTTCCACGGTGGCAAGCGCGACCGGCAGGATGGCGGCGTCCTTGGTCCGCAGCAAGGGAGATTTCAATCGGACGCGGCCGGGAATGGCGTGAACGATGTGCAGGGTCATTGGGCGCAGCGCTCCATGGTGGGGTTGTAGACGTAACCCACGCCATGCACTGTCTGCAGGGTCCCGGCGCACGAACCCAGCTTCATACGAATCCGGCGCACATGCGTGTCCACTCGGCGAGAGCAAGCGACCGAGCGCATTCCCCAGAGTTCGTACAGCAGCTGACTGCGCGCGTAGACGCGGCCAGGCGACCTGACCAAGGTGGCGAGGATCTTGAATTCACTGAGCGTAAGACGCAGTCGTCGCCCACAGGCATAGGCGTTGAAGGCCCCATCGTCAATGAAAACCGGCGCCGAGCGATCTCGTTCCGTTTCCGTCTCATCGACGACCGGGTGCGCCCGCCCGGCTGCGCGCCGCCGGAGGATGTTCCGCACACGCAACCCCATCTCGCGCATGGTCACGCGCTTCAGGATGAAGTCTTCGGCGCCGAGTTCGAACGCCCGGACGCAGCGCTCTCCGCGCCGGCTGTCCCGGTCTGGCGCCTGCAAGACGACGAACGGCGTGGCGGCGAGCTGTTCCCGCATGGCTTCAATGCAGTCCAGGCAGGCGTCCGGGGTGGTCCCCATGTCGAAGACGACAAGGCCGAAAGTCGCGCCGCGCGCGCCGCCCAATGCGTCGCGGATGCACTCCGTGGAGAGAACGCGCACGCCGTAGCCCATCAGCTCGCGATGCAATGGCGGCGCGATGACGGACGCAGGCTCCACCACGAGAACAGTGGCGCCGCGGATGGACTCACCTGCATCCATGGTCGTCTCCATCAATGGACTTGTGGAATGTCAATGGCGCATTCGGTGGGGCGAAGCGGCGCCAATGGCGCGCCAGGAAGTCCATGACGCTCTCGAATTCCTCGTCGCCGTGCATTTCCCGCAGGGCCGGGCCTTCGTAGTAGCCCACCCAGACAGCCGTGGTGAGGCATGCTGGCGGGGCCTCCCGATCCTTGTCCAGCATCGCGGCGAAGAGCGTATGCCCGTAGATGTGGATAGGCCGGCCCAGAGCTCGGGCGCCATTGGGCGCGAGTACGGGCGCGAAGCCGTTGGCGTGGAGGAAGGACCGAGCCCACGACGCGTTGGAAGCGACATCGGCGCGGAACTGCATGGTGGTCATGACGGAGGACCTCCTCGACCCGCCTCGCCAGCGGGGGGGTCGATAGCGAAAGACGTCGCCTCGTCCGGGTCTGGCAGGCAGCCCCGGGAAAGATTCTCGATGGCCTCGACGGCGCACCGCGGCGGCTTCAGGTGGAACGTACGCGCGCCGAGGGCAAGAAACGCCGTCACCACATCGGGATCGAGATGGCTTCCGGCGCTGCGGCGCAGTTCGGCCATGGCGTCCTCGAAGGCGAGCCCCCGGCGGTAGGGCCGATCCTGCACCATGGCGGAAAGCGCGTCCGCCACGGCAAGAATACGCGCGCCCAAGGGGATGGCTTCCCCGATCAGACCGTGGGGATAGCCGCGGCCGTCCCAGCGTTCATGGTGGTGGAGGATCATTTCGGCCACGCCGGACGCCGTGTTGAGAGCCTTCACGGGCGCCACGATCTGCGCGCCGATGGTCGGGTGCTTGCGCATTTCCACCCAATCCGCATCCGAAAGGGGGCCGGCTTTCTGGAGGATGCAGTCAGGGACGCCGATCTTGCCGATGTCGTGCAGGTGCCCGGCGATGTGCACGGCGAAGGCCACACGACGCGCCAAGCCCAGCTCCAGCGCCAAGGCGTGGGCCAGGGTCGCGACCTGCTCGGAGTGGTCGTGGGTGCAATGGTCCTTGGCGTCCATGGCGTTGCCCAGGGATTCCGCGAACTGATGCAGGGATCGGCACTGCGGGTCGCATGGCGGCGCAAGACGACGTCTCGGCCGGTCTGGCGTGGCGCTCCCGGCGTTCTGCGCCAGGTTCGCGGGGGAGCGCTCCTCGGCGCTGTACTGCAGGATATGAACAACGCCCATGGTCAGGACTCCTTGGCGATGATGATGCGGTCGCCGCCCTGGCCTTTGGCGGCGTACGCGGCTTCATCGGCGGCTTTGATGAATGCGGCGATGCGCGCGGCGTCTTCGGCGGGACGCACCTTCGCGGCGCCGGGCTCCCGGTGGGCGTACTCCGTGACGCCGATGCTGAGCGTCACGCCTGCCCGGCCTGCAGGGCTCGCGCCGTCCGCCTTGTCCGCATTGAACGCCAGCCGTATGCGCTCCGCCGCTTCTGCGGCCTGGTCGGCGGCCACACCCACGCAGACCACCCCGAACTCGTCGCCGCCGTACCGGAAGGGGAGGTCCACATGCTCCCGCACATTGCGGCGGATGAGCTCGGCGAGCCGCTGCAGCAAGGCGTCTCCGGCCTGGTGGCCCAGGGTGTCGTTCACCCGCTTGAACTTGTCGCAATCGATGAACATGAGTGAAAGGGGCCGCTTGGTGATGGCCGCTTCGTGAATCAACTCGGTAAGCCGCGACTCGAATCGCCGGCGGTTGGCCAGCCTCGTGAGCGGGTCCACATTGGAAAGCGCCTCGAAACGGGAACGGTCTTCGTGCGCGCCCTCCAGAGCCGCATGCAGTCTGTGCTCCCGCTGGGAAATGACGTGGGCCATCCAGTTCAGGTTGCGCTTGAGCGCAGTGAGTTCGTGTTCATCGTCCGACTCGTGCGGCAACGCGAACCGCGCAGCGTAGTCGCCTTGCTTGAGTCGGGTGCAGAACCGCTCGATCTCCTTGAGCTCCTTGCGGATCAGCAGGTGGCTCAAAAACTCCGTCAGAGGCCCGAAAAAGACGATGCCGAGAACGAGCGCCAGCGCGAACGCCGTGTGCAGCTCGTCGGGATGCGACTCCAGCAGCACCAGCGACGCCAGTGCGGGCGCCACCACCAGCCCGAAGCACAACACCCGGACCTTGAAGAGCACGCCCCACCCGGCCACGGCGTCCACCGTGCGGAGCAAGGGCGCGACACTGCGCCACAGCAGCCGTTTCAACAGCATCGTGCGAGCAGAGTTGGGGGGCATGAGACGATCCTTGCCGACAGCGCAGGCCGCATATGAGGAACACTCTCTTGGCATGAAACCGCATTCTCCTTGCGCAGTGACGCGAACCGCACACCCGGGTGAATCGAACGCGCCGGACACGCCGGACACGCCGGACGCGCGGAGCAGACAGGATGCGCCGACGGATATGGCCGGCCATTCAAGAAAATTCGCAAGAACCGCGGCGGCGCTGGGGAGCTACTTCCGCGCCGCCGCGGCGTATGGCGTGGCTATCGCGACGCGCCTATTGCATATCGACAGCCTTGAACCAAAGCACAGCGTCCTGGGAGAGCTCCTTGCCTTCGTGCTCGGTCTCGGGGCCCGTGCCCAGAGCGCACACGCCCCACCAGCCAGCGTGCGGGATGCCCACGGTGAACTCGCCGTTGGCGTTGGCCTTGATGCCCATGGTCACGAAGGAGTCTTGCGGGGCTTCCGCCAGGCCTTCTTTCTGGAACTTGTTTTCGCCGGGAACAGGCGGATGGTTCAGGAACTCCACTTCCAGATCGGCGTGGGGCACGGGTTCGCCGTTGGCGAGCACCACACCGCGGAAGACGCCGCCGGTCCAGTTGGCGTAGGGCTTGTCAAAGGGGACGATCTCGGTGGGCAGACCCACAGGCTCGGCCCAGTTGCCGGGCACGCCGGCCACGTTGGCGACCATCTTGGTGATCTGCTGGATGTAGATGTCCTCCTCGGTCTCCAGGTAGGGGGAAGGCACGGCCACGAAGACGTAGTCTCCCATGGAGCGCACTATTTTCTTGGGCAGCTTGGCTTCGAAGGCTTGGCCGCTGTTGGTGAGGCTTTCCCACGTGATGGGCTTCACGAACTCCATGAGGTCGGTCTTCTTGGGTTCGGCGGCCTCGCCGCGCTGGCTCACCACGTAGAACTCCTCGATGGCTTCGATGTCCATGGTGTGGCCGGCTTCGAAGGGATGGGTGAAGACGAGGTCGATCTCCATCTCCACGCCTTCGTTCAAGGCGATCTCGGGGGTGTAGATCGTCAGGAAGTGGGCGAACGCCGGCGCAGCGCTGAAGGTGAGGCCGAGGGTGAGCGCCAATGCGAGCAAACGGTGAGTCATGATCATTCCTTTGTGTTTCATGGTGATTCTCGTTCTCAGGACGATTCCATTCAAAAGGCGCGCCGCAACAGACGACGCGCCGCCAGTCACTATTCCACGATTTCGGAGCCAGGCACTTCGATGAGGTGCCCTTCGCCTGCGTCGAAGACCACGGTGTAGTCGCCTTCGGGCTTGTCGAATTCGAAGTCGCTCAACTCGGACATCTGCCCGTCAAGGAGCACCGCCCCGCCGGCGTCTTTCACCTGCACGGTCACGCCGGCGGCCGAGGAGCCGTCGGAGAAGCCGCCTTCGCAAAGCACGGTGCCGTCGCCGTTGTCGTAACAGGCGAAGAGCGGCGTGTGCGCGGAAGCCACGCTGGCGATGAGCAAGAGGCCGGTCAGCAAAGCGATGGTGATGCAATGTCGCATGAAAAATCTCTCCTTGTGGTGTTGATGATGACGTTACTGACTCGGGGCGGATGCGGCCTACTCGTCGAACGCAAGGAGTCCGGCCGCAAGGCCGAAGACGCCTGTCACGGCGACGAATGCGGTGCGGGGTAGCAGTTCCCGCCTGGAGCGGCGCATCATGAGAAAACACGCCGCCGACACGCCGAGACCGATCAGCGAGATCCAGCCGCCCGGCTGCGCCCGCCACGTCACGAAACCTTCGTCTTTCAGGGTCAGGGTGAAAGGAAAAAGCGCGTCGCGGATGACGTGGGCCGTCCGCCGTTCCGCGCGGGCCATGGTGTGCGAATACCGACGGACAGGCGCCAGCGTGTCCCCCTCCAGGGTGGCGGCCACGCCACGCACAATGCGTTCGTCGGTAAGGACCGCCGTGTAATACAGCGGATTCATGATGACCTTGAAGTCCATGCGCTCCGGCGCGTACCCCTCCAGGGGCAGCTCCACGAGGCCGTAGCCCTCCTCCTTCAGCAGAAAGAGACGGTCATCTGCGGTGAGCAACAGGCCGAGGTAGTCGCGGCGTCTGCTCTCCGAAATTTCGATATGGGCGACATCCAGCGCCGGGTCGATGGGCGTGCGCCGCACCCAGGGTTCGCCAGCCACGCGCTTCAGATGGAAGACCGCGCCGGTGGCGTCCACCAGGAAATGCCCGGCGTCGTGGGGCTTCAGGATGGTGTGTTTGCCCGCGACGAAACGCGCCGGGAAGGTGAAGCCGGCGTCCTCCAAGGCCGTGGTGAACCGTGCGGAGAGCGCTTCATCCACGGCGTTCACGTCCGCATTGACAAACTCCAGACCATCAGGCGCGAGGCGGTAGCGGTCCTCCGGGAAGACGAGACGGGCCTGCTCCGGCGCGGACTCCAGCAGTGGATAGAGTCCCGGATCGGACGCGCGGCCGCGGATCTCCTCGGATTGCAGCTCCAGCACGCGGCGGTTGTCGCGGATGTCCGCCACGGTGAAGGTTCGGCCGTGGAGCTCCAGAGGCAGCAGGCCCCAGAGCTCCATGTTCTTGTAGTAGATGAAGGGGAGCTGCCGTTCGAATGCTTCACGACTGTAATAGCGGCCGCTTTCATCCTTGTAGACAAATTCCGCGTGGTGGTCTTCGGCCTTGGCGCGCGCCTCGGGAGGCGGATCGGCCACTTTTTCCTTCCAGATGAACTCCTCCAGCACGGGACTGTAAAGCAGGTGCGTGCGCGCCACATCGACCAGAAAGAGCTTGTCGTAGAGCAGTGGCAGGTAGACGGAAAGCGCTGCAGCCGTCAGGATGGCGAAACACCATTGCGCGAGTCGTCGCATCAGCTCACCCTCCTGTACCGATAGCGGTACGTGGGGTGGAGCTCCGCCATGAGGAGAAGCGGCAGCGCCAGCGCCAGCCATGGCAGAACATGTGCGTATGCCGCGGGCTCCACACTCCAGAAGAAAAGCCCTGCCAGGCAGCCTGCAATCGCCAGATTGCAAAGTCTCCGCGGGAAAGCGGGTTCCAGCAGGGTGAGCGTGACCCCCATGTACCCCACCAAGCCGGCCATGGCCCACGGCGCCCATGTGGTGAAGGCGAGCGAGAGCACTTCCGCCGGGAACCACAAGGAGGTGATCCACGCCAGACCCACGCCCTGCACCGCGAGGCAACACCCCAACGCTGCAAGCCCCGCAGCGAAGTGGGCGAGCATCAGCCGCCAGGAGGGCACAGGCAAATGCAGCGCAAGGCGGATGCGTTCGCTGCGCATCTCCGACAAGAACTGCAGGAAAGCCAACGCCGCCCCCGTGGCCAAAGGCGCGTATTCCAACGGCTGGAAGTGGAGCCGCCCCAGCTGCATGACCTGATACCAGACCATCTCGGCGTGCTGTTCGCGGAAGAGGGCCCGCGTCTGCAGCCAGACGTACCCCACCACGGCGAGGTTGACCGCAAGCGCCAGGAGCACGGGCTTGCGCATTTTGAGATATTCCTTGATCAGAATGGGTCGGAGCATATGCGGATGAATCTCATTGTCAGCTGAAGGATGTCAGAATACCGGAGATGCGGCGCCTCGCCCTGCGTGTGCGCTCTTGCGCCCGCCTCAGTACCGCCCCGTGTAGCCGATGAAGGCGTCTTCCAGGGACATGGGCAGCTGCTGCAGATCGTCCCCGGCCACGTCCTGCGCCGAGAGCGCCTGCGCCGTGTCCGCCAGGCCGGCGAACGCGAAGAGCTCCCAGTGGCGGGCGTGCTCCTCCACATTTTTGATGGGGCCGCTGGCTTGGGGCTTGGCCCCGTCGGTTTTCTTCAGATGGTAGCGGTTGAAAGCGCAGAGGAACTCCTTGAGCGAGAAACGCTGCACGGCGCCGCCGCGTTCCAGGAAGATGAGTTCGTCGGCGAGGCGCTCCATGTCCTGGATGACGTGGGACGTCAGGAAGACGGTGCGTTCGCCGCCATCGAGGTATTCTGTCATCATGTCCAGGAAGAGACGGCGGTAGCCGGCGTCCAGGCCCATGGAGTAGTCGTCCAGAATGAGCAGCTCGGGTTGTTGCGCCATGAGCAGGCCCAGCGCCACCTGGGAGCGCTGCCCCTCGCTCATGCGCGCCACGAGGTGCGAATCCGGCAGGCCCAGCCGGCCCACCAGGGTGTAGTAGAAGTCCTTGCGCCACTTTGGGTAGAAGCTCGCGTAGAAGCGTTCGATCTCCTTGATGCTCATGAAATCGTAGGCGAGGTGGCCTTCGAAGAGGAGCCCCACCCGGCGTCGGGTGGCGGGCTGCAAGGCGTGGGAGGGGTCGCCAAGGACGAAACACTCGCCGCCGTCAGGCTGCATGTAACCCATGAGGATGTTGAGCAGTGTGGTCTTGCCCACACCGTTCTTGCCCAGCAGCGCGACCACTTTGCCCCGCGGCGCAGTGAAACTGAGGTCTTCGTAGATGGTCCTGGCGCCGAAGCTGTGGCGCAGGTTCCGTACGTCGATGACGGCGTCGTGCATGATGTCCATGATACAGTATTCCTTGACAATCTCTATTGATTCAGCTGTCACGCCCCGGGGCGTCCTCTTTCGGCATGGGGTGCAACGTATGCTGGCCGCAGCATTCGCCGTCTTCCTTCTTCTTGCCGCATCCGCCGGCGCAGCCGCAGCCGCCCTTGCCGGCGCGGACGAAGATCTTCCACACGGAGTACACGGCCCACCCCAGAATCAGCGCGACGATTGCGTATTCCCACATGCGGCGCTCCTAGGCCGGTCCGGCATAGGTTGTCTTGGGGGGATTCCAGGTGGGGTCCGGCGTGAACGCGAGCCCCACCGCCGTGCAGAAGGCGAGGCCATAGAAGGCTCCCATGGCCTGGATCCCCGTGAGCTCCAGCAGATTGCCGCCGGTGAAGACCACGCTGGCCACCACCAGCCCCACGACCGTGGGGAAGCCCATGGCGAAGAGCATCCACCGGTAAGAGCCTGTCTGCATTTTCACCATGATGGTGGTGGCGAGGCAGGGCGGGTACAGCGCGAAGAAGAGAATCAGCGCCAGCGCGCCCAGGGGCGTCCGGCCTTCTTCTTCACCTGCGGCGGCCATGCGTTCCTCCAGGGTGGCGCCTTCGTCCGCGCCTTCCTGGAAGATGGCGCCCAGGGTGGCCACGCTGGACTCCCGCGCAGCGAAGGAGCTGATGAGCGCGATGTTCACCTTCCAATCGAAGCCGGCGAACTGCGTCACGGGCTCCAGCGCGCGGCCCACTCTGCCGAAAAAGCTGTGCTCGATGCGTTCGCTGCGCATTTCCTGACGGATGGTCTTGCGCACGTTGGCCAAGCCGCGGAGTTCACGATTGATCTTCTTGGCGGCCGCGTCGCCGCCCCTCAACAGCAACGGCGCATAACTCGGATGGTTGCTGCGGAACTGATCGTCCACATCGCTTCCCCCGGCGAGTTTGGCGCTCCGGTATTCATCGTACAAAACAAGCAACGTGACGAGGCCTTCGCCCTCCACCAGCTCCGTGTACTTCGGCTCACCCTGCGCCGCGACCATGGTGCGGAACTCCGTCATGGCCGTCTCCATGCGCGCTTCGTAGGCGTCCATATGATCCTCCGGCACGCCAGGAAACTGCAGCAGGATGAATACGCACACGGATACCGCCACCACTATGGTCCCCACTTTTTTGATGTACTGCCACGTGCGATCAAAAGCGCGTCGCAATACACCTGTAATTGTCGGCAAGTGGTAGGTTGGCATCTCCATGACGAAAGGCGCCGTCTCTTTACCGCGCAGCACTACACTGGTGAGAAACTTGGCGATGATCAACGCCATGATGATCGTGATGGTGGAGATGAAGAGCATGGCCCAGGATTTGTGGTCGGCGAAGTAGATGTTCACCAACAATGTGTAGAGCGGCACCTTGGCGAGACAGTTCATGTACGGCACGGTGAGTATCGTCGCCAGGCGGGAACGTTCGTCCGGGATGCCTTTCGTGGCCATGACGCCCGGCACGGCGCAGCCTCCCGCAAAGACGCCGCCCAGCACGAACGGCAGCGTGGACTGTCCGTGCAGGCCGAAGCTGTGGAAGATGCGGTCCAGAATGAAAGCGATGCGCGCCATGTACCCGGAGTCTTCCAGAATAGCGATGAGACCGAAAAGTATAAAGAATATAGGCACATAGTTGAGCAGCGTGTTCGCGCTGTCCACCATCCACAACGCCAGGGACCGGAGCAGTGAATCCTCCAGCAGCCCGGGCGTGGGCAGGATGGAGGCCACCGTCTCCCGCAACCACGCCAACGCCGGCCACGTGTACTTCGTCAGCTCGTAGCCCTGCACGATGGAGAGCTCGTAAATGAGGTACACCGATGCGACAAGCACGAAAGGCGCCGCCACACGGTTCAGCACCACACGGTCGATCCGCTCCGTCAGGGAGGTCCCGGCTTCCCGCGTCTGGGTGACGCACGCTGCAGCCACTTGCCCCGCCAAGACGTCACGCCGGCTCACGATGTGATCCCCCGGCGTAAGCGACGCCTCCGCCTCGAAGGCTTCGGCCATGGTCCGCACCAGCGCGAACACGCCCTCGTGATCCGGGTGGCCTTCCTCCACCAGCCGGAACGCCTCGGCGTCGTCCTCCAGCAATTTCACGGCCAGCCAGCGCGGCGGCGCCGTGAGCGCCAAGCCGGGGGCCTCGGCCAACCGCTTTTCCACCGCGGCGATGTGGGGCTCCAGCTCGCCGTAAGGCACCACCACTCGAGGCGCGACTCTGGCGTTTTGCTCGCCGAGGCTCGCCCTCTCGCGGATGGCGGCGCGCAGCTCGGCTTTCCCCACGCCCTTGCGTCCCACGGTGGCGACAGCCGGCACGCCAAGCGTCTGGGCCAAGGCGGCCACGTCCAGCTGGCGGCCCTTGCCTTCAGCCACGTCCACCATATTGCACGCCATCACGACAGGCAGCCCCATCTCCAGGAGCTGGAAAGTGAAATAGAGGCTGCGCTTGAGCTGGGAGGCGTCCAGGACGTTGAGCACCACATCCGGCTTCTCGGTCAGAAGAAAATCACGCGCCACCCGCTCTTCCAACGAATACGAGGTGAGACTGTACGTCCCGGGAAGGTCCACCACCTCCACTCGCCCGGCGTCGTCACGATACGCGCCGACCTTCTTGTCGACAGTGACGCCCGGATAGTTCGCGATGTGCTGGTTCGCGCCGGTGAGCATGTTGAAGATCGTGGACTTGCCGGCGTTCTGTTGGCCGGCGAGCCCCACGAGCAGGGAGCGGGAAGCGGGCATGAGTGATCCGATGCTGAAAGGTTACGCGGCGTTGACTTCGATCTGTGCTGCTTCGCGCTTGCGCAGGGTGACAAAGGAGTCGCCCACTCGCAGCTCCATGGGATCGCCCAGCGTGGCCACGCGGACGACCTCCACCTCGGCGTTGGGCACGAAGCCCATGGCCAGCAACCGCTGCCGGACAGCGCCATGCGCATGGTGACGACGGATGCGACACCGCTGCCCGCCAGCAAGAACGTTCAAGGTGCAACAACCGTGAGCGTGCGTGGCGGCTTGCTGGAAATCGTGCTGAAGTGGCCGGCCTTCGCCGCCGTGCGCGTGCTTGCGTCTCTGCATGGGAGACTCCTTGTGGATGTCGTGAGTTGAAGGCGTTTGATTGTGGAGCGAACTCGTCATGAATGAGCACGCTAGTGAAAACCGTTCTCAGAGTCAACACCCTCGCGCACATTTTCCGGATCACTCGGCCCGGCAAAACGTCGTGGCGATGCGGCCGAATGAGCAGTCATCCATATGGTCCTTCCCGGAGACACACGGGGCGACGCCCACTCAGCGCTTCCCTGTGCGGCGCGAAAGCAGGAAAACTTTCCGTGCGGTATTGACAATCGTTCTCAATCTCGCTAGAAACATTCTCACGCACGCAGCGCTCCGGCGTCAGGCTCTCCACCTGCTCACCGGACTCGACGCCACCCCTCGCTGGGGCGCCGCGCGCCATTCGACCGGGACGGCGGTTTCGCAACACAACGTCGCGGCACATGGGCCGCCGCGGCAGGCGTGTCCGGCCATCGGGGCCGGGGGCGTCGCTCTCCTCTCCTAGCGGACGGTGAAACCGCCGCATCCCGGCGACGTTACAGGAGGCGCATCATGCTGATGGATCCACAACGCAAGCCCGAGACCACGGGCCGCCGCAAGAAACTCTGGGAACTTGCTGACTTGCAGTGCCCTGTCATCGGCACATGTCTCTCCATGGCGGAGCTCAGGAAGCTCGCCCGCCAAGCCGAGATTCCCTTCCCCGACAACGCCTCGGACTTCGACGTCCACGGCAACTTCGTCGCTCTCTGCAAGCAACCCGGCCGCGCCGCCAAGGTCGTCAACAAAAAGCTCGACAAGAAGTTCGCCGCCGCCATCCGCCGCTACGGCAAAGCCAAGGACGACGATGCGCTTCGCGGCCTCTGGCGTGAGGACCAGGCAGCCGGCGACATCCCCGGCCCTTTCTGGGCTCTCGTGTCTCACGCGCGCGTC
>CAYVWB010000068.1:0-23245 GCA_964455395.1 uncultured Desulfovibrionaceae bacterium
ACCGCTATTTCAGCAGCGCAGCCTTGGCCTTGCGGCGTGCGGCGTGGAGAATGGGCTCGGTGTAGCCGTTGGGTTGCTCGCGGCCTTTGAAGATCAGGTCACGGGCGGCCTGGAAGGCGATGGATCGCTGTGGGTCGTTGGCCATGGGAAGGTAGCCGTGTTCGCCGGCATTCTGGGAATCCACCACGGCGGCCATGCGTTCCAGGGAGGCGTCGAGGAGCGTTTCGTCCACCACACCGTGCCGCAGCCAGTTGGCGAGCAGCTGACTGGCGATGCGCAGGGTGGCGCGGTCCTCCATGAGGCCGACGCCGCCGAGGTCCGGCACTTTGGAGCAGCCCACCCCCATCTCCACCCAGCGGACCACATAGCCGAGGATGGCCTGGACGTTGGCGTCCACCTCCTCCTGCACGGCGTGGGGCGCAGGCGTCGTCGTCATGAGAGGCAGGGTGAGCAGGTCGCGGCGGCTGGCCCGGGGGCCGGCGGCCAGCAAGGCCGCCTGACGGGCGTTTACATCCACCTGGTGGTAGTGGATGGCGTGCAGGGTGGCGGCCGTGGGCGAGGGGGCCCAGGCGCAGTCTGCGCCGGCTTCCGGGTGTTCGCCCTTGACGGCGACCATCTCGGCCATGGAGTCGGGCTTGGCCCACATGCCTTTGCCGATCTGCCCCCGCCCCATGAAGCCGCAAGCGAGCCCCACGTCCACGTTCTGGTCCTCGTAGGCGGCTATCCACGGCTCTTGTTTCATGGCGGCCTTGCGGACCACGGGGCCGGCTTCCATGTCCGTATGGATCTCGTCCCCCGTGCGATCGAGGAACCCCGTGTTGATGAAGATGATGCGGTCTCGCGCAGCGTGGACGCACGCCTTCAGGTTCAGGGTGGTGCGCCGCTCCTCGTCCATCACGCCCATCTTGAGCGCCCCCGTGGGCAGGTCCAGCTCGTCCTCCACCAATTCCAGCAGACGGCAGTGGAACGCGACCTCCGCGGGGCCGTGCATCTTGGGTTTGACGATGTACATGGCGCCGGCTCTGGAGTTGACGCAGGCGCCGACGCCGGCGCGGTCCACCAATGCGAGGAGGCCGGAGGCCACGGCGTCCAGGAAGGTCTCGTGGACGGGTTGTCCCGCGGCGTCCAGTACGGCGTCGGTCGTCATCAGGGAGCCCACATTGCGAATCAGCAGGAGGCTGCGGCCCGGCAGGGTCAGCGAGCCGCCGTCGGGGGCGGTGTAGTGACGGTCCGGGTGGAGCCGCCGGGTCACCCGGACGTCGCCTTTGGAGAAGGTCGCTTCCAGGTCGCCGCGGAAGAGTTCGAGGAGGGTGACGTAGGCTGCGGCCTTGTCCTCGGCGTCCACGATGGCCACGGAGTCCTCCAGATCCAGAATGGTGGTGACGGCGGCTTCCATCATCACGTCCGCCACGCCGGCGGGATGTTCGCGACCCACGGGGTGTTCGCGGTCGATAACGAGCTCCACATGCAGGCCATGGCGCTCGACGAGCACGGCGGCGGGCTCTGTCGGGGTTTCGCCGGCGGACTCCAGGTCGGTTCCCTCGCGCAGGCGTGCGCCGGCGAAGCGGGCCTCGGGGCCGAGGGTGACGACGCTGCCGTCGTGCAGGGCCATCTCCAGATCGAGACGCCCCCGGCGCATGACCACGCGGTACGCCGCCACGTCCGCGTGGGAGCCCTTTGCGAGGGGCGCGGCCTGGTCCAGCACGGTGGCGGCGAAGTCCATCACGGCCTTGCCGCGCGCGGGGTTGTAGCCGCCGGTTTTCTGGAGGCCGTCGTCTTCCGGGATGAGATCGGAGCCATAGGCGGCGTCGTAGAGACTGCCCCAGCGTGCGTTGGCGGCGTTGAGCACGTAGCGGGGGATGGTGGCGGGAACCACGAGCTGGGGCCCGGCCACGCGCGCGATTTCGGGGTCCACAGCGCCGGGGTCGATGGCGAAGTCCGCGGGCTCCTCCACCAGATAGCCGATCTCCCGAAGGAAGTCCTCATAGGGGCCCTGGGCGTGGCGTCCTTCCATGGGCGGGTTGTCCCTGTGGTAGGAGTCGATCTTGGCCTGGAGTTCATCGCGCACGGCGAGCAGGCGGTGGTTTTCCGGGCCCAGCTCCTCCACGGCGCGGGCCAGCGCCGCCCAGACGCGATCAGCGGAGAGGCCGGCCGTGGCGGCGGCTTGTTCCAATGCGTCCCGGATGGGTTGCGCCACCTGGATTCCCTGGATCGTGTGGTACTCCATCATATCGAGCTCCCTGGCGTTTGCATGGCGGGTTTCATACAGAATCCAAAGTGATATCTCATACACACCACGCGCCGTGGAGTCCAGCCGCCGACATGCGTCCGACAGCGCGGGGGATGTCGTCTTTTGTACGCAGCAGGGGGTGACGCCCCGGTATTTCCCTGATATTTGGTGGACAGTCCAGATTACGCCCCCGCTGCGACGGGCCCGCCGGCGCCACGGCGCGGACCGCCGACTCCATACCGGACCCCACTTCTTCCTGGAGCCTTTTCATGAGTTTGCGTTGGAAATTCCTCATCCCTCTCGTGGCCATCGTCGTCGTGCTGGGCGGCGCAGGACTTGTGCTCTTCACCCAGAAGTTCGACGCGCTGGAGCGCTCCTTCGTCGCCATGTTCGTGCAGGGCAAGGTCTCGGACTTCGAACGCGCCCTGGAGAGCGCCTCCGCAGAAGCGTTGGAACAAGCTGCGCAATACAGCATGCTGCCCGAGGTGACCGCCGCCTATCAGACCGCCCTCGAGGGCGACATCGACGACCCGGAAAGCCCCCAGGCCCAGCAAGCGCGTGAACGCATCCGCGCCGCCATGGCGCCCAACATCCAGGGGCTGGAGCGCGCCACCGGGAAGAAACTCCGGCTGCATTACCACCTGCCCAACGGCAGGAGCCTGGTGCGGCTCTGGCGCGACAAGCAGGCCAGACGCGATGGCGAGTGGGTGGATATTTCCGACGACATCTCCAGCTTCCGACAGACCGTCCTCGACGTGAACCGCACCGGCCAAGCCGTGCAAGGCGTGGAGCCCGGCCGCGGCGGCTTCACCATCCGCGGTCTGGCTCCCGTGCGCGCAGCGGACGGTCGGCAGCTCGGCTCCGTGGAGGTGCTCAAGGACTTCGCGCCCATCCTGGATTCCCTGGAACGCACGCAAGGCCTCAAGGTTTTGCTCTACATGAACGAGTCCTTGCTCGCCATCACCACCCGGCTGCAGGACCCGGCGCAGTATCCCGTGATGGAAAACCGCTTCGTGCTCATCGCCGGACAAGACAACGCCGCCGCCCGCGAAACCGTCACCATGGCGGACCTGCAAGCCGGCGCGCATGGGGACGCCATGCGGCTCGCCGGCGACACCGCCGTGGCTGCAACGCCCATTCACGACTACCGCGGGGAGCAGATCGGCGTGCTGGTCATGGCGCAGGACGTTTCTGCGCAGCGCGCGCTCATCGAAAACGCCATGCTCGCCCTGGGCGTCGGGCTACTCGTCCTGGCGGCTGCGCCGGTGCTGGCCGCGCAGTTCATCATGCAGCGCTTCATCTTCCGGCCCATCACCCAATGCCTCGCCTTCGCCGAGGCCTTTGCGCAAGGGAACATGACGGCGGATGTGGCGGTGACCCAGCGCGACGAGATGGGACAGCTGACCAACGCCCTGCGGACCATGCGCGACAACATCGCAAACATCGTCCAACGCATGAAACTCGCTTCGGACCATGTGGCTTTGGGCAGCTCCGAGATCAGCCAGTCCTCCGCCAACGTGGCCAAAGGCGCCACGGGACAAGCCGCCAACGTGGAGGAGATCTCCTCCTCCATGGAGCAGATGGCCGCCAACATCCACCAGAACGCGGAGAACGCCTCCCAGACGGAGACCATCGCCGTGAAGCTCTCCGGCGAAGCGGAACAAGCCGGCGAAGCCGTGCGCGAGACTGTCGCCGCCATGCGCGACATCGCCGCCAAGATCACCATCATCGAGGAGATCGCCCGCCAGACGAACCTGCTTGCGCTGAACGCCGCCATCGAAGCAGCGCGCGCGGGACAGTCAGGCAAAGGCTTCGCCGTGGTCGCCGCAGAAGTGCGCAAACTGGCCGAACGCAGCGGCAAAGCCGCCGAGGAAATCCGCGGCGTCTCCGGCGACAGCGTGGACACCGCCGAAGGCGCCGGCCGGCTGCTGGAACAGATCCTCCCCGAAGTGCGCCGCACCGCCGAACTCGTGCAGGAAATCACCGCCTCCAGCAACGAACAAAGCGCCGGCGTGGACCAGATCAACACCGCCATCCAACAGCTCGACCACGTCATCCAGAGCAACGCATCCGCCTCCGAAGAACTCGCCTCCTCCGCGGATCAGCTCTCCGAACAAGCCCGTCGCCTGCAGGACGCGGTGGACTTCTTCCAGGTGGACGAGTCGCGCCGCCCTGCAGCCGCACCCCTTTCCGCCACGACCAGCCGCGCCGCCGCACGCGACGCCAAAGCCTTGGCGACGCCCCCCGACGGGGACGGCTACACCCGCTGGTGAGACGCCCCATTCCTCTGGACCGCAGCCACGGCGCGCACAGGCGGCGCACTCGAGCTGCGGCGTATGAATGCCGGCGTGGAGACGGCGGCCGGGTGACGGCTACACCCGCGCTAGAAGTACCACCGCCAGGAACGGCCCAGCAGGAACAAGTCCCGCAGGGAGTGGACCCCGCCACGGCGCAGCGTCCTGGTGATGTAGAGGAACAGATACGCCGTCTGCATGGCGTCCCCCATGGCGTCATGCGCAGCGAAGCGCGGCAGGCCCAGTTCAGCGGCGAGATCCGTCAGGGTGTAGGAGACGCCCGTCATGGTCGCTTCGGGATGGTGCTTCCATTGCTCCTCCCGCCAGACCATGGCGAGCCGCAAGGTGTCGATGCAGGGGTTGTGGAAAGGGACGCCGTACAGCCGGCGGCACGCGCGGTTCAGGAAGAGCATGTCCAGCCCGATGTGGTGACCGATGATGAGCTTGCCCGCCACGGCTTCGATGAAGCCGGGGAGCGCTTCCTCCAGGGAAGGCGCCGTGGCGAGCAGGCCCGGGGTCAGGCGGTGCGCCAAGGCCCCGGCCTTGGCCACGTCGTGTTCCGGCCGCACCAGGGACGCGTAATGCGTGGCCGGGGTGATGCGCATTCCCGAAAGGCCCACGGCGGCGAGGCTGATGAGTTCGTGGCGCTTGGGGTCCAAGCCGGTCATCTCGCAGTCCACCACGGCGAACTCGAATTGCTCCAGCGGGTCGTCCTGATCCAGGCAGGTGAAGCTCGTGTTGTTGCGCAGCAGGGCTTCGGGTGGCTCCAGGCGCTGGCTGTGGCCGCGCAGACGGTTCACGAGATTCTTGAAGGGATGGAACGCCAAAGGCGGCGGCGCGGCGTGGCTGAGTGTCGTCATGACGTCTCCTGAATACAATCTCACATGTTCAGACGAAGTTCCTCGGCGACGAAGTTCTGCAACCGTCCCAGCAGGCCGAAGATCTCCTTGAGGCTCTTGCGCTCCAGGGGGGAGAGGTCCGCGGGGTCGATGTGGTTGTCGGGCGTCCGGTCGTTTTCCAGCTGGCGGAGTTGGTGGGAGAGCCGCAAGTGGATGAGGAACTCCAGGGCTTCGCGGGCTTCGGCGGCGACCTCCGTGGAAAGGAAGCCGTCGTCCTCCAAGCGCTCCAGCCGCTCGATGCTCTCGGTGGCGGTCACGCCGTGGCGCAGCGCCAGCACCCGCGCGAGGTCCACGAAGGGCGCGATGGCCTTGATCTTGATGTCCAGGCGGTTCTTGTGCTCGCCATCCTTCTCCACGATGAAATTGTTGAAGAAAGTCAGGGGCGGCTTCTTGGCCACGGCGTCGCGGGCCATGAACGCGAGGAATATCTCGTTGCGGCGGGCCATGTCGGACACATCGCGGCGCAGGCTCTCGCCCAGGGTCAAGTGGCCGAACGCGGGCCGGAAGTCGAAGAAGATGGTTGAGTTGAGCACCTCTTGCGGGTTGGGCGCGGCGATCCACCGGCTGAACACGTCTTTCCAGCCGCTCAGGGAGCGCCGCCACGCCGGGTTGGAGGCCATGATCTCTCCGGGACAGAGGGGGTAGCCGCATTCCACCAGGCGGCGCACGGCTTCCTCGCCCAGACGCGCGAAGTAGGCTTCCGCTGCAGCGCGCCGTACGGGATCGGCGATGGACTTGTCGTCGTAGATGAGGCCGTTGTCCTGGTCGGTGCGGAAGGTCTGTTCGCGGCGGCCCTCGCTGCCCATGGCGATCCAGCAGAAGGCTGCGGGTGGCGGACCCAGCTCGGCTTGGGCGAGCAGCAACAGCCGCTCCAGCACCTGGTCGTTGAGCAGGGTGATGGCCCGGCAGATGACGCGGGCGCGCGCGCCCTCCTCCACCAAGCTGCGCACGAACGCCGGCACGCTTCGCGAAAGGCTGCAGAGGGTGGCGAAGTCCCGCGCCATGGCGATCTCCTTGCCGAGCGCGAAGGGCGAGCGGCCTTGGAGGAGCTGGATATCATGGGTGGAGACGAGCCCCGTCACCTTGCCTTGTGTGGTGACAGCGAGGTGTCGCACCTGTTTCTCCAGCATGGTGAGCAACGCGTCGAAACCGGTGGCGCGGCTGTCTATGGCGAGAACGGGGGCGCTCATCACGTGCTCGCAAGGGATGTCCAGCGGGAGATCTTGCGCCAGCACGCGCGCACGCAGGTCCTTGTCCGTCATCACGCCGACGGGTTCGCCGGAAGCGTCGGTGAGGAGGATGGCGTCGGCGTCGGCGTCGGTCATGCGGCGGGCGGCTTCGCGGACGGTGGCTTCCTTGGCGAGCAGTACGGGGGGCCGTTGCTGCGCGTCCTTGGCTGCACTGGACATGAGCGCCAGGCTCGCGGCGGCGCGAGGGGCGAGCCGGCGTTCCCGCAGCTCCATGAAGGCGCGGGAGATGTAGCTCTCCGTGAAGTCCTCCAGAAAGAAGAGGCCCACGGCGGGTTCTTCGCGCACCAGCTCCAGAAACACGGATTTGGGCAGACGATAGAGGAAGGTGTCGTCCACGGTGACGCCGTAGAGGTTCGCCAGGCTGCCGCGGATCATGCCGAGGGCGCCGATGGCGGCTCCAGGGCCGCGGAAGTCCACCAGGGTTTCCTCGCCGGAGGGCCCGGGCAGGTACATCTTCAGGCCGCCTGTCTGGATGATGACGAGGTCCTCCACCGGGGTCACGCCACGTTCGTACATGAGGACGTCCTTGGGGACGAAGTCGATGTGCATGGCTGCAGCGAGGCGTCGGATGACAGGGGGCTCCAGGTCCGAGAACGGCAGCGTCCTTGCGAGAAACGCCTCTATTTCCGCAGTGGGCGCAGCGTTGGGTGGACGGTTGCCGGCGTGCTCGGACATGGGTGCTCCTGGGAAATGTGGGCCGACCGGCGCCCCTGCGGGGAATGGGCGCCGGCCGGCGTTTCACGTGGTCCGAGGGTATCCTGAGAACCCTCTCGGCGCAGCCTCAGTGGTCGATGGCGGCGCCTGCGCCGCGGGGGATGCGCACGCTCTCCACCATCTCGGCGATGTGTTTCGGCGGCGCCGGCGTCATGGCGGAGACGCCCAGCGTCAGCGCGAAGTTCACCAGCATGCCCACAGCGCCGAAGCCTTCCGGACTGATGCCGAAGAAGAAGTTCGAATAGCCCATGAACTTGGTCATGATGATGTAGCACAAGGTGACGGTGATGCCGCCGATCATGCCAGCCAGCGCGCCATGCTTGTTCACCCGCTTGGAGAAGATGCCCAACAGCAGGATGGGGAAGAAGGACGACGCGGCCAATCCGAAGGCCAGCGCCACCACCTGAGCCACGAAGCCCGGCGGGTTGATGCCGAAGTAGCCCGCCACCAGCACCGCCGCAGCGATCATGATGCGGCCCAGCATGAGCCGCTGCCGCTCCGTGGCGTTGCGGTTGATGATTCGATAATAGAGATCATGCGAGATGGAGGATGCGACGACCAGCAACAACCCAGAGGCTGTGGACAAGGCGGCGGCCAACCCGCCGGCTGCGATGAGCGCCACAACCCACGCCGGCAGTTTGGCGATCTCCGGGTTGGCGAGCACCATGATGTCGCGGTCCACGTAGAGCTCGTTGGGGGTGTCCGTGGGCGTGTTGGCCAGCAACCGCTGCCCGGCTGGGCCTGTTTCGTCCGTGAACTCGGGCTTGCCTTGGAAGGCGGCGCCGTCGCGGTACTGGATGACGCCGTCGTCGTTCTTGTCCACCCATGCGATGAGGCCCGTCTGCTCCCAGTTCTCGAACCAGGACGGCGCTTGTGCGTACTGCACGTCGTTCACCGAGTCGATGAGGTTGTAGCGCGCGAAAAGCGCCACCGCAGGCGCCGTGGTGTAGAGCAGCGCGATGAAGAACAGCGCGTAGAGCGCGGAGGTCCGCGCAGCTTTCACGGTAGGCACGGTGTAGAACCGCACGATGACGTGGGGCAAGCCCGCGGTGCCCACCATGAGCGCAATGGTCATGGCCAGCATGTCGATCATGCTGCGGTTGCCCTCCCCGAAGGCGGAGGTGTATTCTCGAAATCCCAGATCCGTGTGGATCTTGTCCATTGTCTCAAGGAGATAGGTTCCAGCCTCCTTGCCCTCGGCGATCTGGCCCAGCATGCCCAGCTGAGGCAAGGGGTTCCCTGTGATCTTCATGGAGATGGCGATGGCCGGGATGAGAAAGGCGATGATGAGCACGCAGTACTGCGCCACCTGCGTGTAGGTGATGCCTTTCATGCCGCCCAGGCCCGCGTAGAAGAAGACGATGACCATGCCGATGATGACGCCCGTGGTCACGTCCACTTCCAGGAACCGGGAGAAGACGATGCCCACGCCGCGCATCTGCCCGGCCACGTAGGTGAGGGAGACGAAGATGGCGCAGATGAGCGCCACCACACGCGCCGCCGAGGAGTAGTAGCGGTCGCCCACGAAGTCCGGCACCGTGAATTTCCCGAACTTGCGCAGATACGGCGCCAACAGCAACGCCAGCAACACGTACCCGCCTGTCCAGCCCATCAGATAGACGCTGCCGTCATAGCCCAGAAAGGAAATGAGACCCGCCATGGAGATGAAGGAGGCGGCGCTCATCCAGTCCGCAGCGGTGGCCAGGCCGTTGGCCAAGGGGGAGACGCCCCCCCCGGCCACGTAGAACCCCTTGGTGTCCCGCACGCGAGAACGCCAGGCGATGGTGATGTAGAGCCCGAAGGTGAGGCCCACCAGAAGATATGTCCAGAGAGTGATCGACATGCGGTGCTCCTTGCGCGAAAGCGTGAATGGGCCGGGCCTACTCGTCCACGTCGTACTGCTTGTCCAGCCGCCTCATGACGAAGACGTATATAAGGATGAGCGCCACGAAGACGTAGATGGCGCCTTGCTGCGCGAACCAGAAGCCCAGAGGCGCGCCGCCGAGCTTGACGGTGTTGAGCCACGGCGCCAGCAACACGCCGCAGCCGAAAGAAACGAACGCCCACACGGCCAGCAGAATCGCCATGCGCCGCACGTTGGCGCGCCAGTACGCCTTGGCTGTGGCGTTCATGGCGCCGGATGTCGTTTCCGAAGTGTTCGAGGATTCCTGCATGACCGCCTCCTTGTGCGGTTGGCCGGCTCCGTATCCCGCAGCGGTCGAGAAGTCTCTCCCACTGCAAGGCCGCTTGCGGAGCCGAACGTTGCCTGCGACTGAACGCATCCTGCGACAACGCCCCATGGCGTGCATTCCTTTGTTGACGAACGGCGCCCCCCTCATGGCGGACGCGCGCTCATTGTGCCGCCACCCCCTCCAGCCGGGACCTCGCCCACGCCCACGGCACAGGGCTCCGCCGTTCGCACGCGCTTTCCGACCGTTCACGCAGAAGCGCTCGCCTCCATGCGGCGGATGCGTCATTGGTCATGGTGCGCCGCTCGCATGGCGCCCTCCGCGCCAAGCGGGCCGTTCGGGCTGACGCACAATGGTGGACCCCGTCGGCCGAGCACGCTATGAATCGAATCATGTCCACCACACAGGAAACCATGGCGACGCTCATCGCCCACCCGAACGCCACAGTGCGCGCAGCCCTTCGCCAAGGCCTGGGCCGCTGCCCCTTCCTGCGCGTGGTGGGTGAAGCCGCCTCCCCCGAGGAAACCATGGAGCTGCTGGACGCAATCCCCTACGGCGCCCTCTTTCTGGACGCACACATGCAGACCCCCGCCGAAGACGCCTCCTCCCACGACGCGGACGAACCCCGGCCACGACGCGGACTGGAGCTGGCGCGCGCCCTGACCGTACGCCGCCGCCGTCCCATGGTGGTGTTCATGGCGGAAGACCAGACCCTTGCGTACGACGCCTTCGAGCTGGAAGCGCTGGATTTCCTGCTCTGGCCCTGGGATGACGCCCGCTTCGCCAAGACGCTGGAAAAACTCGGCCGCGCGCCTGCGCCGGAAGACTCCGCCCGGGAACACGCCGGCAGCGACGCGGAAGACGGCGCTCAGCCCCCCCCAGCCGCCCAACGCGCTCCCCTCGGTCTGGATGAAGACCAGCCCGTCACCCTCGCGCTGGAAGACGCCGAGGAGGACGAACTGCTCTCGGCCATCGCTTCAGCGCGCGCAGCCGCCGGCGAAGTGGACGACCGCGCCCTGGAGCTGGAGAAACTCCCCGTCAAACTGGGGGAGCGCACCCTGCTCATCCCGTACGACCAGATCGTCTTCGTGGAGGCGGAAGAGAACTACTCCTACGTCCACACCGTGCAGGAGCGCTATCTCACCTCCTGGCGGCTCATCCAGCTGGAAGAACGGCTCACACCACACCGCTTCTTCCGCGCACATCGTAAATTTCTGGTGAACCTGGACATGGTGACGGAGATAGCCTCCCTGCCCGGCGGCAACTACATGTTGCGCACCGCTGGCAGAAAGCGCATGGAGCTGCCCATAGGCCGGCGCCGCATCACGCAGCTCAAACAAGCCTTCGGCATCTAGAGGATGCTTCTCGGAGGATGCTTCTCGATGGTGTGACGACAGCTCCCACGCCAGGGAAACCCGCTGCGCCGGACGATGCCCGGCGAAGCTGCGCCGGCAGTCCCGGACAAGGGGAACCCCCTTGCCGACCCCCGCTGGTCACGGCAGCGGAGGAGCGGACGTTCCGAAAACGGCGCGCCCTCCCAGAGACGCCACGTCTTCACACCACCATACACCGTGAACGCAACGCCGCAGGCCGGTCCTGCAGGAAGCCCCATGGACGACGACGCACACGCCAACACGCCCCGCTCCGGCTCGAAGCCTCATGACGACGAGCTCACCCCGGTCTATCGGGAAGAGCGCGTCTTCACTCCGCCGGCGGCTGTGGTGCGGGAAGCCAACCTCTCCCCGCGTCAGCTGACCGCCGCCCAGGAACTGGGCCGCAAGGACCCCGCGGCGTTCTGGTCCGGCTGCGCCCGGGACTTCACCTGGAGTCAGCACCCCGTCGAGACCCTGCGCACAAACCCCGCGCCCAATTTCTCGGAGACGGTCTGGTTCCCGGAAAGCCGCGCCAACATCACCGTCAACTGCCTGGACCGCCACATCATGGGAGTGCTGCGCCACAAGCTGGCGCTCATCTGGGAAAGCGAAAGCGGCGAGATCCGCAAGTACACTTATTTCGAGCTCTACCGGGAAGTGAACGCCCTGGCTTCCAGTTTGCGGGAGCTGAGCGTGGCCAAAGGAGACCGCGTGGCGGTCTGCATGCCGCCCATCCCCGAAACCGTGGTGACCATGCTGGCCTGCGCGCGCATCGGCGCCGTCCACTGCCTCGTCTCCAGCGCATACGCGCCCAAAGTGCTGCGCCGCCGCATCCGCCAGCTGGAAGCCAAGTGTCTGGTGGCGGCGGACGGCTTCATCCGCAACGGCCGCCGCATCGACCTGGCCCGCCACGTGGCCGACGCCCTGGACTCCCCGGACTGCGACTGTCTTGACCACGTCGTCATGGTCCGCCACGTGGGCGGCGACACCGCCGGAGTCACCGACCCCGGCCGCGACATCTGGCTCCACGAGCTCACCGCGGGCATGCGCGATGAAGCCCCGCCGGAACCCATGGCCCCCCGCGACCCACTGTTCATCCTGCACACCTCCGGCTCCAGCGGCGAACCCAAAGGCGTGGTCCACGGCCACGCAGGCTACATGGTGGGCGTGGGCAAGACCGCCGAATGGATCCTGGACCTCAAACCCACGGACATCCTCTGGTCCGCCGCCGACCTGGACTGGATCACCGGCCACAGCTACGGCGTCTACGGCCCCCTGCTCTGCGGCGCGGCCACTCTGCTCTACGGCGGGCACCCCCTCTACCCCCGCGCGGACCGCGTCTGGACCATGGCGGACCGCCACGGCGTCAGCGTGCTCTACGCCAACCCCACGCTCGTGCGCATGCTGAAACGACACGGCGCAGCCGCCTTGCCCGATCGGCCTTTGCCCACCCTGCGGCTCATGGCCTCCGTGGGCGAACCTCTGGACCCGGACTCCTCCGTCTGGCTGCGGGAACGGGCGGGGGGCAACCTGCGCCCCGTGCTGGACACCTGGTGGCAGACGGAGACGGGGATGATCATGCTCTCCGGAGCGCCGGTCTCGCCGCTCAAGCCGGGCGCCGTGGGACCGCCTGTTCCGGGAGTGGCGGCCTCCGTGCGCACCGCCGAGGGACGCCCCACGCCACCGGACGCCGGCGGCCGGCTCGTCATCGACAGGCCCTGGCCCGCCATGGCGCTCGGCCTGTGGGACGACCCCACCGGTCTGGACGCCTCCTGGCGCGCGCCCGAACATACCGCCGCTTCACCCGCCGCCGAACGCGACACCCCTCCCTGCTGCCACACCGGCGACGTGGCCAGCCGCGATCAAGACGGCCACTTCATCATCCATGGCCGTGGCGACGACGTCATCAACGTGGCCGGGCGTCGACTTGGCTGCGCGGACCTGGAGCACGCCCTGGCCTCCCATCCAGCCGTGGCCGAAGCCGTGGCCGTGGGCGCGCCGGACAAACTCAAAGGCGAAACGGTGAAGCTCGTGGTGGTGCTGGCCCCCGGCTACACGCCCCAAGGCGACGACCTGGAGAAGGAATTGAAAGCCCACATGCGGCGGGAACTGGGCCCTGTGGCGGCCATCAAGGCCGTGGAGTTCCGCAAGACCCTGCCGCGCACCAGCACGGGCAAACTGTTGCGGCGCGTGCTGCGACCCTCCGGCGAGGGCGTGGTCCTCGAATGGGGGCCGGACTGGGAGCCCGAGTGGGGACCCTACATCGATTTCGCTGCGGGTCCCGCCAACGAGCCCGGTCCCGAGCCCGAACCACAGCTGGACACGCCTGCCGACGCCAAGTCCTCCCCTGCGGGGTCCGCGCACGCCGAGCACGATTCGGAGGACCCCACCCTCCTCTGACGCTTTCGCGACTCTGGCTGATTCAGCTGCGGTCGCCCCCGCATTGACACCGTCATGTCGCCGGCGTACTCGGAACGCAGCGACGGTCATCCTGGATGGCGGCTCGACTCCGCGCGCTTGCGCTCCTGGAACACACGTCAACGCGCAACCGCGCAACCGCGCAAAAGGGCAACCGCGCAAAAGGGCAACCGGGCAACAGAGCCGTCGGGCAGTCGGGCAGTCGGGGCAGTCGGGCAGGGACGCAACGCCGATGGGGTCGGAGCCTCAGTGTGTCCAGGCCCTGCAATTCCGCCGACTCGACGTTGCATGGTCTCATGGTGTTGCGGCCTTAGCGTCCTCCAGGAGACGCCTCGTCAGAAGCACGCCCCCTCGGGGTCACATCGTTTCAAAGCACCTGGATATCGGAGCACCTGGATATCGAAGTCTCATGCCATTGGAATCCCATACTATCGGAATCCCATGATTTCTGAGTCGGGATCACGCAGCGCCCCGCCGCCCCGCCGCTGCGAATCATCCCCAATCGACGCACGCATCACGAACGAGCCGCCCACCCCGCTCCCCACATGCTCCAGGACGCCTATCGCCAACGCGCCACCCCCCTGCACGCCGCGGACGCGCGGGTGAAGCTCATCGCCGTGACGGCGTGCGCCGTGGTCGTGGCGGTGCTGCAAACCACCACGGCGGCGCTTCCGGCGCTGGGTCTGGGCCTCGCCGCGGCGGCGCTGGCGCGCCTCTCCGCGCAGGAACTCTGGCGGCGGCTCGCTCCGGCCAACGCCTTTTTCATTTTTCTGTGGATATCCTTGGGGTTGACGTACCCCGGCGACCCCCTGGGCGACGCCGCGCCCGCCTCCTGGCTGCGCGTGGATGGACTGGCGTTGGCGCTGCTCATCACCATGAAAGGCGAAGCGATACTGTTGATGATGGCTGCGTTGTCCGCCTCCACAGCCACCCCGGCGCTGGCGCGGGCTCTGCAGGATCTCGGCGCGCCGCAGAAGCTCACCCTGTTGTTGGCGTTCACCTACCGGCAGGTCTTCATCGTGGACGAGGAGATGCGTCGGCTCCGCACAGCTGCACGAGCGCGCTGTTTTCGTCCACGCATGAATCGTCACACATACAAGACATACGCATACCTCATCGCCCAGACCCTGGCGCGCAGCCACCGGCGGGCCGCCCGCATCCAAGACGCCATGCGCATGCGGGGATTCGACGGCCGCTTCCACACCCTGGCGACGCCGCGTCTGCGGCGACAGGATCTGTGCTGGGGCGCGGTCTTTGTCGCTTTCGCCCTGGCCTTGCTGATGCTCGATCTCGCACTGGCCGCCAACCCCATCCATCCCCCAACCGTTTAGCTCATGTCGGCGAGCACACATCCGCCCCGCCCACCGACACGACTCCAGGAAACGCACGTTCACATGGACCCCACGCCTCTCATCCAACTCCACGCCGCCACGGTGCGCTATTGCGGCGCCCAGGACGCTGAAGACCACGGCGATGACGCCGTCTTCACGGCCTTGGACTTCACCCTCCGCGAAGGGGAGCGCCTGGGCTTGACCGGCCCCAACGGCGGCGGCAAGACCACGCTGCTGCTGGCGCTGGTGGGGTTGACGCCCCTGAGCGCGGGGACGCTGCGCCACCGCGGCAGACCAGTCGCCACCGAGCGCGATCTGTATACGCTGAGGCGCGAGGTAGGTTTCGTCTTCCAGAACGCGGACGATCAGCTCTTCTCCCCCACCGTGCTGGAGGACGTGGCCTTCGGTCCGCTGAACCTGGGGTTGTCTGCAGCGGAGGCCGAAGCCCGCTCCCTGGCCGTGCTGGAGCGTCTGGGCATCCGGGAGACGGCGCACAAGCTGACGCATACCCTCTCCGGGGGGCGCAAACGTCTGGCTGCGCTGGCCACGGCGCTGGTCATGGAGCCGCGCGCGCTCTTGCTGGACGAACCCACCAACGACCTGGACGCGACCTCCCGTGCGGCCCTCGCTGCAGCGCTGCGGGATACGTCAGCGGGATTCGTCATCGTCTCCCACGACGAAACCACCCTGCGGGAACTGACGCATCGCCGGCTGCGCCTCGAAGAGGGCAGACTGCGCGAGACGGCGTGATGCAGCGACTCCACGAACAATTGTAACATGACTCGTGTATCCTGACGTAACGGGAACATGTGACGCGTCGTGACGACACAGGTCGCCCCCGGCGCGGTATTCCGCGCGCTCCTCATCACGCCCGCTGTCGCGTTGATTCTACCGTGTCGCCTTGGCCCCCGCCTCGCATCCGGCGCCGGGGAGGGATAGCAGGGGGGCCGTTTTCTCCCCTTTGCAGAACAATTCACTCATGTTGGAGTCTTCATGATCGTGCTGATGCGTCACGGCGAGCCCGCCACATCACCTGCCGGGAACCTCTCCAACGGCGGCGGCCGGGTGCTGCTGGGCCGTACGGATGCGCCCCTTACGGAACACGGCCGCGCGCAGGCCCGGGCCTGGGGCCGCCGGCTGGCGGATTCGCCCATCCTCACGATCAAAGCGAGTCCCCTGGCCCGCGCCTGGGAGACGGCGCAGCTTGCCGCTACGGGGCTTCGCGCGCAGCCCACAGCGGACGCCCGGCTGCAGGAGGTGGACCTGGGCCGCTGGGATGGCCTGCCCAAGGACGAGGTGATACGCCGCTGGCCGGAGGAATGGCGCCGTCGTGGCGAGGACCTCGCGCAGACGCCGGCGCTGGAGGGGGAGTCCTTCGCCGAGACGCAGGCGCGCGCCGTCCCCGTGCTGGAAGAACTGCGGGACTACGCCTCCGGCGAGTCGCATGCGCTGGTGGTGGCGCACGCAGGCGTCATCCGGTGTCTGCTCTGCCATGTTCTGGAGATGCCGTTGGAGCGTCTCTTTCAGCTGGAAGTTGCGCTATGCTCGCTTCATTGTGTGGATGTGTCACGAGATTCGTGGCGTCTTCTGCATCACAACATACTCCCGTTCAACAATCCGTTTCCTGAATCTTGCGCTGTACCGAGGTCTTCATGACACACCGTTTTTCCGCATCATCAGCGTGTGACGCATTCAATTTACCTTCGCTGTTTGATGACGACGGCGCCAATCCTTGTGATGATTTCATTCTGGAGACGCATACACTATGTGATCGCTGCAGGAACATGGCTTTGAAGGAAGTGGCGCAGCTTGAAAGCGATGAAATGACCAGTCGATACAGGGCTTCCATGCATCTTCGGGAGTTCGGACGCGATGTCATACCGCTGCTCTTGCAAGTACTGCACGGAGGCTATAGCGCCACGGTGCGCGAAGGTGTGCTGGATACGCTCAAGCAGATGGGCGACCGCAGTGTGGTGGAGGAGGTGCGAAGTCTCCGTGATTCCTCGCTCGAAGGCGTACGCCTCGGCGCAGTGCGCGCGCTGCGGTGGTTGACGCCGAATCCGGAGCCTTTCCTGGAAGCCCTGGAGGACGATGCGTGGCGGGTGCGGCGGGAAGCCGTCTTCGCGCTGAGCGACATCGCCCGCGACGGCGGCGACGATCCCCGCCTGGACGCCAACTTCGACGCGCTCATGCGTCTTTCCCACGACGCGCACCCACTGGTCCGCGCCGCCGCTGTGAACGGCATGGGCCGCATGCGCCGCCGTGGAGCCGCGCCGCGCTTGCTGGACGCGTTGGATGACGAGCACGAACGCGTCCGCGCCATGGCCATCTGGTCCCTCCAGCACATGGATTGCCGGGAGGTGGCTTCGCGCATCATCGCCATTCTGGAACGCGGCGGCGGCGACGACGAGGTGACCTTCGCCGCGCGCGCGTTGGGAGATTTTCGCGCCACAGAAGCTGTGGGGCCGCTGCTGGCGAGCATGGAAGGCGTCCGGCCGGACACCCACGCCGAGATCGTGGTGGCGCTGGGCAAGATCGGCGGACCGGAAGCGCGTCGCGCCTTGCAGACGCTTGCGGAAACCGCTCGGCCGGGGCTGCGTCGGCTGGCTCGCTGGGGGCTTGCGGAAGCGGATCCCGACGACGCCGCAGAGTGACGTCTTCATCGCAGATTGCATCCCCGCCCCCGATTCTCCAGCATGTTCAGGCAAGGGTCCGTCCGTGCGCGTGGCCCGGAGCCGTTCCCCATGCAGACGCGAGACGTGGGCGCAGGCGACCGCAAGACAATCCCCGCCATGCGCCATCCCAAGCTGATCATCCTTTGTCATAGGAAAGTTGCGAAACTGTCACGTGGGACTAGTAGCGTACAGCCCTCTTGGATCATGCTGGGGCTTGCCGCTCGCCACAGGACATGGGCTGCGTAAGTGCAGGAAATTCCATGACATCACCACTCAGCTCCACCATCGCATGGTTCCGCGCGAACGTCCGCGAGAGCCTGAGCCTGAAGATCACCGCCTTGGGCTTCATGGCGCTTGCGCTGTATGCCGTGGCGACGCTGTTCGTGGCGCATGAAAAGCTCAACGCCAAGCTGAACGCCGAACTCGAACGCTTCGCCACCGACGCGGCGGACCGGCTCGCCTTGAGCCTGGCCATGCCCGTCTGGAACATGGAGCAGGACATGGCGGCGTCGCTTATCCGGGCGGAAATGCGCGATCCCCGCATCATCGCCGTGGAAGTGCAGGACGCCATCGTGGGCGAGACCTTCGTGAGCATGCGCCGCAGCGAAGACTTTCAGGCCCACGCCGGGGTGAAGCTGGAACGCATGATGGACGACCGCCCCCCCTTCATCACGCACACTCGGCTGCTGCAAGCGTACGGCTCCCACCTGGGGACCATGGAAATCACCGTCACGCGGTCCTTCCTGCACCAGAAAGTGCATGCGCAACTCCTGGACCAGTTCACGAACATCCTGCTCGCGGCCGCGGGGCTGGTGGCGTTCTACATCCTTCTCATCCGACGGACCGTGGTGCGGCCGCTGCGCGAGATGACCCGCACCATGGACGACGTGACCCGCAACAAAGACTTCTCCCTGCGCGCCAAGGCCGCCAGTCGAGACGAGCTGGGCCGGGTGGCTGAAGGATTCAACGCCATGCTTGCGGAGATCGAAGACCGCGACAAGGAGCTGACCCTCTACTCCGACCATCTGCAGGAGCTCGTCCGCCAACGCACCAGCGAGCTCTCCCAGATGAACGACCGGCTCACGGAGACCATTCAGCAGCTGGAGCAAGCCAACAGCGCCAAACGCGAATTCCTGGCCAACATGAGCCATGAGATCCGCACGCCCATGAACGCCATCATCGGCATGAGCGACCTGCTGACCGGCACAACCATGGACGCCCGCCAGCGAGACTACGTCCGCGCTGTGCGCTCCAACGCGCGCACCCTGCTCGCGCTCATCAACGATATCCTGGATTTCTCCAAGATCGAAGCGGGCATGCTGCAGATTGAACGCCACGACTTCCGATTACGAGACCTCCTCGACGACATCGCCGACGTCTTCTCGGACAAGGTGGTGACCTCCAAAGTGGAGCTGGTGATGGACGTCCCCGTCAACACGCCCAACGCGCTGAAAGGCGACTCCTTCCGGCTCAAACAGGTTTTGGTGAACCTGCTGGCCAACGCGTTCAAGTTCACCAGCGAGGGGGAAATCCGGCTGGCTGCACACCGCCGCTGGGTGGACGGCTCCAAGGAAGTGGTGCTGGAGTTCTCCGTCACGGACACAGGCATCGGCATTCCGCAGAACAAGCTGAGCGCGCTCTTCGAAGCCTTCGTGCAAGTGGACGGCTCCACCCAGCGCAAGTACGGCGGCACCGGCCTGGGCCTCGCCATCTGCCGCAAACTCGTGTTGCTCATGGGTGGGGTGGACATCCACGTGACCTCCCGGGAAGGCGAAGGCTCCACCTTCAGCTTCAGCCTGCCCTTCGAGACAGCGCCCGAGACGCGCCTGCCCTCGCGTCGGCTGCCCACGGAGCTCAACGGCATGCGGGTGCTCGTGGTGGAAGACAACGAATCCAGCGCGATGATGGTCGAACGCATGCTCACGCACATCGGCATGGCGCCTGTCATCGTGCACTCTGCGGAAGCCGCGCTGTCGCTGCTGCACGACACCGACAAGGAACACTCCTTCGGCTGTCTGCTCATGGACTGGAAACTTCCCGGCATGGACGGCATCGCCGCCACTCGGGCCATCCGGGAGCGCTTCTCCTCCAAGGAGCTGCCCATCATCATGGTGAGCGCTTTCGGTCGGGAGCGGGAAATCCAGCGCGCGCGCAACGTCGGCGTGGATCGCTTCCTTGTCAAACCCGTGAAGCAGTCCAGCCTCTTCGACAATCTTCTGGACATCTTCGACTTCAAACCCCAGCCCGCAGCGGAGTTCGGACCCGAGCTGCAGCTGGAAGGCCGCAAGGCTCTGCTGGTGGAAGACAACCCCACCAACCGACGCGTCGCCAAGGAGATGCTCGCCGGCACAGGGCTTGTCATCGACGTGGCCGTCAACGGTCTTGAAGCCGTGAAAGCCGTGAAGGAAGCAGACTACGACGTGGTGCTGATGGACGTGCAGATGCCGGAGATGGACGGCTACGCAGCCACGGCGGCCATCCGGGAACACTTGGCTGGCAAGCCCCTGCCCATCATCGCCATGACCGCCCACGCCATGACCGGCGACCGAGAGAAATGCCTCACCGCCGGCATGGACGACTACATCACCAAGCCCATCGACCGCCGCCACCTCATGGCCACCTTGGCGCAGTGGCTCCACGGCGCCCCGTCGGCTCCCGCGCAGACGGCCGCCGACACGCACGCCCCCCCGGACCGGGACGCCCTGGAGGCCGACGTCTGCACGCTGCGGCCCGAAGGCGACCCCATGCTGCTGCCCGGCTTGGAGATCGGCAAAGCCCTGGATCGACTGGGCGTGGACGAAAAAATCTACCGCGCCATGCTGGAAGGCTTCTTTCAGGACAACTTGCGCGACAACCCCGATTTCCGGCAGAAGCTGCAAGCCGGCGGTGAAGACACCATCGCGCTGGCGCACGCCATCGCCGGAGCTGCAGGCAACCTGGGCATCTGCGACGTGGCCTTCGCCGCCCGCGAACTGGAGATCGCCGCCAACGACGGCGCCCCCCTGCACGACGCGCAGGAAGACTTGCTGGCCGCCATGGCTGCAGCGGAAGAAAGCTTCGCCGTGCTGCGCGCCAGCACCCTCGGCGCGGAACGCGCTCGGGACATCGCCCGCAGCCGCATTCAGGTGCAGGAGGCCTGCGCCGCCGCCCACGCCCTCGGGGATGATACACGCTCGGTGGAAGAGCTCGCTTCACGACTGGACGACCTGGAAACCATCCTGGCTGAGTACGACCCCGTGGGCGCGCAAGACGCCAAAAGCGCGCTGGAAGCCTGGTCCGTGGACGCGCGCTACGGCGCCGACGTCGTCGACCTCATGGAGCGCATCGAACTCTACGACTTCGACGGCGCCCGCGAGTTGGTCCACGGGCTACGCCAACACGTCGCCAACCAGACGACCGAAACGACCAGAGCCTGACCCATGGAAGACCTCAGCCAGTGCAACATCCTGGTGGTGGACGACACCCGCTCCAACATCGATCTCCTCGTCGCCGCCCTCAAGGATCACTACAGACTCAGCGTGGCCACCAACGGCGAAAACGCGTTGAAAATCGCCCGCGCCAAACGACCCGACCTCATCCTCCTGGACGTCATGATGCCGGAGATGGACGGGTTCGAAGTCTGCACACGCCTCAAAGCCGAGGAAGAGTCCCGAGACATCCCCATCATTTTCCTCACCGCACTGGACGACCCAGAGAAAAAATCCCTGGCGTTCCGCGCCGGCGCCGTGGACTACATCACCAAGCCCTTCTATGCGGAGGAGGTGAAGGCCCGCGTGCGCACCCACCTTTCCCTGATGATGGCGCGCCGTTCACTCACCAATCAGAATTGCATTCTGGAAGAACGCGTGCGGGAACGCACCGCCGAGTTGGAGCGCAACATCCGCGAGACCCTGCTGCGTCTGGGACTGGCCGCCGAGCTGCGCGACAACGATACAGGCATGCACATCCGCCGCATCAAGGAATACACCGTGCTGCTGGCCACCCGCTATGGCCTCGACGAAAAGCAGGCGCACGACATCGGCTTGGCCGCCACCATGCACGACATCGGCAAGATCGGCATCCCGGACGGCGTGCTCCTCAAACCCGGCAAGCTGGACCAGGATGAATGGAGCACCATGAAATCCCACGTGCGCATCGGCGCCGCCATCCTGGAGAACCCCACCTCCGCCCTGCTGGAGCTTTCCCGCGTCATCGCGCTCAGCCACCACGAACGCTGGGACGGTCGCGGCTATCCCAACGGTCTCAAGGGCGAGGCCATTCCCCTGCCGGGTCGCATCGTCGGTCTGGTGGACGTCTTCGACGCGCTCACTTCGGAGCGGCCTTACAAGCGCGCCTGGACCGTGGACAAAGCCATCGCCATGATCCTTTCCGAACGCGGCTCCCACTTCGACCCCGACCTGGTGGACGTCTTCGAAGCCAATCTCAACGAATTCAAAGCCATTCGGGAACAACTCGCGGACGGCGGCGAGCTCGACATCTCCGCCACCCGCACCCTCCTGGAAGAGCTCCTCGGCGACGCCAAGGACGCGCAGCCCGTCTCCGGCGGGGAACTGCCCATGTGCCGAGCGGGCTGCTGCAGCGAAAACGCCTGACCCCCATTCAGGCGACCGCCTTGCCGCGTCACGTCTCCGCCGCACACCCCGCTCTCCTCTTCACCACATCCTGTCGTCTGCATGAAGCGGACTGGGCCCATCGCGCCGCTTGTCTCCGGGCGTGGAGGCGACGCCCTTTCGATGTCCGAGTCGCTCCTACACGAACGCCAACTGAATGACCACGTGACGATGCGGCGAGGTCTCGCCCGCGCCCTCCGGCTCCACCGGCGCGGAGGCGTAGGGCGCTCCCGTCTCGTGACGGAACCGCACGGCGTACGTCGCGCTGTCGCGCGTCAGCAGATAGACGGCCCCGACCGCTCCGGCCATGGCCTCCAGCCGCCGGGCGTCTGCAGCGGTCAACCAGCCCCAGTCCTCCCCCCCGCGCAGAACCACTCCGCGCACGCCGGGTCGTTCCCAGACCACGGTGGAGCCGTCGGCCGCCGCGGCGGTCTCCACGGCGGCGGATGTCGCTTCGGCCCAATCCAGGCCGGTCAAGTCCACACCTTCCAGATGGATCGCCATATCATCCCTCGTTGATTGGATAAATGAGTGAGACGCCTTGCTCCGCGGGTCACGCCGCGGCGGCGTCTTCCAGGTGCATGAACCCCACGGCGAAGCCCTGCGTGCAGCTGAAGTAGGGCGCCATCACGTCGCTGCGGTTGCGCGGCAGGGCTTTGGTCCATAACGCCAGGCCGCCTTGGGTGCGGTCTTCCATCACCGTGCGCCATACATCCGCAGCCATGGCGGAGAGTGTTGCGTCCAGGTCCTTGCGGGCCGCGCCGTAGCACTGCACGCTCACCTCCATCTCGCTGACGAATCGGGTCGCCCCCGTGGGCCCCGCGCCGGCCATGCGTCCCCGCACCAAGGGCAGCGCGCCCACCACGGTGACCAAGGGCAGCTCCGCCGCGCTGGCGGGCCGTTGCGCGCCGCCGCCGGGCTCCACCCGCGGCGCCATGGATTCCCGCCGCACCGTGGGCCGCCAGGACGCCTCGGCCAGTTTCGTCGCCAACCGCTCCAGTATCGCCTCCCGCGCTGTTTCTCGCACTGCCGCCTCCGTTTCGGGGTTGTCGTGGTCGTCGGATTCAGGAACAAGCCATGGCCCCATGGTGACCGCTCGCCGGCGTCGGCGTCAGGGGGAAACACTACCCCAGAAGCCCCCTTGTCCCCCGGGGTGCGCAATCGTAGCGTATGCAATCGCTTTTCAGTACTGACGAAACCCGCGGCGCCCCCGCCCTGGAGCACACCATGCCACGCCCCCACACCCATTCCCCCCCCGATCC
>CAYVWB010000069.1:0-22482 GCA_964455395.1 uncultured Desulfovibrionaceae bacterium
CAACACCACGCGAACTCGATGCTGAACTCATCCATATTGATGTCGTACATCGCAATCACTTTCCTCTAAGCGGGCACTGGATGCATGTGGACGCCATCACGAATCATCACATGCAGCGTAAAGTCAAGTATTTAATTGTAAGTACGTTTTTTCTTGAATTCAAGCATTGGCTTTAGAGCGACTTCATGCGGACACGTCAAGAGAATTTTGGGGTGTCAGTAGGCATAGGAACACCTATAAGCTTTTTAATTTTTCTAAAAGAACTATTTAAATCAATATGTTGTTGCACGGACACAAAAAGCAGAGCGTTTATACACGACCGCTCTCACCCTACGAGATTGTCCTAGTGTCACCTCTGTCAGCATTGGCCGGAATGGAATATGATAGGCAGATTTACCCCGCCCAGGTCGTGTCCGCATTCTGCTGACGCTCGCCACCGGCACAGGCAAGACCTTCATCGCCTTCCAGCTCGCCTGGAAGCTCTTCCACAGCCGCTGGAATTGCAATGACTGGCGCGGCGGTGAAGTGTGTCGTAGACCACACATCCTGTTCATGGCGGACTCTCCCCCCCACAACATGCTACGCTCTCGCCACTTTTAGCTCTATTCGTACAAAGAGCGATACAGGCCAATCCAGGTTCAGCCCTAACAAAGACCTGAATGGGTGAGCGCGAAGAATAATAGCGCCAAAAGGCACTGCAAGTGTGGGGGATAGTGTGGGGGAAAATGACCCACAAAAGAAAAAAGGACCTACGATTGCTCGTAAGTCCTTGATTTTGTTTGGCGTCCCCAAGGGGATTTGAACCCCTGTTGCCGGCGTGAGAGGCCGGTGTCCTGGGCCACTAGACGATGGGGACGCAGCGCGTGAAGGACGCTTCTAGGCGAACACCCACCTTCCGTCAAGAGCTTTTTCGATCAGTCGCGCGCCAAAGACGCGAGGCCTCCAGCGCACCCCCGCAACGCGTCGCGCGCCCGTCAACGTCCGCTGGCGTCACCCGCCTCCAGCAGGGACGCTGCGGCTTGCCGCATGTTCGCGAACCACGCTGGCGAGAGCGGGTCCAGCACGGCCACCTCCGCGCCCAACTCCCGCGCCACCACCTCGGCGGCTCTCCTGGAAAACTGCGGTTGCACGAAGACCACCCGGATGGACTCACGCTGCGCCTCCTCGATGAGACGACGCAATTCGCCGGGACCGGGCTCCTTGCCCTCCATCTCGATGGCGATCTGCCGCAACCCGTACGCGTCTGCGAAGTACCCCCACGAGGGGTGGAACACCATGAACGTCCGCGCATAAGACGGAGCCCCCGCAAACTGCTCGACCAAGGCCGCATCCAACGCCCGCACCTCCTCAACGAAGGCCGCGTGGTTGGATTCGAACTGCGCCGCGCGATCCGGATACAGGGATGACAACGACTCCAGAATCGTCCCCGCCATCACCTCCACAAGACGCGGCGACAACCAGATATGCGGGTCCGGCGTCCCGGCCCCGTGATCATGCCCGTGTCCGTGGTCGCCATGGGTCTCGTGATCGCCGTGATCATGCCCGTGTCCGTGGTCGCCATGGGTCTCGTGATCGCCGTGATCATGCCCGTGCCCGTGGTCGCCATGGGCTTCGTGGGCATGCGAATGCGCCGCCATGGTCCGCTTCTCGATACCTCGATCCAACGGCACGATCGCAATTGCGGGATTGGCCGAAGCAAAGCGCTCCAGCCACGCCCGCTCGAATGGCACGCCCACGGCGAAATACGCGTCCGCCTCCGTGAGCTTCGCCATCTGCGAAGGCCGCGGTTCATACGTGGCCGGGCTCGCCCCGGGCGGAACCATGGCCTCCACGCGCACCCCCTCTCCGGCGATGCGCGCCACGATGGTCTCCGTCGGCGGAATGGAGGTCACCACCAGCGGCGACGTTTGTGACGCCGCCACAGAGCCGGCAGGGGGGAACACCCCGCACGCCATCACCACAAGCAGGGCGGCCGCGACGCGCCCCCACGGTTTCAGATGCTGCAGACGGAAGACGAACAGACGCATACACGTGCTCCTTGCATGGAATGGACCGTGCGCACCCCGCGCAGCACGCTCACTCGGCGCGCTTGCGCAACAGAGTTGCGCACACGATGCGCCACTGTGCAACCATGTTGCATGGCCTGTCAACCGTCTGGATGATGGGGAATACCGGGCAGGCGTGGCCCAGGTGTCTGCCTGGAAACACGGCTGCGCGCCCCGGGGGAGCGTGTGGTCTCGGACGTTCCGAAAAGCGCTCGCACAGCCGCCGCGTCACGAACTCCGCTGTTCGTGAAAGTCGGTGCGATGAATGCGCTCCGGCCTCACGCCTCCTCGCGCCGTCCCGTCAGGAAGAGCCGTACGGTGACCAGCAGCAGTGTCAGGGAGAGTCCCGCCAGCGCCCAGATGTACCACGGTCGGTAGGCGAACTCCACGGTCTGGGCGTCGCGCTCCAGGTAGATGGCGTTGAAAATGTGGTAATTCATCAGCTCCGCGGCTTGGCCGTCCACGAGGACTTCCCATCCGGGGTACTGCGGTTGGGCGAAGACCAGCATGGAGCCGGCGGTGTCGCCGTCCAGACGCAGGCGAACGCGGTTCTGCTCCCATGTGACGTCGGCCACGGGGGCAGGTCGGCTCGTCTCGTCCTTGTCCAGCAGCCAGAAGATGGGCAAGGCGTCCGGGCGTTCGTAGAGGATCAAATCGCCGAAGCGCGCCGTCTCGGTGAGGCCTGCCAGGGTTTCGGCTTGCGTGGCCGGCGCCACCACCCACCGCACGCCGATCTCGTCGAAATAGACGTTGTCGGCATGGGGCGTCGCGTCCTGCCAGAGCCATTGCGCGTATCCCGCCAGCATGGAGGAGCGGTATCCCGCTGCGGAGCGGACCTCGCGCACATCCCCGAGGTTCTTGGAGAGGGCGTCGCTTTCGAATGGGGTGAAGCGATGGATGGCTCCCGTCTCCAGGAATCGTCGCTCCAGCTCGTCGGCCATGGGCCCGTAGTAGGCGTTTGCGGGATGCAGGGGGGTCGCTTCGATGGGTGGGCCCACCCGCGCCGTGAACAGCGAGGCCTCTCCCGCGGCCAGCAGACACGCCGCCGCCCCTGCCGCCACGGCGAGTCGCAGCCGCATGGGATTCTTCTCGTCCGCGAGCTGGACGTTTTCCTGGTCCAGCCCGGCGATGGAGTACTTGCTGGGGGGCCGGCCTATCCAGCGCATGCACTGCGCGAGGCCTGCCGCAGCAAGCATGGCGCCCCCCATGTCGAAGAGGAAGAGCGCGCGGGAGGGCTGTCGCACCAGGTTCAGCCCGGGCACGGCGTAAAAGAGCTCGCCCAGCCAGGTGTCCCCAGCCATGGCCACCGCCAGTCCCAACGCCATCACCACGCACGCGAAGAGCGCAAGCCGCGTCCGACCCGCCACCCCGGCGATGCAGAGCAGCAACGCCGTGACGGTGATGTACATGGAGCCGCCGTCCTGTGCGGCGATGTTCGACGTGGGGGAGAACAGCGTGGCCCAGTCGCCCCAGGTCAGGGTGCTGGCCAGAAATTCCTGGAGGGGGATGACGTGCGGACTCTCGGTGAACCCTGTCCCGTACCACTTGTAGGCGAGGTCCAGGTACTCCATGGTGGGCGCTATCTGCACCAGCGCGAAGAGCCCTCCTGTCACGGCGCCGCCCAGCAGGACGACTGCAGCGCGCGCCGGCGTGGCCTCCTTGAAGCGGCCTGTCCACACCGCACAGAGCAGGGCGAACGCGGCTGCGCCGTGGATGGTGGCGTGCATGTGGCCGGCCAGCACCGTGGTTCCCATGAAGAGACCGGACGCCAGAATCCAGCGCAAGGCCCTGTTGCGACTGGTTGCGCGCAGGGCTGTCAGGCAGGCGGCCAGGGCCCAGGGCAGCCACACCATGCCGGCGTGCAGGTTGGGCTGGTGCTCCGCACGCACCGCCGTATAGCCCACGAAAGAAAAGACGATGCCCCCCAGAAACGCCGGAATGTGCCCCAACCCCGCGCGTCGCAAAAACCAGTGCATGCCGACTGCGCCGATGACGAAGTGCGCCAGGATGAACCACTCGATGAAGAGGATGCTCCCCAGTGGCGCGAATGGCGCGGCCGCCAGGGTGAGGGGATAGAACGGCGCTGGTTGCATCTCCCCGATGTGGCTTGTCCCGCTGGTGATGGCGAAGTCCCACAGGGCGATGGTCCCGGATTGCACGGCTGCGAAGTTTTTTGTCAGCCATGCGAAGGTCTGCATGGAAGCGTCCCAGAAGCCCAGGAAGGAAGCCTCCCCGGTGAGGACCACGTGCGAGAACAGCGCCACGGCGAGGACCGTGTAGGCGGCGACCACGCCCAGCCGACGCGCCAGCGCGCCGAGCATGCGCTTGTGCAAGGGGGACAGAGGCAAGGACTTGGACTCCCGTTGGCTTGGCGGTGAACGCGACGCGAGAACGCTGCGGCGGCGGGTGGGGCCGTCGAGCGGGGCGGCGCGGTGGACGATTCCGGGTCGCGCTGCTGGTCTGCATGATGTAGGGCAATCAGCGGGGCTTGTCTACGGAAGGGCGCCACGACGCCCCGAAGAGAGACGCCGCGCCGCCCGGGGAGAGTCGTTGTCATGGTGGAGAGACGCATCCCCCCGACGAGAGACGTCAGGACGCCACGACGCCATCCCCATGAATACCCTTCCAAGAGGTCCCACGCCATGAGCGCGCCTCCACGCCGTTGCGCGAAAGCCTCACGCCTGTGACCTTCCCGCGTCGAGAGGGCGCTGGCCCGCGTCCCGTCGTCTTGACGGTCTTTGGCGTGCATATTAGGAATCAGCGTTCGACGCCGAGCCGCCGCACCCTGCGCGCCTGTGTCCTGCTCCGAGCGCACGGCTGCAGGCGCCCCACCTTCCACCGTCCGTCCCGGAACGACCAGGGAGCCTCCCCGGCGCGACGCCCCGTCCCATCCCCATGAATACTCTTCCAAGGACTCGCACACCATGAGCGCACCTCCGCGCCGTCGCGCGATACTCGTGGCCGGCATGCATCGCTCCGGCACCTCGGCCTTCACCCGCACCCTCAGCCTGCTCGGCGCAGCGTTGCCTTCGCGTCTCATGGAGGCGCAAGCCGACAACGTGAAGGGGTTCTGGGAGTCCGAGGCCATCGCCGCGCTGGACGAAGAAGCGCTCGGCAGTCTGGGGCAGAGCTGGAGCGATTTCACCCCCATCCCGGAGGCGTGGTTCGGGTCGCGCGCCGCAGCCCTCTTCGCGGACAGGCTCCTGGAGTTGCTGGAACGCGACTTCGCCGACGCCGATCTCTTCGTGGTGAAGGATCCTCGGCTGGCGCGACTGGTTCCCTTGTGGCGGGAGGCGCTCGCACGGTTCGACGCCGAACCCTGCTTCGTGTTGCCCATCCGCAGCCCCATTGATGTGGCGTGGTCCCTGAAGTCGCGCAACCATTTCGCCCTCTCCCGGTCGCACATGCTCTGGCTGCGCTATGTGCTGGACGCCGAGGCCGCTTCCCGCGGCTCGAAGCGGTGCGTCGTCACTTACGAGGACCTCATGCGCGACTGGCGCGCCGTCACCGCGACCATCGCCCGCGCTCTGGACATCCGGTGGCCACGAGACACCGTGGAGACGCAACGCGCCATCGACGACTTTCTCTCCGGCCGCCTGCGCCACCACCAGGGCGACCCCGTGGAGGACGCCGCGGACGAGAGCCTGACCCCGTGGGTGAAGGAGACCTACCGCGTCCACCTGGCCATGGCCCGAGCGGACGCCGACGCCAAGCCCCACGACCCCGCCTGGACAGCGCGACTCGACGCCGTCCACATGGAATTCGACACGGCGGCCCGCGCTCTGCTCCCCGCCGCGCCGGAAGTGACGGCCTTCGACCTCCAGCGCCTGAACGACGCCCTGGCGCGCATGGAAGCCAACCAGGCGCGGTTCATGGCGCATATCCGCGAACTGGTGGACCACCGGCTGCTCTCCCGCGCGGAGTTTCTGGAGCGGACCAACACCGGCGAGAAGGCGCTCTCGGATTCGTTCCACGCCGCTCTGCACCACGCCGCCACGACCACCAACTGGACGCTGGAGAACATGCGCCTGAGCCTGGTGGAAGGCAACTCCCGCAAGCTGGACATGCTGACCCGGTCCATGGGCGGCCCCCTGGGTCTGGGCCGCGCCGCACGACTCGTCAAGTGGGGCGCGAAGTACGTGGCCACGCGCAACCCCCTGCGTGTGGCCGGCTCCGTGGCGCGTTTGCGGCTCGTCAAGGACGTCACGGCTTTCCACCGCGCCGTGCGCATTGCAGCCTCACCCCTCTTCGACGAAAACCACTACCGCAGCCAGCTCCAGGCCGCGACCGGTCGCACGGGCCCCAGGAAACGCCTCGCCCTGGCGGAACACTACGTCCGCCACGGGGCAGCTCTTGGCTTGGATCCCCACCCGCTCTTCGACACGGCCTATTACCTGATGCGCTATCCCGACGTGGCGGCTCGCGGCGAGAATCCGCTCGCCCACTACCTCGCTCCCGGCGCGGCAGAGACGCTCTCTCCCCACCCTCTGTTCGACTCGCGGTTCTACGTGCAGAACAATCCGGACATGTGGGGCGCAGGCGTCACGCCGCTGGAGCATTACCTGACCAACTGGAACACCGGCGGTCGGTATGGCGCGCGCGATCCCCACCCGCTCTTCGACACCAGCTACTACCGCGGCGTGAACCCGGATCTGGCGGCCTCGGGCGAACAGCCGCTCATGCATTACCTCCATCACGGCGCAGACGAACCCTGGGATCCGCACCCCCTCTTCGACCGCGGCTACTATCTGGACGCTGTGCCCGAAGCCGCCACGAGTCCCCTGCCGCCGTTGGTTCATTATCTGCGCGCCATGCAGCCCGTGAATCCGCACCCTTTCTTCGACCACGGCTTCTACCGCGCCAACAACCCGGACCTGGACCCCGGCCAGATGGACCTCTTCGCGCATTACGTGGCTCGCGGCGGGGCGGAACGGCGCAGCGCAAGTCTCTATTTCTGCACGAATTTCTATCTGGAGACGCACCCCACCGTGGCGGAGAGCGGCGTTCACCCCCTCTACCATTATATGGTGTACGGCCGCGTGGACAACCTGCGTCCCACGTGGTCGGGTTTCCCCCTCACTCCGCTGGAAACGGCCGAGCGCCTGGCTGCATCGCGCCGGGGGTGGCCGGTCATCCCCGCTCGCGGCGAGCCTGCCGATCCGGAAGTCGCCATCATCCGCTTGCCTCACGCGGCCGGCTCGCCCGGCTTACCCTGCTCACACGGCTCGCCCGGCGCACCCGGCGGAGAAGCCCTGCTGGTGCGCCGCAATCTCCGCAGTCTGCTGGATCCCGCGCCCACAGCCGCGGTGGAGCTCATCCTGCTCCATGACGAACACGCCGGGTCGCTCCCTCCAGAGGCGTCACACGCCGCCACGGCCGGCTCTCTGGCGGAAGCTCTCGCCATGGTCCGCGCACCTCTCGTCTGTATGGTGGAAGGCGAAGCCGTCTGTTTCCCGGGGTGGCTGGACGAACTGGTCGCGACGTTCCGGCGGGAACGGAACGTCGGGTTGGCGGGCGGCGCGGCTCTGACGCCGCAGAGCGTGCTCATTGAATCCGGCGCGGTGCTGACAGCCGAGGCGGCCTTGGTTCCCCTGGGCCGGGGTGAAGACCCCAACCACCCGGCGCACCACGCCATGCGCGACACAGCCGCGTGCTGCGCCGGCCCTCTGCTGGTGGAGACCGCAGCGTTGCGGGACTGGCTGGAGGCCGCCGCCGGCGACGCGGACGCACAGGCGTGGGGTTCTGGATGGATGACCGGCGCTTACGCCCGTGCGGATCTCGCGTTCACCCTGCGCGCGCAAGGCCGGCGCACCCTGCGTCAACCGCTTTCCCGCGCCGTGCTGCTGCCGGCCGGACACGCGACGTCTGCGCCGGAGGCCTTGGCCACGGACCGTGCGCGTTTCATGGACAGCCACGGCGAGGCCCTGGAGACGCCTGCAGCGCCGGGAGTCGCGCATCTGCTGCGGCTCTATGACCCCACGCCGCGCCGCGCGCTGTGCATCGACAACCAAGTGGTCACGCCGGATCGGGATTCGGGCTCCATCACCACCCTGCAGCAGCTGCGGGCCATGCAGGGGCTGGGGTACGGCATCGAATTCGTCCCGCACAACCACAACTACCTACCCGGGTACACGGAAGCGTTGATGCGCATGGGCATACCCGTCCATTTCCATGATTTCTTCACGGATACGGAAACGCTGCTGCGCGAGCGCCTGCACTTCTACGACCTCTTCTGTCTCTTCCGGTGGGAGGTTGCGGAGGCGCACCTCCCCGCCATCCGGGCGCTCTCGGACAAGCCTGTGGTGCTGAACACCACGGACCTGCACTTCTTGCGCGAAGAGCGCGAACTGGCCGCGCAGGCCACCCCCGACGCCGAAGCCGCCGCCGCGGTGGAACGCCGCCGCATCCGCGAGATCGCCGCCATCCAGGGGTGCGACGCCGCCATCGTGGTCAGTGAATACGAAAAGCGCGTCCTGGAGGAAATCCTCCACCAGACGCCGGTGGTCTTCCTGCCGTATCTGCTGGAGCCGAACCCCCTGCCCGCGCCCTTCGCCGAACGACGGGACGTCATGTTCCTCGGCGGGTTCGCCCACGCGCCCAACACCGACGCCGCGCGCCATTTCGCCGAGACCATCATGCCCCTGCTCGTCCACGAGGAACCGGACCTGGCCTTCCACATCGTTGGCGCAGACCCGCCGCCGGCGATCCAGGCCTTGGCGAGCGAACGCGTCCATGTCTGGGGGTACGTGCCCGACTTGACGGACATTCTCAACCGCTGCCGGTGCATGGTCGCCCCATTGCGTTACGGCGCGGGCATCAAGGGCAAGGTGGTCATGGCCATGAGCCGCGGCCTGCCCGTGGTGGGCACGCCCATCGCCGCGGAAGGCATGGCGGCCACGGACGGCGAGCACCTCCTGGTGGCCGAGGAGCCGGACGCCTTCGCCAAAGCGGTGCTGCGGCTCTACCGGGACGAAGCCCTGTGGGGACGAGTGCGCGAGAACGCCTTGGAGTTCGTGGAGACCCGCTACGGCTGGCCCGCCGGTCGCGATATTCTGCTGGGCATGCTCGCCCGCCTTGGCGTGGCCATCCCCAAGGACGAGACGGCCGACCACGTCGACCTCTCCATTTGAGAGCTTCCACTTGACATGACCCCGTCGACATCTCCCAAAGAGGAGGGTTCCACCATGCCCACCCAAGGCCGCATCCTCACCATCATGGTCCGCCATGGCGAAGGCCTCTTCCACGAAGCCTTCCTCGCCCTGCGCCAGACGCACCACGCCAGCATCGCCAAGGTGTGGGACATCGACTACCTGGTGGTGGACAACGCCCTGGACGAAGAGGACGAAGCCCACGCCACCCCCCTGCGGCTCAACGACGTCGAAGTGGACCGCGCCACCCTCATCGCCGGGGACAACACCCTGCGCGAATTCTCCGGCCTCCAACGAGGCCTGGACCACGCCGGCCCGCGACTCGCCGGCTATGACCTCGTCAACCTCGTCACCGAGACCTTTCATTTCGACTACACCTACTACCTCTATCAGACCACGCCCGCCATGCTCGCCCTCGCCGCAGAGCACGGTCTCGCCCTCGGCCACCTGGACGGCTACCCCGAACCGGTCGCCTTTCTCGGGCTGAATTCCCGCTTCTGGCTGCGCACCTGCTACGTCTTCCTTCCCCCCCGCGCCCTGGAGAGCGTGGGCGGCGTCCTCACCACCGACGGCGCAGATTTCTTCCGTGAAAGCTACGAACCCTCACCCTTCCGCGAGAACGCCCCCCTGGACGACGTCTACCGAGAGTACATCACCAGCTGGCTGACCGGCGACGGCGCCAAAGCCTACGACAACTGGGACTACCGCAATCAGTTCACCCTGGACCAACACTCCCTCGCCAAGTTCCAGGCCAAAGCCACGGCCATCCTCAACGAGCACGGCCTCTCCGCACGTCTGCGCGCCGCCGGCTACCCCACCGTGGATGTGGAATGGCTCGCCCACCTGCTGCTCACACGCCAGACGCCGGATTTCGCGACACCCCCCGAGGCCATGACCGCTACGGCGGCGACCCTCCGCCACGACCTGGGCGTGCCGGACCCGTAAACTCCCGAAACCGCCGACCCCGGCGCCACGGCCGGGCGACGTCGTGTTCCCCGCTGCAGGGTTTCGAGGGCGACGCCATGGCGCGCGCTTGGGGAGCCGCGGGGAGGGGAGGGCGGTCACCCCGTCGGCAGGACGCTTCTCATGGCGACGGACGCCGGCCCACGCGGAATCGTTCCATCCACCAGTTTCGCAAGGAAATGCGCCGACCCCGGCGCCACGGCCGGGCGACGTCGTGTTCCCCGCTGCAGGGTTTCGAGGGCGACGCCATGGCGCGCGCTTGGGGAGCCGCGGGGAGGGGAGGGCGATGGATGGAAGCGGCGTTATGTCCGGAGGGCGGGAGAGCGGCGCGCGAGGGCGGCCCCTCACCCTTCGAGAGCGAGCTTCAAGCGGCCCCAGGCGGCTTGCCCCAGGGCGATGCAACCGTCGTTGGGCGGGGCGAAGCCATGGGAAAGCGGCGTGAGCCCATGGGCGGCCAGGGCGCGGGGGAGCGCTTCCCGCAGCGTCCGGTTCTGCATGACGCCGCCTGACAGCCCCACGGCGGTCACCCCGCGCTGACGCGCATGGCCCGCCGCCCACGCAGCAAGGCCGCGCACAAGACTCGCATGGAACCGTCGCGCCAGTAGGGCCGTGGGTTCGTCGCGCATCCAGTCGGCATGAAGCGCCTCGAAGAGGGTGTGGACGTCCAGGTCGCCGGGGCGTGGCGTCAACAGATCCGTGGCGCGCGCGGCGTTCGCCTCGATGACGGGGCAGGGGTAGACGGCGGCTTCCTCCAGCGCGATGCCTGCTTGCGCTTCCTCCAGACGGATGGCGGCCTGGCCCTCGTAGCTGACCACATCGCCCAGTCCCAGCAGCGCGGCCACGGCGTCGAAGAGGCGGCCGCAACTGGACGTGACGGGGCTGTTGATGCGTTTCTCCAGCAGTTGCGCCGTCATGCGGCTCGCAGCGGCATGCGCCTCAAGCCACGGCCACGGCCTTGTGCGGGGCGCCTGCTCCCCGAGCCGGTGGAGCACGGCTTGCGCGATGCGCCACGGCGCTTTCACTGCGGCGTCCCCCCCCGGGAGCAGAAAGGGCGTGAATCGGCCGAGGCGTTCGTGCGCCAGGGAGCGTGTGTCCACATGGAGACACTCCCCGCCCCAGAGCGTGCCGTCTTCGCCGAGGCCCACGCCATCCAGCGCCAGGCAGAGGGCCGCGCCGTGCATGCGATGCTCGGCGAGCACGGCGTGGGCGTGCGCCACGTGATGCTGCACGCCGAACGCCGGGGCCCCGGCTTCCTCCCGGGCCCAGCGGGTGGTCATGAAGTCCGGGTGGAGGTCGTGCACGACCAACGCCGGCGAGACTTTCAGGATGTCCTCGAGATGCGCCACCGTCTCGCGGAAGAACCCGAACGTCTCCAGATTCTCGAGATCGCCGATGTGCTGGCTGAGATAGGCCTCGTCCCCCTTGGTCAGGCAGATGGTGTTCTTGAGTTCCGGCCCCACGCCCAATGCCGGCGGCGCGTCTTGTCCGGGCAGAGGCGCCAGGGCGATGGGCGACGGCGTGAAGCCCCGGGCGCGGCGCAGAAAGACGAACGCCACAGGGCCGGCGCCGTCGTCCTGGACGGCGTCAGCAGGCATGCCGAGGGTTTGGGCTTCTTTCGGGGCGGCTGCGGCGACCACGGAATCATCCGTCCTGATGAGGATATCCCGGTCGTGGAGGAGGAAGCAGTCGGCGATGGCCGCCAGCCGTCGCAAGGCCTCGCGGTTGCCGAGGGCGATGGGCTCCTCCGAGAGGTTGCCCGAGGTCATGACGAGGGCCGGCGAGGGCGTTCCCATATCCCGCAGACAGTGGAACAGCACGTGGTGCAGCGGGGTGTAAGGCGTCATGAGGCCCACCCGACCGGTGTCCGGCGAGACCCCCGGCGCCAACGCCGGGCCTGCGGCAGGGGCGCGCAGTGGACACACCACGATGGGTCGCGCCCGACCGGCCATGGCCGCTGCGGCGGCGTCATCCACATGGGCCAGCACGCGGGCCGCCTTCACGTCCGCCACCATCACGGCGAGGGGCTTGTGGGGCCGCGCCTTGCGCGTGCGCAGGGCGGCCACGGCCTCGGGGTTCGTGGCGTCGCAGGCGAGGTGGAAGCCGCCGAGCCCCTTGATGGCGACCACTGCGCCGTCCACCAGCCGCTGCGCGGTTTCGCGGAGTGCGTCCAGTCCGCGCAGGGCGCTGTGCGCCCAGGCGGTGGCCTCCGTGGGGAGAGCGTCCGGAGCGCGGCCTTCCACCAGCCAGAGCCGGGGCCCGCAGAGGGGGCAGGCGTTGGGCTGGGCGTGGAAGCGGCGGTCCAGGGGGTCGGCGTATTCCGCGGCGCAGCGGTCGCACAGGGGGAAGCACGCCATGGAAGTGACAGGCCTGTCGTAGGGGATGCTGCGGGTGATGGTGTAACGCGGCCCGCAGTTCGTGCAGTTGGTGAAGGGGTAGTGGTGGCGCGGATTTTCGGGGTCGGCCATGTCTTCCAGACAGTCCGCGCAGACGGCGGTGTCCGGGCTGATGCGCACGGTATGGCCCGCGCCGGCTTCGCTCATGACAATTTGGAAAGACTGGGCCTCCTTTGACGGAGGGGGCTCGACAGGCGCGGCCGTCTCGTCCAGAGTGGCGATGCGCGCCAGGGGCGGGGCCTCTTCGCGCAAGGCGCGGGAGAAATCCGCCACTTCGTGGGCGCGCCCTTGCGTTTCGATGAGGACGCCGGCGGGGGCGTTCTTGACGAAGCCGACGAGTCCGCGGGCCGTGGCGATGCGGTAGACGAAGGGTCGGAAGCCCACGCCTTGGACCTGGCCCGTGACGACGAAGCGCCGGCGTGTGAGGTCGTTTTGTGAATCCATGGTGGAAACGTACACCCTTGCCCCGGCTTTGCAAAGAATGTGGATTTCTCGTGCGTCGGGTCCCCCTGGCTGGACAGCGGCCCGTCTCGATATTATTGAAAGGGGGACGCTGCGCAAGACAACGCCGGAGCACTCGGCGGCGAGCCCGGCTTGAATGGCTGCTCGGGGAGATGGCGGCGGACCGGCCTCCAGCTTCTCGTGTCCCGAAGCGTTTTGAGGTCTTGAGCATTCGGGTACGGCGGCGCTGCGCTTCAAGGCCTGTCATGCCCCGGACGCGCCCCATTCCCGACCCGTTCTCAACCATCGTGTGGATCAGGATTTGCAATGCCGGAGCATCCATGCCCGGCGAGTTGACCCAGAGTTGTTTGCATGTTGATCGAATTCCCAGGCGCGAGCTCCGCGTCCTCCTCCCGCCGCCGTACGGGCGACCCCGCCGTGTGCGCACAGTGCGCGCGCACCAGTCGTACGTGCTGCGCGCTGGCTCCCGGCGCCGAGGGCGACTGTTTTCCCGTCTCCAAGCTGGAGTGGGAGCGCATCCTGGACTTCGCCGGCCAGCGCGGCGCCTTCGTACAGGAACCGAACACCAAGCCCTTCGTGGACATGGTGGCGCGGCTTTTTCCCGGCGAACGCAAACGGGTGGAGACGCTTTTCCCGCTGCACGGCGTGCACCTGCGGCTGGCCACGGAGCACGGCCGCTGCCGCTTTCTCGGGTCCACCGGCTGCGATCTTCCCCGCGAAGCCCGGCCTTTCTACTGCCAACTCTATCCGCTCTGGGTGTACGGCGAGCGGGTAACGTGCTTCGAAGCGTCGGGATGCTGCGCCGTGCGCCAGAACGCCGACATCCCTGCACTGCTGGACGCCATGGCCATGACACACAGGGAAACCTTGACGCTCTTCGGCAGGTTGCGGCTGGCGTGGGGCCTGGAACCCGGCCCCGGTTTCGCGCCGGGACCGCCCCAGCCCTGAGGCCGCCTTTCGGGGGCGCGCGCCCTCGGACCTCCTTCGCGCTGGGTTCCTCTCAGCAACAGCCATCGCATCACCACCACGAGGTCGTTTCCTCATGAAAAGAATCCTCCTCGGCGTCGCAATCACGGCGCTCCTCCTCGCCACCTTGGCTGCGGCATCCGCTGTGGGCGTGTACATGTGGGCCGCGCGCGACTTGCCGAGCTTTCAGCGCATCACGGACTACAACCCCTCCTTGGTCACCACGGTGTACGACCGTTCCGGGGCCGTGCTGGGTCATTTCTATCGGGAAAAGCGCTTCCTCGTGCGGCTGCAAGACATGCCGGACCATCTGGTGCGGGCGTTCCTCGCCGCCGAGGACTCGGAGTTCTTCAAACACCCCGGCGTGGACCTCATGGCCATCGCTCGCGCCATGGTGAAGAACCTCGCCGCCGGAGACATCCGCCAAGGCGGCTCCACCATCACCCAGCAGATCATCAAGCGTCTGCTGCTGACGCCGGAGAAGAGCTACGAGCGCAAGATCAAGGAAGCCATCCTCGCCTATCGTCTGGAGAACTACCTCTCCAAGGAAGACATCCTCACCATTTACCTGAACCATATTTTCCTGGGCGCGCGCAGCTATGGCGTGGAGGCGGCGGCGCGCAGCTACTTCGGCAAGCACGTGGGCGAGCTGAGCCTTGCGGAAGCCGCCGTGCTGGCGGGACTGCCACAGGCCCCTTCGCGGTACGATCCCTATCGCCATCCCGAACGCGCCAAAGCCCGTCAGAAGTACGTGCTGGGCCGCATGCTCACTCTGGGCTGGATAACCCAGCAGCAATACGACAACGCCCTGAACGCGCCCCTGGAGTACACCGCCATGGACGACCCCTCCTGGCGGGTCGGCGCATACTATCTGGAAGAAGTACGGCGCTTCCTCATCGACTATCTCTCGGAAGAGAACATGGCGGCCCAAGGCGTCACCCTGGATCGCTACGGCGAAGACGCCGTCTACGAGTCCGGTCTGCATGTCTACACGGCGGTGGACCTGGAACACCAGCGCGCCGCCGAGGCGGCCTTGCGCAATGGCCTGGAGGCTTCCACGAAGCGCCGTGGCTGGCGCGGCCCCTTGCAGACGCTCACGCCCCAGGCCATAGCGGAGTTTCTCGCCGACCAGGAAGGCGTGCTGGAGGATCTGGCCAGCGGGGAGTGGGTGCAGGTCGTGGTCACGGAGGTCTCCAGGGAGGGCGCGGTGGCGCGTTTCGGCAACTTCCAGGGACACCTCCCTGTGGCGAGCATGCGCTGGTGCCGTACGCCCGACCCCAAGAAAGCGCCGGAACAGGTCCCCCCCGTGAACGACGCCCGCGAGGTGTTGAAAGTGGGGGACGTGGTGTGGGCTTCGCGGGTGGACCTCGCTTCCCTGGACGCGGACGACCGCAAACGTCACACCCCCCCGGCCGAGGGCATGGTCCCCATGGCGCTGGAACAGAAGCCTCTGGTGCAAGGCGCGTTGGTCTCCATAGAACCGCCTTCCGGGGAAGTGCGCGCACTCGTGGGCGGCTACGACTTTCAGGAGAGCCACTTCAACCGCGCCACCCAGGCCGTGCGACAACCCGGCTCGCTGTTCAAGCCCTTCGTCTATTCGGCGGCGCTGGACGCCGGTTTCACCCCGGCCAGCATCATCATGGACGCGCCGGTGGAGTTCCGCTTCGGCGGCAAGGTGTGGCGGCCCGGCAACTTCGAAAACAAGCACTTCGGGCCCACGCTCTTCCGCACTGCGCTGGTGAAGTCCCGCAACACGGTCACCGTGCGCATCGCGCAGCGCATGGGAATCGACAAGGTCATCGAACGCGCCAAGGCCATGGGCGTGGATTCCGAACTGCCGCGCAACCTCTCCATTTCGCTGGGGTCCGTGGGCGTCACGCCGCTCAACATCTGCGAAGCCTACACCGCTTTCGCCCGCGAGGGCACGCTCATCGAACCGCGCATGACGCTCGCCGTGAAAGGGGCCTGGGGCGAGGACCTCTACCTCAACGCGCCCGAGGTCCGCGAGGCCATCAGCCCGCAGAACGCCTACATCATGGACGCCATCCTCAAGGACGTGGTGCAGCACGGCACGGGTTGGCGCGCCAAGGTGCTGAACCGTCCCGTGGCCGGCAAGACAGGCACCACCAACAACGAACAGGACGCCTGGTTCATGGGCTTCACCCCCTACCTGCTCACGGGCGTCTACGTGGGGTTCGACAAGCTCACGCCCATGGGCAAGTTCGAAACGGGCTCGCGCGCGGCTTCGCCCATCTGGGTGGATTACCGTCGGGTCGTGGAAGAGCGCTACCCCGCACGGGACTTCCCCACGCCGCCGGACATCGTCCACGTGAACATCGACCCCGCCACAGGGCGGCAAGCCCTCGGCGTGGAGGAAGAGACCATCTTCCTGCCGTTCATCGCCGGCACGGAACCCAAGCGCCGCATCATGCCCGGCCCGCCGCTCCCCACCGGCCCTGCAGAGATCGTCGATCCCACGAATCCCCGGGACCCCATGGACCCCCTGGGTCCCGCCCTGGCGGGACAGACCGAGGAACAGGGCGTGCAGGAACGTGAGCGTTCCGGGGGCCTTCCGGCTTTCGCCGAAGACCTGCTCAAACAGTTCTGACGCGAAGACGAAGCCGGCCGAACGCGTCGCGCCGCTGTTGCAGCTCCTGCCGACCTGAGGTCGCGCCGTGGGGAGCGTCCTCGCATGGTGCAGGCGTGTGACGCCATCGCTCCAGTCGACCTCGCTGCCGCTCTGGATGGTTTCGATCACCTCGCATGTTGCAGTCGTGTGACGCCGTCGCTATGATGCAGGCATGTCGACACCTTACGAAAACGCACCGGCCCACGCGACGGAGGCGTCCCAGTTGCGCCGCGGAGGTGTGTATGCGGTGTGGGCGTGCGTGGTCATCGCCGTGTTGATCCTGGGCCTCGCAGCGACGCTCAAGCTGTGGCTGGACGTGCCGATTCGCTGGATGACAAGGGATCCCGTGGCCTTGCTGGACTACGAAAACCCCTTCATCGGCGCGATCTCCCACGCCGGAGTGCTCTTCTGGGCCGCTGCGGCGGCTGTGGCGCGGTTCAGCGCGGCGCTGTTCAGAAGCAGAAGCCAACCTGCCCTGGCGGCCTGTTATCTGCAGGGCGCAGCGCTCAGCGCGCTGCTGCTTTTCGACGACCTCTTCATGCTCCACGAGCGCGTCCTTCCCGCGCTGCTGGGCGTCCCGGAAGCCGCCATCTACGCGGTGTACGCGTGCGCGGCCGGCGCGTACCTCATACGCTGCCGCGCCGTGCTTCTCGCCGCGCCGCACGGCGCGCTGGCGGCTGCGCTGGGCTTTTTCGCGTTCTCCATGGCGGCGGATTTTTTGGGAGATTTCCCTGGCCAGACGTTTCTCGAAGACGGCTCCAAGCTCCTGGGGGTCGCCTGCTGGTGCGCCTTCTTCATCCGCAGCGCCCTGCACTGGCTGGCGCATGACGCGGCGGCGGGCCCGAGTCGAGCCGCAGACAGCGCCATCACAGCCGATTGCGTCAGATCCTCCGGATGAGCACGGAGATCACAAGGAGCGCAACTGCGACGGGCTTGGACTCGGCGGGGATTTACGGCATGATGCAGCGCATGAACGCTCCCAAGCACGCCTGGGGTGAAGCCCCGCCCTACGTCACCAAGGACGGCTCCGTCATCCGCGAACTCATGCACCCGGCCGTCCACGCCGGGCTGGGCGTCGCGCGACAGAGTCTGGCCGAAGCCCGCGTCCCCCCCGGCGGGCGGACCCATCTGCATCGACACCGAAAGACGGAAGAGCTCTACCACGTGACCGCCGGGCAAGGGACCATGCGCCTGGGCGAGCAAGCGTTCCCCATCGCCCCCGGCGACACCGTCTGCATTCCACCGGGAACCCTCCACGGGCTGGAAAACCCCGGCGCCGACGAGCTGGTGGTGCTCTGCTGCTGCGCGCCGTCCTACAGCCACGACGACACGGTCCTGACCGAGCCCGATCAGGCTGGCGCGTGACCGTGCCTGAACCCTCACCAAGGAGCCGCCCCATGCCCAGCTTGCGCATTGAAACCAACGTGGCGCTGGAAGCCGATCAAGCCAGGGACCTGGTCGCCAAGGCCACCAGCCTCGTCGCGGACGTGCTGGAAAAGTCCGAACGCTACGTCATGGTCATCATCCACCCCGGCGTGGTCATGGCCATGGGCGCGGAGGCGGGAGAGCCCGCGGCGTACGTCTCCCTCGTCTCCCTCGGGCTGCCAGAAGGCGCGCCCACTCGATTGGTGGAGGGCCTCTGCGGCTTGCTGGAGGCGCAAGCGAACATCCCTCAGGACCGCGTCTTCGTGGAGCTGCGGGACCACCCCCGAACCCTCTTCGGCTACAACGGCAAGCCCTTCGCCTGAGGCCGCCTGCTTCACGCGGTTTCCTCTTCAGAAAGAAGCTGCTATGGTCCGGGCGTCACGAACGCCCTCCTCACGGAGCTGTAACGCAAGGAGCTGCCCATGCCACTTCGCCATTGCCGGCGCCTGCCGCGCTCGGCTCCCGGCCGCACGGCTCGGCGCGCGCGTGCGCACGTCGCGGCTGCTGTCGCCATAACCCTGTCCATGACGGCCTTCACGCTCCTGACGACTCTGCCTGTCGGCGCACAGCAGGACGACGCCGGCAACGCCACCGCCGCAACGCTTTCCAGCTCCGCCATCGTGGAGGCCACGCTGTATCCCGAATCCGCCCAGGTGACGCAGACCGTGCGCGGCGCCCTGCAGGACGGCGCCCTCATCTTCGAACTCCCCGCGCAGGCGGACCCCGACACCTTGCGTGTGGAGCCCATGACCGAAGGCTACGCCTTGCAGGACGTCACGTGGTCCAAGAAATCGTCGGAGACGACGCAGGAGCCCGAAACCCTGCGTACGCTGCGTGAGGAACTGCGACAGGTCCGCATGTCGCTGGCCGAAACGAACGGCGAGCTGGAGGCCGTGGAGGCTCGGCTGGCGTACTGGCGCAATCTGCCGGAATTCGCTCCGGAACGGGCCGCCGAGCTGGAGAACGCCGCCGCCGTCATGGGACGGGAGATTGCGGAACTCTCGGCTTCGCGATTCCCCTTGGAAGAGCGTCGCGACAGGTTGACGCGCGAGGAAAAGCGACTCGCCACGGAGTTGGAGCAAATCACGGGCGAGGCGCGCGCGCCCTGGCGGGTCCAGGCGCAGCTCACCCCCCCGGCCGGCGGAACGGCGCCGGCCGGGGACGACATCTCGCTGACAGCTGTCTACACTCTCGGAGGATGCGGCTGGCGTCCTGCATATCGGCTGGAGGCGCGTCCCGGGGCCTCGCATGTGGGCTTCACCTTCGAGGCGTCCTTGTGGCAGAGCTCCGGCGCGGATTGGCGCGACGTCGCCATCCAGCTGGCCACGGTTCGACCGGCTGCGGGCCTCACGCCGCCCACGCTGCCGCCGTGGATCATTCAGGAGCGACCCGAAGCCAAGCCCATGCCCCGCGGCGGCGAGGCCATGCTCATGCGCGCGCCCCCCTCGCCCGACGCGCAACAAACCGTCGCAGAAGCGCCGCCGCCACGAGAACAGCGCCGCGCGACCTATTCCGTCTGGAACCTCGGCCGACGCGACCTCCCCGCAGGACCGCCGACGCGCGTCGCCCTGGAAGAGGCCCGCTGGACCGCGGATTTCCTCTATACCTTGCGGCCCGCTCGCGGGGAACAGGCGTACCTCACGGCGCAGGTCACCTTGCCGGAAACGCCCGACTTGCCCCCCGGCGAAGCGCTCTATCTGGTGGACGGCGCTGTCATCGGCAAGCGCGAGTTCTCCCTGGAGCGACGCGACCCCGAACTCTTCTTCGGCCCTTCGCCGCTGCTGGTGGGCTCCATGCGGCTCACCCAGCGCCAAGCCGGCGACGCCGGCGTCATCAGCGCCAAGCAGACCCACCTGTGGCGCTGGGAGATCGAAGTGATCAACGGCGCGAACCACGCCGCCCACCTCCGAGTGGAGGAGCCCACGCCCGAGAGCCGCCACGAGGATATCGCCCTCGAGATCAACTCCACCCCCGAAGCCGAGCGCGCCAAGGATGAGAATCTGCTCGTTTGGGAAAAGACCCTGGACCCCGGCGCGGAGTGGATCATCCAACATGAAGTGAAGATCGTCGCGCCGAAAGCGATGGCGCTGGACCTGGGCTGGCGCTGAGCTGCCGGCCCGCATCCCCCCTGCGGCGCACGCAGGGCAGGTTTTGGAGGAACCGTACGATGTCACGAGCTGCTGCGCGAATGCGCGTCCTTGTCCTCGTCCTCGTTCTGGCTCTGGCGCTGACGCACCCTGGTGCAGCCACGGCCCAGCCCCTCGAACTCTCCGCCCAGGAGCGCGCCGCCGCCTTGAAAGCACTCGAGTCCTGGCTCGCCCTGGTGGACGACGGCGACTACGCCGCCAGCTGGGAAGAAGCCGCCGAGCTCTTCAAATCGATGGTGCCGGAAGAGGAATGGCTCGACCAGTTGACAGCCGCCAGGAAGCCCCTGGGCCAACTCCTCATGCGGGACTTCGTCCAGGCCGACGCCGCAGCCTCCCTGCCCGGCGCTCCGGACGGCGAGTACCTCGTCGCCGTCTACAAGACCAACTTCGTCAACAAGCAGGGCGCTGTGGAGACCGTGACCGTCATGCGCGACCCCGACGGCGTCTGGCGTACGGCCGGCTACTTCATCCGCTGACAACACGAGGTCCGGGAGCGCTCCCTCGCCCGGGCGCCATGACCACAAGCCGCCGGCGCGTGAAGCGTGTTGCGCCGGCGGTTTGGCGCGCGGCGCCTGCTCTCCGCTATGGATTCTTCGGATTGTTGAGAGCGGGCGACTCCGGCGCGAGCGCCATGGCTTCCGCCGGGTACGGAGCCAGCAGCGCCTGCAAGCGGGCGGCCGGCGTCGTTTCATCCAGCCAGAGCGCGTAGGCCGCCGCTGGCAGGATGACGGGCATGCGATCGTGAACGCGCGCCACCAAAGGGTTCGCCGCCGTGGTGAGGATGGTTGTCGAACGCAAGGGGGGCGCGTCCTCGCGGGCGGCGGGATCCCGCCATGTCTCCCAGAGGCCGGCCATGGCGAAGAGCGCCGGCTCGCCGTCTTCGGCCGTCACGGTCACGGCATAGGGCTGCTTGCTCCCGTCGGGACGCTTCTCCCATTCGTAGAACCGGTCTGCGGGGATGAGACAGCGACGCTTGGCGAAGGCTCCCCGGAACGCCGGCTTCTGTGCGACAGTCTCGCTGCGGGCGTTGATCATCTTGTAGCCCGTGGCGCGGTCCTTGGCCCAATGGGGAACCAAGCCCCAGTGGAAGAGCGTCAGCGCCCGACCCGCAGGCGTCGCCACCACGGCGGGAATGGACGAGCCCGGTGCGATGTTGCGCCGCGGCTCGAACGGTTCGGCCGCCGCCAGATCGAAATGCTCCCACGCGCGCTTGGGTGGGAGGGTGAAGCCGAATCTGCCGCACATGGGGGCTCCTTGCGGGTGCGGGGTTGCGCGCGGCCGTCGGGATGGCTAGAGTGCCGCGCATCGCGCCGTCGCTCATTCAGAATGCATCGACGGTCTGGACCGACCCCGGAGCGTGTCCGAATACGGTCGAGCCGCTCTGCTTCACCACGTCGTCCACGTTCGTCCGCGGCTGTCCACGTTCGTCCGCGACCATACCACGAGATCGCTTTTGCTGGAACACACCTTCTGCCATCTGCCGGGCGTCGGCTTGAAGACCGAAGCCAGACTCTGGGAAGCCGGCGTCCACGCTTGGGAAGACCTCCTCGCCGAGACGCCACCCCTCGGCGGCTGGCCCATGGGGCCGGGCAAGCTGCGCACTGCGCGCGAAGCCTTGGCGTTGCGTCGCGAGGAAGCGCTCGCCGGCGACTTCTCCAACCTGCTCAAGGGCTTGCCCGCAGGCGAACACTGGCGGCTCTATCCACGCCTGCGCCACGCCGCGGCCTTCCTGGACATTGAGACCACCGGGACCGGCGCCGGCATGGACCACATCACCACCATCGCCCTCCAACCAGCCAGCACGGACGGCGGCGGCGTGAAGACCTACGTCCACGGCGTGAACATGGAAGCCTTCCTCGACGACGTACAACGCTTCGACATGCTGGTGACGTTCAATGGCAAATGCTTCGATGTCCCTTTCATCGAACGTGAATTCGGCGTCCGGCTGCCCCATGCGCACCTGGACCTGCGCTTCGCCCTCCAGGCCGTGGGCGTGCGCGGCGGGCTGAAGAATGTGGAGCGCAGCCTGGGACTTTCCCGGGGGAACCTGGACGGCGTGGACGGCTACTGGGCCGTGCTGCTGTGGAACGACTACCAGACCACCAGCGACCCCGCTGCTCTGGAGACCCTGCTCGCCTACAACGTGGAGGACGTCATCACGCTGGAGCTGCTCGCCGCCACGGCGTTCAACCTGCACGTGTCGCGCACTCCCTTCGCGCACCTCGCCCTTGAGGTCCCCGCACCCGGCTTGAACCCCCATATCGCCTCGGAAGCGGTTCTGGAACGCATCCGCGCGCGCCACTT
>CAYVWB010000070.1:0-3111 GCA_964455395.1 uncultured Desulfovibrionaceae bacterium
TCTATGGGAAAGAGAACGCGCTCATGGCGAACTGCCACGTCCGCGTCGCCTACGCCCCCAACACCATCGCCACGGCGCGCACGCTCTCGGATATGACCGGTAAGACCACGGTGGTGGATACGAAGACATCGCTTTCGGGCGCGCGATCCGGCGCGCTGAAGAACGCCTCGCTCAGCGTTTCGGAGACGGCGCGGCCGCTGCTCACCGAGGACGAGTGCATGCGCCTACCCGCGCCGCGGAAGGACGCCGCCGGTCGCATCACCGCGCCTGGGGACATGCTCCTCTTCATGGCCGGCTGGCCGCCCATCTACGGCCGGCAGATCCTCTATTTCCTCGATCCGACATTTCGCGAACGCGCGGCCATGCCGCCGCCGGATACGTCGCATGGGCGAGCCCCATCCACACCGATAAACGATGCAACCACCACGGATTATGAAGCTTATCTTGCTCGGGTGTAGCGCCATCGCGCTGGTCATGACGTGGGGCTGGCTGACCGGCGTCCGCTGCAATTTCACGCCGTCCATGCCGCGCGGGATCTACCGGGTGACTGCGGCGGCGCCCACACGCGGCGACCTCGTCGCGTTCTGCCTGGAGGGCGACGCCGCGGCCTTGGCCCTCGCGCGGGGCTACGTGCGGCCGGGGCGCTGCCCCTCGGGCGCACAGCCGTTGGTGAAGCGGCTTATCGGCCTGCCGGGGGATTCGCTCATCGTTTCGGCGGCCGGCCTCATCGTGAACGGTGCCGCCCTCCCCGCCTCCAGCATCAAAGAAATCGACAGCCACGGCCGCGCCATGCCGCCTCGCGCGCTCGCATCGGGCGTCATCCCGCTAGGCCTCGCGCTGGTTTTCTCGGACGCATGCCCAGGCGGCTTCGATGGCCGGTACTTCGGCCTCGTGGCCTTCGGCTCCCTCGCCAGGGTTGAACCATTGGTTATCACGCCATAAAAACAACAAAGCAGCAAAATTATTTGCTAGCAAGCTTACCAGCCATCATGCCGCAGTGCTTACACTATATCTTGCAACACGACCTTGCCCCCTGGTCGAACGGCGATGCAACTTTCGCGACGGATGGACCCAACGGAGAACGTGATGCTTCGCAAGCAGTATTACGCGCCTGCACACGAGCACAATAACTTGCTAGCAGACAAGCATGTCAGAAATATTCCGCCAGCAACAACGCTGTGGACGCTCTCCACGCATGCATAAATTCTATCAAGCACACATGCCAACAGACAAGCTTGCTAGTATGCTTTTCTTATTACAACGAACCACGCCAGCAAAGGAGCACCCGTGACACCCCCGGAACGCGATTTCACCCTTGATGCGGCGCGACTCGTCGACGCACAGGCCTCGGCCGAACCTGTCTTGGGAATCCCGGCAGACCCCGACGTCGCCGACCGCATGGGCGCATTTATTGAAGACGCCATCACTCTCGACGACCTCGAAGAAGACGCGGCTCTCCAAGAGGCCATGGAAACGCGGAGCAGCGAGGGCGACCCCATTACCGGCCTTGTCCCCACGCGCAAGGGCGGTCGTCATGGCTAGAAAACCTCGCCAGCCATATCACGAAGAATTCGCCGCGCAGATCATCGAGGATCTGAAGCAAGGCGCGGCGCCGTGGCAGAAACCGTGGAAAGCGGGCGAGCTCCAGGCGCCGCACAACCCCGTTTCGGGCACGGTCTACAAGGGCGTCAACCGCGTCATGCTCGCACGCCGCGGCTATGACGATCCGCGCTGGATGACCTACCGCCAAGCGAATTCCATAGACTGCCAAGTGCGCAAGGGCGAGAAGGGGCAGCCCATCGTCTTCTGGCAATTCACCCGTGAAGAACCGCGTCTGGACGAGCAGGGCGCGCCGGTCCTGGACGCCGAGGGCGAACCCATCAAGGACTCGCTCGCGCTCGAACGGCCCATAGTCCGCTTCTCCACCGTCTTCCACGCGACCCAGCTCGAGGGCGACTTGCCGCCCCTGGATCCGACCATCGGCGCGCCGACGTGGAATCCGCACGACATGGCCGAGACCATTCTCGCGAACTCGGACGCATCAATCGCCCATGACCAACGCAACCGCGCCTACTACAGCGTCATGAATGACGCGATCCACCTGCCCCCACGGGAAAACTTCGAAGCAGCGGACGCGTACTACGCCACGGCGTTACATGAGCTTGGGCACTGGACAGGCCATCCCTCGCGCCAGAATCGCGAGTTCGGGCCGTTCGGCTCGGAGACGTACGCCCGCGAAGAACTGCGTGCGGAAATCGCCTCCTGGATGCTGGGGCAGGACATTGGCGTGGGGCACGACCCCGGCCAACACCTCGCCTATGTCGACAGCTGGGTTTCGATCCTGGAGAAGGACCCCTTCGAAATCGTCAGCGCGTGCCGGGACGCGGAAAAGATCAAGCAATTTGTGATGGATATGGAGCGTGAACAAGTGAGTGAACAGAGCAGAGGAGGGGAGTCCTTCACCCAACGCGCGATGGATGCAACAGCCGAAGCGCAGACCCCAAAAGCCGCGCCAGCCCCAGCCGCGGCAAAGACGTATCTCGACGTGCCGTACCGTGAGAAGAACGCGGCCAAGGCCGTGGGCGCGCGCTGGGATCGCGAAGCCAAACGCTGGTTCGCACCCGAAGGCGCAGATCTCACGCCGCTTTCGCGCTGGGTTCCCGATCAATCGTCAGACAAAACGCCGGAGAGGGCGCCAACACACACGACCACCATGGCTCCGGCTGCGGAGTTCGCCGAGGCGCTCCGAGACATGGGGCTCGACCTTGGCGGCGCCGACCCCATCATGGACGGCCAGATCCACCGCGTCCCCTTGCTGGGGGAAAGCTCGTCCAAGCCGGATGGCGCCTATTGCGGTCATCTCGATGGCGTCCCTGCCGGCTTCATCCAGAACCACCGCACCGGGGAGCGCAGCAACTGGAAGGCCACGGGACACCGTCTCACAAGGGAGCAGAAAGAGAAGTTGCGCACCGAGGCGGCACAACGCCGTGAAGCCCGCGAACGATTGCGTGAGTCGCGCCATGAAAAGGCGGCGGAACGCGCCGCGATACAATATGAAGCCGCGCGGGAGGCTCCACCGGAACAAGCGTACCTGCAAGCCAAGGGCGTGCC
>CAYVWB010000070.1:3121-22348 GCA_964455395.1 uncultured Desulfovibrionaceae bacterium
CTCCTTGTGCCGGGCCGTGACACTGACGGTCGCCTCATGACGATCCAGACCATTACGCCGGAGGGCAAGCGTTTCGAGACGGGCGCGCGCAAACACGGCGCGCATTTCATGATTGACCCGGACGGCCGAGCAGGGAAGGGCGGTCCCATCTGCATCTGTGAAGGCTTCGCCACGGCCGCCAGCGTGCACATGGCCACGGGGGCGCCCACGGTCGCGGCCTTCGACGCAGGGAATCTTGAGCCGGTAGCCCGCGCCCTCCGCGTATGTCATCCTGAAGCCCCTCTCCTTATAATGGCGGACAACGACCATGCGCGCCCGCGAAACGTCGGCATGGAGAAGGCGGGGAGGGCGGCCGACGCCGTGGGCGGACGCGTCGTCGCGCCAGAATTCAACAAAGCCGAGAAAGCGCAAGGCCTTACAGATTGGAATGACCTCCACGCCTCGCGCGGCTTGAACGCCGTGAAGGATGCGCTTGCGCCGGCCATCGCCAAGGCGACGCGTTCTCATGAGCAAAACCGCAGTCGAGAATACGCGCAATCACGGGCGGGCATGGAACTATAACTCTATAGAAACACAAGAGATATCATGCGACATCAGCTCTACATAGTATTACTGCTTGGCTGCCTGCTCCTCACCGGCTGCAATGACGACGCGTCCTCCACGGCCCCGGGCGCGGCATTCCTCGGCGTGTGGCAAGGCCGCGACTATACCGCTGAAATAACGCGGAATGGTGATTCCTTCCTTCTCACCATTCACGATTCATCCGGCATGGACAAGCACCCGGCGACGCTGGAGAATGACGTCCTCTTCCTGCGCACGGGCTGGGGCGAGACGGCCATCACGCACATCAAGGCTGACGACACGCTCGTCTTTGACAACCGCACATTCACACGCATCGAGTCAAGACGGAAATGACGCCGGCTTGTATCACGACTGTTGGCGCGTGTAGATTTTTTCGAGAACATTTTTTTCTAAGGAGGACAAAGGGCTAACGCATCGAGTTATGAAGGCCCCCCTCAACATGCTGAAGACTCTAATGGTTTGACGCCTCAAGTTGCCGAAACCTCTCCATAAAAGTCTAGACTTTCTGCGCCTATTCGACCACATTGTCATGGTGATCGTTGTGCAAATGGCGCGTCACTTCCATCTGAATACGCTGCTTTTTCCACGCTTCAAATGCCGTGAACCTGCTTGATTACTGGATTTCGTTGTGATAAATGGCGTGAAAACGCGGAGGAAAAAGCGTGATAATCTCCATTAACAACCACAAAGGAGGAACGGGAAAGAGCCAAACCGCGCTCCACCTCGCTGAAGCCCTCGCCAGGAAGCTGCGCACCAAAAGCGTGCTTGTGGTCGATAACGACCCGCAAGGCGACTCCAGTCGCAAGCTTCTTGCAGAGGACGACCGCGCGGAGCCTGGCTTGTTCGAGGTCTATTCCGCGGCCGTGGATAATGAACCGCTGGAGATGGCTGCATCCGAGTTGTTCCATACATCGAAGGTGCATAAGAATCTCTACGTGTGTCCCAACCATGAGTACACGGCCGGCCTTGAAATCCCGCTCATCCGTCAGCTTGATGACGACACGTGCTTTACGGTGCTGCAACGCTTTCTTGATGCGCACTCTGAACGCTTCGATTACATCATCATTGACAACCCGCCGTCATGGTCCGCGTTCGTCTACAACAGTCTGGCCGCGGCCGATTGCTGTGTCGTGCCGGTCCTTGGCGCAAGCGTGGACTCGCTCAACGGCATCCGACGCACCTTCGACATGATCCGCAAGATCAAGGCGAGCGTGAATCCAAAGTTGCGCTTCCTGCGAGCGCTGGTCAACAACATTGATCGGCGCACCTCATTGGGTCGCGGCTTCTACGAACACCTTGTGGAAGCCATGGGACAAGATCGCGTCTTCGAAACAGCCATCCCCATCAGCGCGGACATCCAGAAAGCCGAGAGCGAGAAGTCCACGGTCTTCGCGCGCTATCCCAATAGCGGCGCGGCCAAGGCTTTCCGCAACCTCGCCGAGGAAGTCGAGTCCATCCGCGCCAGCGAGGCCGCGCAACACCTCCTGCCGGATATCAACGCGAACGCACAGGCCGACGTGAAGGCGTAACGCCATGTCCAAGTCCGACTCGATCCTCGCCGACCTCTACCCGGACCTCGAAAAGCGCCGGGAACGGGCGCGGGCCCAACGCAAACGCAAGGCGGGCTCCTCCGTGGACGCCTTGCGCGGGTCCATGTCCGAGATGTTCGGCGACCTCGACGAGGACATGCGCGCGATCCAGTCGCCGCACCCTGTCTCCAAACCTTCCGCACCAGCCGAACGACCGCAACAGGCTGACACGCCTGTCCAATCTGAGACGCCGTCGGTCGCTACACCCGCACCCACCACGGCGCGCGAGGGGATTCACACCCCCGTCTCACACACCGTCTCACAACACGAAACGGACACCAGTGAGACCGTCTCACGCTCCCCCTCACAATGTGAGACCAATTGTGAGACAGAAGGTCAGACCCCTAGTGAGACCACTCGTCACACCCCTGGTGAGACGGATAGTGAGACCCCTGGTCAGACCCAGCGTGTGACACATGGTGAGACCCTGCATGAGACCGTCCCACCACGTGAGACGGCAAGTGAGACCGTCCCACACTACGCGACCGTATCACAACGTGAGACCCCATGTGAGACGGTCGCAGCTATCCACCCTCATAAGCTGCGTTTCCTGGCCTATGTGCTGGCGGTGCGCAAGCCCGGCGAGCCCTGGCGATTCACCGTGCGCGACGCGGCCGACGCCATGGGCATGAAGTACATAACCGTCAGGAACTACCCGAAGTTCTGCGCCAATTATGGGTGGCTCAAATACCGGACGGTGAAGTCCGCGGCGTGGCAGGGCATCGAGGTGGAATGGATGGACCGGCGCGTGGAGGAAACCCTTCTGAAAAACCCCGTCTCCCCACGTGAGACGCCTCGTGAGACCTCGTCTCACACACATGCCGCATCACAACGTGAGACGGGTTATGAGACGGTTCCACCACGTGAGACCGTCGCGCCCCCTCTAGATAGAAAGAAAGAAAGTCTCTCTATCTCCTCTGAGGAGTTTTCGGAAGGCGCTGAAGCCTCGTGTCCGATCAAGCGCAAGCTGCTTGCCTTCTCGGACGAGGACGTGGCGTTTTTCTATCCGAACCTCGCGAAAATCGGCTTCGGCAACGCGCAGATCCGGCAGATCCTCGAAAAACTCGCCATGGTGGACAAACCGTATGACAAGCTCTGCGAGGCCATGGAGCACGCCGACTTCGAGCTTGAGAAGGGCCAGCTCGTGGCCGCGGGCGGCAAACCGGTGGATCAGCCGCTCGGGTACGTCTTCCGCGCGTTGGCCACCACGGGGTACTACCGGCGGCCGGATGGCTACGTCTCCGCCACGGAGCAGGCCGAGCGCGACGCCGCCGAGGAGTTCCAGCGGCTCTCGGAGGCGCGCAAGCAGCGCGAGGAGGCGGAGTTCGATGCGTGGTTGGCCCAGCTTGCGCCGGAGGAGCGCGCGGCGCTGCTCGAAGGCAAGATGGGGCCGGAACGGCAGTGGCTCAAGCAGAAATGGCGGGAATTGCGATAGGTAGTTCGGTGCTGTTGCGTTATGCGAGTACACAACTGAAGCGCTTTACGAGTTTGGAGCACTCTTAGTCCCGCGGAGAGAAGCCCATGGCGCATGATATTCGCTGGATACAACGCTTTCAGAACTACATAAAAGCGCTCAAGCGCCTCTCAGACGCCGTAGAATTGGCTGACGAGCGGGCATTATCCGACCTGAAGACGCAAGGGCTTATCCAGGTGTTTGAGTGTACGCAAGAACTCGCGTTGAAATTGCTCAAGGACTATCTCGAATACCAGGGCATTACAAATCTCATAGGATCGAAAGACGCCGTCCGCTCGGCCTTCAAGAATGGCTTGATCGAAAATGGCGACGCGTGGATGACGATGATTCCCGACCGAAACAGCTCGTCGCATACGTATGAACTCAACGTTGCAGAGGAAATCGCGGAAAATATATTCACCGTGTACCATTCAGAATTTACAAAGCTCGCCGCACGATTCAACACTATTCTGGAAACCTCTCTCGACGACTGATGCGCCTGGGCCTGCCCGAACACACCATCAGCTTTATTGTTGACGTATTGACGCTCTACCCTGCGGTCGAGCGCGCAGTGGTCTACGGTTCTCGGGCCAAAGGCTGTCATACGCCTGGTTCGGATATCGATTTGTGTCTCTTTTGGAGCACCATTACTGCGGCAGTTCGTAACGCTATTGTGTAGGATCTTGATGAGCTCAACTTGCCCTACACCATTGACGTGACCGTGTTCGACCACCTGACGCATGAAGCGTTGCGGGAGCATATCAAGCGGGTGGGGGTGGAAATTTATTAGTGAAGGTTGAGCATGCTTCTACAAGAACATTTTGAGGTGGTTGTGTGTTGCCTTGTTGTATGAGATTTTTATTATTACTTTCAAATGTAGCAAGAAGAATTTATGGGAAGAGCGAAACAGAGGTTTTTAGAATTAGAAGCACGCGGCTTCGGTGAAGTGCCGGAGAAGTATGTCTGCGAGTACTGCTTCAAGGACGATGGGCTGACGCATTATATTCGCAATCATGGCGCAGAGGGGCAGTGTTCGTATTGTTATGGTGATGAAAACACCGACCAAGTTGTTTCTTTGGAAAATATACTTGTCCACATAATGCAATCACTCCGTTATGAAGAATGGTACGATCCAGCTGACTCCGGGACGCCCTATGAAACGCGGGAAGGCGGCTGGCTTGTGGATCAATATGAGATTGACGATATAATCATACATGGGAATTATCCGATCGAATGCGAGCATGATGGTTTACAAGATGATATTATGGAGTCTATTGGGCACATAGTTTTGCTTCCGTTCTTCTCCATGCCGGACCCTTTGGAAGGCTACATGATTGCATGGGACGATTTCTGTAGGAGGGTTAAGTACGAGGCGCAGAGTAATGGGGACAATGAACAGGCGCTGGATGATCCCACAAGCATCCTGGACACTATCGCACACTTTGTGAATGGAATCGGACTCGTGCGCACGTTTCCCACTGGAACGCCTCTTGTTCGTGTCGCCCTGGAAGATACGGAGAAACATTCGGATGTGGGCAGGCTTGCTTCACCGCCACGACACAAAGCGAAATACTCCAACCGTATGAGCCCCGCCGGCATTCCCATGTTTTACGGCGCAGAAGACGAGGATACTGCTATTGCCGAAACCATGAGAGCTGATCGCCCTACCGCAATGGCGAGTATCGCCACCTTCGAAACGCTTGAAGATTTTCACATCCTCGATTTGGTGGATCTTCCACCATTGCCGAGCATCTATCATGAAGATGAAGGAGGATGGCGTACGCCACTGAGGTTCTTGCAAGACTTTTCAGAGGACATAGCCAAGCCTATCGTGAAGGACGGCAGGGAGCACATAGAGTACGTGCCTACACAAATCGTCACTGAATACTTCAAGTTGCTTCATCTCAGCGACGGTATGAAGATAGATGGCATACGCTACAGAAGCGCACAACATGACGGCGGGATTTGTTACGTGCTCTTTGTGGAGAATGAGGAGTGCGTTGACGGGAGACTAGACGCGTCAGCAAAGGGCGGTGCGAAGCTTTCTTTGGTCAATGTGGCGCATAAGCAATTTTGAAACGGTATCGGATGGGTAGGCGTGTTGCGGGCCAGCTGAGGGAGTCGCTATGGACAGCTGCCCCAATGCCTTGTCTCGCCTTCGTGCGCCTGATACGACGCATTAGCCAAACATGGTTTCGCCCAGTCCGTTTCCCCTTGTGCAAGCCACTTCCGCTGTCGCCGAAAGGGTGGACAGCCTGAAGAACGAGAGTCACGTATACATCGACGCCTACTGCGCTGAGTTGAGAACGCCCATGTCCCCCGAAACCCATTCCCAGCTCGCCAACTTCATTTGGTCCATCTGCAATCTGCTGCGCGGGCCGTACAAGCGGAACGAATACCGTAAAGTCATTCTACCGCTGACGGTGCTCAGACGTTTCGATTCCCTCCTCGCCCCCACGAAGAAAGCGACGCTGGCCGAATACGCCACGTTGGAAGACAAGCCGGAACGCATTATCAACGCGAGACTCTGCGCTACAACCGGCGAGGATTTCTACAACGTCTCTCGCCTCGACTTCGCCACGCTGTTGGATGATCCCAACAACATCGCGCCCAATCTCACCAGCTACATCAATGCCTACTCGGCCAACGTTCGCGAGATCATGGAGCGTTTCAAATTCGCCGACCAAGTCGAGCGGATGCATGACAAGAACCTGCTGTATGAAGTCATCAAGGCGTTCAACAACACGGATCTCAGTCCCGAACGCGTGGACAACATGCAGATGGGCTATGTGTTTGAAGAGCTGATCCGCATTGGCGCGGAGCAATCCAACGAAGAAGCGGGCGAACACTTCACCCCACGCGAGGTCATCAAGCTCATGGTCAACCTCCTGCTGATGGAGGAACACGACATAGGCACAAGCCACATCGTCAAGACCATCTACGACCCCGCGTGCGGCACCGGCGGCATGCTTTCCACCGCCGAGGCGTACATCCGCGAGCTGAACCGCGAGGCCGATCCCCATCTGTTCGGCCAGGACTGGAACGACGAATCCTACGCCGTCTGCAAATCGGACATGCTCATCAAAGGCGAGAATTCGGACAACATCAAACAGGGCGACACATTCAGCCAGGACCACTTCCAAGATGTGACCTTTGACTACATGCTGGCCAACCCGCCCTTTGGCGTCTCCTGGAAGCAGCAGGAACGGTTCATCCGCGCCGAGCACGAGAACCAGGGCTACGACGGCCGCTTCGGCGCGGGCCTGCCGCGCATCAATGACGGCGCATTGCTCTTCCTCCAGCACATGATTTCCAAGATGCGACGGCCCGAGGAGGGCGGCTCGCGCATCGCCATCGTCTTCAACGGTTCGCCCCTCTTCACCGGGGACGCCGGTAGCGGCGAGTCCGAGATTCGCCGGTGGATCATCGAAAACGACTGGCTCGAAGCCATCGTGGCGTTGCCGGATCAGCTTTTCTATAATACTGGCATCTTTACGTATGTTTGGATTCTCACGAATCGTAAGTCGTCCCGCCGCAAGGGCAAGATCCAGCTCATCGACGCGCGGCGGCATTTCGTCAAGATGCGCAAAAGCCTCGGCAACAAGCGCCATGAGATCGCTGGCGGCAACGGCGAACGTCCCGACCAGATCGCCGAGATCTGCCGCCTCTACGGCGACTTTGCTGAGGGCGAGCGCTCCAAGGTTTTCGATAACGAAGACTTTGGCTACCACAAGATCACGGTGGAACGCCCGCTGCGCCTCAACTTCCAGGCCTCCCGCGACCGCCTGGACCGCCTGGACCACGACAAGGCGTTCCGGAACCTAGCCAGCAGCAAAAAGAAAGACCCCGTGGCAAAAGCGCGAGAAATCCAGGAAGGAGAAGCGCGGCAGCATGCCATCAAGGGCATACTTGCGAAGCTGGATCGGGAGACGGTGTACAAAGACCGCGCCGTCTTCCTGAAAGCCCTGCGGGCGTTGTGCAAACGCGAGGGCGTCCGCCTGGCGCCGGCGGAAATGAAGATCATCCTCTCGGCGCTGGGCGAACGCGACGATGCCGCCGAGATATGCCGGAGCAAGAACGGCGAGGCCGAGCCGGACAGCTCCTTGCGCGACACCGAGATCGTGCCGCTGAAAGAGTCCATTGACGAATACTTCGCGCGCGAGGTTCTGCCCCATGTCCCGGACGCCTGGATAGACGCGAGCAAGACCAAGGTGGGGTATGAAATCCCCCTCACCCGCCACTTCTACACGTACACGCCGCCACGCCCCCTGGCCGAGATAGAAGCCGAAATCAAGGCGCTGGAACGCGAGATCGTCGCCATGATCGGGGAGGTATCACAATGAGCACGGATTCAAAAAATCTCACGGACTCCAGCATTGAACGCCAGAACGTCTTGAATAATCCCTACGCCATGCAGAGGTTGCAGACGCACTTGGGGTTCGTTGGCATCACTTGGCAGGGCGAGCCGGTCTTCATCAAGCAGCAGGTGGCCGACCTCTTGGACGTGGATGCGCGGACCATCGATCGCTACCTCTCAAGCCACGAAGAAGAATTGACGCGTAATGGCTATGTGGTGCTTCGCGGCAAAAGCCTGCGCGATTTCAAAGAGTTAGTCGAACTGAACGACATCAATGTCGCTCAGAAGGCTCAATCGCTTGGAATCTTTACATTTCGCACGGTCCTTAACTTGGCCATGCTGCTGACGGAGAGCGAACGAGCCCGCGCCATCCGCACAAAAATACTGGACATCGTCATCGACACCATCGCCGCCAAAGCGGGCGGCGCAACCAAGTACATCAACCAGCGCGACGAAGACTACCTCCCCGCCGCGTTTCAAGAAGAGAACTACCGCAAGCAGTTCACGGACGCCCTGGACAAGCACATTGCGGCGTCGAAGTGGAAATACGGCAAGTATACGAATCTCGTCTACGAAAGCATCTTCCTGGAGAACGCCAAGGAATACAGGGACATCCTGAAGTTGGCGGCCAAGGACAAAGTCCGGGATACGCTCTACGCCGAGGTGCTGGATCTCGTTGCGAGCTTCGAAGCCGGCCTGGCGTACGAATTGGCTCAAGCAGCCGAGGCGTTGGGCAGGCCGCTCAGTGCCGCCGAGGCGGACCGACTGTTCCAAGATTTCTCGGAGCACCCCAGAAACACGCCGCTGATCAACCAGGCGCGCACCAAGATGGCCAGCCGCGACCTGTGCTTCCGCGACGCCCTCCACCACAAGCTTGAGACCTACATCCAGAGCGTGCCCGAATCGGACTTCGAACGCTTCTTGGGAGAGAAGAGCAAGGACTTGCAGGACCGCATCGAAGAAAACCTCGACGTCTTCAAGCGGCTGAAGGACAGATAGCCCATGAAGACGTTCTATTTCGATGCGCAACACGCCATCGACGTGCAAGGCGCCATCATCGAGAAATCCGGCGGCAAGCCCGGCGTCAAGGACCGTGGCCGGCTGGATAGCGTCCTGCATCACATCCAAAACGACGACTATTACCCCGAGTTTCTGGACAAGCTCACCCACCTCTGTTTCGCGGTCAACAAGTTCCACGCCTTCAACGACGGCAACAAGCGCGCCAGCTTGGCCCTGGGCGCGTTTTTCCTGCTCATCAACGGCTATGACCACTGCGTGGGCCAGTTCATGCGGGAGATGGAAAACATCGTGGTCTGGGTGGCGGATGGCCTCATCGAGAAAGCGCTCTTGCGGGAGATCATCCAGGACATCGTCATGCAGGAAGCGCGCGAGGAAGTGCGCTTGGCCATCATCCACGCGGTGCAACCCCATCCCCCTGGCGATGAGGCCGCCCAGGCCGACGCCCACGCCGACGCCCACGCCGACGCCCAGGACGCCGCTGAGGACGCCGCAGGGGGCGCGTCATGAAGGCGGCCGGTCGCTACAAACCCTATCCCGCGTACAAGGACTCGGGCGTGGCATGGTTGGGGGATGTGCCGGAGGGGTGGGATATTACACGTCTGAAAAGATGTGGGCGGCTCGTTGGTGGAGCTGGGTTTCCGCCCGAAGAGCAAGGCCAGCCAGAAAACGAATTACCATTTTACAAAGTCGGGGATCTTGTTTCGTCATCCGACGGGAAGCACATGCAACTGCCTATGAATACGGTTAGTTCTGAGTGTGCCATGAGCTTACGAGCGACAATAATTCCCCAGGCATCGATCATTTACGCCAAGATCGGTGCTGCGTTGACACTCAACAGAAGGCGAATAACCAGCACGTCTTGCTGTATTGACAATAACATGACTGCCTTCCTTCCATTTCAAGGGCGTATTACGACTGCTTGGAGCTATTACTGGCTTAGCATTATTGATTTTAATGAATGCGTAAATCCTGGTGCAGTTCCATCTTTTAGTGAGGGGGATCAATCGATTTTACTAATTCTTTGCCCCCCCCTCCCCGAGCAAACCGCCATCGCCGCGTTCCTGGACCGCGAGACGGCCCGGCTGGACGCGCTCATCGCCAAGAAGAAGCGGCTCATCGAGCTGCTGGCGGAAAAACGCACCGCCGTCATCAGCCACGCCGTCACCAAGGGCCTCGACCCCGCCGCCCCCATGAAGGACTCGGGCGTGGAGTGGCTGGGGGAGGTGCCGGCGCATTGGGATGTGAAGAGGCTTAAATTTCTTCTTCGGAATCCTCTCCAGTATGGGGCAAATGAGTCTGCAGAATTAGACGACCCAGATTTACCCAGGTATATCAGGATTACAGATGTGGCCGAAGATGGCAGCTTAAAAGACGAAACCTTCCGGTCTCTCCCTGAAGAAACTGCAAAGCCTTACCTTCTTAAGGAAGGGGATGTCCTGTTGGCTAGAAGCGGTGCCACTGTTGGAAAATCTTTCATATATAAAAGCAGTTGGGGTGTTGCTGCTTACGCTGGTTATTTGATCCGAGCCTCTTGCAACGAGGCTTCCTACTTAGCTGATTTTATGTATTTTTTTACAAGGACAAAGGCTTACTGGAGCTATATTAAGAGTGCGCTTATACAAGCGACAATCCAGAATGTCAGCGCAGAGAAGTACGCAAATCTTTGGCTTCCCGTACCGCCCATTCAAGAACAAGAAAGGATTGTATCCTTCTTGAATGACGAAACCGCACAAATTGATGGTCTGATCACCAAGAACCAAGCCGTCATCGCCAAGCTTCAGGAATACCGCACTGCGCTCATCACGGCCGCGGTGACGGGGAAGATCGACGTGCGGGCGGAGGCCCCGGTCCACGCCGGCGCACCGTCCCCGAGCCCCGCGCCGCCAGCGCCTCCACACCAGGGGTGACGCCGCCCGCATGATGCGGTATCGTCTCTGCGAAGCCGGCATGTGTTTGGCTGCTATCCGCTTGTTACGAGCGGTGAATTAAATATGGAGGGGGCGAATGAAGCGTGACATGGACCTCATCCGCGCGTTGCTGCTGCGGCTCGAAGAGCACCCCCACGGCAACGCGCCACGCGCCATAGAGGTGGATGGCTATGATGCTGATACCATCGGCTATCACTTTTTGATCATGGCGGAGGCCGGCTTGATCGTGGCGACGCCAATTAATGTGATGGGGCAAACCACGCCTATGGCGATTCCATCGCGGTTGACCTGGGCCGGACACGATTTCCTGGACGCCGCCAAAGACGACGAGCGATGGGGCAAGGCGAAAGCAGTCGTCGGCAAGCTGGGGGACGTTTCCTTCGATGTCCTCAAGAGCATTCTCACGGCGCTCGCCTCAGAACAGGCGAAGGGCTTCATGTAGACCTATCCGGCGAGTCGACCAAATTCCGGAAGCGCCCTCTGTTCTAGTCATGACCCTTCACATAATACACACCATTCTGGGCGTAGCAGTTTGATTGACGGCTCATTGACTGGACGTGTCCTTTTCATCTCAGCGCGTCATTCTCTGCAGCGTAAGGGCCTTTCGGAACGAGAAACTTCGGGAGCATCCATTTTTTCTTTTTTGACTCGAAGGAAAGTCCGTGAGCGATATCAAGCTATTCCGCATCGATGACGACGACGTCTCAGAGCTGGTCGGCCGTTCCCTGGCGCTGGAGAAATCCCTTCAGACGCTCATGGAGCGCCACTTGGACGCGCTGCTCGGCGTGCGTTTTCTCGCCTCGGAGTACTCCACCGGCGCCAAGCACCGCGGCCGCATCGACACCCTGGGCGTGGATGAGAACGGCTGTCCCGTCATCATCGAGTACAAGCGCGCCACCAACGAAAACGTCATCAATCAAGGCCTGTTCTACCTCGATTGGCTCATGGACCACCAAGGCGAGTTCGAACTCCTGGTGCTGAAGAGCTGCGGGAAAGAGACCGCCGACGCCATCGAGTGGTCCAGCCCGCGTTTGTTGTGCATCGCCGGGGACTTCACTCGCTACGACGAACACGCCGTGCAGCAGATCAACCGCAACATCGAGCTGATCCGCTACCGCCACTTCCCGGACGGCTTTCTCATCCTGGAGATGGTTAACGCCGTCTCCACGACATCACAGACCGCCACTGCCGGCGCGTCCTCGTCGGTGATATCCGTTGTCGGGAACGGTCATGGCGGCGGCGGGACGTCTCGCGAGCAGGCCAAGACGTACAAGACCGTCAGCGCGTATCTTGAGCAAGCCCCCGAAGAGATCAAGGACCTCTACCAAGCCGTGGAGGACTACCTCCTCAACATGGGCGATGACGTCTCGAAGAAGGTGCTGAAGTACTACATCGCCTTCAAACGGTTGAAGAATTTCGCATGCGTTGAGCTGAAAATCCAGTTTGACCCCCGCGTGTTGATCTACGTGAAATGCCCGCCCACGCCCGAGAACGTCATCGACGGCTTCACTCGCGACGTCGCCTCCTTGGGGCACTTCGGCACGGGGGATCTGGAAATCACCCTCCGCAGCAACGAGGACTTGGAACGCGCCAAGCCGTTCTTGGAACAGAGTTATCAGGGGAGTTAGGAGGAGCTGCCATGAATTGGATAATCCATTACAGAAGTGACTTCTATATTGACTTTGAGGGGAGTGTCGATTCTGCATGGGGGGAATTGGTTCGGGATATCCGAGATTGGGTTGCAATCAGGCCTAAACCGCCAAACTGAAACGCTTTTTGGAGTGCAATATTTTTTGTGGGTGGCTTTTGGGATTGGTCTAGCACAGGTTACTATTCTGTGAGGGTAGAGACGTATTCGCCGTACTCAGAGAAGTCGCAGCGTTATTGGGCGTTAGAGTATATTCATTCAGACGATTCGATTCAAAGCAGACAGTGGAAGACAGAGATTGGTGTAGAGATACTTCATGAAGGCAGAATTGCGATATCTATAGCGACCTTTCATAGTGTTCGTGAGGGTTTTGTAGGAGAGGAACTGCTTCCTCCATCGATGTCTGTGCCAAATATAACCAAAAAAATATTACACACCAAGGGCTGGTCAGTCTCAGATGGTTGCCAAGATCTACGTCCCTATCCTGAGGCGTTACAAGTCGGAGATGGAGTAGAGTTCAAAAGTCTGCTTGAATCAAGCGAACGGTCCGTTCCTGTGGTGCTAATTGGGAAAGATGCAATTACAGGTGAGTATCCTCTTGACCCAAGTAAGCTCGCGGAGTCTGTTGCTGGCACAGCGAAGGTCTATCATTACGAAGGAAAAATCCTAGAAGAAGAGCTTTATTATTGCCTTGGTTTAAAATACTGCTGCAAGACAGGTGTTGTTAGGGTTTATTTTAAAGAGGTTGATTTTGATAGCGACAAAGACTTTCACCGTCACAGATTCATATCACGTGATACAATTGGTGAAAAGAGTAAAGAGGAACTTGTTTCAATGATTGCACCTGGCATGATCACTAGAAACTTTAGTCTTCCTGATGTCTCTATAAGAAGCATTGACAGTATTGAAGTGTTGAAGAGAGAAGATAGGATAAGAAAGCTGAAAGAGGACTCATCCAAAGAGCAAGGTGAGTTGTTTGAAATACTCTATGAACTCGAAGATTCTCTTAAAGAAGAAAGGGCGAATAAGGGTGTTGTACAAAGGCAATACGAAGGGGTCCTTGATGATCTTCGCGAGGCCAAAGCCACTTGTTCCTAAATCGATCGATCCGGGCTCTACGAGAGCCTTCCCGGGGCAAACCTTAACGTTGCAGCACGAAATGCGGCCAATTCGGGCGAGATATTGACGAGATTGGAGATGTAAGCAGCCTGGAACTGACAAAACGGACGCCTTTCTTGGCCGGAGGACGCACCTCTCCCGTCATTGTTCGCGGGACAGCGGCCTAGTTCAGCGCCAGACGAAACGGGGAGCGCAGAGGCATCGCTCCCACAGCTCTTTGAAACGCAAGTATTCCATGGCGACGGTCGTGACCTTGAGCACAGATTTGCCCGCGTGGGACACCACCTTGGCTGCCACGTCCACCAGCTGTCTGCGCAGTGTGGTCGGGAAGGCTTTGACCGGGACCACCGGCTCGCTGACGTCCTCCTTGAAAGCCTCAAACAGGAAGAAGCCGAGGAGCATGGTGTAGTAGAAGGAAGAGTTGTGAATGAAATGCGTAAACGGCAGCTCTTCGGAACCGAAGTCCTTGAAGGCCCGGTGCACCAGTTCATCCGCTCCGCGCTGGTGGTAGGAGTGGATGAGGGCGTTGGTCTCGGTCAGGTAGTCAAGACCGGCTTCACGCAGCTGCTGGTCGATGGCCCGTCCCATGCCGAGGTTGGTGTACACGAGCGTTCCCGGCCGACTTCCTGGCAGGAGGTATTGCTTCTCCTCCAGCAAAGGCCGCCAGAATATGGCTCTGTAGAAGCGGTCCCAGGACTGGCGGCGGTCGCCGAACTCGAAGCACTGCCAGACATCCTCGTCGGTCTTGCCGAAGTGGTGGTCATACGAGGCCTCTGGAAGCGCCTCGATCATGGTCTTGATGTCGCCGTAGAACTTGCCGCCGCAGATGAACCCGATGTCGAGTTGTTCCATGACGGCGAAGAGGTCCTGGTCGAAGAAGCCGGAGTCCATGCGGATGATGATGGGCGCGGTTTCGCTGTAGCGGGTGCGGATCATGCGCACTACATGACGGATCATCTTTTCGGCGGTGTCGCCGTTGTTGGAGTGCTTGTCGCCGCCACGGAAGACGGCGTCGATGATGTAACGGCCCCAGGTCATCTGGAGAGGCTGGAAGCCCTTGACCTTCTTGTAGGTGGGCTTGACGCCATGGCGTTTGGGCGCGTGGTCGTTGTCCATGACCATGGTGTCGATGTTCAGCTCAATGACATTCGGCTTGGCGATCACGAGCCGCCAAAGGAAGAGCTGCTGCAGCAGGTGGCGGAACTTGTACGTCCGCACCGGGGAGAAGGCTCGGTAGAACCGCTTGATGGTGTGCGAGGACGCCATGTCGGCCAGGTCTGTTTCGATGGCGGCTGCGTAGCCTGGATCCTTGGCCAGGACATCGAAGTGGGCCATGTGACGGCTTGTGCCGTCAAAGAGGAAGCAGAGAACCTGCTTGAACAGCTCGTCGATAGGCGCGCCCTTGGGGTGCTTGCGCATGGAGCCGAAGAGACGGTCGAGATGGGGGAACAGATCGATGCCGCGCAGGTAGCGAGCGAAGAGGTTGAGGCCAGCCCGACCCGTCAGGCAGTCGTTGGTGACCTGGACATCGTCGATGAATTTTGCTCTGTTCCTCTTGCGCTTGGACATCCGGCCCTCCACCATATGGGTGAAATGATCTTGGCCTCTGTATGGATTGGATTGTAAGCAAAAGCGAGATGATATGCCAGGATTGGCGTGATGCTAGGCTGGTGGATCGCTCGGATTAGGTTGTTATAATTTGCAAGCTCAAGTGGATGCGGAGAAGGCCAAGTGTTCTGACTGTGAACTTATTCATTACTTTAAAGAGCTTCCAGACTCACTTTATGATATTGCGGTTGTGATGAACAATGTTTTTGCAGGGCGAGTAGTATTTACCCCTGAAGCATTAGAATCGGCTAAGCGATCTGATTTTTCTCATATGCAAACGGCATGGAGTTGTCTATGGGCAGTATGTACAGTTCTTTGGGGGTTGTATTCGCAAAATGAGTCTAATCCAGGCGTAATCAAGAGCCATTTTGACTCATCTACTAATTTCGAGCTTGGCCTTACCGAAGGAAGCCAAACGAAGAAACATGGCCAGTTGATGGAGACTAGAGAGATTGAGTATTCTGGCCACAATTTAAGCATTTTGCCCCATGTTAAAGTGAATAAAAAAGGAAAATATTTACGTGTGCATTTTGCTCCTTTTATAGACGAAAATGGAAATAAGATGCTTATCATTGGACATTGTGGAGACCATCTAAATACCTCCGGTACACGTCGTATGTCGTAACCCAAAGACCTGTCTCCATGCCCCCCACAAAAGAAATCCACTTCGAAGCCTACGTCGAGCAGACGTTGCTTGCGCGGGGGTGGGGCGCGCTGGACGCCTCGGCGTATGACCAAGGCCGAGCGCTGTTCCCAGCCGAGGCGCTGCGGTTCATCCAGGCCACGCAACCGGCCCTCTGGACGCAGATGCACGCCCTCCATGGCGACCAGCTCGGCGAGAAGCTCCTTGCCGCGCTGTGCAAAGAGATGGACAGCAAGGGCGCGCTCACGGTGCTGCGACACGGGTTCAAGTTCCACGGCAAGACCTTCCGCATGGCCTACTTCAAGCCGGCGCACGGCCTGAATCCGGACGTCATCGCGCGCTACGAATTGAATGCGCTCGGCGTGTCGCGGCAGATTCCCTGCCATCCCGGCGCGCGCGACACCGTGGATATGGTGCTGAGCTGCAACGGCGTCCCCGTCGCCACGTGCGAGCTGAAGAACCCCATGACCGGCCAGACCTGGCGCCACGCCGTGCGTCAATACAAGACGGACCGCGATCCCCGCGCGCCCCTGTTCGCCTTCAAAAAGCGGGCGTTGGTGCATTTCGCCGTGGACCCGGAAGCCGTCTCCATGGCCACCCGCCTGAGCGGCGACAAGACGTTCTTCCTGCCATTCAACCGGGGTGACAAGCCCGGGCACATCGCGTGCGGCGCGGGCAACCCCCCGCACCCCAGCGGCCACCGCACGGGGTACCTCTTCGAAGACGTGCTCGCGCGGGACAGCTTCCTCGACATCCTCGGCAGCTTCATGTTCCTGCAGAAGGAAGAAAAGCGCGTGAGCGACGGCGACGGAGGCCGCAAGACGATTCACGTGGAAAAGCTCATCTTCCCGCGCTTCCACCAGCTCGACGCCGTACGCCGCCTTGTTGCGAGCGCGAGGGAAGAGGGGGTGGGAAATTGCTACCTCGTGCAGCACTCGGCCGGGAGCGGCAAAACCAACTCCATTTCCTGGCTCTCGCACCGGCTGGCCAGCCTGCATGATGAACGCGACGCCAAGGTCTTTGACTGCGTGCTGGTCATCACGGACCGCCAGGTCCTCGACCAGCAGCTTCAGGACGCCATCTACCAAATCGAGCACAAACAGGGCGTGGTGCAGCCCATTGACCAGAACTCGAAGCAGCTCGCCGAAGCCTTGGTGGACGGCACGGCCATCGTCATCACCACCTTGCAGAAGTTCCCTTTCGTGCTGGGGGCGCTGCTGCATCACGCCGGCGCCGAAGACCAGGACAACCCGGACGAGCGCGCCACGGCTCAAGCCGAAGCGTGGCGACAACGCATCGGCAGCAGACGCTACGCCATCATCATTGACGAGGCCCACAGCTCACAGACGGGCGAGACGGCCAGCGAGTTGAAAGCGCTTCTCGGGGCGGGCATGAAAGACGCCCTGCCAAGAGGGGAGGATGCGGAGGGCGGCGGCGATGATTTCCAGGATGCGTTGAACGCCGTCATGGAGTCGCGCGCACGGCAAAAGAACCTCAGCTTTTTCGCGTTCACGGCCACGCCCAAGGGCAAAACCATCCAGCTGTTCGGCAGAAAGGGCGCGTCGGGGCAGCCCGAGGCCTTTCATGTCTACTCCATGCGCCAAGCCATCCAGGAACACTTCATCCTCGACGTGCTGCAGCACTACACGACGTACAAGACGTACTTCAGACTGGTGAAAGCCATCGAGGACGACCCCAAGTACCCCAAGAAAAAGGCGGCGCGGTCGCTCAGCAAGTTCATGAGCCTGCACCCGCACAATATCGAGCAGAAGACCGAAGTCATGGTGGAGCACTTCCGGCGGCATGTGCAACATCGCATCGGCGGACGCGCCAAGGCCATGGTGGTCTCGTCCTCGCGGCTCCACGCCGTGCGCTACATGCGGGCTTTTCAACGGTATATCGCGGCGAACGGGTACACGGACATACGCCCTCTGGTGGCCTTCAGCGGCACGGTCAAGGATCCGGACACCGGGGAGGAGTTCACTGAACCGGGCATGAACATCGACGTGGCGACGGGCAAGAGCGTCAGCGAAAAGCAGCTTCCCGAGAAGTTCGACTCGGACGACTACAATATCCTTCTCGTGGCCAACAAATATCAGACCGGCTTCGACCAACCGATGCTCCACACCATGTACGTGGACAAGCGTCTCGCCGACGTGCAGGCGGTGCAGACGTTGTCTCGTTTGAATCGACGCGCCGGGGGCAAAGATTCGCCCTTCGTGCTCGATTTCGTCAACGATCCGGACCAGATTTACAGCGCGTTCAAACCCTACTACGACGCCACCGGCTTGCACGAGGAGTCCGACCCGCAGCAGTTGGAGGCCTTGAAGTACGAACTGGATCAGGAGCAGGTCTACCACCGGTCGGAGGTCGAGGCCTTCGCCAAGGTCTTTTACAAGCCTCGGGGCAAGCAACACGCCTCGGATCACGCGCGGATGCACCAACACTTGGCCCCGGCGGTGGACCGCTTCAAGGCCCTGGAGCAGGACGCCCGCGACCGCTTCCGGGACCAGCTTGCCGGCTATGTGCGGCTTTACTCGTTCTTGAGTCAGATCATGCCGTATGTCGACCCCGAGCTGGAGATGCTATACAGTTTCGGCCGCTTGCTGGCGCCGCTGCTCCCCGCCGAGCGGGACGTCCAAGTCGTGCAACCCGAGGACAAGGTGGACCTGGAGTTCTACCGGTTGCAACGCATCTACTCCGGCGCGATCAACCTGAGTGACGACGAGGCCGAGGGCGTGAAGAGCCCGACGGATGTGGGCACAGGCAAGGCCAAGGACGAAGAGGCGCCCTTGTCGGACATCGTCGACGTGTTGAACGAGCGCTTCCATACCGAGTTCACGGAGGCGGACCGGCTGTTCTTCGAACAAGTCAAGGCGGCGGCGGTCCAGGACAACGCCATTATCCGCACCGCGTCGGCGAACCCGTTGGACAAATTCCAGCTTGGCGTCAAGAAGCTCATCGAGTCCATCATGATCAAGCGCATGGCTGACAACGATGGTATCGTCTCACGATACATGGACGACGCAGCGTTTCATGACATCGTCTTCGGGCGGCTCACGGAAGAGGTCTTCAAGGCGATTACCGAGCCTGAACAGGTTGAGTGAGTGGTTCTGGATATCGGAGAAGGCAGGGAGGCGGCCCACTCGGTCACGACTCACATCCCCTGTTCCTCGAACAACAGCGCAAACGCGCGCTCGCCCAACTCCTGAATGGTCGTGCCTTGGCGCGCCGCCATGATCTTCAGCTCCGTATGCACCTCAGGCGGCAGGTAGGTGAT
>CAYVWB010000071.1:0-21171 GCA_964455395.1 uncultured Desulfovibrionaceae bacterium
CCCGAGCCGTTCCGCCAGCATGGCCCCGGCGGCTCCTCCGCACAGGCTGCCCGCATACACCCCGGCGAAGAAGTGGGTGACGCCGCGGGCTTTCTGGTCCGGCGCAGTGTTGGCGAAGACGAATCCCTGCGCGGCCATCAGCGCAAGACCGTAGCCCAGGCCCACCACGCCCCGGGAAGCGATGAAACCGGCTGACGTCTCGGCTGCGCCTGAAGAGAGCGAACCTGCCGCGCAGCACGCAACCCCAGCGAGGAAGGGCTCCAGCCAGCCGCGCCTGTCTATCCATGGTCCGGAGACCGCCACCATGAGCCCCGCTGCGCCCATCTCCACGGAAATGGGCAAGCCCAGCGTCATGTCCTTGGAGAGACCCCACAACGGCGCGTACAGTTCCTCCATACGCAAGGGGATGAAAGAAATGCTCATGTCGATGGCGAAGAGGAAGAGGAACGCCGCCGGTCGGATGATCGCGTAGGCGGCCGGGCCTGCAGCCGACCCGGAGGCGGGCGGTCCTCGGGTTGCATGCGGAGACTGGCGCGATGTGGCGCGGCGTCGCTGCACGCTCACCATGAAAAGGATCGCCATCTCCACCAGAAAGAGGATGGAGACCACGGCCACGGTTGCGGCGTCCAGCACGATCTCCCGTGTCGCAAGGCCAATGGCCGTTTCGTCCAGCCGCACTTCAAGGAAGCCCACGGTCGTCTCGCCGGCGTCTTCCCGGCGCTCCAAGGGCAGGGTGAGCGAGAAACCATGCGATGAAGACGGCGTCTGGTGGGCGTGCTGCTGCTTGAAGGCGAGCTGCGCAGCGTGGGAGGCGTCGAGGGGACCGGCGGCGTCGGCGGCTTTCACCACGGTCCCGGCGGAATCGAGGACGGCGATGGCGCGGATTTCCGGGGTGGTCGCGACGATCTCCTGAAAACGACGCTCGATGCCGCGGAGTCGCTCCAGGGTCAGGCCTTTCTCGAGGAGGAATTCGATGTCGCGCTCGGCGAAGGTGGTGAGGGCGCGGGCCTTGTCGCGTACGATCTGCAGATATTCCGCACGGAAAGTGGCGACGTTCATGGCGGAATAGTAACACTGCGCGCCGCCCAGACAGATGACGAGCAGCACGTAGAGCCGCCGGCGGGAGACGCCGCCCTCCGCGGAAATGGGGGGAGCGTAGCGCAGCCCCAGCGCCAAGGCCAGCGCAGCGGCCAACGTGGCGAGGAGAAGCTCCCTGGCGTTGGTCGCCAGGCCGGCCTGGATGCGCGCATGGAGCTGCGCTTCCGGAAAAAGCAACGCCAGCGCGCCCACGCGTTGGCTGTCCGGAGCTTGGATGGGCAAGAGCAGGGCGCGTCTGTCGCCGAGGTCGAGCAGGGGATGGCCAGCCTGCGTCAGTGCGGGCGTATTCGATGCGCCGACGGCTCGGGCCTCGTCTTGTGGAAACGCCGTTGCCGCGTGCGCCATCAGCGCCGGCGCCCTGATCCCTTGGCTGTGGAGGATGGCGCTGTCCGGGCCGAGCACGGCCACGCCATCGAGGTGGGGCGCTTCGGCCAGAGTCTGGGCGAGCAGGGAATCGGCGTCCAGCAGGGTCGCCAGGGGTTTGCCGAAGCGCACGGCGTTTTCCAGGCTGTCCACGAGGTGTTCCCCACGGACCTCCAGGGCGGCGATGAAGGCGTGGCGGCGGAGTTTTTCCAGGGAAGAGAGCGACAAAGCCCCGTTGAACGCCATGGCGATCACGAGGATGACGAGGCTTCCCGCAAGCATGCGGATGCGGAGCGATGTGGCGGCGGTCGTGGTCATGCGGGCCGGCGCTCCAGGGGGTCACGCGGCGTCGGGTTGGGCGGGGCGCAGGAATGCTCCCATCACGCGGCCTGGCGGAGAAAAGGCCAGCCGGGCCGACGCGAGTCAGTCCGCATGTTGATTTGCCAAGGCTTCTGTGTCAAGAAGAGGGTGTCATTCTGGAACCCCGCCGCATCCAGCTGGACACACGCCAGGAGTCGCTGATGCCCTGCCGGAATTCCGCTGATTCTCGGGCCGCTGCTCGGACTGATTCCCAAACCGATCATCAAAGCGGTCACCAGACCAACGAATCGGACGAGACAGCGTGTCGGGATTCCGCGGAGGAGGTACTCGCCCGCGAACAACGCGAAGGCGCCCGCGTGCTTGCAGATCTGGAGCTGCCAGCGCGGATGGACTCCTTGGAGCGATTCAGCGCACTGGTGGAAGGCGAAGCCGAAGCCTTGGAATTGCCCGTACGGGATGTCATGCGCATGCGCCTCGCCTTGGAGGAAGCGCTCACCAACGTCATTCAGTACGCCTACGCGGAGACTTGTTCCACCTCGCGCCCAGAAGCTCCGGAGCTCACCTCGACGCGCCCCACGGCCCCTTCGCCTGACGCCTTGCCGGGCGTCGAGAAGGAGGACGCCGGTTCCTCCCCACACGCCGCGCCGGACTCCGGGGGCCTCCACCCCAGCAGCGGCTCGGCGACCGCGCCGGAACATCCTCAAGAAGCCGACGCCCCGACGCACGCCGCCCCTCCCGCTCATGGCGACGTCCGGCTGATCCTGGCCCGCGTCCCCCCCGGCGCCGATGAGCCGCGGCCCGCGCTGCGTTTCACCATCATCGACCGCGGCCGCCCCTTCAACATGCTGGAAGCGCCCACGCCGGATCTCTGCGCGGACATCGAGTCTCGCCAGGTTGGCGGGCTCGGCATCCACTTCATCCGCGCCATCATGGACGACGTGCGATACGTCCGGCGTGGCGGCTGCAACATCCTCACCCTGGTCCACCATCAGACGCCCCCGGCGTGAAGGCGAGGGCGTCATCCCCCATTCCGCCAGCAACGACGTCACGGCCCCGCAGTGAGCCGTCCCACCAGGGACAAGCCGTCGGCCTCGGGACGCACGACGATCATCTCGCCTTCGGCCGGGAAGATGTCGGTCAGCGCGGTTATGTTCACTTGGTGGGTGACCATGAGGATGACGCCTGCGGGGTCCAGCGAGGCGATGAACTCGCGCAGCCTCCAGGTTTGTTCCGGACCGCGTTCCGGCGTGCGGAAGAAGGAATCCAACAGGGGGAGTGGCTCGGGAGCGGTCAACCCAAGCAGCGCGGCCGTTTCGCGGCAACGGTCCCACCGGCTGTGATAGACCGCTTCCACCGTGACGCTGCGTTCACGCATCAGGTCTCCGATGGCTTGCGCCTGCGCGCGGCCCTCGTCGGAGAGGCGTCGCTGAGTGGCTGGGTCGTCAAGATCGAAGTCCGGCGGATCGCCCACGCCGGGCGCTCTGGCGTGGCGCATGAGTACGACCACGCCGCCTTCCTTCAGAGTCTCCCACATGGAAGGCGCTGCATTGGCGGCCGGGACAGGGCGGGCGCTCGCCCAGAGAACCAACAGGATCAACAGGATTGCCGACCGCATCGAACATGGCATGAGACGCTCCTTTGGATGGGGGTGGCGGAGGCGTCAGAATACCATGGGGGACGGCTGGGTCAATGCGTGTTCGTCCGGCACGCCGCGAGGTGTTCGCGGCGGCGCCGAAACAGGCGGCCGCGCCCTGACGTCGTGTCGCTGAAGGGGGGGGGCGCGGCCGTGGAGGGAGCGTTCCGGAATGGAGCGGGTCACAAGGAGGCGTCGTGAGGTTCCCGATGGACGGCGCTGTCCGAGTCATGTGAATCCTGGTGCTCGCCGGAGGCCGGCTGCGCCATGGCCGAGTCGCGTCTCCCGGGTCGCAGCAATCCTTCGGCGCTGCCGAAGCCGAAGTCCTCGGCCCACGGACTTGCTTCCTGAGATATCTGCTGGTGGTGCTCCGGGCAGTAGAAGCGGTTGACGGAGAGGACGCCGCAGACTCGGCAAGGGTAGAGCCGTGGAGCGCGTGACGTGGCGGCGTTGGGAGCGGGGCGCTCCTGTCTGGCTGGCGCGTGGGCGACGTCATGGGAAGGTTGGGAAGGTTGGGAAGGGTGGGAGCGGGGCGTCCCATTGTCGCCCCCGTCGTGAGCGGCGTCGCGCCGTGTGTGTTCGGCATGATCGGCGTGATCGAGGGTGGTCAGTCTGCAGGCGCGGCACAACTGCGAAGCTGCAGGCGTCCTGCGAAGCCGCGTCGGCATGAGGTAGAAGGAGTCGCCGCACCGGCGGCATCGTTTCTTGAGCGGCAGTTCGGACATGAAGACTACTCCTTGAGTACGTTGGATCGTTCGGGAGCCGGGTTGGCGTCGTCCGGGTCGTGGTCGAGTTCTGCGAGCAGCGCCTGGACCTGCTGGGCGGGGACCCATCGTCGGCTGAACCGCCTCAGGAGCGCGCCCGAGGCGGCGTCGCGTTTTCTGGTGGTGTAGGCGAGCCGCAGTATTCTCATATAGTAAACCATCCAGCGGAGTCAATCTCTAAAATGAGACGTTATCCAGGCGGCGCATCGTCGCTGCGTCCAGAACGGAGGAGGGCGCTTCAGCGGCGCGTTCGTGTCGTTCCAGTTCCACGGCCAAGGCCTCCAGGCGAGAACCGATGAGCCCGAGAAGATAAGCGGAATCACTATTCTGGCAATGTCCCGTGGGCGCTTGGGCGAGCATGCTGCGCTCCAGAAACGCCACGGCTTCCGACATGGAGATGAGCTCACTGATGAGGCGCTCCATAAATCCCCCTTGCTTGCTACAGTGAAAAGGAGCGGCGCGATGCCGGTCATCGTGGATCGACAATGCAATACTTGCTGCTGGTATGTCAATAAAAAAATCAATAAAGTCGGTAGGTTGAGTTTCTCCGCCAAGTCAGAAAGAATCAAATATTTTTTGTTTTGCGTACGAAAGAGGCTAGCGGGCTGGCTGGCCGCGCGTCAGGAGGGAAATGGAACTGGCGAAAAGGAGTCGGCTGGGCGGGGGATCCGCTGGAGAGTGCGGTGCGATCTCGAGGTGGGCGGGGTCTAAAGTTCAGCGTTTCGGCGCCGATAAGAACAGGCGCATCCTTGGGAGAAAGGCCTCTGCGTCGGGTGGTCCGGCGCGCGAGGCCTTTCTCTTTTTCTGACGGGGGGGTGTTTTTACGAGTATGCGTATGTTCATGCGTTTTGATTACTTGCGCGTCATGTCCGACCAGGCCCAGACCACACGACCCACCAGCGCCCTGGTGATGTCGCCGTCGTAATCCGCTTCGAAGTCGTACGTGCGGGGAGGGTGTTCCACGACATTGTCCGAATAGTAGACGATATTGAGGCCGTTTTTCTTGCGTTCGAAGACAACGCGTTTGATGGCCTTGGCATAGTCGGGCGCCGGCTCCTGGACCAGAAAGATGTTGCCGGGGGGGGAGGGTTCGGCATGGATGTCGTTGCGGTCGAGCAAGACGATGTCGAGAGGGTTGAGGGTGGGCGACATGGACCGCTGGTTCTCCCCGACCTCCACTGCGAGCAGATTCGTGCGGTGAAGCACGGATCTGTGGTATCGATAGACAAGTATCCAGCTGACGATTTCTTCCGGACCGATCATGCCGGGCCCTGCGCCGGCTTGACCCACCATGGGCACAGCCAAGTACTGCTCACTTTCGGGGGGCGGGCCCTCTTCCGCGCTGACCTGAGCCGCTTCCACGAAACAGACGTCGCGGATCGTATCCTGTTGCGCAGAAGGGCCGTTGAGCGTGACACCAAGGCGTTCCAGCCATGTCAGCCACGTCTCGGCGTTCGGTCGGAATTCTCCGTTGAGCACTTTGTAAATGGAGGACTTGGGCGCCTCCAGGCGGCGGGCCAACTCTGCAGGCGAACCGGCTTCTTCTGCTGCAGCCCGCATCCAGTCCCGCGTTTCTTCATAGAGTGATCGCATTTGTTGTCCAGTTGATTGGAAAGCTGTTGCTGTAAAACTGTATCCGAGACCGTTGACAGCGAGTTCTCGAATCAGATACTATGCTTTCAAGGCGTCGTCAACGCACGACGGCGCTGAAACGATCGCACCAGTGGAGCCCCCCCATGGATAAACTCGTTATCGCTGGTCTGGAGAACATGGCTCAGGAAATGGGCTGTTCAAAAAAGACCATATATAAATGGATACAGGAACGCGATTTTCCGGCTTTCAAGCTCGACGGCGTATGGCGCGCGTTGCCTCGCGAGATGGAGAACTGGCTCAAGGCGCAGCGCGTGGAGGCCGAGCGCGGAGAGAAGGAGCCGGAGCGTGTCTAGCGGCGGTGTGAGCGACGTGGCGGCGCGCCGATGTCGCGCCGTGGGGCGTTATTCTTCGTCCAGCCAGGGAGGGCGGAACCGCGGCGCGGCAGCCGGCTGGCAGTCGGACTGGCCGCGCGGCGGAGGCGGCGGCGCCGGGGAGGCGTGGGAAGGAGTCGTCCTCTGGGCGGAGGGCTCCTGCGCCGCCACGGAGCCCGCGGTGTGGGGGGTGGCGGCTTGCGGTGGAAACGGGGCGGCCAGGTCCGGGCGGCTGCGTTCTTGGGCGCGCTCTTCCAGCAGTTCGCCCACTGTGGGAGGCGGACCGAAAAGCCGGTAGCCGAAGGTGATGGCCAGCCACACCATGCCGCCAAAGAAGCTGTATCCTGTAAGCGTCTGGGCGGTGCGCCATGGTTCGCCGTGTCTGGCGAGCACTTCGTATTCCATCAGAAAGATGGTTTCGCAGGCGCCGTTGCCGGTGTCTGTGCGGGAGACGCTGGTGCCGCGGTGGAATCCGCCGGCATGACTGTATTCGGCGAGCACGCCTTGCATTTTGATTTGATCGCCGACCTTGGTGTCGCGCAAGGCTTCTGCAATACGGGGATCATTCGTCAAGACATGGTTGTTGGAGATGGCTGCGTTGTTGAACATGCGCCACGCTTCTCTGTCTGAAGTCTTGTAATAGCACGTCCATGACCCGCTGCTATACGAGACGCGACTGTAGACGCCGGTAGCCACGTTGGAGCCCCAGACGACGCAGAGATCCTTGACATTAAGGTGGTCGCCCCAGCGTGTGTGATAGTAATTGAAAAGACTGTCTGTGTCGTGTTCGGAGACGACAAGGCCGTGGAGTGTGTAGTCGTACCGCGGTGTCAGGGTGTATTCCACACCCTCTTGTCGCACCGAGAACGGCGGGACTGTGGTGGGCGTCTGGATGGGCTCGGCGAGCAGGGCAGGGTCCAGGGAGGCTCTCTCCGGCCATCCCCCAGCGAGGTAGGATGTCAGCAGCCACGCCACAGCAAGTCCGGCGACGCAGTACTTCGGCCAGCCGGAGCGCATGATACCCTGCCTGTTTCGTTCCATGACGACTCCCTTGCGAGCGAGCTTCCTGATATTTCGGTCAACCTGTCGACCATCCCGGACGAGGCGGGTATGGTTTCGGGAAGTGATAATACCTGGAGCCGGAGGGTCAAGGCCGGGCCGCTTGGAGCGGGCTCGTGGGGAAGCGCAGGCCGAAGCCGGAATGCGGCGCGCGATGGGCGCATGACAGCGCCATGGCGCGCCAGCGTCAGCTCGGGTCGGATTTGACGCTTCCGGGGCGCGCCGTGGGATGATCCTTGAACGTGACGGGGCAGGCGTTCTGCGCCGAATTGGCGTCGCTGGGCTGGGCTAGTTTGTTGGCGTACCACGTGTTGGCGTGGCGCATGGCCCCCAGGCGTTTGTTGATGGGCGAGACTCGATGGGGTCTGGGCATGGTGGTGTTCCGTTCGTGTTGAAAAAAGGTTGGACGACAAGCTGCATTTTTCAGTACAGTGTACTATGCTGGCTGAAGAATGTACATCGGGATTGTGGCTTTTCCATGACAATACAATGCGCATCTATTCATGTGAATTGACAATCATGCGAATGGGCAATTAGCGGGATACCCATCATGAACCCCATCCACGACATTACGCCCGGCGGCTTGCTGCTGGGATTGTTGTTCGTTCTTGCCGCACAGGCGGCTTCTCATGCATGGCGGCTGGGCTTGGGCAGGGACCTGCTGGTGGGCGCGATCCGCACGTTCGCCCAGCTCTTTCTCATGGGCTACGTCCTGCGGTTTCTCTTCGAGTGGCGCACGCCGCTGGCCTCTCTGGTCGTCTTCTGTGTGATGACGGCTGCTGCGGCGCAAGTGGTGTTGGGACGAGTGAAACACCGACGGGCGCCGGCGGGCGTCCCTGTCGCCGTTTCCATGCTCGTGTGTTTCTTCTTCGTTTCCTTCATGGTGACGGCGGTGGTGGTGCAGGCCGAGCCGTGGTGGGAGCCGCGCTTCTTCATCCCGCTGGCCGGGATGGTGGTGGGCAACTCCATGACCGCCGTGGCGTTGGCTCTGGAGCGCCTTTTCTCCGAACTCACCCGACGTCGCGACGAAGTGGAAATGCTGCTGACCCTGGGCGCCACCCCTGCAGAAGCAAGCCGGGACGTGACCGCCGACGCCATGCGCGCCGGCATGATCCCCTCCATCAACAGCATGATGGCCGTGGGCGTGGTCTTCATTCCGGGCATGATGACAGGGCAGATTCTAGCGGGAGCAGACCCCATGGCGGCCATCCGGTATCAGATCGTGGTCATGCTCATGCTCGTGGCTTCCAGCGCGATGGGGTCCTTGGCGGTTACGCTCTGGGTGCGGAAGCGTTGCTTCGGCGAAGGCGGCGAACTGCTCCGGCCGCCAGCCGCGCACACGGGACGAGACGGCCATGGCGACGCCATGCTCGCCTGGGGGAAAGCGCTCGGAAAGCGGCTCTTCACTCGCAACGCACGCCGGTGAAAAGGGGGTTGGCGCGGGCGGGGGCTTTGGTGTATGCCATAGCTCAACCATCTTACGAAGACGTAGAATCATGAAGATGTATCGCCACGCGCGGGGGCCGGCCCGGTCGCCGCGACGCTCCCTGTTTCCAGGACGACTCGGCGCGCTCTGCGCGGGCGGAGTCCTCGCGTGCCTCGCCATCGTGTTCACGGCGCGTCTCGTGCTGGCGGACGCCCCCGGCGCCGCCGATGCGGTCACGCCGCTCGCTGCGGATGAGGACTCCATCCGCATCGGCGCGTTGTATGACGTCACCGGGCATTCCCGGTTCGACAACGCCGCCGCCGTCCAGGGCGCGCAGTGCGCGGCGCAGTGGGTGAACCGACGCGGGGGCGTGCTCGGCAGGCCGCTGGAGCTGATTCTGTTAGACACACGCGGGCAGCCCCTGGGCGCGGCGGTGGCGGTGGAGCGCGCCGCAGCCGCCGGCGTGACTGGGTTGGTCGGACCCCTGTGGAGCTCGCAGGCGCTGGCCGCCGCCAAGAAAGCGCAAACCCTGCAGATACCCATGGTCGCCGCCATGGCCACCCACCCGCACGTGACCCGCGCCGGCGACTTCATCTTCCGCGTCTGCTATACAGACACCCGCCAAGGTCGCGTCCTCGGCAAGCTGGCGCGCTCTTTGGGTCACGACCGCGTCGCCATCCTCCGCGACCTCAGCAGCGACTATTCCATGGAGCTGGCGCGCTCCTTCAAGCAGGCGTGGCGCGATTTCGGGGGCGAACCGCCCGTCACTTTCGACTACAAGCGCGGCGACGCAGACTATACGGACCTCATCGACGCCCTCCTGGACGAGGCCCCCAGTCTGGTCTTCATCCCAGGGCACGACGAAAGCGCCACGCTCATCGCGCAAGCCCGCAAAGCCGGTCTGCGCGACGCCCACTTCCTGGGTGGCGACGGCTGGGATTCCGAATACTTCCGGGTTCGTATGGAGGAAGACACGCCCACAAGCCACTACACCACGCACTGGCGGCCTGTGGCTGGAGACCCCATGACGCAGCGTTTCCGCGAAGCTTGTCCCGAGTTCCAGGAGGACGCCTCCGCCGCCTTGTCCTTCGATGCGGTGACCCTCGTCGTGAACGCCCTCGAACGCGCTGGCGCGACGGATCCCCACGCCCTGCGTCGCGCGCTGGCAGACACCACCGCCTTCCAGGGAGTTACCGGCGAGATAACCATGGATGCGCATGGCGACCCCAGCAAGGCCGTGCTCGTCATCGCCATCGAACACGGCGAGCACCGCCTGCACGCGGTCGTCCCGGCGGAGTGACCATGGCAAGCGGCAGCCTGCGCACAAAGTTCAACATGGCGGTGGTGGGCGCCTGCCTGCTCTTCGCGTTGTTCTTCGGCGTGGGCTTCTACATGCTGGAGGTGAACTACTATCAAGCCTCCATGCGCGAGGTGCGCTTGCTGCTGAGCAGCGTGGCGAACCAGAAGCGCAACGACCTCGCCAACGAGATCTTCGCCAGACAGCACGAAGCCCTGCTGGCCAGCGTGGAAGAGCTTCTGGCCATCCGCAACGTGGTGCGCGTGGCTGTCTATGACGCCTCGGGCGAACCACTTGCCGCCATGGACGACCTGAACAGCGCCGGCTGGGTCGCTCCGGCGCAGGATGAAGACACTGCTGCGCCTTCCGCCACCCTGCCGGAGCAAGCCGCGCGCAACGCGACCAAACCTCCGAATATTCCAAGGGACCAGCTCGCCACGGACGCCTTCGCCGAGGTCCGGCGCGAGGATGTCCCCCTGGCCGTCTACGGCGCGCCCATCATGGCCCTGGGCGAACGCATCGGATATTTGAACATCGCCTACGACCTGCGGGATCTCCAGCGCCGCACACGACTCACCGTCATCGCGTTCGGCGTGGCCCTCGCCGTGGTGGTGGCTTCGCTCATCCTGTTGCTCAATGTCATGCTGAACCGGCTGGTGCTCAAGCCGCTCACACACATCCGCGCCGCCATGAACCTGGTCCGCGACGGTCGGCTGGGCCAGCAGATCCGCGCCATACCCAACGACGAACTCGGCGACGTGGCCACCGTCTTCAACGACATGTCCACCCAGCTGGAGCACAAGCAGCTCTCCCTGCTCGCCTCCGAGGGAAAGTACCGTTCCCTCTTCGTCAACGCCGTGGAGGGGCTCTTCCGTTCCACCATGGACGGCCGCATTCTCAACGCGAACCCCGCCATGGCGCGCATCCTCGGCTACGCTTCGCCGGACGAGCTCATCAAGGAAGTCCGCTCCATGGAAGCCCGCGTCTTCGTGGACGGACCACGCCGCCGGGAGCTCCACGCTCAGCTGCAGGACCGCGGCTACGTGCAGGACTTCGAGGAACGCGCGCGACGCAAGGACGGCTCCATCATCTGGGTCTCGGAGACCATCCATCTGCTGCGCGACCGCAACGGCAAGGCCTTGTTTCTGGAAGGCTCCTTCATGGACATCACGGAGCGCAAACGCGCCGAAAGCCTGGAGCGCGAAAAACTGCAGGCCCAAGCCGCCAACCGCGCCAAGACCGAGTTTCTGGCGGCCATGAGCCACGAGATACGCACCCCCATGAACGCCATCCTCGGCATGACGGACCTCGCCATGGCTTCCGGCCTCAATCCTCAGCAGTGGGACTATCTGCAGACCGTCAAAGACTCCGCGTTCCACCTGCTTTCCGTCATCAACGACATTCTGGACCTCTCCAAGATCGAAGCCGGCCGGTTGGAGCTGGAGCCAGTGGACTTCGACCTCCACGAGCTCATCGACTCCATCGCCAAATCCATGGGCTTTCAAGCGCGCAAGAAGGGCCTCGGTCTCTTCCGGACGGTGGACCCCATGGCGCCGCGGTATCTCAAAGGCGATCCCAACCGGCTGCGGCAAGTCATCCTGAACCTCGTGGGCAACGCCATCAAGTTCACGGACCACGGCCGCGTCATCCTCCGCGTCAGCCTCGTCAATCTGGCGGAGTCCACGGCGGAGGGCGAACACGTGGGCTGTCGACTGCGGTTCGCCGTGCGCGACACCGGCATTGGCGTGCCTCCGGAGAAGAAGCAAGCCATCTTCGAAAGCTTCACCCAAGCGGAAGGCTCCATCACCACCCGCAAGTACGGGGGCACCGGGCTCGGCCTCACCATCTCCCGCCAACTCGTGACGCTCATGGGCGGCGACATCTCCCTGGAGAGTGAAGAGGGCGCCGGCAGCGTCTTCTCCTTCACGGCGGATTTCGAGATTGGCGACGTCAAAGCCATCGAGCAGGAGGCGCTCCCCGAAGTGAGTCAGGAGGACGGCCGCTCCCTCAACATCCTGCTGGTGGAGGACAACCCCCTCAACGTGAAGGTCTCGGAGCTGCACCTCAAGCTCATGGGACACAACGTCCTCGTGGCCGACAACGGCCGCCGCGCCATCGAGATCATGAGCTCCTTGCCCAAGAACGCTTTCGATCTCGTGCTCATGGACCTGGAGATGCCGGTGATGGACGGCTTCGAGGCCACCCGTCAAATTCGCAGCGTGGCGGACCGCGGCTCGGATTACTCCTTCGGGCCCAACCCGCACGTCCCCATCATCGCCATGACCGCGCACGCGCTGGTGGACGTCAAGGAGAAGTGCATCGCCGCGGGCATGCAGGGCTTCATGACCAAGCCCGTCAACTTCGACGAACTGCGCGTGGCCATCCAGAGCGTCGTCGCCCAGGAAGGGCAGGAGTCCAGCCCTGTCCCGCTCTCTTCCCAAAGACGCCGCCCCCCCGTGAAAGGGCCGCGCAGCTGGATTGCGGACACCGAGGAGGCGTCCCCAACGCCGCGGCCGCCCCACCCCGCAGCCCACGGCGATCCACTTGGCGATACCCACAGCGCGACCCATGGAACGCCACACGACGCCCCGCCCCGCGACGCAACCGAACGTGGCGGGAGCCTCGCTCCGGACCTTCAGGAAACGCAGGTCATCCCACCCCACGCCTGGAATGACGAAGCGCCCATGGCCCCGGAAGCGGAAACCCAGTACCTGAGTGACGAACCCACCCCGGCGCCCCCCGCGGAACCGGCGTTGCGCACGCAAGCGCGCCAAGCCGAACACGGCGACGCCGCCCCTGCGCCTGCAAAGCGAAGCAGGCACGCCGCCGCCGAACACCCCCCCCTGCTGGACACCGCAGCAGCCAAGCAGCAGCTGGGCATCGAAGGCCCCATTTTCGAAACCATCTTCACCAAATCCCTGGAAGAGCTCCGCGTGCTGCTGCAGCGCATCGAAGGAGCGGTGGCTTCCGGCGACATGGAATCCGCGGCTCTGAACGCGCACACCGCCAAATCCACGGCCGCCACCATGGGCGCCATGGCCTATCGTGAAGAGGCCATTCTGCTGGAACGCGCCGCCCGCGCCCACAAGCTCCACAGCGTCAGCGCGCAGCTGGAGTCGATGCAACGCGCCATGGCGCAACTGGAGCGCGCCGTGCGGGAACGCGCCGCCTGAGCAGACGCCCCACAGCCTCGCCAGGGCAGCCGGCCACGACATTCCGGAATCCCGACAGACAATCCCGTCGCCCGGCTGCGTGGCGATGTGGTTGCGTGGCGATGTGGTTGCGTGGTCGCCCGGCGCGTAAACGACAGAAAAGGCGGGGAACCCTCCTCGCCGGAGCATCCCCGCCCGTGAATCCGCGCCGCGCGGCGCAGCGTCCGTCCCGGCCGAAACGGCTAGAGTTTGGACTTGAGCACCAGATCCGTGATGGGGCCGCGGGAGCGGTCGCCTTTGAGCACGATGTGCGCGTAGTTGGGGAAGCCCTTGAACTTGCGCACCACCCAGTTGAGACCGTTGTTGGACTCGGAGAGATAGGGGTTGTCCACCTGGGAGGTGTCGCCGAGGCAGAAGCACTTCACGCCCTCGCCCATGCGGGTGAGCAGGGCGCGGACCTCGCTGCGGGAGAGGTTCTGCGTCTCGTCCACGATGACCACCGCGTTCTCGATGTTCATGCCGCGGATGTAGTTCAGAGGGAGAATCTCGAACTTCTTGGTGTTGTAGCGCAGCTGGTCCTCGTTGGGGTTGAGGAAGATCTTGTTGGCTGGCCGCGCTTCATGAAGCTTGAGCAACAGGTCATGGATGTACTTGACATAGGGCTCCAGCTTCTCCTTCACGTCCCCGGGCAGGTAGCCCAGCTTGGCGCCCAGCTCGATGGTGGGCTTCACCACGTAGATCTTTTCGTAGAGCCGCTTTTCCAGCACCAGATAGAGGGAGGTGGCCAAGGCCAGGAAGGTCTTGCCGAACCCGGCTTCGCTCTGCACGCTCACCAGGTCGATCTTCGGGTTCTGCATCAGCGCCAGGGCCAGGGTCTGGTAGATGCTGCGGGGCTTCACGCTCCAGGGGGAGAGGGAGTAGTTGATGACTTCGGGACCGTCCGGACCGTGGAAGACGGGGCGCCCCTCAGCCCAGGTGAAGGAGTTGGGCACGGGGGGCTGGTCATCCGGGGTGAAGCCGGTATAGAGTTGGGATTCTGATTCGAACGGTTTGGAATCCTTGAACTCTTCGCTCTTGACGCCAGCCAGGGAGGCCTGCAGCTGGAGAATGCGATCGTTGGTGACGAGAATGGGATCCTCAATCTCGTGAGACTTCTTGATTTCCTTGAGGATATAGTTGTCGACGATCTCCTCGGTGAAAGGCGAGATGGAGGCGTCGTTGTGGATGAAGTGGATGGAGTCGCGGTGCTCCAGCAGCACATCCACCACTTTGGCCACGATGTGGCGCACGCGGTTGTTCGTCTTCAGCTGGTTCAGCTCGATGAGGACGTGGTAGGGGATGAAGATGTTGTTGTCCGCGCCGTTGCGCAGCGTCACGATGGACTGGGGGTTCTCGATGAGAACGTTGGTGTCGAGAATGTAGTTCTTCATGGACATGGTTCGTGCGCGCCGTCCTGTGCCGGAACAAAGCGTCCCGGGCTGAAGGGTTCGATTCCGCGCCGCCGCGAATGGGGGGGCGGCGCTCCTTGTGCGCAGGGGGCCTTGCGTTTTCCCCACGCGGCGCATGCAAGGCCATGACGCTTCGCGTTTTCGGGAGAAGCGGAGGCCTCGGCGTGGCGGCAGGCGCCATCGTTTGGGACGTGGGCGAGAGGGGACGGAGAGAGGAGAAAGCGCAGGGACGCGCCGAACTCGGCGCCGTCGTGGCAAGCAGGGTGGCTACAGTCGTATTCTGGCAGCGTCATGACGCCGAAACACTCGCGACGCCGCGGCGTGGACCCGCATGGAGCCACACTCGCGGGGGGATTTCACGAGACCATACACACAGGGAGTGACGAACGCGTGACGTCCTGAGCCGGCTCCACGTCAGGGGCGCACGGCGCCGCAAGACCACGGGAAAGGGGCTTGGTGTCTGTCCGGAGACGTCCTTGCCCCATCAGGAGCGCCCGGAGGCGGCTGTCGCCGGGCGACGCACGCTGAACGTCGGGGCGGAGCCTCGAGCGGCCCATGGGGCCATCCCGATGGCTGCACCCATGCCGCAACGTCTTCAAGCCTCGCCCAGCAGCCGCGCGGCGATGGCCTTGGCGGCGCGCCGACCCGCGCCCATGGCCGAGATGACAGTGGCCGCGCCGGTGACGATGTCCCCCCCGGCGAAGACGTTGGGCATGCTCGTCTCGCCGGTTTCCTCGTCCACTTCCACATAGCCGCGCTTGTTCAGCGTAAGCTCGGGCGTGGCTTCCAGCAGCACGGGGTTGGCGCCCGCGCCCACGGCGATGATGGCCAAGTCGCACGGCAGCTCGAAGACGTCTCCCTCGATGGCTTCTGGACGACGGCGGCCGCTTGCGTCCGGTTCGCCCAGCTCCATGCGCTGCAGGCGCACGCCATTCAGGTAGCCGCGCTCGTCGCCGACGAACTCCAGGGGATTGCAGAGAATCTCCAGCACCACGCCTTCTTCGATGGCGTGGTCCAGCTCTTCCGTCCGCGCAGGCATTTCGGCTTTGGTGCGGCGGTAGACCAGGCTGACGCGCTCCGCGCCCAGGCGCTTGGCCGTGCGGGCTGCGTCCATGGCCACGTTGCCGCCGCCCACCACCACCACGTGGCGACCCGGGTAGATGGGGGTGTCGTATTCGGGAAAGCGGTACGCCCGACCCAGGTTCACACGGGTGAGGTATTCGTTGGCGGAGAACACGCCTGTGCGGTTCTCCCCGGGTACGCCGAGAAACCGCGGCAACCCCGCCCCCACACCCACGAAGACGGCCTGGTAGCCGTGTTCCTCCAGCAGCTCGCGCACGCCCACGGTCTTGCCGCCCACCCAGTTGGTGAGGAGCTCCACCTCCCGGTCCTGCAGCGCGGCGATCTCCTGCGCCACGATGGACTTGGGCAGCCGGAACTCCGGGATGCCGTAGACGAGCACGCCGCCCAGCTCGTGGAGCGCCTCCAGCACGGTGACCTTGACGCCTTTGGCGGCGAGGTAGCCGGCGCACGTCAGGCTGGAGGGGCCCGAGCCGATGCACGCCACCTTGAGCTCCGGATTCACGGGGGCGCACGTCTGGGGCTGACCGCCCAGGTGGTCGCAAGCGTCCATGGCCATGTACGTGTCCGCCACGTACCGCTCCAGTCGGCCGATGGCCACGGGTTCGCCCTTCTTGCTGAGGATGCATGCGCCTTCGCACTGCGTCTCCTGCGGGCAGACCCGGCCGCACACTGCGGGCAGGCTGTTGGTGGTCTTGATGACGTGATACGCCCCCTCCACGTCCCCTTGCTGCAGCGCCGCGATGAAATCCTTGATGGGCACTTCCACGGGACAACCCTTCACGCATGCGGGCTTCTTGCATTGCAGGCAGCGCGTCGCCTCCAGCTGGGCCTGCTCGTGTGCGTACCCCAGCGCCACTTCATAGAAATTGTGGATGCGCTCCAGAGGGGCCTGGCAGGGCATGCCCACCCGAGGGGGGAGGGGCTTCTTCGCAGGTTTGGGAGCCTTGGGAGATTGGGAATCGTCATGCGCCATGGGATTGCTTCCACTCGTCGTAGGAGATGGCTTCCTGGGGCTTGAACGTGGTCAGCCGCTGCTTGAGCCGTTCGAAGTTCACCAGGTGGCCGTCGAATTCGGGGCCGTCCACGCAGGCGAATTTCACCTCGCCGCCCACGTTCACACGGCAGGCGCCGCACATGCCCACGCCGTCAACCATGATGGAGTTGAGGCTCACGGTGGTCTTGACGCCGAAGGGGCGGGTGACGTTGCAGACAGCCTCCATCATGGGCACGGGGCCGATGGCGACCACTTCGCCCACGTCCTTGTCCTGCTCCAGGCGATTGCGCAGCACATCCGTGACGAAACCCTTGTGGCCGCAGCTGCCGTCGTCCGTGCAGACTTCAAGCTCGGGGCAGAAGCCCTCCAGCTCGTCACAGTAGAGCAGCAGGCTTTCCGTGCGCGCGCCCACGATGGCGATGACGTGGTTGCCGGCCAAATGGTGGCCTTTGGCGATGTGGTGCATGGCGGCGATGCCCGTCCCGCCGCCCACGCAGATGACGGAGCCGACCGGCTCGATGTGCGTGGGTTTGCCCAGGGGACCGCAGAAATCGTGGATGACATCGCCTTCTTCAAGGGCCTCCAGCGCCGCCGTGGTCTTGCCCATCACCAGATAGACGATGGTGATGGAGCCGGCTTCGGCGTCCGCGTCCGCAATGGTGAGCGGGATGCGTTCGCCGTGGTCGCTGACGCGCAGGATGACGAAGTTGCCCGGCTTGGCCTTCTTCGCCACGTGGGGCGCATCCAGAACAAGCTTGCTGGTCTTGCCGGGAATGAGCCGCTCCTTCGAGAGGATGCGGGTAGGGGGGGCGACGAGGGTCATGAGGCTCCTTTTCCATGCCGTAAGTGAATGAGCTGGGAGTGATGTATACTGACCATGGCGTCGTATTGCAAGGAATGGAGGAAGCCTCCGCGGCGGGAGGCTCTGTTCCGCATGAACCGGGCGCTTGTCCCGGACGTCTTGCCAGCAGCAGGGGAATGCGGTATGGTTAACCCGGTGGGAGTCGAAGCAGCACTCGATTCCGCAGTCGATTCCTGACGCGGGTCCCCGGAATATCCCTGGAGATCCACTTCCTTGGCGGAATGAGTCCCACCCCTCGAGACGCCATGATGACACCATCGCCCATCGGGACCAGCCCATACACGGCGAAGCTCTCCCAAGCCGCCATGCAACTGCGGGGCCGTTCTGCGTACGCCGCCCAGACGCTCCGCACGCCCCCTCGCGCGGAAGCGCAGCATGCCATGGCGGCCGTTCAGGCGCACGCCAGGCACTCCAACCACGACAGCCATGTCGCGCAGAGCGGTGAAGCCCTCGCGACAGAAGACACTGCGCACCCGCCGCCCAAACGCGCCGCCGTGGGTCTGAAGCTGGGGCCCTTCGCGCTGCGTTTCGTCACCGAAGACCTCCCCGAGGCCTCCGCCGCCGCAGACCGCTCCGATGACAGCGCCACACGCGCCGTGGCGCGTCTGGCGCCAGACGGTCGCGGCGACGCCGAAATTCTTCCCGGCCTCACCTGGGACGAACTCGCGGACGTCGCCCGCCGCAAGGCTGAAGAGGACCTCGCCCGGGAAGAAGCCCGCACGGCCTCGTACGCTTCCGCCCCCTACAGCGTCGAGCAGGAGGTAGCGTCCCTGCGCGCTTCCCTGACGCCGGACCCCCTGGCTTCTCTGGAAGACGACCAGCGCAGCGGTTTTCCTGGCGTCGCTGAGCAGTCGGCGCGCCGCCGCGCGGCCACGCAGTACGTCCACACCGCCGCGCTGGATGGTTTTCAGCCGGAGCGGGGCGCGTTGCGGGGCGTGCTGTAGCGCTGGACTGCGCGACCGCCGAGCGCTTCCTTCGCCCCCGGAGCAGCGCCATTCGGCATGGCGCCATACGCCTGCCGGCCGCACGGCGCTTTCGGCTGGCGCATGCTCCATTCCGGGTGGTTTCGCATGGGGTCTGCACGCGCTTGGTGTGCGGTCCTGTTGCAACGTTCCCGATACGATACGCAAAGGATGTGGACCACCGCCCTGGTCGCCGTGGTGTGGAGTCGGCTCTGTCTGCGGAAGCCCGGGGCGCGGCGTCGTCCGGATGGCTGGGCGTCTCCAATGGACGATGTCAACCGCGCTGGGCAAGCCCTCCCCCTTGTCCTTCCGTGCCTTTGCGTCGTATGGAGACGAAAACACGCGGCGGAAAGACACCCGTCGTCGCATCAATCCTGGCGTTTCCCATGACAGCCGTTTGTACGACCTGCACGCGCAGGCAAATTCCGTCAAGAAGGAGAATCAACACCATGAGCGCATCCTCGTCCGCCTTCGACAAAGCCCTTGCCGTCGGCCGGCCCCCCAACGTGCAGGCCCTTTTCCCCCATTCGCGCGCCCTCATCGTCAGCGGCAAGGTCGTGGACCGCGCCATGTTGGAAAAAGGCAAATGCATGACCATCGCCGCCAACGGGCGCAGCTCGTTCGTGATCCGTGGCGCGCTCATGGGCGCTCAGCGCGCCAACGCCGCCCTCATCATCGAGATCGCCCGTTCCGAAGGCGGCGCCAACGCCTATTGTCACGTGAACCTCTGGAACCTCGCCAGCCATGTCAACAATATCGTCAACGAACTCGGGCTCACCATTCCTGTGGCCATCCATGCTGATCACTACGGGGTGAAGAAACCGGAAGACATCGGTCCGGCCAAAGAAGAAATCCCCTCCCTCTTTGAAACCGGCGTCACCTCCATCGCCCTGGACGCTTCCCACATGCCGGACGATCAAAACCTCCTCGCCAATCTCGAGCTGGACAAGATCGTCCCGAGCTGGGCCGGCTACGAAACCGAAGTCGGCGAAATCAAAGGCAAGCTCGGCCTCTCCACGCCGGAGGAAGCGCTCTTCCTCATCAAAGGGCTCAACGCCCACGGCGTCCATCCGGACTGGATCGCGCTCAACAACGGCTCCATCCACGGTCTGGAAGCGGAGGGAGAAGGCATCCAGGTGGACCTCACCCGCGAAATCCACGACGCCCTCGCTCCCTACAAGGTCTCCGGCGCCCAGCATGGCACCTCCGGCAACAGCTCGGAACGCCTGCGCGCCATCGCCGAGCAGACGCGCACCACCAAAGCCAACGTCGCCACCGCCTTGCAGATGATCAGCTGGGGTGTGAAAGTGAACGACTACGGCAACGCCATTCTGGATGACAACGGCGACTTCATCAAAGAGCCCGACAAAGGCGTCTCCGATCTCCTCTGGAAGGAGATGACGGACTACGCCGAAGCCCACGGCATCAAGGGCGGCAACTACAAGAAACTCAACCTCCCCTTCGAATGCAGGCTCATGGGCCAACCCAAGGCCATCCGGGACCGCATGGCCAACGCCGTGGCGGATTTCACCTACGATCTGCTGGTCAACGTCTTCAACGCCAAGGACACGGCTCCCATCGCCATCGATCTTCTCAACCAGGCCAACAGCTACGACCTTGGACACAAAGCCACCGTCATCGAGGATCCGGCCGAGTGGACCGAAGCGAAGATCAAGGAAAAAGCAGCCGCCATGGAGACGGACAAGGGGCCCGAAGGCGACTTCGACGACTAGCCCCATAACACCCCGCGCAAGGAGGGGGACGCGCTCATGAATCGATGGAACCCGCGCGGGATGGAAAGCAGACGACGCGCCGCCGTGCCGCTGGCGGTGGGCGTGCTGGCGTTGCTGATGCTGCTTGCGTGCGCCGCGGAGGCGCTGGCCCAAGGCCGCTGCCCGCCGGGCACGCTCTGGCGCGCGGGACGGTGTCGGTGGGTGGACCCGCAAGCCTACGCCCCGGAGGAACTCCGGCGGCGGCAGGTGTGTCTGGAACCGTACAACTACTGCACCACCACCTGTCGGCAGGAGTACTACACCCACGTGAGCCCAAGCGCTTTCCGCGCGTGCATGGATCGCTGTCAACATCGGTACGAGCGCTGTCTGGCGCCATGACGAGCGGTCGAAGCGCTCACCGAGGCGTGGCGCCCGCGGCTCCCCATGCGGGGTCCATGCCTCCCGGTGGGACGTGGCCGGCGTCGGCCTGCCCCCACGAGCGAGCCGGCGGGCTGGCGGCGCCGCGCGGGAAGGGCATCCTGCGCGCTTCCAGGGACTCTCGGGGGGCTCTCGGGGGGGCTCTCGGGAACGCGCGGGCGTCGTGGGGATAGCATGGCCGCAATTCCCGTAGCGATGCCATTCGCTTTGGGGTAGAGTACGGGATACATCCATGACGACGCGCGGCTGAAGTCCCCGGCGGCCTCGTCCAAATCGCAAGGAGCCAGATCATGACAACGACGCCTTCTCGCAGCACACGACGGTCCACCCCATCCTCCAACGCAATGGGAGGCGTCGCGGCCGTGTTCTGCCTCTGCGCGATCCTCTGCCTCACCCTCGCTGCGCCGGCCGTGGCGCAGAACTGTCCGGACGGCTTCATCTATCACAACGGCAAGTGCCATCCTCCTCTGGAATCCGGACAACCCAGCCAGCCGCAACCCCAACCCGAGCCCACGCCCCAACCCGAGCCCACGCCCCAGCCGCAGCCCACGCCCCAGCCCACGCCTCAGCCGCAGCCCGGGCACAATCAGAAGGT
>CAYVWB010000071.1:21181-22331 GCA_964455395.1 uncultured Desulfovibrionaceae bacterium
AAGGTGCAGCAATGCCACCTCACTTGGCAGCACTGCGTCCACCAGTGCAATCTGCAACAGGCGCAGATCAACAACCCCGCGGTCTTCAACCAGTGTCAGGCGAACTGCAATCTGGAGTTCAATCTCTGCGCGAGCCAGTAGCCGAGGGCGCATTGCCTGCGGCGACGTGTTGACGCCTCGGTGGACGTCTTTTGAAATCCCTTGTGGGTGACCGCGGGGGGACGAGCGTTCACCGGCGTCCACCCGCGGCCTCGGGATGGCCCGCCCGCGATGCGTCCGCTCGCCCGGGAGCGCGCCCGCACAGCGCTTGCACGGCGGCCTGCGCGCTCCGGAATCACCTGGAATCGCCCGCCACATACCTGCGAGGCGCCCACGACAACTCGACCATGCGCGCGCTACGGTGGCTGCACCGAGCCCCGGGTGTCTGCCCCCCAGGCCCTGCGGCTGAAGGAGCACGCTCATGCGTCGTCACAGCGCCGTCCCACGCATTCCACGCATCCCACGCATCCCACGAACAGGCCCGGCGCGGGTCCTCATGGTGCTGGTCGCGTGCGGCTCACTGATCTGCCTCACGTGCCCCCTGGCGCCACACGTCCCCGAGGGGCGGGGCCTGGCGCCGGATCACGCCTTGCTCGGCCTCGCAGGGGCGCAACCGCGGCCGCTCTTCCAGGGAGCCCAGCAGCGACGCCCCATGCCGCCGCGACCGACCCAGACGGCGCCATCGCAAGCCGTCTCCTCGCCGCAGCACGCCCCGCCGCAGGCCGCGCCGGCGCCTCAAGCCATTCGGCAAAGGCCGGTCGGGGTCGGCCCGCCGCCTCCCCGCGAGATCGCACCCGAAACGCAACCGCACGTCATCACACAGACGCAGGCGCACCACGGGGTTGCACCCGAGCAGCCACGCGACGAACCGCCCGACGCCGCGCCAGGATACACGCCGCCTCGGGTTCAGCAACAGCAGTCTGCTACGTCCTCTTCATATGAAGGGCCCATGCGACGCGGGGATGGCCGGTCGACTGCGAGCACGAGTTCCGCGCCGGACCAGTCGCCGCGGCCGGGGTCCCGCGACGAGTGCATCATCCGCTTCAACCAGTGCGTGAACCGCTGCAACCATGCGCAGACGCTGGTCAACAACCCGCCCCGTTTCAACCAG
>CAYVWB010000072.1:0-21190 GCA_964455395.1 uncultured Desulfovibrionaceae bacterium
ACACGGAAGATGACGAGATGCGCGCCGGCGGCTTCCCATTGGGCCTTGAGCTCCGCCAGGGTGACGCCCCCGTCGCCGTTGCGATCGAGGGCGGCGTGGTCCATGGGATCTGCGCAGGCGAGCGGTGCGAGACCGAGAACGCAACAGAGGACGCAGCAACAAGCGAGGAGGGTGCGCATCAGGCGACTCCTAGGGGGTTTGCTCCGGGGCGGCGCGGGTGGCGTTGGGCGTGAGGGCCTCCAGCAAGCGCTGCGCCATGGACTCCGCGGCTTCTTCCCGGACTGCGGCGGCGGAATCTTCGTCCAACCGCTGCGGGGATTGCCCCGGCGCGGCCATGGGCAGCGGCGGCGGCTTGCGCAACAGCGGCGGCGCACCGGCTTTTTGTATGATGTAGACCACTTCCGCGCGTACTGTCACGCCATAGGTCGTCTCGGGGTCGCCGGTGCGGCGGGTGGCGGCGAGGGGCTCCACGGAATGGATGAAGACCGTGGCGTCCCAGACGGCTTCGTCATCAAGCTCGTCGAGCACGGCCTGCGCGTCGGGGCGGTGCGGCGTCATGGCGGATTCGCCCAGGAAGACGAGCTCCATGGCCAAGCCGCGGTCCGCGAGCTTGGTTTCCAGGTCTGCACGCGCCTGCGCCACGGCCCGGCGTTTGGCGTCCAGCACGGCTTCGCGTTCCAACACGGCCTCGGGGCCGCTGCGGGAGGCGGCGAACCCCTGGGTCTCCAGCTGTACGGACCGCAGCTGCCGGTCCTGGCCGTTGACAAGGAGGCGGTAGCGTTGGGCGTGGGCCGGCGTGGTCGCAAGCAGGGTCGCAAGCAGGAGACACGCCAGCGCGGCGGCCCGGCGACGCCACCCGGTTCGCGGGTGAGCGCACGGCGTCAAGCAAGGCAACGATCGTGCAGGGGCGGTCATCACGAGAGGTACGGTATCGCGAAACGCCGACGCGCGCCAGAGGGCGATGCGGGAAATGCGCTTCAGGCGGAATGCTTTCGAGGGGGGCTCAGGAAGGAGGGAGGCGGGTGGTCACACTGACGACGCCGGCGTCGCGCATGGCGAGGTAGAGCTCCCGGCTCACCCAGGCGTCCGTGGCGGCGTACGTGATCTGCTGGTGGGTCAGCTCCACCCGGGCCCAATTGGAGCAGCGCTCTTTCTTGGAGACGCGCAGGCCCAGGAAATTGGCCGCCAAGTTGCGCAATCCGCAGGCGATGACGCCGCTGCTGCGCGCTTCCTCGGAGAGATCCACGAAGCCGGCGGGCTCGAAATCGAGAACCTCGCGGAGTTCGCGGATATCGTCGCGCACGGCCACACCGGTCTTGATGATGGTCGGGTCGGCGAGGATTTCCGCCACCCGGCGGGGCAGGCGCTTCAGCTCCAGGAGTTTGAAGATGAAGACCGTGTGCGCGCCGCCCAGTTGCAGCAGGGACGTCGGCTCGCTGTGGCCTTTGGTGAAGCAGGGGCGTTTTTCCGTATCGAAGCCCAGCAGGGTCTCGCTGGCGAGTTCCTCCAGGGCCGCGTCCAGGGCCGCTTCGTCGCGGATGATGCGCACGGGGCCTTCCCAACGACGCAATGGCAGCGCGTTGACGGCTTCCTTGGGGAGACAAGGGAAGGCGGTGGGGGCGGCTTGTTGAGCGCTCATGAACATGTATCCTGTAGGGAAACGGCTTACACTCTGCCCCAGGTCGAGCGTTTTGGCAAGGGCCGCCCTTCGGCGGCGAGGCCTGCCAGGAGGGGGACGGCGCGCAGCCGTGGCGTCGCCATGGACGGCTTCGTTCGACCCATGTAAGCAGGCTCCATAGGGCGTCACGTCCAATACGACATGCAGGATTCGTCCAGGAGTTTCATGGCGCCCGACAGTTTTCCCATATTCCGCGGCGTCTTGCGGGCTGCGTGGTGGCTCTCCGCCGTGGCGCTCACCGTGCTGTCGCTCACGCCGAAGGCGGCGCCGCCCATGGTGTTCCCCCTCAGCGACAAGGTCGTCCACGTCCTGGCGTACGTGTGGCTTGGCGGGCTGGCCCGCGCGGGGTGGCTCGGAATCCCCGGCAAGGCGCGTCGCCGCGTCGTTCTGGTCACGGTGCTGTTGGCAGTCGTGTTGGAACTTGGCCAGGCGGCGGTTCCCGGCCGCGCCGCCGGCGTGGGCGACATGGCCGCGAACCTGCTCGGCGCGGCGTGCGGGTTGTGGGTGGGCGCGCGGATGGTGTGGCGCACAAGGGACGCGCCCCCATCGGAATGACCCGGCCGGGACGGGGAATCATCATTGTTGTCCGGCTTGATTGCCAGCGCGGCCCGAGCTTGGTATCCATGGCAGACTGGACGCGACGTCAAACCACCAGCGAGGCGCGATGACACACTCCTCTTCCGGCGCGGCGCAGGGCGGCCCCCTGCTGTTGACACTCGGCGACCCCAACGGCCTTGGTCCGGAGCTCGTCTGCCGGCTGCTGGGCGACGCCGACGGCGCCTGGTCCGAGTTCGACCGGCCTCTGCTCTGCATAGGCCCCGAGGCGGCGCTGGTCGCGCACTGGCCCGGGGCGGCGCCGTTCTGGACGCTGCTGGAGACGTTGGAGGACGTGGCGTCGCTGTCGTCGGGAATCTACCTGTATGCGCCGGAGACGCTGCGGGACTTCGCGCCCACGCCCGGCGTCGCCGCCGCCGAGGGAGGCCGCGCCGCCGGCCTCAGCCTGGAGGCGGCGTGTGGGCTGCTGACCACGGGGCGGGCGCCAGCAGTGGTCACCCTGCCCCTGAACAAGGCCATGTTGCAAGCAGCGGGGTTTCACTTCCCCGGGCACACGGAACTCTTCGCCAACGCCGCCGGCCTGCAGCCCAGGGACGTCTGCATGCACCTCTGCGGGACGATCCTGCGGGTGAGCCTGGCGACCACGCATCCCCCCTTGCGCGACGTTCCTGATCTGGTGACGCGTGAGCGCATTCTCCATTGCCTCGCCTTGACGGACGAGTTCTTGCGGAAACTGCGTGGTGCGGGAGCGCTCGCCGACCGCATGCCGAGTCCGGGGCACGATCTGCTGCAGCCGTATGCGTCGACGCCGGCGGGCCAAACGGGCCAGACGGGCCAGGCGGGCCAGACGGGCCGCATCGCCGTCTGCGGGCTGAACCCGCACGCGGGGGAGGGCGGCGCCATCGGTCGAGAGGAGTTGGAGATCATCGCGCCTGCAGTGGAGGAGGCGCGCGCCCGCGGCATGGACGTCGTGGGGCCGTTGCCGGGCGACACCGTCTTCCACCGCGCGGCGCATGGAGAGTTCGCGGCAGTGCTCGCCATGTATCATGATCAGGGGCTCGCCCCCTTGAAGTTGCTCCATTTCAACGAAGCGGTGAACGTCACCTTGGGTCTGCCCTTCGTGCGCACCTCCGTGGATCACGGCACGGGGTACGATCTGGTGGGGACTGGCGAAGCCGCCGTGACGAGTCTGGCGGCAGCGTTGGGGCTGGCCGCGGATCTGCTACCATAAAAGGACGAGACCATGTATCTTGGAATAGACGTGGGCGGCACCCACACGGACGCAGTGGCGTTGGACCGTCGCGAGGTGGTGGCCACCGCCAAGGTCATCACGGACCACGACAACCTGTTGGTGAGCGTGCGCGCCGCCATGGACGACGTGCTCTCACGGATCAAGACGCAGCGGGTGGAGCGCATCGCCCTGTCCACCACGCTTTCCACCAACGCCATCGTGGAGAACAAGATCGAGGACGTGGGCGTGCTGGTTTCGGCGGGACCGGGCATCGACCCGCACAGCTACCACATCGGCCGGGGTTTCAACGTCATCGACGGCTCCCTGGACCACCGCGGTTTCGAGATCCAGCCTCTGGACGAGAAGCAGCTCGCCCAAGCCGCCGCAGTCTGCAAGGAGCTCGGCATGCGGGTCTATGCGTCCGTGGGCAAGTTCAGCGTCCGCAACGCCACCCACGAGAACGCCATGCGCGACGCCGTGGCCGAGGACGCGGATTTCGTGGCCTTGGGCCACCGGCTCTCCGGTCGGCTGAATTTCCCCCGCCGCATCGCCACGGCGTACTACAACGCGTCCGTCTGGCGGCTCTACAACCGCTTCGCCGACGCCATCGAGCAGAGCGTGCGCGAACACGGTTTGGATCCACAGCTGCTCCACGTGCTCAAGGCGGACGGCGGCACCATGCCCATCAGCCTCTCGCGGGTCATGCCCGTGGAATCCATCCTTTCGGGCCCGGCGGCCAGCGTCATGGGCATCATCGCGCTGTGCGACATTCAGGAGGACTGCATCATCCTGGATATCGGCGGCACCACCACGGACATCGCCGTGTTCACTGCGGGGGCGCCGGTGCTGGAGCCCCGGGGTATCGACGTGGGTTCCTACCCCACGCTGGTGCGCGCGCTCAAGACGCGGTCCATCGGGGTGGGCGGGGACTCGAAGATCATCGTCACCCGCTCCGGTGAAGTCCGGGTGGGTCCGGAACGCGCAGGTCCCTCCATGGCGCAAGGCGGCGGCGCGCCGACGCTCATCGACGCCATGAATTATCTGAAGCTGGCGGACTTCCGGGACCGACAAGCCTCCGCCGCCGGTGTGGAGAAGCTGGCCGCGCTCTGGGACATGTACCCGAAAAAATTGGCGCAACAGGCCGTGGATTACGCCGTGCGGACCATCAGCGAGGAAGCCCGCGCCATGGTGGCGATGCTCAACGAGCGTCCCGTCTACACCATCTACGAGTTGCTCCAAGGGCAACGCATCGACCCCCGCAAGGTCTACGTGATGGGCGGCCCGGCCGGACCCTTCAAATCCTTGCTGGAAAAGGCCATGGGCGTGCGTGTGGAGACCCCGCCGCAATATCAGGTGGCCAACGCCATCGGTGCGGCATTGACGCGGACCACCGCCGAGTTGGAGCTGTTCGCGGACACGGAGAAGAAGCTGCTGCAGATCCCCATGTTGGGAATCGAGCACCCGATACCGGAAAGCTACGGCCAATCCCAGGCCGAGAGCGACGCCAGAGCGCTTCTGGGACGCTACCTGGATGAGCTGGGTTTGCCGGGCTCCACCGAATACAAGGACGATCTGGAGGTGGTGGAGTCCTCGGCGTTCAACATGGTGGATTTCTTCGGCGGCGCGCACAAGAACATCCGCGTGAAAGCGCAGCTGCGGCCCGGCATTCTCGATTAAATTACAGCCATAACAAGAGGATCACCCCATGCTGGAAGCACCACGATCCCTGGGCGTCGTCTTTTTCCCGGCCTTCGACTGGGCCATCGAGCCCACCCACCCCGAGCGCGAGGAACGTTTGCTCTATACGCAGGATCAACTTCACGAGGAAGGCTTGTTCGACATCGCAGGCGTCACCGAGCACAAACCCGAAGTGGCTGCCAGACGGGACGTGGAGCGCGTGCATTTCTGCCTGCCCAGCGTGGAGACCGTGGCCACCAAGAGCCACATGATCTCGGCAGGCGGGGCGATAAAAGCTGCGCGGCTTGTCATGGAAAAGCAGGCGGAACGGGCCTTTGCATTGGTTCGACCACCCGGACACCACGCCATGAAGATCGTGGAAGGCAATCGCGGCTTCTGCAACATCAATATCGAAGCGGTGATGTTGGAGTGGATTCGCGAACACTACGGGCCCAAGCGCGTCGCCATCATCGATACGGACTGCCACCACGGCGACGGCACGCAAGACATCTATTGGCATGACAAGAATACGCTCTTCATTTCGTTGCATCAGGACGGCCGCACCATCTACCCAGGCAGCGGGTTCCCGGACGACTTGGGCGGCCCCAACGCGTTGGGCAAGACGCTCAATGTGCCACTGCCTCCACGCACTGCAGACGAAGGGTTCCTCTATGTGGTGGATGAACTCATTCTTCCAGTGCTTGAAGACTTCAAGCCCGATTTGATAATCAACTCCGCTGGGCAGGACAATCACTTCACCGATCCCATCACCAACATGAACTTTTCGGCGCAAGGCTATGCCAAACTCAACGAGAAGCTCAATCCGGACATCGCTGTGCTTGAAGGAGGCTATGCCATACAAGGGGCACTGCCCTATGTGAACCTGGGAATATGTCTTGCTATGGCTGGTGTAGACTATAGCCATGTCACAGAACCGGATTATACACCGGAAAAATTGGCGCAAGATGTACGTTCCATGGACTCCATCAAGAAAATCTGCGAAGAAGTGCGGCACCGTTACTTCAATCCGCCATCCACGCCACGTGATGGTGACGTCAATGGACAGTGGTTTACTCGCATGAAAGACGTTTTTTACGATACAGACGGCATCCGTGAGAGCCAAGTGGAAAGCGTGTACATCTGTCCAGACTGTTCCGGTGTTGTCAAAACAGAAGTATGGTCAACTTCGAATCCACTCTCTCTCTGCGTCGAGATTCCCTTGGATGCATGTGACGTATGCATCGGTCTTGGCAAAAGAGCCATCGAGGAAGGGCATACCAAAGGAAACTACCGCATTATTCAAGGTATCAACAGAAAGGATAGAGAGTACTCCCAGTTCGGATTCTGATGTGCACGCACTTTGAGAACCAAGGGGCCACGCATGCTCTGCAACGAGCATCTGTCCAAAAGGCTGTTTGCGGAAGTGGGGATCAATGTCCCGGCCGGGGAGTTGGTGCGCCCTGACGATTTGATGAGCTATACTCCTGGCGTTCCTGGGCCATGGTGCGCCAAGACGCAGGTCTTGTCCGGGGGGCGGGGCAAGGCCGGCGGCGTCGTTCGCTTTACGGATCCTGCCGAGGCGGCGGTTGTTTGTAAGCGCCTGTTCGATTTGGAGATCAATGGAGAGAAGCCGCCTTGTGTTCGGGTTGAGTCGGTCATCTCTGTCGAGCAGGAACTGTACCTTTCATTCATGATGTCACGCCGCGCAGGGGGTATCGTGTTTACGGTATCACGCGGCGGCGGCATAGAGGTCGAATCGAAATCTGCGCGTCCCGGGGGGGCCTTCATCCAGCGGCTGGAGTCCACCCGAGAGGGCGGGGCGCTCGCTTCATGTCAGATTCGAGCCGCTTTTTTTCATCTCTTTCAAGATAATGATGCGACATTGCAGCAGCAGGTGGCGTTGCGTTTTGAAACGTTGACTCAACAGTGCATGCAGGCGGTTCAAGCGTACGGGTTGTTGTTACTGGAGATCAATCCCTTGGCGCTTTGCAGAGATGGCGAATGGATTGCGTTGGACGCCAAAGTTGAAATAGATGATGCGATTCTCACTATTACGCCGGCGCTTTCGCGATTTCACGAGCCTGCGCACGCGGATCCCATGGAGCAACGAGCGCGCCAAGCTGGGTTGGCATATCTCAAACTTGAAGGATGGGTGGGGCTTATGGCCAATGGCGCCGGGTTGGCCATGGCCACGATGGATGTCCTCAATAAAGCAGGCTTACGCGCGGCGAATTTTATGGACCTTGGTGGCGGCGCTGACAAGGATCGCTTGGCGGAAGCCTTCAGGCTCGTTTTCGAAGACCAGCGGGTCGAAGTGGTTTTCGTCAATGTCTTTGGTGGAATAGTGTCGTGTGCGGCTGTGGCCGAAGCGATTGTTGCTGCGTTGCAGAGGGATGCGCCGCCAAAGCCAATTATAGCCAGATTGGCGGGCAACGGCGCAACGGAAGGTCAGCGTCTGCTCGCCGAGCTTGAGGGCCACTCTGTATCTATTGTAGATTCGATATGCGCTGCTGTGAATGCGCTGCGCTCCATGGCGCCGTCTGGTGTTGACATGCCCCCTCTCGCGAACGATGAGGAGGTCGGTAAGGTGGCAGTATCGATCACGCGAAGCACCGACTTGGTGGGGGAACACACCCCGAGTCCCTCCCGTGCCAATCTTGGACTGCATGCGGGGTCACGTATTTTGGTGCAAGGGATCACAGGTCGCGCCGCACGACACCATGTACAGTTGATGCAAGACTACGGAACACATATTGTTGCTGGCGTCACTCCATACAAGGGGGGAGAGAAAGTTCATGGCGTTCCTGTCTACAATAGTATTAATCAGGCGTATAATGATCAAGGTGCATTTGATTCTACTGTGATTTTTGTTCCTGCTGCTGCAGTTGTTGATTCAATTATTGAAGCAATTTATTCCAATATTCAAAATATCATCTGTATCACGGAAGGAGCTCCGCAAGCGCAGATGGTATATATTCGGCGATTGGCTGCAGAGGCAGGAGTGCGGCTTGTAGGGCCGAACACACCAGGTCTCATTATCCCCGGTGTTATAAAGCTAGGCATCATGCCAGCCGATGTCTTTTCGCCTGGTAAAGTGGCGCTGCTTTCACGTTCTGGAACTCTTGCATATGAGGCTGCATACATGCTGTCTTCTTGTGGATTGGGACAGTCCATATGCATTGGTGTCGGAGGGGATCCATTTGTTGGCTTGCCCTTTACTGATGCGTTCACCTTGCTGAAGGATGATGCAGAAACGAAAGCCATAGTTCTTATCGGTGAAATTGGAGGCGCCGCCGAGGAGAACTTCGCGGAAGTGGTTCGGGCGTCCCAATACGATAAGCCTATAATCGCATTGGTCGCAGGGCTGACGGCTCCACCCGGGAAACGCCTGGGGCATGCCGGCGCCATCCTGGAGGAGAGCGAAGGCGAGGCAAGCAACAAGATCAAGGCCTTACGCGAAGCTGGTTGCTGGATTTCTCCCGATCTGGCCTCGTTGCCGAATGTTGTCAAGGCGGCTCTGGCGCAATGCAACATCGTATTGTGATTGGCAATATACGTTCACGACGGTTCACTTTCACTGCAGGAGGAGGATTCTATGGGATCATTCGTCGTTGTCGCTCATCTTACTGTGAAGACTGGTGCGTGGGAGAGTGTGTCTCCATTGCTCGAAAAACTGACAGTTGGAAGTCGTCAAGAATCCGGGTGCTTGGAATATCGTGTTCAGCGTCTCAATGAGAAGCCCGAAGTCGTGTTGATTTACGAACGATACGTCGATGAAGCATCTTTCGTGGCGCACAAGGAGTCAACACACTTCAATGAAGTGGCTCCGTTGCTGCATGAGTTCCTTGATGAAGCACTCCATGTCGAACTTTATAATGAAATTTTGTCACCTGAAGAAGGGTAGTCTGCATTTCAGCGTCAGTTCTGAAAAGCATTCAGTCAGAGAGCTGGCTTCATGAGCTGGCTTCGCGAAGATAAACTCATTCGTTGCCATCCGTAGGGCGGCTTCTCTCTGAGTTCTTGCTTTCATCATGCTCGAGAATCATATGCCGCGCACCATGAACGCGAGTGTCTCCAGCAAGATTGTAATATCAAGCATGAAAGAGTAATTGCGGATGTAGTACAGATCGTAGTCGAGGTTTTCATGAATTGGCTTGTTGCGGTCGACGCTTATCTGCCACAGACCTGTAATACCTGGACGGACGGCCAGGCGCAGACGTTGTGTTTCGTCATACGTGGCGGCGATGAAAGGCATTTCCGGACGCGGTCCCACCAAGGACATGTCTCCACGCAATACATTGAACAGCTGCGGTAATTCATCGATGCTGGTCTTGCGTAACAGTTTGCCCACGCGGGTGATACGGCAGTCATCTGCGCTATCGGGGGTCAATGCATAAGGGTCGGCGGCGCAATCCATGGTGCGCAGTTTGTACATGGTGAACAGCTCGCCATTCATTCCTGTCCGGTTTTGTCTAAAGAATACAGGACCTTTGGAGTCCAGTCGGATAAGCACGGCCGCGAGCGCCAACACCGGCGCGGCGAACGCCAGCATCATGGCGCCAAGGCTCACGTCCAAGGCGCGTTTCATCCAGCTGGTGGCGGCGCGAGGAGTATGCCGGAAGCGCGCCACAGGGATGTCGCCCAACACGCTGATGGTGAGGCGGTGCAAGGGGATGGAGTAGGTGGAGGGGACAAAGTTCACCTCCGCGCCGCTCTGTCCTCGCAGCCATTTGATGCGTTCCTGCATGTGGTCTTGTGGGACATTGGAGAACGCCACCACCACGGCGTCGATGCTCAATTCACGCACCAGCCGGGGGATGTCGCCGCCTGCGCCGAGCACGGTGATGATCTTGCGTTGGGTCAAGCTGGAGCTCTCGAAAAGCTTGCCGCGCTTGGCCGGATCGTCGTCCACGAAGCCCACTGGCACGATGCCTTGGCGGGGGGAGCCGATGGTGTTGAAGAATTCACGACCCATGGCGCCGGCGCCGTAGATGAGCATGCGCAAGCCGAAGTGACGGCGCAGTCGAGCCAGCTTCTCGTTCAGGACGATATTGCCATAGAAAACAAGGAGAAAAGAGCTCGCGAAGGCAAACGGCAGCGAACGGAGCAACACGGGATGGCTCTCCAAGGCATGGAGCGCAAACCCCAGGCCAAGCGCCCCGAAGAGGAACCCTTTCAAGGTGCGCTTGGAGCATTCGATATTGAGAAAGCTTTTCTCGTCCTGGTAGACCCCCGTGAGCGCCAGCATGCCGAGGAAACCGGAAGTGGTGAAAGCCGCCTCCAGAAAGAAATCCCGGTCCGGCCACACGCCGCCGATGAACCAAGCTGTCGCCGTCAGGCTGAAGAGGATGGCCAGCCCATCGTAGAGGGCGTATATGGCGGTATGAAGGAGGTAGGCTCGTGAAGGAGACATGGGCGCTCGTCTTGGCCGATTGGGACCACGCAGGATTATCGCGCATGATACCATACCTCCCGGCGGCGCGCCATAGCTTGGCGTTGCGACAGGGAGCCTCGGCGCATTGCGCCTGGCTGGGAAATCGCATATCACTCGCTATCGAGTTCGACATTCCGCAAGCCCTCGACGACCATTGCTCGAGGAAGGTGATCCTGTTTCATGCGCATTGGGCTCCACGTCAACGGTCCGTTCCACACCAGACGCGCCGTCTCCGCGTCCGCCAACCGGCGTGGCGCTGGTGGAGCCGACGCCGCCACGCAGGTGACGCCGCTGGAAGGGGCGGAGTACATGCTCCGGTTGACGCAGGCCCTCCTCAACAGACCGGATCGCCCGGAATACGTGACGCTTCTGCCCGAGCAGACTCCCCGTGTCATCAGACAGGCCTTGGAAGCCGGTCCTGCGGAGACCGTGACCGCGCCCAACCCCGGCTTCATGCGCAGGCACGCCGGGCTCGACAAGGTCGCCGCCGCCGCCAATGTGGACCTCCTCCATTGCGTGGATGAAGCGCCTTGGACCGCCATCACGCCCTTCGTGCTCACCATGCGCAAGGTGCTCGCCGAATCGCATGAAGCGCCATCCCGCGGCCCTGGCTTTTTCGGCCGCCTCCGGCAAGGGAGAGACCTGCGCCGCGCCGCGCGCATCATCACGTTTTCTGAATACAGCAAAGCCCAGCTTGCAGCGCTGTATGGCGTGCCGGACGAGCTGGTGGCCGTGGCGCCCCCCGGCGTGGACGAAGCTTTCACCCGCATCGACAACCCCGGCCTCATCCAGGAAGCGGCCTCCCGGCTGGGGCTTCAGAGTTCCTATATTCTGGGGATGGGCGTCGCGCCCCACCGTAACCCGGAGATCCTGCTTCAGGCGTTCCGCGCGCTCATCTCGCAGGGCGGCGTTCATCAGACCCTCGCCCTGCTTATGGAGGATGGCGACGACCCCAAGCGCAAGGCCGCGCTGGAAGCCCTCGCCGTTTCGTTGCATTTGAAGAACCGGGTGCGCGTGGTGGGCCCCGCACCCGTGGAGGATCTGCCCCTGCTGCTGAGCGGCGCCCAGCTCTTCGTCTACCCGTGCCGCGCGGAGGAGACGGGCCTGCGCGTGCTGGAGGCCATGGCCTGCGGCGCGCCCCTGGTCGCCTCCAACGTGACAGCCCTGCCCGAGGTGGTGGGCGACGCCGGCTTGCTTGTCGACCCGGACGAACCCGAGGCGCTGGCCCGCGCCATGTCGCACGCCTTGATGCAGATAGGCCTGCGCGAACGCCTGCAGACCCGGGGCATGGCCCGCGCGCGCCGCTACGGATGGGACCGCGCCGCCGCCGCCACGGAACTGGTCTACAAGGATCTGTATATCAGCATCATCAAACGACACATGGCCGCCAGGAAGCCGCCGCGTCCCCCTGGAGGCAAGGCGTCCATGGCTGCAGCGGCTTCTCGGGAGCAGCCGACCGCAGCCGGCGCCTCCGAGTCCGGAAACCGCGCCTCGGGCGCCGCCGTCTCGAAATGATCGATCCAGCCTCCGGCTGTGGCGTCCCCCCCGTGAACATGCAGCGGCAGCCGCTTTCCACGTTGTCCCAAACTCCCGCAGAGGCTCCATGCGCATACTTGTTCTGAATCCCCCGTTCCTGCCGAAGTTTTCCCGGCCGCAACGCAGCCCCGCCGTCACCAAAAGCGGCACGCTCTATTTCCCCATCTGGCTCGCCTCCTGTACCGGCTGTCTGGAGCGCGAGGGCTTTGCGGTGGATCTGGTGGACGCCCCGGCTGCTGGCCGCTCCCTGGAAGCGGTGGTGGATATGGTCCGCGAACACCGCTACGACCTCGTCGTCATGGACGCTTCCACGCCCTCCATCCTCAACGACCTGGACGTGGCCGCCAAGGTGAAGGCCGTCAACCACGAGTGCTGCGTGGTGCTGGTGGGGACGCACGTCTCGGCCCTTGCCGAGGAGACCCTCGCCGATGCGCGGGCTGCAGGGGTGGACGCCGTGGCGCGGCGGGAATACGAGCTGACCATCGTGGCGCTGGCGGAGGCCATGCGCCAGCGTCTCGCTTCGGAAGAGGGCTCTCCTCGAAAAGCCGCTCTGGCAACGGCGCCGTCCATCGCAGGGCTCAGCTACAGGGACGCCGCGGGGAGCATCCACCACAATGAGGACCGGCCTTTCCTGGAGGATCTGGACACCTTGCCGTGGGTGGCGCCAGTTTATCGCAAGCATTTGGACATCCATCACTATTTCAACCCCAACGCACTTTACCCCATGGTCACCCTCGTCACCAGCCGGGGGTGTCCTTTCCGCTGCAGCTTCTGCGTCTACCCGCAGACGTTGACGGGCCGGCGCTACCGTTTCCGTGCCGTGGATGACGTGCTGGACGAGATCGCCTGGTGCCGGGAGCACTTCCCCGAGATGCGCGCCGTCTTCTTCGAGGATGACACCCTGACGGCGGATCGCGAGCGCTGTCGGGAGCTCTCCCGCAAGATGATCGACCGCGGCCTCGTCATGAGCTGGACGGCGAATTCCCGTGCGGATCTGGACCGCGAGACCATGGCGCTGATGGCGCAAGCCGGCTGTCGCATGCTCTGTGTGGGCTTCGAAAGCGGTCACGCACAGACGCTTTCCACCATGCGCAAGGGCAACGTCACACCCGAGGGCATGCAGCGGTTCATGGATGACGCCCGCGCCGCCGGCGTTCTCATCCACGGCTGTTTCATCGTGGGCTTCCCCGGCGAGGACCGGGAGCGCATCGAAGCGACCATCCGCCTGGCCATGGCGCTCGACCCGGACACGGCGCAGTTCTATCCGGTGATGGTCTATCCCGGCACCAAGGCTTACGAGCTTTACAAGGAGCGCGGCTGGATAGCCACGGACGACTACGCCTGCTGGCTGACCGGGGAGGGCCTCCACAACTGTGTGGTGCGCAACGAGCACTTCTCCCCGGAAGAGCTGGTGCGCCTCTGCGACGAAGCCCGCCGGCGCTTCTACCTGCGGCCGCGCTACATGGTGCGCAAGTTGCGCCAGGGCTTGGCGGATCCGGCCGAGCTCCTGCGGCTGGTCAAGGCGGGTCGCACCTTTGCGCGGCACCTGCTGCTGGGCTCCCGGGTGGACTCGTCGGGGAAGAAGGACGCGCGTCATCTCGACGGCGGGGGCGGAGCCTGATACGGAAACGCCATGCACGAAACCGCATCGCCACGCATCGCCACCCCGTCCGAACCGCGCTACAGCGTGGTCGTTCCCGCGTTCAACTCGGCGCGCACCCTGCCGCGCACGCTCATCGCCTTGGAACGCCAGACCGTGGCGGACTCCATGGAAGTCATCGTGGTGGACGACGGCTCCACGGACGACACCGCCTCCCTCGCCGAGGAGGCCGGCGCGCGCGTCATCCGCCAACCCAATCGCGGTCCCGCAGTCGCTCGCAATGCCGGCGCCAAGGCTGCGCGTGGCGAATTCATCCTCTTCACGGACGCGGATTGCGCCCCGGCCACGGATTTCGTCGAACGCCTCGTCACAGCGCTGGAGGCGCGCGCCGCAGACGCCGGTCAAGGCGCCTATCAGACGTTTCAGATGAGCCTGGTGGCGCGCTTCGCTCAGGTGGAGTTCGAGGAACGCTACCGCATCATGCAGCGCTACGAGACCATCGACCTGGTGGCGACCTACGCCGCCGCTTTCCGCCGCGACGCCTTTTTCGCCTTCGACGGCTTCGACGAATCCTTCCCCGCAGCCAACAACGAGGATACGGAACTTTCCTACCGCATGGCGGCCGCCAACCGCCGGCTCGTCTTCGCTCCGGAGGCCGTGGTGCGCCACCTCCATCCGGACTCGTTGCGGCGGTACCTGCGCGTCAAGTACTGGCGTGGCTACTGGCGCATGGTGGTTTACCGCAAATTTCCGGACAAGGCCCTCAAGGACCGCTACACGCCGTTGCTCTTGAAGCTGCAGGGGCTGGCGGCCATGGCGCTGGCGCCGTTGGCGGTGGTGGGGGTCGTCTTCCCGCCGGCGCTGCACGCTGCGACGCTGCTGGCCGTGGCCATCATAGCGAGCGGTCTGCCGTTTGCAGCGCGGGCTGCGCGGTTGGACGCGTTGGTGGGGCTGGCCTCGCCGCCGCTGATTCTGTGCCGGGCGCTGGCGCTGGGCCTGGGCGCGCTGCACGGCGGCGTGCGGTCGGTGGCGATGAAGCGGGAGTGAGGGGGCTGCGCCTTGCGGCGTGGACGCCGCTGGTGCAGACGGTCGCCTCGAAGGCCTGCACGGGTGCTTCCTTTTTGTCCGGACACGGCTCCAATACAGCCTGCGCCAAGCTGATGAGGTCAGGCGTGGCGTAGCCGGAGTTCCTGGCATTCAACAGAATATTGCCTGTCTCCAATGTTTCCTGCGTGATGATGTGCGCGACCGCAGCCGGCAGTTCCTGCGGCAGGCCTGCTGCGGACGGGTCCATGGGCTCGCCTTGGCTGTCGGTGAAGCGCAGGGAGTATTCGATCCGCTCCGTTGGAATGATGACGAGATATTCCAAGGTGCTGGAATGATCGCGTCCGTCCGGTGACCGTTTGCAGACCTGGGACATTCCGTCCTCGCGGCAATCCATCACCGCCAGAGGGCAGGTGACCCCCGCGGACACACTGTTGCCTGTCGAGCGGTCCCTCGCTCAAGGCGCCGCCACACTGTCTGCGCCGAGGCTTGGAAATGTCGAGTGATGACGACGTCGATGCGCGTTCCAGGGAAGCAGTACTCGTTCGTCAGATAGCAGGTCCATCGAATGCGCGCGAAAAAGCCCCCCACCCGAAAAGGGCGGGGGGCTTGTGTGTGGTGAAGGGCCGCGCTCGGACTAGGCCAGGTTCATGGCCTTTTTCTGGAGTTCCGAGGGTTCCTTGTCGATGGTGCCGGTCTCGGTCTTCACGTCGAGGGCGATCTTCCAGAACACGGTGATGATCATCGCGCCCACGGCGTAGATGCCCACTGTGATGGCGAGCTCGGGGACAGTCGGGAGATACGCCGTCACCTTGTCGAAGGGGTTGGGGGTGAACCCGCCGACGATGAGGCCGATGCCTTTGTCGATGTAAGTGGCGACGAAGAGCAGCAGCAGGGCCCAGGGGAGCACGCTGTGGTTGTCGCGGGTCTTGGCCGGGATGAGCAGCGCAAGACTGATGGCGGTGCAGATCACGGCGAACCACATGAACGGCGCCCATTCGGCGTGGCCGTCATAGCCGGAGAAGAGGTAGATGATGGAGTGCTGGTGACCCGGGACGCCCGAGTAGAAGGCGGTGAAGAGCTCCAGCAGGTAGAAGAAGACGTTCACACACATGGCGTAGGTGATGATCTTCGCCACGCTCTTGATGGCTTCCGTGCCGGCGCGGAAGGGGGTGAGCTTCTGCAGCAGGAAGACGAGCAGCAGCAGGATAGCCGGACCGGAGGCGAAAGCCGACGCCAGGAAGCGTGCAGCCAGAATGGCTGTGAGCCAGTAGTGGCGGCCGGGCAGACCCGCGTAGAGGAACGCCGTGACGGTGTGGATGGAGAACGCCCAGATGATGGAGAGGTAGATGAAGTACTTCAGCCACTTGGGCGGGGTGACGTAGTTCCGCTCGCTTTCCAGGGTGATCCACCCGATGAAGAGGTTCAGGAACATGTAGACGTTCAGCACGATCATGTCCCAGAAGAGGATGGAGCCCGGGGTGGGGAAGAGCACCACGTTGAAGAGCCGCTGCGGCTGGCCCAGGTCCACGATGACGAAGAGCAGGCACATGAAGACCGCGGCGATGGCGAGGAACTCGCCGAGGATGATGATCTTCTTGAATTGCTTGTAGTGGTGGAAGTAGGCGGGCAACACGAGCATGACCGCCGAAGCGGCGACGCCCACCAGGTACGTGAGCTGGGCGATGTAGAAACCCCAGGACACGTCGCGGGAGAGGCCGGTGATTTGCAGACCGTAGTGGAGCTGGACCAGGTACGCGGTCATGCCCATGCCGGCGATGGCCGCAAGGAAGACGAGCCAGATCCAGTACGCTGGTGATCCTTTCAGCGCTTTTTCAAGCATGACGATCCCCTTAGATGATGTAGTAAACGCTGGGTTCGGTGCCCAGCATCGTTTTGCGGCGGAGGCTGTAATTCTCGCGCAGGGCTTCACGGACGGTGGACTTGGGATCGTCCAGGTCGCCGAAGAGTATGCCGCCTTCGGAGGCTTCCACGCAGGCGGGCATCTTGCCGAAGGCCAGTCGCTCGGAGCAGAAGCTGCATTTCTCCACGACGCCCATCATGCGCATGGGGTAGTCGGGATTCATGTTCTTGATGTAGGGCTCCGGGTTCTTGAAGTTGAAGCTGCGCGCGCCGTAGGGGCAACCCGCCATGCAGAAACGACAGCCGATGCAGCGATGCATGTCCATGATGACGATGCCGTCGGACTTGCGTTTGAAGGTGGCTTTGGTGGGGCACACCCGCACGCAGGGGGGGTTCTCGCAGTGGTTGCACAAGAGCAGGAACTGGCGTTCTTGCACGTCCTCGGCGAGGTAGTAGTTCTTTTCCTTGAAGGTGGCGTAGAACGTGTCCGTCCAGAGCCATTTCACTTCCGTGTAGTCGCTCTCGATGGTGGGGACGTTGTGGTAGTCGTGACACGCTGCGATGCACTTCTTCTGCAGCACGGGGTCCGCCATCTTGCGGGTGTCGATGACCATGGCCCAGTGGGTGGCGGTGAGCGCGTTTTCGGGTTTGCTCATGCCTTCGGGCAGCGGCTCCGGCTCGTAGGGAGTCTTCTCTTTGCCGCCAGCGGCGAGGGCGGCGTGGGGCAGAGCGCAAGCCGAACCGACGCCGAGCGCCGTGGCGCCAGCGAGCTTGAGGAAGTCGCGTCTGTTCTTTTTCATTGCTGGTTCCCCCTTGGGGCCACGTGGCAGTCCCAGCAGTAGGGATCAACGCCGTTGGAGGCGTGGCACGTGTCGCAGAATTCTTCCTTGTTGGTGTGGCAGTCCATGCAGGTGTTCTGCAGGCTCATGTTCCAAACCTCGCCGTCGGAAGCGGTCCACATGCGTGCGCCGTCGCGGACCACGGCGTCGCGCCAGACGTCCAGGATGACGAAGTGTTCCGCGCGCATGACGTCGACGGGTTCGATGCATTCCTTCTTGTCAGCAGGGAGCGCCACTGTGGGCGGCTCGTACGCCGGCTGGAAGACGTTCCACCAGAAGGGCAGCGTCGCCAGCACGATGAAGACGATGATGCCAGGGACGATGTACTTGGCGTTGTGCATGGTTATTCATCCTCCAGCCCGGGCAGATCTTCCTGCCTGAGGTCCATGGTGCGTTCCTTCTCACCTTTCATGATGAGGGCGTTGCCCACCAGTTCGTGCACGCCGGTGATGCCCACGCCGGGCGCCCAGTAGTCCGCCAGGGGAATGAGGGTCGCACGGTCGATGGCGCAGATGCACGACATGGTGTTCACGCCGTGATTGCGTTGCACGTGGCGCAAGGCATTGCCGCGTGGCAAGCCGCCGCGCATGCGGATCTCCATGATCTCGTCCGTGTTCAGACCGGAGCCGCCAGCGCAGCAGTAGGTCTGTTCCCGGATGGTGGAGGGGGGCATCTCGTAGAAGTGGTTGCAGCAGCCTTTGATCACTTCGCGGGGTTCTTCGAAGAGGCCCATGCCCCGCGCGGGGTTGCAGGAGTCGTGGAAGGTCACGCGCAGGTGGTCGTTGCGGCGTTTGTCCAGGCGGATCTTGTCGTGCTTGATGAGGTCCGCCGTGAATTCCGCGATGTGCAGCATCTTGGTCTGCCTGGCGCTGTCGAAGACGGTGCCTGTGATGGGGCTCTTGGGCGTCTCCAGGAAGTCTGCGGGGCCGTTGTGCGTGTCCATGTACTGGTTGATGACCCGCCACATGTGGCCGCACTCCCCGCCGAGGATCCATTTGGCGCCCAGGCGCTCGGCTTCCGCGTACATCTTGGCGTTCAGCTTCTTCATCATCTCGTGGGAGGTGAAGAGACCGAAGTTGCCGCCTTCCGACGCATACGTGGAGAGCGTGTAGTCCAGCCCGATCTCATGGAAGAGCATGAGATAGCCCATGAAGGTGTAGACGCCGGGGTCGGCGAAGATGTCCCCGGAGGGGGTGATGAAGATCACCTCGTGACCGGGCTCGTTCATGGGAGGATTGATGCGGATGCCCGTGACTTCCTCGATGTCTTCGCAGAGGAAGTCCACGATGTCCTTGAAGGCGTGGGGCTGGATGCCCAAGTGGTTGCCCATGCGGTTGCAGTTGCGCACAGGCTCCATGATCCAGTTGATGCCGATGCCGAGCATGTGCAGCAGCTCCCGGGCCATCATGGTCACTTCCGCAGTGTCGATGCCGTAGGGGCAGTACAGGGAGCAGCGGCGGCACTCGGTGCATTGGTAGAAGTAGTAGAACCACTCCTTCACCACCTCTTGCGTCACGGGGCGCGCGCCAGCCAGTTTGCCCAGAATCTTGCCGGCGGTGGTGAACTCCTTGCGGTAGATGGAGCGCAGCAGCTCGGCGCGCAGCACGGGCATGTTCTTGGGGTCGCCGCCGCCCACGTAGAAGTGGCACTTGTCAGCGCAAGCGCCGCAGCGCACGCAGATATCCATGAAGATCTTGAAGGAGCGGTAGCGCGTCAGGCGGTCCTTCATGCCCTCGTGGAGGATCTCCATCCAGTTTTCAGGCAGTTGCCAGTCGTCGTCCTTGGGGGACCACACGCGGGGGTTGGGGAACCCGATTTCTTCGATGATCTCGGGTTTGGCCGGGTAGCAGAAGTTCCCGTCGCGGAAGACGGGCTTTTGCTCCATCCACCCCTGGGTCGGCATGCGGTAGTTTATCTTCAGAAGCTCTTCGGGAGTGGGAACGTTGGCCATGGGCCTTCTCCTTGCTTAGGCGTCAGCCTTCTTGTCGTTGTCGTCGAGCCCTTTCTCCACCGGCAGCCCCGCTTCCACCATGACCTCGCGGAAGTCGTTCTCGTAGGCCTCGTAGGTGTGGAACTTCTTCGGCGGGTTCCAGGGGTTCTCGTGGCGGCGCATGCGCGAGTCGTTGGGCAGGTTCCGCGTGGGTGAAAGGAACACGCCGCCCATGTGCATGAGCTTGGAGAACGGGAAGTAGAAGAGCAGTACGCACACCAGGAAGAGGTGCGTGTAGAACATGGGGGAGACGCCATCCACGATGACAGGCGAGAACTGCACCAAGCCCATGGTCATCGTCTTCACGCCGTTGATGTCCGTATGCCCGAAGTAGCGAATCCAGATGCCCGTGCAGACGATGCCCAGAATGAGCATGAGCGGGAAGTAGTCGCTGATCAGCGAGATGTAGCGCACCTTGTTGTCGAAAACCCGGCGCAGCAGCAAAAAGAGCAGCGCCGCCACGATGATGAGGTCCGTCTGCATCACCCGGGGGGCGCCGATCTGCAGGATGCCGTCGAACATCTCCGTGATTTCGACAAGGAAGGGCACCGGCTCCATGAAGAAGCGGAAGTGCCGAATGAAGATGATCAGGAAGCAGTAATGGAACGCCAGACCGAAAAGCCACAGCCATTTGGCCGAGTAGTGCGACACGCGAGGTTCGTCGCCTTCCCACGAAAGACTCATGGACGTGTTGCGGAAGAGCGAGCGGAACGCCAGCACTTCCAGCGCCATGCGCGCCACAGTCCACTTCTTGTCCGGCGGGTTGGCGATGTAGTTGGGCGTGATCCACTCCAGCGAGTACTGCTGACCCGCTGTGGTGGGAATGCGGAACGGCACGGCCGAGCGGGCCCAGTCCACGATCTTTTTCACGAAAAAGACCACGAAGACTGTGACCGCAAGATAAGGAATCCAGGCCGCGAACAGCGATTTGAAGCCTGCCTCTGCGCCCATGTGCGCCAGAAAACCTAGCGCCAGGACGAGGAGTAAGGAGAGAAAGAATGACATGTACCCGTACCTCGCTTCATTCTTGCGATGACTTAGTGTTTCGGGGCGTCAGGGTCCTCTGCCTGATCATAAAGTTCCTGCACGCGCTTGAGCAGGTAGCCGTGGCGACGTTTCACCTCGTCCACCTGCAGCTTCGTCACCTGCTCCTTGCACGCGCAGTACGTTTCGAACGCGAGAAGCGCCAAGCTATCTATTTTCGACTCGAACTGCAATAAATCCCAGAGGGTGGACTCCCCGCCCCCGAATTCCTTGGCGTACCGACGCGCCAAGGGCTTGAGCAGGAAGATGATCCCGGCGGCTTGCGTCGCCGTGAACTCCTGCACGGCCCGCACCCGGACGAGTTGATCCAGAGGCTCCTGGACCTTGTCGCTGTCCAAGCCTTCGCCGAGCAGCAGATCCACCAGCACGCGCGTGGCGCGCCGGGTTCGCTCGCTTATGGGGTTCTGGAACGAATCCGCTTTTTTGCGCAGGAAACCCACGGTGTCCAGCGGATACGTCTGGAAGATGGCGTCGCACCAGGCTTCCGCCAGTTCTTCGCGGCGGGCCTGCAGTCGAGACATGTAGCTCATGGTTATTCGTCTTCGTTTTCAGTAACTTGGCGCCAGTCTCCGAAAAATACCCTCAATCGGGGAGCGACGCTCGTCTGTCACGGTCAGCTGTCGCTATAATGACTTTTGCGGACTTTGTCCAAAATAAAACAACCTCCCTCCACATGTCCTCCCACGGACTGTATTGCGG
>CAYVWB010000073.1:0-14105 GCA_964455395.1 uncultured Desulfovibrionaceae bacterium
GTGTCCCGGGCCGTGAGCAAGCTTTTCAACCCACCCTACCCTACCCTGACCCACGCGATCCGACACACCCGGCGCAGCATTCAGCCGTCCATCGGGGCGGCGCAGGCCTCACGCCAGCGCCACGCAAGGTGGAATGACGCAGCCTGCACGCTCCCTAAGAGGCCGCGAAGGAGGTGTCGGGGCGCTGTTGTGTCTCCAGGGGGAACTCCAGGTATCCTGCAGGGTTGAACCCCAGAGGGCCGGCCAGCAGCAGCGTCGGGAAGGATTCGCGCAGGGTATTGTACTGCATGGCGGCGTCGTTGCAATGCTGACGCGCGAAGGCGATGCGGTTTTCGGCGCTGGCGAGTTCCTCCATGAGCCGGCCGGTCTGGGTGTGGCCTTGCAGCTCGGGGTAGGCTTCCACCACGACCAGCAACTGGCCCAGCGCCAGGGAGAGCGCGCCCTCCGCCGCGGAGAGAGTCGCCGCCTGGGCAGGATCCACCGGGGCCACGCCGTGTCCGAGACCGGCCTTGGCGGTCTGGGCGCGGGAGCGGGCCTCGGCCACGCGGGTCATGATCTCGCGTTCATGGGTGAGATAGCCTTGCACAGTGGCGGTCAAGTTGGGAATGAGGTCGTGCCGGCGGGTGAGCTGCACGTCGATCTGCGAACGCGCGTTGGCCAGCTTCTGCCGCAAGAACACCAGCTGGTTGTAGGTGATCATCGCCCAAACGAGGCCGATGACCACCGCCGCCCCCAGGACGAGAAGCGCAATGGTGGGGCCGTCCATGACTTACCAGCCTCCCCCGCCGCCGCCGCCGCCACCACCGCCGGAGCCGCCGCCGCCGCCCGACCCCGAGGAGCTGGAGGAAGACAGCGCGCTGGCGAAGCTGCTGGCGAAGGAGCTGGAGAAATCCCCCACGTTGGCGGCGCTGAAGCCGGAGCCTGCGTACCACCCCGGGTGGTAGCCCTGGGCCGCCGCGCCAAGCCCTTGCAGATCCTTGGCGAAACGCTCGGACCAAGCGTGCTCCACATCCAGCGCGATGGCGTACGGCAGATTCTTCTCGAAGACCTCGGGGGTGACCTGGGGCGGATGCATCACCGCGAGGCGTTCTTCCTCCGTCACCGCGAGAAAGAGCTTGTACCCTTCGATCTGATCCATCAACCGCCGGCCTTCGAAGGTGGGCGCCTTCATGATGATGTAGAAGAGCACGTTCAACCCCACCAGCGCAGCCATGGCCACCGCGCCGAGAACGGACGTCTGCATGGCGTACATGGTGAGCCCGAAAATCTCGCCGCCGAGGAAGGGAATGGAGAACAGCCCCATGAAGACGCCGCTGATGAAGCTCCCGTTGCGGAAGGCGTTCACCACTGCGGAAAGCAGCGCCACCACGCCGATGGTCCAGAAGGAGAGCCACACCGAAAGGAAGCCGGCCACCGGTGGATTGTTCGAGTATACGGCGAGGCCCCCGAGGGTGACCAGAGTGATGATGGCCCCCGGGATGAGCGACTTCCGGTTCAACAGGAAGTGCGTCTTCTCGTGCTCCAGCATCAGGAACCCTTCCAAGGCTTCCTTGGCGTTGCGGATGTTCTTGCGGTTGGATCGTTTCAGATCCAGGCATTGCTTGCCCTTGAAGAGCGCCGCCGCCGCAAGCCGCTCGCCGCGGGAGAGCTTCGTCTCCACGGGAGTGCGTCCCGTCTTGCAGAGGCGGAAGGTCTTGCTCAGCCCGAAGACGCTGATCTCCTCGATGGTCAGGAAGCCCTTCACCGCCATGTTCAGGATGGCGGCCGTGAAGCATTTGTTGTCGAAACCCATCTCGATGATGGTGCGGACCTGCGCCGGAGAGAGATTCACCGGGGGGTGGAACTGCGGGAAGATGGTCCCGGCTTCGGGGTCCTTGCCCACGGCTTTCCACGTGAAATAGTAATAGAGGAAGAGCGCGAGCGCGCCGATGAGGCCGATGCCCGCCGAGAGGTTCGCCCCCAAAAGCGTCATCAACTTCTGCGTCTCGGAGGGCTCGTGGACGAAGCCCTTGGGGAATGCCACGGCCACGGTGAAGCCGTGCCCGGACGGCAGGGGCGCGGTGGTCTGGAAGACGAGGCGGCCTCGGTCGTCCTGCTGGACGGTGAAGTCGTCGCCTTGCATGCCCAGGGGTCCGGTGTAGGCGTCCCACTGCGTGGGCTGCGCGCCGGCCGGCAAGTCGACGCGCGCGGAGGCTTGCTCGATGGTGAAGCGCCAGTCGTTGCCGGTGACGTTCCAGTAGACCTCGTCGTACTCGTCGAAATACCGCATCTGCCCGTCGGTGCGGTAGGTCAGCGTGTAGGTGTGGCGTCCGGGGTCGAGCATGACATTCGCGGAGCCCATGTAGAGCCGCACGCCGCCCTCGATGGCTTCCGTGTTGTGGGGCTCGGGCTGGCCGTCGCGCTGGACGGAGAGCACCTCGAAGGTAGTGGTGCGCTGCAGCCCCGCCAGACTGCCGTAGCGGGTGGGGAAGTCGCGATAAAGGCCGCGTTTGATGTCTCTTCCCTGGGCGACGAAGGCGATGGTCTCCGTGACGGTGAAGCTCGCGTCCTCGTTGACTTGCACATGGCTGTCGAACCGGAGGATGCGCTCCGGCTCCGTGGCTTGCTCCGTCATCTCGACGGAAGCTTTCTGCTGCGGGGAGGGTGCGGTCGCTGTGGGCTGACGCGGTTGTACGTTGGCGCCGGTGGGCCACGCCTGAGCGCGCACGGGTTCGCGGGCGGCAGGCGCTTCAGCGCGTTCCACCGACTGTCGGGTCGCGCTCGGCGCGGGGGCGTCCTCCGTGACGAGACGGTGCAGCGCGTCACGATTGCTGATGAACACGGAAGCCGCCGCCACGAGCAGGGCGAGGGCGATGACGAGTTTCGGCGAAAGGCGCATGGTCGTCCCGCTCCTTGCGTTAGAAGTTGACCGCGGGGACCTGCCGATCCTCGGGATTCTCCAGCTCGAAGTACTCCCGCTTGGTGAAGCCGAAGGCGTTGGCCACCAGGTTGGAGGGGAAGGACTCCACTTTCACGTTCAGATTGCGCACGGAGCCGTTGTAGTACCGGCGGGCGAGCTGGATGTCGTCTTCCAGGCGGCTGAGCTGTTGCTGCAGGTCCAGGAAGTTCTGGTTGGCCTTGAGGTCGGGATAGTTCTCGGCCACGGCGAAGAGGCGTCCCAGCGCGCCGCCGAGCAGGCTCTCGGCCTGGGCGCGTTCCGCCACGCCGCCTTGCTGGGCGGCTTGTTGGGCTTGGGCGCGGTAGCGCGTCACCTCTTCCAGCACGCCTTGTTCGTGGGCGGCGTAGGCTTTCACCGTCTCCACCAGATTGGGCACGAGGTCCGCGCGCCGCTTCAGCTGAACGTCGATGCCGCTGAAGGCTTCTTCCGCAAGGTTCCTGTTTTTCACCAATGTGTTGTAAATACTGATGACATAACCGGCCAGCAAGGCGATGACGACCAGAATGACGACGGCGGAAAGCATGACGGAGGCTCCTTGCGTTGGAGGAGGGAAAGCAGGTGATTTTTCAGGAACAGAGTATGCCGAATCGAGCGCCGGTTCAAGCGTGGGTCGAAACACGTCGCGTTCGTGGCAGGGTGATGACGAGGCGCGCGCCTGCTCCGGGGGCGCCAAACGCCTCCATGGTCCCGTGGTGGTGCTGGGTGATGATGAAGTACGCCACGGAGAGGCCCAGTCCCGCACCCTGCCCCGGGGGCTTGGTGGTGTAGAAGGGTTCGAAGATGCGGGAGCGCGTGGCCTCGTCCATGCCGGGGCCGTTGTCCGCCACCTCGATGCGCACGGTCTCCGATTCTTGCCGGGTGCGCAGGGTGATGACGGGTTTCGCGTTCGGGGCGGGCTGCTCCAGCAGCGCCTGAGCGGCGTTCTTCAACAGATTGAAGAGCACCTGTTCGATTTCCATGGACGCGCACGGCGCCACGGCGCCCTCGGGCGCCAGGTCGTATTCCAGGGTGATGGCTGAAAAATCGTAACGCTTCTTGAGATCGTAGTCGCTGGCGGCGAGGGCGACAGCCTTGCGCACCAGTTCGTTGACGTCCCGGTTGTCCATGAGGACGTCCCGGGCGGAGGAGCCGGCGCCGGCTCCCGCTGGCGCTCCTGTCCCCTCGGTCGCCGCCGCGCGCCCCGAATGGCTGAACTCCAGCATGTTCCTGACGATGTCCGAGGCCCGCTGGCCGGCGGCCTGGATGTCGTCGAGAATCGCGTCGATCTTCCGCCGGCGCACGTAATCCCGCAACGACTCCAGGGTGACGCCTGCGGCGGCGGCGGCGTTGTGGTTGGCCGGAATATCCTCCAGCAGCCGGCGAGAGACGTTCTGCCTGCCCTGCACCACGGCGCCAAGGGGATTGTTGATCTCGTGGGCCATGCCCGCCGCCAGACCGCTGACAGTGCGCATCTTCTCCGCCTGGATGACGAGTTCCTGCATGCGCGTGCGCTCCGTCACGTCGTCCACACGCAACACCGCGCCCTCCACATGCGCGGCGCGCAAGGGAAACGCCAGAAGCTCCAGCCGCACGCCGCCGACGTCTTCCGAGCGCAGCGTCGGCAAGTCCAGTTCGCTACGTGCGGGCCTCGCGGTCTTCATGGCCTGTCCCGCCAGAACGGAGGCTTCGGCGAAGAGCGCGCGCAAGGGGTCGCGCTCCGGGGGGAGTCGTTCCGCCAGGTCCACAAGGCGTTGGCCCAGCGCCTCCGTACTGGTCACGCCGAGCAGTTTTTCCGCTTCCTGATTCCACTGGGTGATGCGGCCTTCGGAGTTCAACGCCACCAGAGCCGAAGGCATGGATTCGATGATGGAGCGTACGAAGTTGCGGGCACGGCGCATCTCCTCTTCCGCGTATTTGGATTCGGTGATGTCCGCCACGAGGGTGGCGAAATAGCCCTTCTCGGGGATGTAGCCGGTGACGCGGATGAACTTGTCCAGCGTCTTGGAGAAACGCTCCACCCGCACGGCTTTGCCGGAGCGCACGACCTGTTCGTACTGTTCGGTGATGTCGGGGGCCGCCAGAGGGGTGACTTCCCGTATGGTCTTGCCTGTGAGCGTTTCGGCTCGGGCGCTCACCAGCGCGGCGAATGCGGGGTTCACCTCCAGGAACCGGAAATCCACCGGCGCTTGCGGCGTTGCGCTGCGGCTGTTCTCGAAAAAGAGCGCTTCATACAGGGCGAAGCCGTCGTCCATGGACTCGAAGAGCAGCCGATAGCGGGTCTCGCTGGCGCGCAAAGAGGCTTCGGCGTGCACTCGCTCCGCGATCTCGGTTTTCAGGTCGTGCTCGTACGCCTGCATGCGCGCCATGAAGATGTTGAAATACCGGGCCAGCTCGCCGGCTTCGTCGGCGGCGTCGCGGGCGATGCGCACGGTGAAATCGCCTTTGGCGCCGGCGGAGAAGGCGGTCATGATGGAGCGCAAGGGATGGGTGATGGACCGCGCAACCCCCGCCGAGACCAGCAACGCAAGCGCTGCGAACGGCATGATGCCCAGCAGCAGGGCTATCTTCAGCCGCGTGACGGGCTCTTCGAACTCCTCCAGGTAGCTGGAGGAGGCCACGTACCACTCCAGCGTCGGCAGCCGTTTGAAGCTCAGCACTTTTTCCCGCGGCTCGGCTTCGGAAGGATTGCGCCAATGGTAACGCAACACGCCTTCGTCCCGTCCCAGAATGCGCGAGAGCAGAGGCTCGTCGTCACCCATCAGATAATCGGTAACCAGTTCCTTCTCGGCGAGCTCCGGGTGGATGAGCGCCTTGCCGGATTCATCGATGAGGAAAGGATACCCCGAATCGCCCAGCGTGACGCCCAGAAACTTCTCGCTGAAGTCCGCGGGGTCCACCATGGCGTCGAACTCCTCGATGTAGGCCGAGGCGGCGATGATCCAGTCCCACGGCGCATAGTACGTCATGTAGAGCACTTTGTCCCGCGGGGAGGCTTCATCCGGGTTGCGCCATGCATATTCCAGGTAGCCGTGTTTGCGGCGCAACTGTTCCTGGACGAAGGCGTGGTCGGAGACGTTCTCCCCCAGCACCTCGGGCTCCGGATGGTGGAGGATGCGGCCGTGGGAGTCCAGCACGTAGATGTAGCCGGTCTTCCCCACTTGCTGATCGCGGAACAAGGCGGCGGCGCGCGCTTTGGCTTCGTCCAGGGTGATGCGACCCTGACGCGCTTCATCGTGGAAATGCGCCGCAGCTTCGAGATTCTTCTCGGCGACGCCTTGCAGCCGGTTGCGGATGGAGACGTCCACCGCGGTCTGCACCATGTCCGCCAGCATGGCTGTGGAGAGGTTGAGTTCCCGCTCCATGCGATGTTCCACCACGTCGCGCAGCATGCCGAAGCTGAGCGCCCAGCCGGCGGCCGCCGCCACGAGGATGAGAAACGCCATGCCCGCCAGAAACTTGGCCTGGATGCTCAAGTCGCGGAAGAACGACTCCACCTGCGTGGCGGCGCGGCGGCTTCTGGAAAAAGCAAGGACCATGGCGCGTCCCTGGACTCGGACCCCCATTACTGGAGACCCGCCGGGCTTGAGGCCTCCTCAGGGATCATCCCCGTGACCGGCCCCCATGTGACGAATACGCCAACTTTCTGAAATGGCGATATTTCTGTCAAGCAGTGGGTTGAAAATGGGCGAACGCGTTACAGCCCGAGCGCACTCCGGGAGACCAGCAGACGCGTGGCGGCCCGACCCTTCATGCGGCCGGCCCGCGCTTCCGCTTCCGCACCGAACCCCATGAAGAGGTCCAGATGGTTGCCGTCCATCACGCCGGTGTCTTGCGCCGCCACCAAGCCCTGCAGCCGCTGCGGCGCGTAGCCGTCGCCGCCGGGCAAGGGAGCGTCCAGGGCGAGGATGGCGCCCAGAGGGATGAAGTCCCGGTCCACGGCCACGCTGCCCCGCGGGGTCAGCCGGGTGTTCATCGCGCCGATGGGGCCTTCATCCGCCAGCCGGAAGAAGATGTACTTCCGGTTGTGCGCCAGCCACCCGCGAACCTTTTCGGGATGCGCGGCGAAAAGCGCCCGGATGGTCTGCATGCTCATGGTGTGACGGTCCCCGTACCCTTCCTCGATGAGCACCTTGCCGACACTAGTATATGGATGCTTGTTGGATCCCGCCCACAAGGCGTGCCGTTCGCCGCCCCCGGGCAGACGCAGCCGTCCGGAGCCTTGCACGTGCAGAAAGAAGACGTCCGTGGGGTCCTTGCACCAGGCGATCTCCAGACCGCGACCAGCCAGAGCGCCGTGGTGGTCGATGGCGTCCCGGGTGGGCAAGGCCCCTTGCTCGGGGGGTTTGCCGTAGAGCGGATGCGCATAACCCGGCGCAGGCGTCAGGCTGCAGTCCAACAGGGGTTCGTAATACCCTGTCAGCAAGGACCGCGGCGCCAGTTGCAGCCAGACGAAACGCTGCGCCAACAGGGTGGGGTCCTCGTCCAGGGCGGGGAGCAAGGCCTCCAGCTCACGGGCTGTCTGCGCCAGCTGCCCCCAGGTGAGGCGCACCCAAGGCCGCTCGAAGGCCGTTTCGGTGGGAGGGCGACGTTCGGCCCAGCGCCGGCTGTCGGCCACCGCCATGGCGAGCTCGGTATAGGAACGCATGTATTGTGAGTCCAGGGAGAGCTCCCGGGCGAGCTCCATGGCCCGCGCCGGGGAAAGCGGCCCTGGCGGATCGGTGAAAGCGGGCCCCTCGGGCGGCGTCGGGTCCTCCTGCAGCAGGGAGACGCAGCTGGCCACGGAAACCGCCAGACACGCCAGACTCGCCACGGCCAGCCAGCGCGACGCCCCGGGGCTGCCGACCCGGCGGAACCCGCGCGTCACCAAATCTCTCATGGACACCATGCGCACACCCTTGAACTTCATGAAAAATTCCACACGACATCGTGGAGACTGCCGCCAACACAGCGCCGCATCGTCTCCGCGTGACGTCTCCGCGACGTCTGGGCGACGCCTGGGCGACGTCACGAAAAGGAACCGCCCACATGACGAAGCGATCGCGCTGATTGTATGGGAATGCCCCGCGATGTCTAGGATTTCTTGTCCAAAGCCATCCCCTTCTGCTCCGGGCGCAGGCGCAGCCGACACGCCGGCGGCGTCCTCACGCACATCCACTTGGGGCAGAGGCCCCCCCGGGATGACGCGATCACTCCCATGCAAGGCTCCCAGCCTGGGCGCCCGTCATTGCTCGGAGTCACCCTAGAGACGCCGCCGTCCCGCGGTCTTGTCACCCCCCCGTTTCACGCCGACCGCCCGCATGGAGGAGGGTCGCCTGACGTCTTGGCATTTTCCGCAGAGGCGGCTATCCTGCCCGGCATGTCTGCGCGTCACCCCCCCCATCCACGCCACCTTCACCCTGCCGCAAGTCGTTTCCGGACCCTGCCGGCGGCGCTTGCGGTTCGCGTCGTCCTGCTGATGGCCCTGCTTGTCTGCCTGTCCATGCCCGGGAGCCGCGCCCACGCGGAGGCCACCGCCTTCCGCGGCGACGTGGTGCTGGGCATGTCCGCAGCGTTCACCGGTCCCAGCCGCGGCCTGGGGGTGGAGTTCTACCGCGGCGCCCAGGCCTTCTTCCAGCAGGTGAACCTGCGCGGCGGCGTGCACGGCCAGCGCGTGACGCTGCGCACCATGGACGACGGCTACAATCCTACCCCCGCGGTGGAAAACACCATGCGGCTGCTGAAAGACCCGGCGGTGCTGGCGCTTTTCGGGTACGTGGGCACGCCCACCACCACGCGGGTGCTGCCTCTGCTGCGGGTGGTGCGGGAAACGCCGGCGCATCTCTTTTTTCCCTTCACCGGCGCCCAACCCTTGCGGGAGCCCCCCTACGGCCGGTTCGTGTTCAATCTGCGCGCATCCTATCATGAGGAGACGGCCGGACTGGTGGACCGCTTCTTCGCGGTGGGCCGCCGCCGCATCGCCGTGTTCTATCAGGCGGACGCGTACGGCCGCAGCGGCTGGGAAGGCGTGCGTCGGGCTCTGGCGCAACACGACGCGGCCATCGTGGGGGAGGCGTCCTACCAGCGCGGGCGGGACTTCAGCGACTCCATGATGGAGCAAGCGCGCCTCATCACCGCAGCCGAGCCGGACGCCGTCATCGCCGTGGGTGCGTATGGCGCATGCGCCGCCTTCATCCGCGACGCGCGAGCCCTGGGCCTGGAGGCGCCTATCGCCAACCTGTCCTTCGTGGGCAGCGAAGCCTTGCTGGAGACCCTTCAGACTCATGGCGACGGCGCGCTCACCCATGGGCTCATCAACAGCCAGGTGACCCCGAGCTACGAGGATTTGAGCCTCCCGGCCGTACGCGAGTACCGCGCAGCCATGGACGCTCATGCGCCCCTGGCCCCCCTCGGGGTGGCGCTGGACGGCTACGAGCCCCTGCGCTACAGCTTCGTCAGCCTGGAAGGGTTCCTCGCCGCCAAGGTGATGACGCGCATTCTGGAGCGCATGGGTCCGGAGCCCAGCCCGGAAGACCTCCTTGACGCAGCGCATTCCCTGGGCCCCCTGGACGTGGGACTGGACGCGCTCATCGCCTTCGGTCCCGACGACCACCAAGGCCTGGAGAAAATCTACTACACCACGGTGGAAGACGGCGTCTTCGCGCCCATCGTCGACTGGAGCGTCTGGAAAAAATGACACACGCGTTTCGTATTCCGAACATGGCGGCGTTGGCCGCGGCGCTCTGCGCGCTGTTCCTGACGCTGTTCCTGACGCTGTTCCTGACGCTGGCCACGCCGCAGCCGGCGCTTTCGCTGGAAGCGGAGCCCTCCCTGGAGACCATGCTGGGCCAGATGCTGCTGGTAGGCTTCCGTGGGTTGACGCCCGACCCCGAGAGCGCCATCGGCCGGGACATCCGCGCAGGCCGGGTAGGCGGCGTCATTCTGTTCGATTACGACGTCATGCTCGAATCCCGGGAACGCAACATCGCCTCCCCGGCGCAAGTGGCGCGCCTCACGGCCGGTCTCCAGGCCATGAGCGAGACGCCGCTGTTCATCGCCGTGGACCAGGAGGGGGGCAAGGTGATGCGTCTCAAGCCGCGATACGGCTTCCCGGAGGCCCCCTCGGCCGCGGCGCTGGGCGCGCTGCCCCCGACGGCCTCCCGCACGGCCGGCGCCGACGTGGGCGCCGTGCTGGCGGGTCACGGGTTCAACGTGGACTTCGCTCCGGTGGTGGACGTCAACGTGAATCCGCTCAGTCCCGCCATCGGCGCGCTGGACCGCGCCTTTTCCGCAGACCCCGACGTGGTGGCGGAACACGCCAAGGCCTTCGTGCAGGGGCTCCATGCGCATGGCGTGCTCGCTGCGCCCAAACACTTCCCGGGACACGGCTCCAGCGCCGGCGACTCACATCTGGGCCTGCCGGACATCACCGACACCTGGTCCCGAATGGAGCTGCAGCCCTACACGGCGCTCATCCAGGCGGGCCTGGCCGACATGATCATGACCGCACACCTCGTCCACCGCGGTCTCGACCCCTCGGGCCGTCCCGCGACTTTGTCCCGGGACGTCATCTCCGGCGTGCTCCGCGACGCCATGGGCTACGCCGGGGTGGTGGTCTCCGACGACCTCCAGATGCGCGCCATCACGGACCACTACGGCGTGGAGGAAGCCGCCGTGCTCGCCGTGCACGCCGGCGTGGACCTGCTCCTCTACGGCAACAACCTGACGTACGATCCGGACATCGCCGCCAAGGTCGTGGCGACGCTCGCCGACGAAGTGCGCGCCGGGCGAATCCCCCGCGAACGCATCGCCGCCTCCTACGGCCGCATCATGCGGTTGAAGGCTCGGTTGCAGCGCTAGCGTCCTGCGAAGAGCGCCGCGCACGCCACGCAGGACGGTGCCCCTTTTCCTGGCGCCGGTTCCCTGCTATCAGGTCACCTGTTGGCCTTGCACCGGCACGCTCCTCCCATTCCCATGCACACCCTCAGGACTCGGGTATGGATTTTTTTGACAGACAGGAAGCCGCGCAGCGCGCCACCACCTCGCTGATCGTCTATTTCGGTCTGGCGATGCTGCTGACGGTGGGGCTGGTGGTGGGACTGGTCTACCTCATCCTGCAAGTCGTCTCCATGTGGCTCTCCCTCGACGAGTCTGCATGGATCCACCGCGACCAATGGGGCGCGCTGGCCATGGTCGGCGCCTTCACGGCGGCGTTCATCGGTCTCGTTTCCCGGGACAAGATCCGCGAGCTGGCCCGCGGCGGAGGCGACGCCGTGGCGCGCATGCTGAACGGAACGCTCATCCCACGGGACACCACGGAGCCCGACTTGCGCGTGGCCTTGAACGTGACCGAAGAGATGGCCTTGGCCGCAGGTGTCGCGCCGCCGCCGGTCTACCTGCTTGCGCATGAAGACGGGGTAAACGCCTTCGCCGCCGGGTATGCGCCGCACAGCGCAGTCATCGGCCTCACCCGCGGCGCAGTGGAGCTGCTCTCCCGCGATGAACTGCAAGGGGTGGTGGGGCATGAGCTCAGCCATGTCATCAACGGCGACATGCGACTGAACATCCGGCTCATGGGCCTCATCCACGGCGTCACCTGCATCGGCATGGCGGGCAAGGCCATGGTGCTGCATTCCTTCAGCCGGAGTCCCCATGGCGGCAAGCGGAATCGTTTCAACATCTACGGCGTGTTGATGGGCGCCTCCCTGATGGCCGTGGGTTGCTTCGGCTCCTTCCTCGGGGGCATGCTGAAGGCCTCCATCTGCCGTCAGCGGGAATATCTGGCGGACGCCGCCTCGGTGCAGTTCACGCGCAATCCCGCCGGCGTGGTGGGCGCGCTGGAGGTGATGGGCGGCTGGCGGAAAGGCTCTGCGCTGGATCACCCCAAAGCAGCCGCAGCCAGTCACATGTACATCGGACAGCACCGGGCGACGTTCATGCGCCGACTGCTGGCCACGCACCCGCCTCTCGAGGAACGCATCCGTCGCATCAACCCTCTCTGGCGCGGAGCTTTTCCCCGCGTGGACGAGGCCTTCCGCGCGACCCGAGCGCACGCGCGGCAGGCGGAGGTCCCCCACCTCATGCGGATGGACGACGAACGCTCCGCACCCGCCGAGGACGCAGAACCGCCGTCTTCCTCCGAACACGAGGGCGCAACACTGCAGGCCGCCTACCTGACGCGCGTCCGACACCTGCGGGCCGCCCTGCCGGAAACCATACGCCACGCCGCCGCCAACGCAGCCACGGCGCCGCTGCTTCTGCTGGCGCTGCTGCTGGACCGCGACCCCGCTGCGCAGGCGCAACAACTGGATATTCTGCTGGAGCGCGCAGACGTGCGCGTCCACGACCGGGTCCTCGCTCTGGCGGAACAGCTCGCTGCAGTGGAGCCCGCGGCGCGGCTGCTCTGCATGGAAATGGCCATCCCCGCCATGCGCAGCCTGGAGCCCGACGCGTACGAAACCTTCAAGGCCGACGCCTTGGCGCTCATCTATGCGGACAATCGGGTCAACCTTTTCGAATGGATGTGCTACCGTGGCGTGAAGGCGCGGCTGGAACCCCACTTCAACGCCAGCGACCAGGAGACCTCGGCGTCCCACATCCACTCCATCCGCGAAATCGACCACGACACGGCGGTGTTGCTGGCGGCTTTGGCGCACGCAGGCGTCTCCCGGACGGAACACGGCGACGACGCCGAAGCCGACCCCGAACCCACCCGCGAAGCTGCGTTCCGCGCCGGCGTCACGCTGCTGGGGCAGCCCGCCGTGACGCGCCCCGGACGGGAAGCGACAGACCTCCCCGCCATCGACGCCGCCTTGAAGCGCTGCGCACGGATGACGCCGGCTCTCAAACGCCGTCTGCTGGAAGCCGCCGCCGCCGTCATCCGCCATGACGGTCGGGTGACGCAAGGCCAGGGCGAACTGCTGCGCGCCGTGGCCGACGGGCTTGACTGCCCCATGCCGCCTCTGCTACCCGGCCAAGCCATACCCCCTTTTACCGCAATGCGATAACCCCAAGGGACAAAACAATGCCATCCTTCGACATAGTGAGCCAAGTGGACATGCAGGAAGTGGACAACGCCGTGAACAACACCTTGAAGGAAGCCACGGCGCGCTACGACTTCAAAGGCTCCAACCCCTCCATCGAGCTGAACCGCAAAGACGGCGTGCTGCGCGTGGAAGCCAGCGACGAGATGAAGCTGAACGCCTTGCGCGAAATGCTGGTGACCAGCTTCGTGCGCCGCAAGGTGGACCCCAAGTGCCTGGAATTCGGCGAACCCGACAACGCCGCCGGCGGCCGGGTGAAGATGGAAGCCTCCATCCAGCAGGGCATCTCCAAGGAAACCGCGCAGAAGATAGTCAAACGCATCAAGGCCCTCAAGCTCAAAGCGCAACCGGCCATCCAGGACGACCAGGTCCGCGTCACCGCGAAGAAAATCGACGACCTCCAAGTCGTCATCCAAACCCTGAACGAAGAGGACTTCGGCCTGCCCCTGCAGTTCATCAACATGAAGCGCTAGCGCCGGATACGCCGCCACGCACGGGGCAACGCGACGACCGCCGCCCCACTCCACCGTCCATCCGCATACCGGGCCGCGTCGGCCGAGGAGTTCTCCCATGCGACGCATCGCACATTCCGTCTTCTCCCGTCTTTCCGCTTGTCTTTTCGCCTGCCTGCTCGCCTGCCTGCTCCTGGGAGCCGCCGGCTGCAGCACGGTCTCCTCCGTCTCCGACACCGTCACCGGCGCCTTCGACAGCGACGACGGCGTGGATTGGAACGCGCGCGTGGGCGTCTACACCTACGACGAAGCAGTGCAGGAACTCGGCGAACCCGACGCCTGCCAGGAATACGCCGACGGCTCCAAAAGCTGCCTCTGGGAAGACGCCGACATGTTCACCTACCGTGACGATCTGGTGCTCACCTTCGACTACTGGGGCAAGCTGGAGAGTCACGAGCAGACGCGGAACTGAACCGACACCGCCGCCAACCGGCTCCTCTTCGGTGCTTCGCCGGGGCATTGCCGGGCTGCCCCGGAAGCGACGGTTCGCGACACGCACAGCCCCTGGAGGCTTGACCCGCGGCCTGTTCTTGGGGATAGTTCAATGGCGCGGGGCGTGAAGGCGCGCCCCTCGCCGTGTAGCGTCGTCCTCCACTCCGGGCTGCTCCGGGCCGCTCCGAGCCGCTCCGAGCAATCCCGGCGGGTCTGGTCCGCCCG
>CAYVWB010000073.1:14115-21187 GCA_964455395.1 uncultured Desulfovibrionaceae bacterium
TGATGAGCCGGCATGCGTCGTTTCGAGCCGGTTTGAACCGGGAAGCGACGGCGCCAACTGCAGGGGGGTGCGTTTCCCAAGCGGCCGCCGCCCCTTCACACCGCGAAAGCGGCCGCGAAAGACCCGGGGGTCTCCACCATGGTCACGCGTCGATTGTGCATCGCCCTGTTCGCTTTCATGTTGCTCGCCCCGGCGTCCTTCGCCTGGGCGGATTTTTCGGGGTACGCCGGGGCCGGCTTCAACTACCGGAATTTCGGCCTGGGCGACGGCCGTCTCGTGCAAGGCTCCATCCGCAACACCCTGGACCGGCCCCGCGTGGACGTCCAAGTCACGGTCATCGCCATCGGCGCCGAGAGCGGGGAACCCCTCTGGGAACATACCCAGCTGCTGGGCTATTTCGCCCCCGGCGAATCCAAGGATTTCCGCGCGCCCTTCGGCCGCTTCACCGCCGAGCCCGGGGAGTTCCGCTTCCGCTTCAAGGAAAACGAGGAGCTCATCGAGGAGCAGGAGCAGCCGCAGCCCGAACAGTCCGCCGAAGAGGCCGGCGAGGGCGAAGGGGAAGAGCCCACGCCGGAGGAAACCTACGCCGCCTCCCCCCAGAGCAACAGCTGCTCCCGTCGGGACGACACCCCGCGCGGCCTGGAAGTGAGCGGCTCCGGCGAGTGCTCCAAAACCGTCTTCGTGCTGCTCCGCGAAGGCAGCGCGCGCTTCAACCTCTCCTATGACGAAGCGGACCCCATCACCGTCCAGCTCCTGAATGAAGAAGGCGACCCGGTGGAGTTCCTCTTCGACGCCATGACCTACTCCTATGGCTCCAAGACCGTCGAGGTGGAGGAAGCCGGCGTCTATTCACTGGCCGTGCTCGCCGACGGCGAATGGTCCATGCGCGTGCAGCAATCCGGCCAGCCGGTCCCTTCGGCAGGGGGCGACACTTCCGGAACGCGCGGACAAGGCGGCGGCGAAAGCCGCTTCATCATCGAACTGGGCCAGTAGCGGGGCCTCTCGAGGCAGCGCCCCCGCCGCGCCTGCCGGCCCTTTTCCCCTGCAGACCGGAACGCAGCACGGACGCGCCAGCACGACACGGCCCCTGCGAAAGCCGTCTCCCGCACATGAAAGCGCCGCCCCCCCTGACCGTGACCGGGGGGCGGCGCTTTTTCTTATGGACAGAAAATGCGCTCAGGCTTTGGATTCTTCTCGGGAAAGGATGTTCTCCAGCGCAGCGATGTCGTCTTCGAACTCGATGATCATGTCCTCGTCGGGGGCGTCGTCGGCAGGCGCGCTTTCGTACGCAGGCGGCGCCGCAGAGAGGGACTCGACGGGGTCAGCCGTGAAATCGACCTCGGGATCGACCTCCGCCGAGACTTCCGAAGCAGAAGGCGCATAGCCGGCGGACGCCTCGGGCGACGGCTGGACGTCTTCGAAATAGATCTCGTCGTCATAAGTGGCGCCGTAGTCGGACGCGTGCTCGCCGCCGGCGGCGTCGTCGCCCATGTCCCGGGAGGGCTCGTACCCAATTTCCTCTTCCAGGGTGAACTCTTGGGAGGACTCCGGCCCGTCATCGTCGAAGAGGAAGTCCGAATCGTTCATGGTCTCCTGCAGAGCGAGCTCTTCTTCCAGGTCCAGCGTGGCGCTGTGGCTGGCGGCGCCGGTCTCGGCCATGAGGGTTTGCTCTTCGGAGGATTCCTCGCCAAAGAGCAGCAACTCGTCGTCGAGGATGGTTCCGGCGTCGGCGGCTGCGCCGGAGGCGGCGTCCTCGCTGAAGAGGTACTCGTCTTCGAGGTCGGAGGTCGCCAGTCGGGCGGCGGCGCGGCCGAGTGCGTCGAGCTCGTCGTGTTCGGGCGCGCTCGCCTCCGTCGCGCCGCGCTTCATGACCAGGGTTTCGGTGGGGTCGTGGAACCTGACGGGGTCGTCCTGGTTGAAGCCGAACTGTTCGTCATCCAGGACGAAGGTCTCTTCGGCGTAGCTCTCGGCAGCGGCTTCGGCGGCTTCCCCGGAGACGTCCGCCGGCGCCTCGCTGACGTAATCGCTGGCGTAATCGTCGGTGTCATCGAACCCCAGAGACGCATCCTCCGTGTGGGGCGCTTCATGAGGCTCCGAGTAGGCGTCGGCGTACGTATCCTTGTACGCTTCCCTGTACGCTTCTTCGTACGCCGCTTCGTAGGCGGCTTTGTACACATCTTCAGCGGAGGAATCCTCCGTGGGCTCCTCGGGCGTGTGGGGACCCAGGGTGTCGTATGCGGAGTCGGAGGCGTACCCCATGGCGGACTCCTCATCCTCGTCCATCCGGAAGGGCAGGTCGTCTTCATCGTCGTCGAAGGTGATGAGTCCTTGATCAACGTCCAATTCGGGCGCGGCGGGGGCAGGGGTTGCTGCGTCGGTGACTGGTCCGACGGTCCCGACCGCCACTCCGGCCCCGACTGGCGCGGTCGGGCTTGCAGCGTGAGAGGAATCGTCGTAGTCGTCGCCGGCGGTCGGGACGCCGGGGGCGTCGGGCAGTTCGTCCGTGTCGTCGAGGTCGTCTTCCAGGTCATCGTCCGAGGCGTAGGACTCATCGAAGGTGATGCCTTCGCTCAGGGGATCGCCGAGGGATTCCCCTTCGGCCTGGTGTTCCGGCATGGGTTCCGGGGTGAAATCCACGGGCTCGTCGGACTCGAAATCCAGCGACGGCGGGGCGTCGTCCAGAACGTCCGCAACGGACGAGACCGCCGAAGCGGGGGACTCGGCTGGAGCAACGGCCGAGCCGAGTCCCACGCCGGCGGCGAACACGGCCGTCTCGCCGGGTGCGGTTTCGGTCGCGGGGATGTGCTCACTCGGGGCGCCGAAGTTGTCGGATTCGTCGAACTCCAGATCGTCTTCGAAGAGTGACGGCGCGGGGGCGTCCTCGTACGCTTCGGAATCCGTGGACACCAAGGACTCGCCGGGAGTGTGGAAGCCCTGTCCGCCGACGTCTTCGGACGGGGAATGGTCTGGCGGCGCCGGCGTGGCCTCGTCCAGATCCGGGGTATGGGTTTGTTCCGGGTCGAGGATCATGGAGGGCGCGCCATCCAGGAAAGTGCTCGCGGCCGAGTCGTGCATCGCGTCGTGGGGGGGCTCCTCCTCGTAGAGGGAGGATTCCTCGATGAATTCGTCTGCGCCGGCATACCCTTGGGCGGCTGCGTCGTAGGCGGCGTCGCTCGTGGAGGCGAGGTCTTCGGGCAAGGCGGCGTCCATCTCGTCGTCGTACAGTTCCTCACCGAGGGTGTCTTCCTCGGCGGGCTCGTCGAAGAGGATCATGGTCTCGGCCAGGTCGCCTTCGGGGAGGTTGAAGGCGTCCTGCGCGCGCATCGCGGGCGGCGCCGTGGCTGGCGGGGGCGGCGCTGACGCTTCCTCGGGCAGGGGCTGGGTCTCCTCGTACTCCGTGACGTCGTCCGTCATGACGCCGGCCATCGATTCAGCCTCCGCACCGTATTCCGCACCCGAGTTCCCCGCAGCCTCCGAGAAATCCATTGGCGTGTGCGTTTCCGTGAACTCCGGGCGCTCCGGGGCGATGTCGGCGGGACGTGTTTCGGAATACGGCGTCGTCATGGTTTGCGGCGCGAGGGACTCGTCAGGAACGGAGGCGGCATCGTTGTAGGAGCGGTCGTCGAACGCGCCGTGCCGTGGCGGCGTGGAGAGGTCTTCCACTTCGCCAGCCATGATGGAGGCGGCGCGGGCGGCGTCCTCATCGGGCGTGGACGGGGCGAGGGGTTCTTCGGGGGTTGGGCGCGCGTAGATGGAAGCCACCCCCGTGGCGAGGGGGGCGGCTGCTCCTGCAGCCACTGCAACATCGACGGCGTGGGCGGCGTGGGAGTCCCCCTTGGGCGCGGGCTGTGCGGAACGAGTCGCTTCTTCCTCCTGTCGGAGCCGACGCTCTCGCTCTTCGCGCTGGCGGCGCTGGGCTTCCTGGAGCCGTCGCAGGGCTTCGGAGGCGCTGTGTTCCCGGAAGGCTCCGCTTGGCGAGGACTCCGGCCGAGCGGACCGGGAGGGCTGGGCGGCAGGCTCGCGCTGTTCTGCAGCCGGGCCGCCGGCCAAGGCGTCGGTTGCGACGAAAGCCGCTGGCGGGGATGGTTGCGTCACGTCCCGAGCCAGAGAGGAGGAGAGCGTAGGGGATGGGGTGGGAGAGACAGTGGGCGCGGCGCTGTAGGGTGTCGGGGACATGGCGACACCATGGGCGACACCATGGGCGACACCATGGGCGACACCATGGGCGGCGCTGTGGGCGGCGCCGGCGGCCGCCGCTTCCAGACGTTGGATGCGCTCTTCCACAGCGTGTCTGTATTTGTCGAAGCGACGCTGTAATTCGCTGTTGGCCTTCTGCGTCTTGTAGAACATGACGAAGAGGCCGGCGAAGCATAGCAGGAGAAAGACAAGGAGGATAGATTCACCCTGGACGAGCATGGCGCGCATTCCCATTGTTAGCAGTGGGGGCGACCCCCAAAATGTCTCCTCCGACATTTCACGCGGCGCCCTTGCAACACTTCTTAAGTCTCTATACCCTAAGAGCCTTAACATAATGTATAAACAAACGCAAAGAAAATGAGTGAGAATCACACCCGTCCACGTATGGTGTTCGCTGCGGACACCGGTGAAATATTCGATCATCCCGACTTGGCCATGCTGGTGCGCCGAGGGGAGGAGTTCGCCACGCCCAGACCCGACGAATTGACGCCTTTGCCTGACGAAAGCCGCCTCTATCTGCTGCCGCAACGCGCCGCTGTGGGCCTGGATGAAGCCACCGGCGAGCTGACCGCCATGGAGGAACACGCCGTGGCTGCGTTCGTCTGCCCCGGCTACACCGCCACCGGCCTCGCCGCTTACACTGCACGGGACGCAGCTGCGCCCTTGCCCATGTTCTCCTACGCGGCTGTAGGCTTTCTCAACGACCGCTTCTATGTGGCCGCCAAGCAGGTGGATACGGACCCACGGCAGGTCTTTGCGCGGGTGAACCCCAAGCGCATCGAACGCGGCGCACGCGAGTTGCTGCGACTCTTCCCGGAAAACCGGCTGGTGAAGCACCTGACAGGATGCGCTCTCGCCAGCGGCTGCCCGGCTGCGCGCAACCTCTGTCTGGGTCGATACGAAGCGCCGCTGCCCACCGCCAGGGCCTGCAACGCTCGTTGCGTGGGCTGCCTTTCCCTCCAGCCGACGGACTCCGGATTCCCGGCCACGCAGGATCGTATCGCCTTCACCCCCACGCCCTCGGAGATCGTGGAGATCATGCGCCACCACGACACACGCGCCGAGACGCCCATCCACTCCTTCGGACAAGGCTGCGAAGGCGAGCCCCTCACCGAGGCGGCGCGCATCGCCGAGGCGGTGCGTCTCTACCGCAGCCAGGGCGGCGAGGGCACGGTGAATGTCAACACCAACGCCAGCTTGCCGGAAGCCGTGACGACCCTCGCCGCTGCCGGGCTCGACTCCATCCGCGTCAGCTTGAACAGCGCCCGTCCCGCGCTCTACCACGCCTACCACCGGCCGGCGGGGTACGATTTCTCGCACGTGGAAGCCTCCATGGCCGCCGCCCGCGCCGCCGGACTATGGATATCCCTGAATGTATTCTACTTTCCCGGCGTGACGGACACCGAAGCCGAGTGGGACGCCTTGGCGGATCTGGTGGCGCGCCACCGCGTGGACTTCATCCAGTTGCGCAATCTCAATCTGGATCCGGAGCTCTATGTGAACCTCGTCCGCGAGGCCCTGGCGGAACACGGCGGCACAGGCCCCAGCATGGGCTTGAAGCACTTCCGCAAACGTCTGAAAAAACACGCTCCATGGCTTGGCTTCGGGTATTTCAATCCAGCCGTGCGGGGAAATAATGCGTGACGGCGGCGTGCAATGCGGCAATTTCTTGCACAAATCGTCCCCTCTGTGGTATGCATGACGTTGCTTCCTTCCGCCGCCTCCCCCGGCAGCCCCCTGCGCCATGTCGACGACGGCCGGCGCGGACTTCGGAAATACGCTCGCACATGCGCCCGGCCGCAAAGGACTCACCATGGACGCACCCGCCTACACACCCGACGACACCTTGCGCACCCGTCTCGAACAGCTCGCCACCCGACGCGGCGCCACCGTGGCCGAGGTGATCGACGAACTCGTGCGCGAACGACTCGACGACATTCAGGAAACCCCGCCAAGCGCTCCAGGCGCATCCAACCCCGCCGGCGATGAGGCCCCACTCACGCCGCGTTCCGCCTTGACCAGCGAGGAAATCCGCGCTTTCCTCAACGGGTGCGGCGACTACGACTTCGGCGACGGTCCCGAAGAGAAGCGACGTTTTCAGCGCACAACCATCAACCTTCCCGCCCAGGTCCTCGTCTCAGACGCCGACGGCCGCGAACAGGTCTGCGAGGTCCTCATCGAGGACATCTCCCTCGGCGGCCTCAACATCCTCACGGATTCGAAGGATCAGTGCCAGCTGCTCACCCGCGGCGAGCCCGTGCTGGCGCGGTTCACCCTCTCCCTGGACGGCGCGCCCATGACGTTCCAGTGCCTTCCCTGCCGGCTGGAGCGCGAGGGCGCGGGCTTCCGCGTGGGCATGCGCTTCATCAGCGGCAGTTTTCAGGATTATCAAGACCTCGCCGAGTCCATCGTCTGAACGGCCCGGGCGGTCCCCACACGGCCGCGTCAGCATCGGGTGAGGCGGCGCCCCCCCCCGCGCGGCAACCATGCGAGGAAGACGCCCTTGCCATGCAACCGCCAAGGACCATGGCCAAGGACGCCGCCCGGGAAAGTCCGCCGGAATCCCCGGCCAAGGGCGCGGGCTTCCGCGTGGGCATGCGCTTCATCAGCGGCAGTTTTCAGGATGACCGCACGACTCGGGACCTTGCCGAGTCCATCGGCCGCATGCACATGTGCAGCCGCCAACCCGATTCGCAAGCCCCGATGCGACGAGGAAACACTCCCTCGCGCCGCACGACCGGCCTCTCTGCAGCCGACAGGCCGGCAGGCTCGAAGAGCCCCCTGCCCCCTGTCCCATGTTCTATGTTCCATGTTCCATGACACGCTGAGCAGCGGACTCGCGGAAAGGGGGCGCTCCCCTTGCGAACTGTGTGGC
>CAYVWB010000074.1:0-20858 GCA_964455395.1 uncultured Desulfovibrionaceae bacterium
CGAAAACACACACGGCATACGCCGTCGAACACATGCAGTCGCCCGCCATTCGTCGGAATCAGAGCGGCTCTGCGCCGCCGGGGCGCATGCGCATGGGGCGCGGCTCCTGGGCCGGAGCTGTCGGGGCGTGCATGGTCTGTACGGGTGTATTCGTGGGAGTCGCGGGATCGGCCTCGCGGCGCACGTCATCCATCGGACATCAAAAGGTGTGGAAGCCGTCCCACGACCGACCGGCGTCGACGGAAGCCTTCCCCCCCGGTCCACGAAGGATGACTGGGGACGGCTGAGACCGGCAGGGAACAGTCGGGGGACGGTCCGGGTCGCGCATGGCGAATGTCGTCAGGCGAGTGTTCGGGGAACGTCCGAGTCGCCTCAGGGCGCAGTGTCGAGCAGATCATGGATGACGTCGGCTTTGGCGAAGCCGTCACGCCAGGCGGCGGGGATGGCGTCCGGCCCCAGCGCCGCGCCGAGCAGCATGCCAGCGGCGAGTCCTCGCGCTGCGGAGTCGCCCCCGGCCATGACGTTTTCCACGAGGCACGTCTGCAGGTCGTCGGGATACGCGCTGACAAGATAGACCACCGCCGGCAAGGCGTAGCCCACGGGGCACGCTTGCCCGAACATGAGGATGGCCTCGCGGGGGGGCTTGCCCACGGCCTTGCGACCAGCTTCCAGCCACTGGGGGATGGCCTTGGAGGCGTAGTCCCCGGCTGCGGCCTTGTCCATGGCGTCCTGCAGCGGGGTCCCGTGGATCAGGTGGTGACTCGTCCGGGCGAGGAAGAGGGCGGCGTCCGCCACCTCGTCCGTGTCGTGTGTCATGCGGGTCTGCTCCACGGCGGCGCGTTCCAGGGCGGGCAGGTCGTCGCGCAGCACGTAGACAAGCGGCGCGATGCGCGCGGCTCCGCCGAGGTCGTGGGAGTGGGAGCCCGACGAGCCCGGGCCTTTGCCGGCCATGAGGCCCTCCATGGTCTCTCGGGTGGCTTTGTCCACATAGCCGTCATAGTCGGAGAAGAGGGCGCGCCAGCGTTTGTGGAAGTCGTGGAAATCGAAGGCGGTCTTCTCGATGACGGACTGCAGCAGCATCAGGGTCTGGTCCCCGTAGTGGGTGAACTGCCCGGCGCTTTTGCCTTCGTGGAAATGGGTCATTGGCGTTTGGTAGGTCTCCACACGGCCCAGGACATCGTCGATGGCGGCGGGGTCGTATTCCCAATGGGCGCCAAGGGCCAGCGCGTCGCCGGCGAGGGAGGCGAGCACACACGCCTTGCCGCGGTCTCGTGGAGTCAATGGGGACATGGACGGCTCCTTCGTCGCGTTGTGTTCGAGAGAGTTGGCGGGAAATCCACCACTGGCAAGCATACGGACATCGCAGCGACATGGCAACGCGAGACCGCGACGGAGCGCGGCATCTCCCCCAGCAGTACCCGGGGGCGGGGGAGCGTGAGTGGCCCCGTGCGTCTCGCCGGGAACTGGCGGGTCAGTCGGCGTCGGGGGCGTCGTCCGTCCTGGGTCCCGCCATGGCGATGTCGCGCAAGTGGCGGTAGAGCTGGCGGAAGGCGGCGGGCTTGCGGCCGTGCTTGTGTTCGTTGCGGGCTTCCTCGGCCAGGCGTTCGGCTTCTCGGGCGGCGTCTTCGCCATAGCGGCGCGTCAAGGCTCTGAGTACGGCGTCAGCATTGTCGCCCCCGGCGATGAGGGCGTCGCGCTCGCTCTCCACGGCGCGTTGCAGGGCTGCTTCCTGGCGTCGCACGGCGTCGAGGCCCTGGAGGAACTCACGCAGGGGAACCACAGTTTCCACATTGCGCATGACTTTGCCGATATACTGGAGCTGCCGTCGTTTGGCCTCGTGCCCGTCGATCTCCCTGTAGTGCTGCAGGGCTTCGGCGAGGTCCGGGTCCAGCCGCAGGGAGAGCAGTCTCTGGAACTGCGCCTGGGACAACTCGGCGAGTTCTTTGCCCAAGGCCTGCAGGGAGTGCATTTCCCGTTTGCGTTGAGATTTGCTCGGCGGGGCTTCGGCGTCTTCGTCGTGGTCGCGTCGTTTTTTTCGAGCCATGGTGTCGTCTTCTCGTGGTGGCGCCGTGTTGAAGTCGCAGCGTTACAGGTCGGCCTGCAGGCGCTCCCCGTGTCGGGGGTGGACGCGTTCCCCCGGGCGGCTGGCGATCGTGGCTAGATGTACAGAGCGGCGAGGGCGCCCACGAAGAGCGCCACGCTCACCGCGCCGTTGAGGGTGAAGAAGGCCATGTTCAGTCGGGAGAGGTCATCCGGGCCGATGAGCCGGTGTTCCCACGCGAGCGTCCCGGCCACCAGCGCCCAGGCGGCGTAGAACGGCCAGCCCAGCCATGCGGCCCAGCCCCCCAGCAGGAAGAACAGCGCGGCCACGGCGTGGCTGAAGGCCGCCACGGCCAATGCGCCCCGTGCGCCCAGCGCCGCAGGCAAGGAGTGGAGGCCCCGCTCCCGGTCGAAAGCCTCGTCCTGCAGGGAATAGAGGATGTCGAACCCCGCAACCCAGAACGTCACCCCAAGGAAAAAGAGCGCTGGCGTGATGGAGAACGATGGCTGCGCGGCGATCCATCCCGCCACGGGGGCAAGCCCCAGCACCGTGCCCAGCACGAAGTGGCAGAGGCTGGTGAAGCGTTTGGTGTAGCTGTAGACGGCGGACCACAGCAGCGCCAAGGGCGCAAGCGTCAAGCAGAGCCAGTTCAGCCCTGCGCACGCTCCGAGAAAGACCACGGCCGTGGCGGCCATGAACCATCGCGTCTGACCGGGGGTGATTTCCCCTGTCACCAGCGGCCGTGTCTGCGTGCGGGGGTTCGCTCGATCGATTTCCAGGTCGATCAGTCGATTGGCCGCCATGGCGAACGATCGCACCGCGACCATGGCGAGCGTCAGGAGCACGAAGACGCGCCAGCCCGGCCATCCCCCTGCGCTGATGAACGCGCCGAGATAGGCAAAGGGCAAGGCGAAGACCGAGTGTTCGATCTTGACCATCCGACACAAAGCGGCGGGGGTGGCGAGGATGCGCATGGCCAATGCCTATACCCGCGGACGCCGTACGCCGCAAGCGGCGCCGTGCGGCTTACGCCTCGCTCAGGGTCCGGTACGCCTTCAGCGTGACGCGCGCCACGGCCCAGGCTTCGGCCAACAAACCCCGCGCCTTGGGTTCGGCGCGGCGACGAGGCTTCGGAGCCGGCCCGGTGATCTTTTCATAATAGAGGACGGGGTCTTCGTTGCGCAAGGAGGCCACCTCCTGCGCCAGCTTGCGCGCGCTGCCCACGGGGTCGTCCGTGAACATGCAGGCCCGGCTCATGGCGGCGCAGACTTCCTGTCGCGGCGCGTCGTTGAGCGCCGTGGCGTAGAGTCGCGCAGCATCCCGGAAGGCCCCGTTGCGCACGCTCTGGAGGGCGACTTCATGGTCCGGAGCGACGACGGTGTGGTCCACGCGTTTCAGCTCATGGAAACAGGCGGCGGCTCGTTCGGGCCGGTCCGCCTGCGTGAAAGCGCAGGCCGCGGCGGCCAGGGCGTCCTTGCAGTCGCCGGGGCGACCGAGTTGACGGCAGAGCGTCGCGTGGAGTTGCAAGGCGGCGCCGCGCGCTGCGGGGTCCACGGCGTGCAGCAGCGGTTCGAGCGTCGCCGCGGCGTCCTCCAGGCGGTCGTCTTCCGCGTACGCTTCGGCAAGACGGAGGGCCGCGACCAGAGGGTCATGCAACGCTGGATCCTCTTCCTGAGGAGCTTGCGTCTGCGCCGGATGCATGAGCTGCGAGACGGGCGTCTGCGCCAGGGCCTCCTCGAAGGCCGCCACGCCAAGGCCGAGCCCCTCGCCGGCAGTGGCGCGGCGCGCTTTGGAGAAGGCGAGGGTGAGTTGCCTGAGCAGCGCCTCCAGAGAGTACGGACGGATGAGATACCCCGAGACCCCGGCAGCGAGCGCTTCCAGGACAGCGGCGCGGCTGTTGTCCACGGAGGCCATCGTCACGGGGAGCAGCGCCAGGTCCGGATGAAGCCGGATGATGCGCAGGAACTCCACGCCGGTCATGTCGTCCAACGTGTTGTCCAGCAGGACGCCGTCGGCTTCGCCTGCTGCGAGTTTGCGCGCGGCCTCGCGGCCTGAAGCGAGTGGGGTGAGGCGCGTCATGCCCAGCCGGGTCAGCAACGTCCTGTCCGTCTTGGCGTGGTTGCGGGAGCCCGACAGGATGAGGACATGCGCCTGCGCCAGGGAAAGCGAAGCGCGTGGTGGCGTGAACTCCTGCAAGGCGGCGTTGGTGCTGTGGCTCATGCCCGATATATCGACCATCATCCGCCGGGCTTTAGGGGGTCGCGGGGGGGAGGAGCGAGGCAATGACTTCGGGATGTTATATATTCGAGCAGCTGGCGCCACAGAATTGTTCCGCAAGTAACAGCTTTTTTTCACAAACCGTCGCCAAGCCGTAACAAACCGTCGATATAACCGGGCAAACTCACAGGAGGATACGGCATGACTCCCGAACAGCACACCGCCATCAAGCGCCACCTGGAGCAGGAACTCGACACCCTGGAAGCGGAGCAGTCCTCCGACATCCAGGTGGAGTACTGCGCGGACGAGAACGAGTTCGCTTCCGTGGTGACGGACGCGCACATCAAGATCGCCGTGCAGGAGCGCGCGTGGAAACGCATGAAGGAGATCCGCACCGCCTTGAAGCGCATGGAGAGCGTGGACTACGGCGAGTGCGAGGAGTGCGGGGGTGACATCGGTCCTGCGCGGCTGATGGCCCGGCCCACCGCTTCCCTCTGTGTGGACTGCCAGAACGCTCTGGAGCGCCAGGGCGCAGTCTACGCGGTCTAGCCGATAAGATTCATCATTCAGCCCGAAGCGCTTTCGATGCGCGCGGGCTGGACGCGACTGCGCAACGATGCGCCGGCAAGTCGTGGCTTCGCGCGCCGGCCGTCGACAGCGGGAGCGATGACGCTCCGGCGTGGTGACGCCTTCCCCCGGTGTGGCCGCGTCGTCAGGCTCTCGCGTCGCCGCCGGGGTTCGCGCAATCCTGAACGCCGGTATGGTTGCCGCGTGCAGGGTGATCGCGTGGTCGCATGGACTGTGGACGCGTGGTCGCATGGACTGTGGACGCGTGGTCGCATGTATTGTGGACGCGTGGCCGCATGTATTGTGGACGCGTGGTCGCATGGACTGTGGACGCGTGGTCGCATGGACTGTGGACGCCAAGGCTGCAAGTCGTCCATCCCTGGACCGGAGCAGCGCCCCACATGTCCTGATGGCGCACAGCTCCGCCAGCTCCCCGAAAGCCCCCCACCGCATGCGGGGCGCCCCTCCTTGCGCGCCTTCGTCCGCCCTCCCGGGCCTTGCCTGGAGCTTAAACGAGCCTCCTTCTCCGCCTGAGCCGCCGTGTGCGGCCACACCCTTTCGATACAGATACAGACGCCGCGCCGCTGCGGATTCCCGTCCCCCATGCGGTCCATGCGGCGTGTGACCGGGCTTTGCGTGGTTTCGGGCGTCATGAAAGCAAACGGCCGCCCCCCACTCGCTGTCGAGGGGAGAGGCGGCCGGCTCTGCAAGCGCTGTCGTGCGCGCGCCGTGACGCGCTATTTCAGGGTGATGGCGGCGCTGTTTTCCCAGAGACCGTGGATGTTGCAGTACGCCGCGGCCACGATTTCACCAGGGGCCGTGGTCTTCATGGAAAAGGTGACGCCGTGGTGGGTATGCACGGGACCTTCGTTGGGGCCTTTGGCGGCTTCGCCGTGGGCGGAGAATTCGAAGTTGCCCACTTGGTAGGCGAATTTGTCGCCTTCGGGTTTGAAGAAGACCTGGATCCAGCGGATGTGGTGTTCCGTGGTGTTGGGGTGCGCGATCTCCTTGCCGAGGCTCACTTTCACGTCGAACATCTCGTCAGCGGGGACGCTTTCCGGCGCTTCGATGACCGGTACGTGTTTTTCCGCTTTCCAGTCAGCTGTTTGGAACATGTCGCCCATCTGCATACACGGTTCTCCTTCTCGTGGTTAGGGTGCGGGACGCGGGCGCCGCCTCGATGCGTCCGGACCGGAGCCCGGACCGGAGCCCGGACGGCGTGCGCAGGCGCGTGACGGCGAAGCAGGGTTCGCCAAGGAATGCATACCATGTTTTTCCCGTCCTTGAAAAGGAAGAGCAGCAATCGGGCATTTTCCTGTCCCGGGCGTGCGTGTCAGGAGGATTCCTCGTCGTCCTCCCTCGTCAAAGGCTTGCCGAAAGCCGCGGCCACGGCTTGGCCCAGCTCCGTCGCGCGGTCTGCGTCCCAGACGCCCAGTTCGCTCACGCCCAGAGGCAGTTCCTCACCGTCAGTCAGGGTCACCACCACTTTCCGCAGGGATGACCGCGGGGGGAGGTGAATGCGCACCAGCGCGACATCCTCCGGGTTGAAGCGTCGGGTGCGGCGGGTGAAGGGCGTTCTGTTCAGATACGTCGCAGCGCCGCGCGTCCGGTCGATCTCCAGCACACGCCGGGTGAGCAGGCTGTAGCAGGTGGAATAGAGACACATCAGACCGAAGACGTAGAGCACCCCCGCCGCAAAGGATGGAGGCCACAAGGGACCCGGCTCCACCCACATCCCGAAGAGCACGGCCAGCACCGCGCTGACAGCGCCGAGGGCCACCCAGCGCACGGTGCGGAATCGAAACACGAGGGTGGACTCGTCTTCCCGGGTGAGAACGAGGGTCTGGTCGGTACGAAACTGCATGAGCGCCGCTCCTGGCTGAAGAGTAACGGTGTGGACTCGCCGAGAAGTGCCCTGCGTCGCCGGCGGGGTCAACCCGTTTTATCACCGGGGCCGCTGCTCTGTATGCATGGGGACTGCAGACAGCCCGAGTCGCGCCAGATACCACGTGACGGGAACGCGGCAACTGGATTATGGTCGACTTCCGGAGGACTGCCCCATGGTTCTGACACGAGTGCGCAATTATCTCAGCAAGGCGGCGGCGCGGTTCTGGTTCACCCCCGGCCTCATGGCCGCCCTCGGCGCGGCGCTGGCGTTCGGCATGGCGGCGTTGGACGCCGAACTGGTGCGGGTCGGGCTGGCGCCGTCGGCGCCCCTGGTGCTGACAGGGGGCGCGGAGGCCGCTCGGGACATGCTCTCCACCGTGGCGGGGGCCATGGTCAGCGTGGTCAGCGTCACGTTTTCGGTCACCATGGTGGCGCTCACCCTCACTTCAACCCAGTTCGGCCCGCGCTTGTTGAACAACTTTCTGCGGGACGCCGCCAGCCAGCGCTGTCTCGGCATGTTTCTGTTGACGTATCTCTACTGTCTGCTGGCTTTGCGCGGGATCAGTGCGGAGTCGGTTCTGGCGGCGCCGGGGGAGGCCCCACGAATGACCACGGCCGTGGGCTTGGCGTTGGGGGTGGGCAGCGTCTTCGTGCTGGTCTACTTCATCCACCACATCGCCACGTCCATCAAGGCGGAGCGAGTGACGGCGCTGGTGGCGGACGAGCTGACCAGCGGCGTGGCGCGACTCTATCCGGATCCATGGGAGGAGGCCGCGCCCGGCCCGGCGCTTCCGCAAAACTTCATGCGGGAAAGCGCAGCGGTATTGGCGAAGACTTCCGGCTATGTGCAAGCCCTTGACGCCGAACGGCTCTATCAGCTGGCGGAATCGCGCAGTCTGGTGCTCGTGCTGCAGGCCAGACCCGGCGATTTCGTGATGGCGGGAGGCCGGCTCGCCATGGCGTGGCCGCTGCCTGTCCAAGACCCCGATCTGGACGCCGCCGTGAACCGCGCGCTTGTGGTGGGAGTGGAGCGCACCCGCTACCAGGACCTGGAGTACTCCATTCTTCAGCTGGTGGAAGTGGCGCTGCGGGCGCTTTCCCCGGGGGTGAACGACCCACATACCGCCATGGGGTGCCTGGACCGGCTGGGGGCGAGCATGGCGGATCTGGCCGGCAGAACGATGGACCCCGGCTACCGTGTCAATGCAGACGGCCGGTTGCGGCTGGTCGCCAAACCCTTCACGTACGCTGGCGCCGTGGGCGCGTGTTTCAACCAGATCCGTCAAGCGGCCGCCAACTCGCCGGCGGTGTCCATGCGGCTGCTGGAAGTGTTGACCGCCGTGGCCGAGGTGACGCCATCCATTCAGCAACAGAAACCACTCTTGGCGCAGGGCCGGATGGTGATGGCCGCCTTGGAGCAGACGCTCGGCGCGCCACAGGACCTGGAGGACGCGCGCGAACGGTTCGCCGCCTTGCGGCGCGTCACGCACCGGAGTCTGTAAGGCAAGCGCCGACATGGTGTACGATGTTTCCTTATGCGGAAGGAGCGCATCGTCCTATGGCGAGCAAGCCCTCTTCAGAGTAATTTCAACACAATGGCCATTGCGTCTTGGCTTTGTCGCTCCGCGTGGGCGGCGCGCGAACATGTGCGGCGAAAAGATCGCCGCCCGGGAACGCACGGCAGGACGCTGCATGGTGAGGCGTTCGGGCGCGGGCTGATCCCTTTCGGGGTCGGACGCGAATGACGCGGCGCCTCGCTGACCTCTCGACGGACAAGGCCATGTCGGCCGTGAGTCCACCGTCATCAATGCGCATCAGATGACACGCCTCAGATGACACGCCTCAAGGGAGGGGGCGCGCGATGAATGAGCAGACCAAGCAATTCATGGAGACGATGAAGAAGAACTTCGCGCACATCAACACGCCCGAATACTCGGGCGAGTTCGCGGAGACCCTGGAAAAGCCGGTGCACGCGCCGGACATCGAGCGCACCACCCCGGCCACGCTGGCGACAATCATGCAGGAAGACGCTGTGGCGCTGGACATCCGCAAAGGCGCAGCCGAGAAGATCGCCGGCGCCGTGGCGGTGGATCCCGAGGACTTCACTTGGCTCGCCAATCAGCAGAAGAACGGCCGCTACGTCCTGGTGGACGACGCCCCCGGCGAAGCCGACGCGCAACTCGTGGCGCAGAAGATGATCGGCCGCGACTTCCCCTTCGTGACCGTGCTCGCAGGTGGTTTCCCCGCATGGAAAGATGCAGGGAAGTCTGTCGAGCCCCGGAAATAGGCCCCCCCCCGTCGGGCTGGGCCCTTCAACTGTCGAACCCGTACAAGCACTCAACTCGCAAACAAGGAGCACACCGCATGGCCACCACCGAAGTGATGAACTCGCCTTTCGCCGGCGTCGCCACCGATCTCGACGCGTACTGGGACGATTTCCTCAAAGCCATGGACGAGTCCCTGGCCAAGGTCGAGGACATCCTGGAGCAGACCAAAGGCATGCAGGAGACCTGCACGGACGAATGGTGCCTCGCCACGGAGCATGTCCTGGACGACATCGCCAACTGGGTCTTCTCCATCTCCGAGCCCCGCTACGGCGTGGACGAAGCGAAATCCGCCAAGCTCAAGGAGCTCAAGCGCCGCATCCACGACGCCTACGCCAAGTACAAGGCCGTGTCCGGCAAATAAGCTTCGCTGACTGGGCATACAGCACAGTCGCGGGACCGGGAGCGCCATCGCGCGCTTCCGGTCTTTTTGCGTTCAAGAAGGGGTTGCGTCCCCATGAAGGATCAATGTATATATATCGGGAAACGGCGAGCACACGTGGGGTTGAGCCGCCGGGGTCGTCATGATGTCTGAATGAACAGTCAAGAGGTTTCGCATGGGTAAGGTCGAGGCCATTCTCGACGCCGCCACGGCGCTCTTCGCCAAGAAGGGGTACGATCAAGCCACCGTCTCGGAGATAGCAAGCCGAGCCGGCGTCGCCAACGGCACTGTCATCTACCATTTCAAGAGCAAAGAGAACCTGCTCTATGTCATGGCGTGGTTCACCCTGAACGCTCTGCACAAACGTACTCGCATGGAGATCGCCGGCGCTTCCACCGGTCTGGAAGGCGTCGACCTCTACATCCGCGCGTTCTTCAGCTACCTGCAGGATCAACCGGACCAGCTGCTTGTCTACTTGCAGAACGCCGCAGCCGGCGCACAGCAGACCGACCCGCTCCTGCTCTCCAACCTGGAAGCCCTGCGCACCCGCTATACCGAAATGCTGGTGGACCTCATCCGCGAAGGCGGCGACGACGGCAGCATCGGCGACTTGCGACCCGGCGGCCCCGAAGACGTGGCGCTGGGCATGCACGCCGCCCTCTTCGGCGCCTCGTGGATGGTGCTGCGCCACCACGAACGCCGCCAGACGTTTCTGGAACAGACACTCGCCAGCGCCTACATGCGGCTGGCCGCAGAACGCGCCGCCACCAGTCCTTGAGGACGTCGGGGCGCGCCACTCGTAGTTTCCATTCATCAGGGGAGAGGCATGAAGAATCTGAAGCTTGGGGGCAAGCTGGTGGGCGGCTTTTTGCTCACGGCGCTCATCGCTCTGGCCGTGGGACTCAACGGTCTGCTGGAACTGGACAATCTGCAGGAGAACATGCGCGAGATAGGGGAAGAGTCCCTGCCCGCCGTCTCCGAACTCAAGACCGCCGAGGGCCAGCTCAGTCGGCTGCAGACCTCCATGCGCACCCTGCTGAGCCCCTACATCGACAGCGAAACCCGCGCGCTCCAGTACGACGATATCGAGACGCGCCGCGAACGCTACCGACAAGCCGTGGCCGCCTACGAGAGCCTGCCCCAGACCCCCGAGGAAGCCCAGGTCTGGAACCGCTTCGAGAACACGCTCCAGCAGGCCGTGGACGCCAACAGCCGCGCCATCAGCCTCTCCAGACGCATCAACGAACTGGACATCGCCAACCCGGACGGGCTCATGGCGCAGCTCATGCGCTTCCGCGGGGACCACTACAAACTCGCCACGGACGTCGCCGACCTCATCATCGAGGGCAAGTCCTTCCAAGGCGGCGAGGACCCCACAGCCTGCAACTTCGGCCGGTGGGTTGCAGCGTTCTCCACCAAGAACCCCGAGTTGGACAGGCTCATTGCGGACATCAAACCGCACCACGACGCCTTCCACAACGCCGTGCAGGAGATCAAGCGGGCCCACGCCTTGAACAACGTGGAACGGGCCACGTTCATCTACAAGGAGACGATGCTGCCCCAGGCGCAGGAGGTCTTCAAGTATTTCGATGAGATGTCCGGACTGGCGGAAGATGCGCAAGCCTCCTTCCAGGAAATGGCGGACCTCATCCTCGGGGAGTCGCAGCAGAAAATGCGGGAATCCTTCCGGCTCATCGAAGAGCTTGTCGTCATGAACGAGGAGTCCGCAACCGAGACCGTGGCCGTCGGGGAAGCCCAGGCGGAGCAAGGCAAGCTCATCTCCATCGTGGGGGTGGCCCTCGGCGTGGTCATCGCGATCTTGCTGGGCGTGTTTCTCTCGCGCTCCATCACCCGGCCGCTCTTCGAAGGCGTGCGCTTTTCCCAAGCCATGGCCGAAGGCGACTTCACCCGCCGGCTGGATATCGACCGCAAGGACGAGATTGGCGAACTCGCCGGGGCGCTCAACCATATGGGGGACCAGCTCCGCGTCATCGTCGCCGAAGTCAAAGGCGCTTCGGAAAACGTCGCTTCGGGCTCGCAGGAGCTTTCCGCCTCCTCGGAAAACCTTTCCCAAGGCGCCACGGAACAAGCCGCCAGCGTGGAAGAAGTCTCATCCTCCATGGAGCAGATGACCTCCAACATCCGCCAGAACGCCGAGAACGCCCGCCAGACTGAGGAGATCGCCACCAAGGCTTCCCAGGACGCGCGCGAAGGCGGGGAAGCCGTGAAGAACGCCGTGGTGGCCATGAAGAACATCGCGGAGAAAATCTCCATCATCGAGGAGATCGCCCGGCAGACAAACCTGTTGGCGCTCAACGCCGCCATCGAGGCGGCCCGCGCCGGCGAACACGGCAAGGGCTTCGCCGTGGTGGCTGCGGAGGTGCGCAAGCTCGCTGAACGCAGCGGCGCTGCAGCCGCCGAGATCAGCGAACTCTCCAGCTCCACCGTGAGCGTTTCGGAGACAGCCGGCGCCATGCTCGACCAACTCGTCCCCGAGATTCAGCGCAACGCGCAGCTCGTCCAGGAAATCGCCGCGGCCAGCGCGGAACAGAACGCCGGCGCCGAGCAGATCAACAAGGCCATTCAGCAGCTCGACCAGGTCGTGCAGCAGAACGCCTCCGCCGCCGAGGAGATGGCCTCCACCTCGGAGGAGCTCTCCAGCCAGGCAGAGCAGCTGCAGTCCTCCATGAGCTTCTTCCGCATCGAAGACGGCGCCTCGCCGCGGCGTCGGCGGGTCACCGCCTCCACGGCCACGCCCCCCCCTGCGCCGACGGCCCCCCGCAGGGCGCTGGGCGCCGGCGGGACCGCCGCTTCCGGCAAGTCCGGCGGCATGCGTCTGGATTTGCAGGGCGACGCTGACGGGGACGACGACTTCGAGCGGTTCTGACGCCTTGCTCGCCGCATGCGCACACCACGACGCGCCGGCTGGGGACGGACCCCGGCCGGCGCGTTTTGATTTCCACCCTTGGTGGAGAGGCGTTTCTTCCGCACAGTCCCCGCCAGCCGCCATGTCCTGCGCTATGGGGGTGAACGCGGAAAGGGGCTCAGCGATACTTTTCGATCTCGTCCAGCAGGCCTTTGGGGACGTCGAAGCCAGAGGCCACAGCCTTGTCCACGCACTCCACGGCTTTGGCGGCGTCGTCAAGCTCAAGATACGCCAGGGCGAGGTTGTTCCAGGCCGGGCCGAAGTTGGGCTCGATGGCGAGGCAGCGCTCGCACATCTGGCGGGCGCGGTCGGCGTCGCCTTCCATGAGATACGCGGAGGCGAGGGTCGCCATGGCCTGGACGAACTTGTCATCCAGCTTGACGGCTTTTTCCAGAGCGCGGGCTGCTTGGCTCACCTCGCCTTTCTGGAGCAGAGCGAAGCCGATGTTGCCCCAGGGGGTGGCGAACATGGGCCGGGACTGCGTGGCGAGGCGGTTGTAGTTCAGACAGCCTTCGATGTCGCCCTGGTGCATGGCGATGCCGCCCAGCTGGACATAAGCTTCCGCCATGGTGGGCGAGTGCTGCAGGGCTTCGCGGAAGGAGGCCTCCGCTTCAAAGAAGTCCCCTTTGGAGAGGTAGGCCACGCCCAAGTTGTAGTGGGTGTTGCCGCAGCCGGGGTTGTCTTTGAGCTTGGTCTGGCATTCCGCGATGAATTCGTCGGCGTTACGGGCGTTGGTCTGCATGGTCTGGTCCTTCGTTTTCCTTGAGCTTGGCGTACCACGCGGCGAACTCGAGCATGCCGAGATAGCGGTCTTCCTGACGCATGACGCCGCCGAGGGCGAGTTCCAATGCCCCGGAGGCGTACGCCTGGGAATAGGACTGGTGCGCCTCGCGGTTGCGCAGAAACTCGGTGACAAGCTGCTGGATGGTGCGGTTTGTTGGATCCTTGCGGATTTCGATGGGATCCTTGGGGCCCGCCAGGGGGTCCCAGTTCTCATAGCCGATGCGGTCCACGAACTTGCGCCGCCGGGGGCTCATCTTTTCGTAGATGTGGCGTTTGTGCGCTTCTTGTTCCTCGTTGGAGGCTTCCGGCGGTCGCACACGGTGGGTGGTCATGGCCTAGTCCTCGTCCTTGGAGCTGAAGGGGCCATGAGCGGACTGGTCAGCATCCGCGGGGGGGCGCAGATCGCCGATGCCGCCGGGAGGCGCGTGGCGCTCCTTCTCCGGACCGGGGACGTACCAGTCGTGGCTGCCGCCGCAGGCGCTCTCCGAGCCGCAAGGGCTGGGCGCCTGGGTGGGGGCGGGGCCCCCGCGTGAGAAGGACGCGCCCATCGCGGGGCCCGCAGCCGCTGCTGGCGGTTCGTCGGTAAGACCGAGATAGTCGTCATCATAGCGATTCATGAGCGCCATGGACAAGGGGACCAGTACGTCCGCCATGCGCGTGTGGCGGGTGGGCATGGTTTCCACGAGTTCCTTGCTGAGCGCGAAAAGCTTGTCCTGGAGTCGGCCGACGTCCACGGTGGGGTACTTCTGGCCGGCTTGGAAACCAGCCTTGCCGCAGGTGTGGGCTTGACCGTTGATGGCCGTGGGCGCGCCGTAGAGCCGGCAGGTGAGGGGCCGGTGCTCGTAGAGGTCGCAGCGGTTCTCGTCGTTGAGCAGGGGGCAGCGCACGCGCATGGCGGCCACCTCGGCGAGGATGTCCGCAGCTTTGCGGCCTTCCTGCGAGGCTTTGAACACGGCGCGTTTCAGACGGTAGGTTTCCCGGTCCGCCTTGTCCGCGCGCTGGAGGATGGCCGAGCGGGCGCCGCCGGTGAATTTCTCGTTGAACTGCGCGTTGAGGTGCAACGCCTCGATGAGCGAAAGATCGAACAGGGCGTAGCAGCAGTCGTCGCAGCCGGGTTCGCAGCGAACCTCTTCGGGGTGGGCGGCCTTGATTTTCTCGAAGAGGGTCTCCACCTCGTCGGCGAGCGCTTCGTATCGCTCGAAAAACTCGGAAAAGTCCATACGGTCTCCTGAAAGTGCGTGCGTCTCGTGGTGGTGGCTGATGGTCGGTGGCGGGGCTGCCGTCATGGCGTCCAGCTGGACGGAACGCTCCATTCTGCTGGCGGGAGGCCGTCATGCTCGCTTGTCCGCCATGTGTCCTTGTCGCTTCGCGGGGTGGCGACGCCTGCGCGTCTGCGCCGGTCCACACGCCATTTTCGGGGGCGGCGCGTTCCGCATCCATGCAAATTAACCATGAACGGCGCGCTGTAAAGAGAAGCGCCCCCAGTCGCGGAGTCGTGTTCCGAAGCCGTGGCTCGAAGTCGCCTTCCGAAAAGAATGGCGGCGGCTCGCAAGGCGTGGTCGCAGGCTTCGAACCGGGGCCGACCCTCAGCGGAGACGCATTCCCCGGCGAGCCTTGCCGGGGGCGGACTCGGCGGAGCCGACTATTCCTCTTCGATCACGATGGCTTCCTGGTCGCAGACTTCCACGCAGGACTCGCACCCCAGGCATTCTTCGGCGTTTTCGGCCACGGCCTTGCCGTCTTTGAGGACGAAGACCTCCACGGGGCAGACGTCCACGCATTCACCGTCGCCCACGCACTTGTCCAAGTCGATCGTGATCTTGTAACCCATTGAAACGCTTCCTCGTGTTGAAGGATCGCAGCCGTCCGTGCGCTGCCTTTGCAGAGGGTGCGGACGCGCAGAGGCTAGGCAATAGCCAGGGCCGGGGGCTCCTGTCAAGAATGGGAGGGCGCTCTGCAGCAAGCTGTCTCGCAGGGTGTTGTCGCTCGGGTGAGATCGGTTGCTCCCGGCGGCGTTTTCGCGGGCCCGTCCAGTCCTCCGCGCAGACGTTGCCTGGAGGGGGGCGACCTCCCTAGAGCCGCATGCGCACGTGGTAGGTGCGACCGCCGCGGCCCACAAGCATGAGCAGCGTGTTGTTCAGGCGGTGCAGGCGGTACGCCTGCGCGAAGTGTTCCAGGGAGTCCAAACGCAAGCCGCCCACACCCAGCAGCACGTCCCCGCGGCGCACGCCGAGCCGGGCTGCGGGGCTGTTGCGGATTACGGCGGTCACCAGCAGGCCCGGGGCGCCGTCGCTTGCAGCGTCGCGGACGTGCATGCCCCAGCGCTCGGCAGCCAGTTGCAGCGCTTGCTCCAGCATCAACGGCGCCAAGGTGGTCTCCACGCGAACAGTGCGGCCTTGCCGCAGCAGAGTCAGCCGGACGCGTTCGCCCTGCACGAAGTTGCGCATGAGCTGGAGGTAGTGCTCCTTGTCCTCCACGCGCACGCCGTTCAGCTCCAGGACCACGTCGCCAGGCGTCACGCCGGCGTTTGCCGCGGGCAAGCCTTGCCGCGACTCCGTCACCAGCATGCCGCGCATGTCCTGCAAGCCGAAGTAGGCGGCGGTCTCGGGGTCCAGGCTCTGGCCGTAGAGGCCCAGCCACACGGGGCTCACCCGGCCGCGACCCAGCAGTTCGCCCAGCACGCGCTTGGCCTTGTCGATGGGGATGGCGAAGCCGATGCCCTCGGCGCGAGCGTGGATGGCGGTGGTGACGCCGATGACTTCCCCGTGGATGTTCAGGAGCGGCCCCCCCGAGTTGCCGGGGTTGATGGCGGCGTCCGTCTGGATGAAGTCAGTGAATACGGCGCGTTCCGTGCGTATGGAGCGTTTGACGGCGCTGACCACGCCGGTGGTGACGGTGTGGGTGAACCCGAAGGGGTTGCCGATGGCGATGACAGTCTCCCCGATCAGCAATTCCGAGGAGTCGCCCAGGGGGACCTCGGGAAGGTTGCGGGCGTTCTTCAGGCGGAGCACGGCGAGGTCGAAGTCCGGGTCGGAGCCCACGAGCTCGGCTTCGAACTCCCGGCCGTCGATGAGTCGTGCGGCGATGGACTGCGCACCGGCGATGACGTGGGCGTTGGAGAGCACAAGCCCCCGTTCGCCATTGATGATGACGCCGGAGCCCAAGCTCTGTTGACGGCGGGGCATGTTGGGCAGCTCGCCGAAGAATTCGCGGAAGAAGGGCCCGAAGACCTCGTCGTCGGCGAAGGGGTTGCGCTGCTGCGCCGTGATGCGGTCCGTGGTGATGTTGACCACGGCGGGGCCCACGCGCTGCACCGCGCGCACCACCGGCGTCATGCGCAGGTCGTCGGCGTGGGCGAGCGGCGTCGCCCCGGGGGGTGCGTTGTGCGTCAACAGAAAGAAGAGACACATCGCTAAGATGCGGATCGTATATCGGGAAGGGGACATGGCGGAGAGCACACCTCGGGTGGGGTTCGGGGGAGGAGGTCGTTCGGGAGCATTGTAGACCGGGGGCGCCGGATGTCAACCGGCGTGCACGCCTCTTGCGGGGAGCGCCCCCCGGGTGGTATGCACCAAGGAGGCCGCGTTCGCGTGTGCGGGCTTGGCGCCTCCTCCGTGTCGCGCAAGCAGGGCGACACAGCAGGCTTCGTCAGAGGAGCTTTCCATGTCGAATCGCTCGAAGCGCTACGAAATCAACCGCGCCGTGAACCGCATTCTCTCGCGGCACGCCGTGGACCTCACCCGACTGACGTTCTCCACCACGGGGTACAGCGTCTTTTTTTCCGGAGTGCTGACGCGCCAGCCGCAAGGGGAGTTCCAGGCCCAGGAGCTGCTCGCCTTGCTGCGCGACCTCGCCGCCACGCCCTATCGACTGCAGCTGCAGTTCGATCTGCACAACTGGGATATCGGCACGGAAGCCGGCGCGTGGCGGGTCAAGCCGTTGCGAGAAGTCGCCTTCAAGGAGAAAGGTCGGGTGCGCGAGGACCTCACCATCCGCAACGACATGGTCTACTCCATGGTGCAGCAGTATCGCGACAAAGTGCTCAAGGACGAGGACGGCGACGCTGCGTCTGATGCGCCGCCGCCCCCCGGGAAGCCGTTCTGATCGAGCAGCGCCGAGCAGCGAGGACCGGGACGTGTTCCTGGACGCTGCAGCGGCTTCGGGGTGACTCTCTCGCGCGGGGACCCTCCCGGGGCGGGATACGCCATTGCGCAGCGCCGGCTTGCTACGGCTCGTACCCCACGGTGGCGAACTCTTCGAAGGTGATGAGGCCTTCCAGCGCCTTGCGGGCGGCGTCCATGCGCAGGGTGGTGAATGACTTGGCGGCGATGGCTTCTTCCCGAATTTCCTGAGCGGTGGCGCGGCGCATGATGAGTTCGCGGACGGTGTTGTCCATCACCAGAATTTCGTAGACGCCGACGCGGCCGCGGTAGCCGCTCTTGCCGCAGTTGTAGCAGCCCCTGCCACGGAAGAAGCGGATGCCTTTGTCCGGCTTGAGACCCATGAGCTTCTGCGCATCCAAGGGCGCGTTGTAGGGCTCGATGCAGTCCGGGCAGATGCGCCGCACCAGCCGCTGCGCCGAGACCATGACGACTGTGGAGGCCACCAGGAAAGGCTCCACCCCCATCTCCACGAAACGCGTCACGGCGCCGGGAGCGTCGTTGGTGTGCAGGGTGGAGAGCACCCGGTGACCCGTGAGCGCAGACTTGATGGCGATGTCCGCTGTCTCGATATCGCGGATTTCACCGATCATGATGGTGTCCGGGTCTTGTCGGAGCACGCTGCGCAAGCCGGATGCGAAGGTCATGCCGGCCTTGAGGTTGAGCTGTATCTGACAGACGCCTTTGAGCCGGTACTCGACAGGATCCTCCAGGGTGACGATGCTCTCGCTCGGTTTGTTGATCTTGCGCAAAAGCGAGTAGAGCAATGTGGTCTTGCCGCTGCCGGTGGGCCCCGTGGCGAGGATCATGCCGTGGCTCCTTTCCAGAGCCTCCTCCACTTTCTTGCGTTCGTGGGGCTGCATGCCCAGCTCTTCGAGTCGCAAGGCGTCCGAGGATTGGTCCAGCAGACGCAGCACCAGCTTTTCCCCGTAGATGGAGGGCACCGTGGAGGTGCGCACGCTGATCTCCTTGTCTTGCGCGCGGTAGGTGAACCGGCCGTCCTGGGGCACGCGGGAGACGGAGATGTCCATGTTGGAGAGGAGCTTGATGCGCGAGCACAGCGGCAGGTAGACGGCTTTCGGCGGGCCGGGGACTTCTTCGAGTCTGCCGTCCACGCGCATCCGCAGGCTCACGGCGTCCTGCTCCGGCTGGATGTGGATATCCGAAGCGCGGCGATTGAGGGCTTGGACGAGAATGGAGTTCACCAGCCGGACGACAGGCGCTTCCTCCGCCATGGACTGGAGGGAGTCGATGGTGAAGGTGTCGCCGCCGGCTTCGTCGATGGATTCGGACTCGACGTCGATATCGTCGATATCCATGACGAAGTCGGCGTTGGGGTCGTAGCGCTTGCCATAAGTGCCCTGGAAGAGGGAGAGAAACTGCTCCCCCGTGCACATCACAGGCTCCACGTCCAGGTTCGTGGCGCTCATCACAGCGGTCACGCCATGGAAATCCGTGGGGTCCTGCATGGCCACCCAGAGCAACTGTCCGTCCTTTTTCAAGGGGATCATGTTGTGCTGGTGGGCGAGTTTCTCCGAGATATAGACGGCGAGGCTGGGGTCCGGGGGAAAACTGTCGGGTTCGTAGAGCTCGATGCGCAGCTGCCGGCTCACGGCGCGCAGAATCTGCCGCTCCTTCAGGATGTTGTCCTGAATGAGCAGCTGACCCAGCTTGATCTTGCGGCGTTTCTGCTCCGAGAGCGCCTGCTCCAGCTGCGCCTCCGTCAGCAGACCGGCGTCGATGAGCATTTCACCCAGGCGCTTGCGGATGCGGGGAGTTGCGCTCTTGACGGGGGGCTCCATGGCGGCGTGCTCTACTGAGGATTCGTACAACATGAACGGAACACCATCGGACAACGGCGACGAAAAAAGACCGCGCCATTTACCATGATGCCTCCTGATACGCCATTACGGCAACATTTACAACACCATGAATTGCATTTCACGAACGTGAGGCGCAGCGTCACGGCGGGCGCCCCGCGACCACAGCCGCATTGCCCATGAACTGCGGGTTCTGGTACCATGCAGAATCCGCGGCGTCTTTCCCGCCGCCACCACCAACCAAGGAGAATGCGCCATGGAGACCCTCAAGGTGCGCGGCATGCGCTGCCAACATTGCGTGCAATCGGTGACCAAGGCTCTGGAGAACATCCCCAACGTCACCGATGTCCAAGTGGATCTGCAAGCCGAGGAAGCGCGCTTCGAGACCACCGGCGAAGTGGACATGGACGAGATCAGAAAAACCGTGACCGACATCGGCTTCGAGCCGGCCTGACGCGCAAGGGCCACGGCGCCGCCGCCCCTCACGTCCCGACTGCGTGGCGACAGGGGCGTGGCGCCGTGCGTCGAGGGGGCGTGATGGCTGCGCCGCCTGCGCCTTCTCCTCAGTCCATGCCGCCTGCGCAAACCACGCCATCCCGGGCGCTGCAGACACGTTGGCTCCCTCGCTGCGGAGAGGGACGGCTTGTCCCCCGGGGTGGCTTCGGGTAGAGTGTGTGGTGTCCGAACGTACAGGGGAACGCAAGACGCGCCGTGACGCCCACGGGGGTCTTGGCGAAGACCGGGCGAGACAGTGACTCGGCTGCGCACAGTGTATCGCGCGCGGGGTATACTGTGTATCGCGCGCGGGGAAGGGTCTGGGGATGCGCTGCGGTGGTCGGACGGCGTGTGGCGTCGGGAGGGGTCCGGACCACGGCTTCCCACGGCTTCCCACGGCTTCCCAGGGCTTCCCAGGGCTTCCCACGGTTTCCCGTGTCTTCCCGTGACGTGGAGGGGGATAGGTGGGGAGAAGCGCGGAGTTCGCGCAGCAAGGCGCCCTTTCGCGCATCACGGCAAGGTCGCCATCCACAGGGGTTCAACCAGAGACGCGCCATGTCCATCGCCGCCTATTTGAACATGCAGAGCGCCGTGGGGCATCTGCTGACGCTGCTGGGCAAGCGGCAGCGGCCTGTGCCCTTCGGTCTGCAGAACTCCGTCAACTTCATCTACGAGGATGACGGCAAGACCACGGCTATTGACATCCGCTCCAAAGTGCCCACGGCCATGCTCAGCCTCATGGCCGACAAGCTGCGCGCTTTCAGCGCAGGCGGCGATCGCTTCGACCGGTTCATCATGGTCACCCCGTATGTCCCCAATGCGCAGGAACTGGAGGAGTATCACGCCGCCTACAAGGACGTGGCCGACGTGCTGGAGTGGCGTACGGTTCGGGACTTCACCAAGCTGTTGGGGCTGGACGAAAAATACGACCTCGGTTCACCCGAAGCTTTGGAAACATTGAAGAACGCCAGCGCAGCCGCCAGTCTGCGCAGCGACGATGAGGACTCCGAAGCGACCCCCCACGTGGAGCAGGAAGACCTCACCCGGTATCTGGACACCATCCGCGAGGGGCGCTCCGGCGTGGACATGGAGTACGTCCGCATGGCCCGGCGGCTGCCGCCAGCCGTGGTCCGCGAATTGATGCGCTCCAGCAAATCCCACGAAGATTTCTTCGCCATCGGCCGGCCCTCGCACGACGTGGTGGTGGTCCTCAGCGACATCCAGAACTTCTCCCCCCTGGTGAAAGCCGCCGCCCC
>CAYVWB010000075.1:0-20316 GCA_964455395.1 uncultured Desulfovibrionaceae bacterium
AGACCTCCGCCGCCGAGGGGGATCAGACCAAACGCGCGCTGCGCACCATCAGTCTGGTCCATCAGCTCAGCATGGAAGCGCTTCTCAGCAGGAACCGCAAGGAGTTGCAGTTCCGCATGCTGAACCGCGCCGCGCTCGTGTGCGGCTACGACCGCGCGTCCTTGTGGGCCATGGAGAAAACCCGGCCGCGGCTGTTGGGCGTTTCGGGACGGACCTCGACCTCCACACGTGAATCCGAACAGGAAGCGCTCTGGCGGCAAGTCGTCAGCAACCTCAAGGAGCCCGAGCGTTCCCGTGTCCTGACCGAAGAGGACGTGGCGCCCCGCGCAGCCGAAGCTTTTCGCGTCTTCACCTCGGCGGCGCATGCGCCCCGGCCGCTCTGGCTGGCCGTGCGCGCCGGAGATGCGCTGGTCGCCGGCTTCCTGGCGGAACGGTGGGAAGGCCGCGAGTGGTCCGCGCGCGACGTCACGTTGATGCAGTCGCTCATGGTGAGTTTCGGCGGGGTGTGGGAAAAGCTCTCGCTGCGTGGCGCACGCTGCTTCGCGTGGCGTTCGTTGCGGGGGTTGATGCTGGTGCTGACGGCGTTTGCGCTGGCGTTGGTCTTCGTGGAAGTCCCCTTGCGGGTGGCTGCGCCGTGTGAGGTGACGGCGCGCGATCCGCATGTGGTCACTGCGCCCCTTGACGGCGTGGTGGCGGCGCTGGAAGTGAGGGCTGGGCAGCGCGTGGAGGAGGGCGAGTTGCTCTTCCGATACGACGACCGCGTCATCCAGGAGGAACTCGCCGTGGCGCGGCAGCAGGTGCGCATCATCCAGTCCAACCTGAAGCGGGTGAGCAACCTCGCTTTTCAGGACCCGGCCGTGCGTTCGGAAATCGCCTTGCTGGATCTGGAACTGGAGAAGGAGCAGGTCCGGTTGCGGTTGGCTCGACACAGGGCCGCCCAGGTGCAGGTGTTGGCGCCTGTGGCCGGGCGTGTGGTGTTGAACGATCCGAACATCTGGCGGGGCCGCCCTGTTCAGGTGGGTGAGCAAGTGCTCGTCATCGTGAATCCGGAGCGGACCCTGGCGCGCATCTGGCTTGCCTTGGACGACAACATTCCCTTCGATCCGGACGCCCCCGTACGCATCGCCTTGAACGCGTTCCCGGAGCGTACGTTGCTGGCGGACCTCGTCCACGTCGCAGATGGCGTTTCCGAGAGCGTGAGCGGCGCGCCGGCGGTCCTGGCCGAGGCGGAATGGCGCCAGCAGACGCCGGAGGTGCGCATCGGGCTGCAGGGCTCGGCCATGCTCCAGGGGCAGACAGTCTCCCTGGGCTACTGGCTCTTCCGCAAGCCCATGGCCTGGACGCGCAAGGCCCTCGGCGTATGAGCTGCGCCGCATGCCTCGAGACGAAGACAGGCCGCGAAGACCCGACGCCTCTGCCGCGGCTGCGGCCGGACCTGCGCATCCTGCCGGGACCGCCGGATTTTGACGGCGAGCCCACTTTCACCATCCACGACCCCCTCACCGGCGGCTTCGACAAGATCGACTGGAGCGCCGCCGCAGTCTTCGAGCGATTGCGCGAACCCACCACGATGGAGGCCTTGCTGCAGGCCTTGCGCCAGGAGACGACGCTGCGACTCTCCCGGGACGAGGTGGCGGACTTCGTGGCGCAGGTGCGACGACGGGGCTTCGCCGTGGACTCGCTTCATCTCGACGCCGAAACCCTGCGCCAGACCCTCGCCGCGCCACGGCCGAATGTCTTCGGCGAGCTATTCCGCAAGCATCTCTATTGGCGCATCCCCCTCTGCAATCCCGATCGGTTTCTGGAGGCCACGCTTCCTGCGGCGCGGCTGTTTGGCTCGGCCACGGCGCTCTGGTTGTACGCCGTCCTGTTGGTGTGTGGCGGAATCTACGCGGCCATGCGCGTGGAGACCTACCTCGCCACGTTTCTGTACTTTTTCACCCCGGCAGGCATGGCGTGGTTCGTGCTGGCCATCGTGGCTGTGAAGACGGTGCACGAACTGGCGCACGCTTACGCCGCCAAGGCGCGGGGGTGTCGCGTGCCGGCCATGGGCGTGGCCTTCATCCTGTTGTGGCCTGTGGCCTGGAGCGACGTGACGGACGCGTGGAAACTGCAGTCTCGCACGGACCGGCTGGTGATTTCCGCAGCGGGCCTTGCGGCGGAACTCGCCATCGCCGGCGTCGCGCTCGTGTTGTGGGCGCTTTTTCCCCCAGGCCCCGCCAAGAGCGTGTGTTTCGTCGTCACCTCGTCGTCGTTGCTCTCCACGTTTTTCATCAACATGAACCCGGCCATGCGGTACGACGGCTACTATCTGTTGATGGACGCCACCGGCCTGGACAATCTGCAGGGCCGCGCCGCGGCGTTCCTGGCGTGGTGGCGGCGCACGTGGTGTTTCGGCCTGCGGCTCCCCGACCCGGAGCCGGCGCTTTCCCGCAGCCGGCGCGTGTTCCTGTTGACGTACGCCGTCTTCGCGCAGCTCTACCGGGTGCTCCTGTATGCGGCCATCGCCCTGATGATCTACCATGCCGTGGCCAAGGTCCTCGGCGTGGCGCTGTTGCTGGCGCAGGCCTACTGGTTCTTCATCAAACCCATTCTCTTGGAGGCGCGGGCGATGTGGTCCTTGCGGAAGAACATGAAGGCGCCGTGGCGGCCCGTGTTCGTGGCGACGGCTGTGTGCGCCGTGGTGTTGTGGCTGGCGGTCCCCATGCCGCGGCGCATCTCGCTGCCGGCCGTGGTGGCTCCGGCGGTCAGTCAGGTGGTCTACACCCCGGTGGCGGGTCGGGTGGCGGAAGTGCGCGCCGAGCAAGGCCAGCGCGTGCAAACCGGCGAGCTGCTGCTGCGGCTGGAGGAACCCGAACTCGCCATGCGGCTGGAAATCGCCGAGCTGGAGTTGGCCATGCTCCGGACGGAACGCGCGCAGCGCCTCCGCACGCCCGAGAGCCGTGATCTGGCGGCGCAGCTCAAGGAAGAGGAGGAGGTCCTGCGGGCGGTCATCAATGGGCTGCAGGCGAAACGCGCTCAGCTGGAAATCCGCGCCGGACGCGACGGCCTCCTCTATGAATGGAGCCGTGATGTGCTGCCCGGCATGCATCTCGCCAGGGACACACGGCTGGGCAGAGTGGCTCTCGGTGAGGACCTCAAGGCCTACGCGTTCGTCAAGGAGACCGACGTGGACCGCATCCGGCAGCAGGGCCGCGGCGCCTTCCAGAGCGACGCCACGGCGGCGTTGACGCCTGCACGCGTGCTGAGCGTGAACCCCGTGCGCGCAGAGACCATCGAATTCGCCGGCCTCACATCGGCGGCGCAAGGGGCCCTGCCGGTCCAACAGCGCGGCGCGCGGCTCCATGTGCTGGAGAGCTGGTACATGATCGAGCTGACCTTGGAGACGCCACCGGAACGCATGGCCTTCGGGGAAACAGGGATCGTCTGGGTGACGGCGGACGCCAGCGCCCCCCTGCTGGATGGCCTGCGCGCCATGTGGAGCGTTGTGGCGCGGGAAAGCGGCTTCTGACCGCCGCGGCTCCATTGCACATGCAGGATGTCGAAATTCTTGCGGATCGCTGTGGTGGTCGCCATGACTGTCGCGGCCGCACGGGATCCGGAACTTGCGCGTATCCCTTGGTGATGGTTGACACTACTGCGTCCCGTGTTTAATTCACGAAACTGGTAAACATACCATACAGCGAAGCGCCGTCAAGCGTTTTGGCTCCTGAATCGAGGGCGCCCTCAGAGTGGGCCGATCGTGGGGACTAGAACAAGGGGTCGTGTATGCCGCTGCTCATGTCGTTGGAAGAGCGTATCGTCCTGGATGGCGCCGCCGCCGTCGCAGTTGTGGAGGCTCCTGCCGAGCCCGCGCCGGAGAGCGCTCCGGCAGAGCCCGAAGACGATGGACAAGGCGACGGACAGCCCGCCGAAGCGCCTGCCACGGAGCCGGCGGCCGAGGACGCTTCCACCACGACCGGCGACGACACGTCCGAGGGCGAGCAAGCTGACGCCGTCGCCTCCGAGGACGGGGACGACGCCTCGTCCGGGACCCCCGACGCCGACAATGCGGAGGCGACCGAGGATGTCGCCGCCAAGGACGCCGACGACACCACCTCGGAAGCGCCTGCGGAAGCCCCTGCACCTTCCGACGAGACCGCAGAAGCCTCCGGCGAGAACGCCGGGGAGGACGCCGACGCCGCTGCGCAGGATACCGTGCAGGTGACGGCCGAAAGCCAAGACGCCGGTGACGCTGCTGCGTCTGTCGATACAGATGAAATCGCTCCCGGCGACGTGGAAACCGGCGACGATGACGTGAGCGACGTGGAAGCCGGCGACGTGGAAACCGGCGACGATGACGTGAGCGACGTGGAAGCCGGCAACGACGCGGGACAGGCGGAATCCCCGGCATCACCCGAAGCAGCCGCCGCGCAAGACGATGCCGACGACGCCGGCGAGCGCCGCCTGCTGGTCATCAACGAAGACCTCGCCGACCACGAGGACCTCGCCGCCGCCGCCCGCGACAACGTCGTCACCGTCTCCTACAGCGCGGACGACTCCGTGGACGAAATCCTCGAGGCCTTGCAGGCGAGCCTGGACGGCGCTGCCGTGAACAGCCTCGCCTGGGCCACGCACTCCAGCGCGGCCGGCAGTTTTCAACTCAGCGAAGACATTGTCATCTCAACGGATTCTTTGCTCTCACACCCCGAATTGGCTTCGTTCTGGGAAAGCGTGGGCGCCCTCGTTGCGCCGGACGGTCGCATCGACCTGCTGGCGTGCAGCGTTGTGGAGTCCACCGACGCCACCCCCGACTCCGATGACGCGGCCGACGCTGCTGCAAGCGCGCCTGCGCCCGCGACCGAGCCGACCGACACGACTGCAGCAGAGGAGGCCGTTTCGGTCGGCGAGACCTTCGTCAACACCCTGGCGTCCATCGCCGGCGTGCAGCTCGCCGCTTCCGACGACGCCACCGGCAACGAAGCCGACGGCGGCGATTGGGTTCTGGAGCACGGCGGCGTGGACGTGGCGCCGCTCTACTTCAAGTCGGAGAAGCTGCGCGAGTATGATGGCCTGATGGCGAATCTCATCGGCACGAACGCCAGTGAGACCATCAACGGGACGGCTGGCGACGACATCATATTCGCCGGTGATGGCGACGACACCGTATTCGCCGGCGACGGCGACGACATAATTCAACTTGTCGGCAGCGACGGCGACAACAGCCTCTTGGGGGAAGCCGGCGTCGATCAGATTTTCTCGTCTGACTCCGGGAGTGATACACTTGATGGCGGGGCCGGCAACGACAGCCTCTTCGGCCACGGCGGGCAGAACCTTTTACGTGGTGGTGATGGCGACGATCGCCTCCAGGATTCGGGCGCGGGCGCCAGCACGCTGCAAGGGGGCGCCGGCGATGACGAGTTGACGCTCTATGACGGGGATATCGCGGACTATTCGCAAGACCCCGCCGCCATCGTCGTAAACCTCGACGCGGACACGGTGCAAGACGGATATGGCGGAGTGGACACCCTTGCCATCACGAGCTCCAGCGCAGTCGTGCAGGGCTCCAACTTCGGTGACACCCTCATCGGCGACAACGGACGGAACATCCTCCACGGCGGCGAGGGCGCCGACTCCATCGATGGCGGCGGCAATCGCGACACGCTCCGCGGCGACGCCGGAGACGACTTCATCAACGCCGGCTGGAGCGAAGACTGGGCCTATGGCGGCGACGGTAACGACTACATCATCGACGAACATGGGTATGATACGCTCTTCGGCGATGACGGTGACGACACCCTGATGGGCGGAAGCTGGACTGACCACATGTATGGCGGCGCCGGCGACGACGGCTTCGTCATGAACGTGAATCTGCTCACGGCCAATTCTGGTGAGAATCGCCAAATCATTTATGACTTCCAAGCCGGCGACACGATTTACCTCAATGGAATCGATGCGGACAGCGCCGATGTTACCGTTCAGACGCACAACTCGACTCACTTCAGGTTGTATTTGAATGGCTACATGTTTAACGGTGCTGACATCCTTACAACTACATTAATGACCAGCGCCGATATCGAAAGCAGAATCGTCAAGCCGACGGTGGAAGACGCCGCCACCACGGACGAGGCGTCTGTCACGTTGGGACTCAGCAACTTCGGCATCAGCGAGGCGGATCATCGCAACCCCAACATGAGCATCGACGTCACCAGCCTCGCGTCTGCAGGGAAAGTGCAGCTCGATGGCGTGGACGTGGCGGTCAATCAGAATATCCTCGCGGAAGACATCGCCGCCGGCAAGCTGGTCTACACGCCCGACGCCTTGGACGACTCCGTCCAGAACGGCAGCGATCAATTCAACTACGTCCTCAAGAACGTGGGGCACAGAATCACCAAGGACGTCTCGGACACCAAGACGCTCACCATCGCCATCGACAATCCGCAGCCGCCGCCACCGCCGCCGGCCGATCCGCCGCCGGCTGATCCGACCCCGACGATTTCGACTGACGATGACGACGCCCCCCGGTCCAGAGGCGCCGCGCTCATTCAGAATGCGTCCTTCGAGCCCTCCCCGGAGCTCCCGGACGATGCGCCCGCCGACACGCCCGCCGACACGCCCGCCGACAGCCCTGTCGACAGCGGCCCCGGCGTGAACGCACAACCCCTCCAGCCCCTGCAGAACGTGGCGCAAGAGCCGCAGCCCTCGCAGCAAGACGCGATGATGGAGGAAGTCAGCCGGTTCCTCGCCGAGCAGTTCGGAGAAACGGACAATGCCGTGCAGGAGCACATGAATACGCTCACCAGCGTCCTGGAGGCGGATTCCAACGCGCCGTCCTCGCCCTTCGCCGTGGAGACCGCCGGCTCCGCCGCGGGTGGTGGGTCGAGCCAAGCCGGCGGGGCGTTCACCTCCTATCAGGGCGGTCTCGCGAACGGCTCCGCCAAGGCGTTCACCTCGGATGCGCCCGCCACCGTCGGCGGACAGACCGCCACGACGCATGCCGGCGGCATGGGTGGGTTCATCGCGGGTGTGGGACAAAGCGGCGGCTTCACCCAATCCAGCGCCTTCGAAGACATCGACAGCGAGGGTCTGACGCTGGAGATCGCCAGCTTCACCTCGTCCGTGGGCGTGGATGCGCATGGTGAGGAGGAGGGCTCCAGCACGCAGCCCGGGGCCTTCTTCATGGACGCCGCCCCCGTGAGCGAGCCGGCCGAGCCGTCCGTGGAGCTGCAGGCCAAGCCCACCGCAGTCTCCGGGAACAGCGATGTGGACGAGCTGATCCACAAGGCGCGGCGCATCCTTCACGAGCCGTTCACGGACCGCGCCGACCTCCGCAGCATGCTCGAGGATCTGCACGAAGCGAAGCGCTCCATGGCTTCCGAGGCTGGGGATCTCAACGCAATGGAGAGCCTCATCCGCGAAATCCAGGATGCGCTCGTCACCCCGGCGGCGCAGGAGGTCAACTAGAGCGGGTTGCGCAATGGCGCCGAGGAGACACTCGCGAGAGAGCAACCCTTTGCCAAGGGGCCTCCCTTCTTCGATTTCCGCGGCTGCCATCCACTGCTTCCCACAGGCGACAGCGGTGGACCTGGCGCGCCCTCCCCAATCGGCGTATGCTGAGCTGCAGCGCGGATCGTTCCAAAATCATTGCAAAAAGCCTTTGGTGGGGGCCGGGGGAAGCAGCCTCCTATAGCAAGGCTCTCCCCCCCCCGTTCACCGCCGGGACACGCCGCCTTCGCGAGGTCCCGATCTGGCGCACCCCCGTCTTTCCAACACAAGGACGCCCGGTCCCTCTGGGCAGTGCGCTGGTCGTTCTTGTCGCGGCATGGCGGCCGAATTCCGGACTATCGACTCATGGCTTCCGCGTTGTCGCCAATCCGCGTCCGCACGCTGATGGCGTACCGCGCCATCTTGCCGCGGTGGTCGGCCATGAGCGAGTCGTGTCGACCGCGCAGCACCATGACAGGGTAGAAGGTGCAGATGCGATCCAGGGACCGGAAAGCCGCGCGCATGTTTTCGGCGCCGCCCCGCTCTTCGATCTCGGGGTACGCCGTGGTCAGGGCGTGGAGGAAGTCCCGCAGCACCAGACTCACGCCTTGAACGTAATAGACGCGCTCGTCCAGTTCATCCCCGGGGACCTCTTCGTTGGGTTGCGTGAGCAAGCCCATGGACTGACCCAGGAACTCCTCGCCGGTGAGAAATTGCAGCATGTTGTAGAGGTCGTCACTCCGGACGTTGAAGACGGCTTCTCCCTCCCGGACCGCGGCGACATACTCGTCCATGCCCTCCAGGGTGTTGCGGTAGGCGGCTTCGGAGGATTTCTTGAAAAAGCCCCAGATGTCGGCCCCATAGACCACTTCCTGTTCGCGCACGCGTTGGGTGATGGTGTTTTCCTTGTCCGTCCGGCCGAGCTTGGTCACGGAGGGGGAGAATTCCTGAATCAGCATCCGCGTGGCGTAGATGACGCCTTCCTGCCGACTGGCGCGGGCCGAGAGCCACGACGTGGGCGAGATGAGCAGGTCGTTCACGCTCCAGCCGAAGGGGGAGTCCAGTTCCCGCCGCAGCTGCCCCGTAATGCCGGCCACGAGGAGTTCGCACCGCTCGGGCTCCGTAAGGGTCGTCGCGTTCTCGCTCTTGGCCAGAAACACCTGGATGGTGGCGGAGGGCTCCGGGAAGCGCATGGGGTCCACGGTGTCCTGGAATTCATGGAGCATGTAGATCACACCCACGGCCAGTGGCCAGAAGAGCAGGAATCCCGCCAGGATGAGGAGTACCTTGACGTTGATGCTGGGCCGCTTGATCAGCTTTTTGGCCAGCTTCTTGGCCGGTTTGCTGGTGGATTGTGACTCGGGGGCGTCAGGAGAAGTTGACATCGGTTATCCTCGTTGATGCATATGGAAGATTGGCGCGTTGTTGCGCGCGTTGAACGTGACGGAGCGTCGCGCGGCGTCCGCGTGGTGGGGCGTCTGAAGGGCTCTTTCCCCATGGCGCGTTTGCGGCGTGCCGCACCTCCGCAACGTCCGGGCTCCCGGCCGCCAGGGAAGCAGCGGCGGCGTCCGGTTCACGCAGCAGCCGTGGACGTATTGCGGACGAATTGCGCAAGCCTCGACCCAGTATAACGACTTTTTCGAAGAAACGCATCAGAATATGCTCGATGCGGAACACCTGCGGGATGTTGGCGCAACGCGCCTCCGGAATGGCGCTCCCCCTCGCACGCTTTCCTCTTGCGATTGGCCACGGGCCAGAGCCTCACCGCATGTTCACAGACAGGTCACGGGAACAGCACGATTTCGACAAACTTGGCAAGTATGCTGCCAAAACGCCTCGAATCTCCCGGTCTTTGCAACGTATATGGAAGGTCGTCATGATCCGTTTTTTCCTGCTTGGTCTCTCGACGTCTCGGGCAGCGCCCTTGTTTGCGGCCCTGATTGTTGTCTCGATGCTCCTCGGGGGCGTCATGCATGCGGAGAGCGCTTCGGCCGAGACCGGCCGAACGCTTGTTCTGGGCGGACCAGAATTTCCCACGGGGTGGATGTATCTGGAAAATGGCGAGGTCGGCGGCATCCGCATCGACTTTTTCGAGACGGTGGCGACGCATGCAGGCTACTCGTGGCGCGGGGAGCTGTACCCCGCGAAACGCTTGATGAAGACCATCCTGGGCGGGAAGGTGGACCTGAGCATGCTCGTGCGCAATCCCCTGCTGGAGAAGCCTGCCCTCGTCCTGACCAGCAGCGAACCCGTCTACACCGAGAATCTCAATCTGTACGGGCAGGAAGGGTCGTCGCCGGTGGCGTACCGGAGCGACCTGGCGGGCAAGAGCATCGTTGTCATGCGCGGTTACGGCTATGGCGGCTTCAAGAGCTGGCTCGACGACCCGAAGAACCAGGTCGAGCAGTACGAGGCGGACAGCTTCTCCGGAGCCATCGCCGTCAAGCTGCGGCGCAACGTTGACTACGCGTTGCTCTACGACCTCAATTTCGCGGCTGGGCTGGATGAACTCGCCGCGAAGAACGAACACGAGCTTCTTCAGCAAGCGAAGGCGCTTACCGTTACGCCGTGGTCCAAAGTGCCTGTGTATTTCCATCTCAGCCGCAAGGCCTTGCCCGACGCCGAACAGGTGCTGGAGCAGCTGATGGGCAGCTTCCACACGTTGCAGCAGGAAGGCGTGCTGCCGCCTGTGGAGCCCCTCGCCATGCCGGGTGACCGCCCTTGAGCGAGCCGGGTCGCCTGGAGCCGAGACATCCCGGGAACCTCTCGTTGACGCGTGGCGAGGCCGCGCATGGCGGCCGTGATCGCCGGGGGGCTGCCGGGTGACCGCCCTTGAGAGAGCCGGGTTCTGGACGTGCGGACCGTGCCGAGGCGCTAGCCGTCCGACGCGGGCTCCTTGGCAAGGGGCGGCTCCGGATCGCACTTCATGGCAGATTCCCGCATTTCGTAACGCAATCCCTTGTACAGACTCCGGCACATGAGCGCCATGATGACCGTGAACGGCAGCGCTGCCGCGATGGCCATGCGTTGCAACGCCTCCAGGCCGCCGGAATAGAGCAGAATGGCCGCCGTGGCGGAGACCGTCAGACCCCAGACGATCTTCTTGAGCGCTGGCGGCGTGGCGTCGCCGTGGGAAGTCATCATGGCCAGCACGAAGGTCGCCGAGTCCGCGGAAGTCACGAAGAAGACGGCCAGCAGCGCCACCGTGAGCATGGTGAGGACTTGGCTGAGGGGGTAGTGCTCGTACAGTCGGAAAAGACCCGTGGAGACGTCCTGCGCCACCACGGCGGCCACGCCGCCGCCGTTGAGCTCCACCCCGAAAGCGGCGCCGCCGAAGACGCAGAACCACGCGAAGGTGAGCAACGGCGGCACGAGCAGCGCCGCTGCGATGAACTCCCGGATGGTGCGGCCGCGAGAAATGCTGGCCACGAACATGCCCACGAAGGGGCTCCAGGAGATCCACCAGGCCCAGTAAAACACCGTCCAGGACTGCGTCCAAGCGTGGCCTTCGAAGGGGTTGGTGGAAAGGCTCAGGCTGACGAGGGAGGTGAGGTAGTCCGCCATGGTGTGGGAGAAGATCTCCAACATGGAGGTGGAAGGCCCTGTCACGAACATGAAGACCAGCAGGGCCAGCGCCAACAGGATGTTGGATTTGCTGAGGATCTGGATGCCTTTGTCCAGCCCTGTCATGCTCGACGCCATGAACAGCGCCGTCACCACGACGATGACCGTCACGATGACCGGAAAAGACGACTCGAAACCGAACACCGCGCCCAACCCGCTCGTAATCTGCATCGCGCCCAGCCCCAGGGAAGTGACGATGCCGAAGACCGTGGCGAAGACCGCCAGGATGTCGATGGCGCGGCCGGCCAGCCCGAAGATGCGGTCCCCGATAAGCGGATAGAAACAGCTGGAAATGAGCATGGGCATCCCCCGCCGGAAGGAAAAGTACGCGATGCTCAAACTCATGACGATGTAGATGGCCCAAGGATGAAGGCCCCAGTGGAAGAAACTGTAGCGCATGGCGAAGGTGGCGGCCTCGCCGGAGCGCTCCGCAATGTGCTCCGGCGGATTCAGATAATGGCTCATGGGCTCGGCCACCCCCCAGAACACCAACCCGATGCCCATGCCCGCCGCGAACAGCATGCTGAACCAACCGAAGGAGGAATACTGCGGCCGCTCGTGGTCTTCCCCCAGCTTGATGTTCCCGTATTTGCTGAACGCAAGGTACAGGCTGAAGACAAGGAACAGGAAGGCGGCGAGGAGGTAGCCCCAGCCGAAATGGCGGATGATGCGCTCATGCATCCAGGTGGAGAGGGCGTCCAGTCCGGCGGGATCCAGCACGCCGCCGACGACGACGCCCAGAACGATGACCAGTGAAACAAGGAAGACAGCGTGGCGACGCACGGTGGGCATGAAGACGTCCTTTACCCCGCGAAGGGGCCCGGCACGATGAAGACGCTGCGCCGGGACCTGTCGGCTATGGTTTCTGCAGTGGAACCCATGAGATTCTTCAAGGGCTTGGGGCTGTCGGCCTTGCCGATGACGATGAGATCCGCCTTGTGGGCGTTGGCCTGACGCAGAATCTGCGTGCGATGGTTGCCCACTTTCTGCAGCGTCTTCACCACGCCGTAAGCTGCAGCGCACTCCCCGGCAAGACGCTCCAGATTGCGCGTCACGCAGGCTTGTCGGGCGTGCTCCGTGGTAGGGTCGGGAGCGCGTTCCCCCACATGGAGGATGAACAGCTCTTGCGCGGCGAAGTCCTTGTTCGTCAGGTAGGGCATGACCTTGGCGTCCGTGGCTTGGAAGTCCGTGGCGTAGAGCACCCGCTTGAGCTGCGTGGGGCCGCTCATCAGACGACGGTTGTAGACGAAGACGGGCAGGTCGCTCAGGCGCACGATGTCCGTATCGATGCAGCCGAGGATGGCTTGCGCCAACAACGCCTTGGGCAGCCAGTAGAGCCCGAGCAGGTCCGCGTCGAGTTCGTGCGCTGCAGCAATGGTCCGGCTGGGGATGTGGCCGCGCTCCACCGTGGTGGTGGTGTGGAACCCCCGCGCGCGTACTTTCTCCGCCAGCGCCTCCAGCCGCTGTTCCTTGCCGTGGATCGCTTTTTCCGATCCGGAAGCGATGTGGATGAGGTGGATGGTCGTGACGCCGAAACTTTGCAACATCGTCACCATGTCGAGAAATTTGCCCGTCGGTTCGGTCAAGCTGACCTTCAGGGCGGCGCTTTTCAGCATGCGGCTCTCCTTGCGCTGTCTCCCCGAAGGGTGCCTGAAGGACGCAGCCTTGGCAATCGGAACCGGTCGCGCGGCGTCCACCGACGTCGACAAGGGCGGACGGCTCCAAATCCCTCCCACACGGCGCGCGTTATCCAGGATGTTGTCATGAATACCCGAACGCGTTAGTGTGATGGCCTCTCTGGCGCCGTCATCGTCGTCACCATCCCGAGGGATATTCGCATGCGCCTTGAGTCGTCCCACCCTCCCATGGCCATTCGCCGCCGCCGCCGCCGCCGTCGCCGTCAGAGTCGCCGTCTTCTGGCGCACGTCATGCTGTGGTGCGTGGCGGCGTGTCTCACGCTGGCCGCCCCGACGACCAACGCGCAGGAAGTCCCCGAGGCGGTAGCGCACCCGCAGGAGCCGTTCCTCCTGGCCATGGGGGAGAATTCCAGTCCCCTCTACGCCATGCGGGATGGCGAACCCATGGGCTGGATGGTGGACGTCTGGAAGCTCTGGGCAGAGCGCACGGGCACGCCCATCGAGTTCCGGCCCGCTCCGTTTCCGGAATCCGTGGCCATGCTCCGCGAAGGCAGCGTCCACGCCCACGTCGGGTTGCTGCGCGGCCCCGAGCGCGAACGCTTCCTGGATTTCATCAAACCCATCGGCTCGTACGGCGCGCATGTCTTTCGCCACAAGTCCGTCTACGGGGTCTACGCCATCGAGGATCTTGCAGGGTTCCGTGTCGGCGTGCTCAAAGGCGACTTCGCCGAAGACTTCCTGCGGCGCAGTTTGGAAGAATCCAGCATCGCCATCTATCCCAGCAACAAGGCGCTGTTCGAAGCCGTCGCTGCAAAAGAGGTGCGCGTTTTCGTGAAGGACACCCCCGTGGCGCTGGCTGCGCTCCACGAGATGGGCGTGGCGGCCGACTGGATCTACAGTCCTCTGGAGCCGGTCTACGAAAACACCATGTACGCCGCCGTGCGCAAAGGCGACGCCGACACGGCGGCGCGTGTGGCCGAGGGCTTCGCCGCCATCGCGGACGAGGAACTGGAGCGCATCGGCGTGGAGTGGGTCGCACGGTACCGCGCGCGCACGGACGACGCCATCCGCTTCGCCTGCATGCTCGACAATGCCCCCTTCACCATGCTGACCCCCGGCGGGCGGCCCACGGGGTTGCTGGTCGACCTCATCCGGTTGTGGTCCGAACGCACGGGGCAGCCTGTGGAGTTCGTCTTCGGCGACTGGCCCCAAACGCTGGATTTCCTCCGCAACGGCTTTGCGGACGCCCACTCGGGCATGTTCATCACCGAGGCGCGTTCGGAATGGCTCGCCTTCTCCCAGTCGGGACTCCCCACCTCGGTCGGCCTCTTCCACCGTGCCGTCACGGCCCCTCCCGTGCTGGCGGAGCTGGCCGCCGCGCAACACGCGCTGCAGGACGACCGGGAGCCGCCCCCCCAAACGCGCGTGGGCGTGCTGGAGGAAAGCGCCTCCATCGACTTCATCCACGAGGACGCGCCCGCGCTGCAGACCACCCCGTTTCACAACATGCGCACCCTGGTGGAAGCGCTGGCCGAAGGCGCAATCCAGGCGGTGGTGGTGGACGCCCCGGCCATGTTCGAGGAGATCCGTCGGCAAGGCCTCACTGGCGAGATCGTCATGGTCCAGCCGCCCCTGCGCGTGAGGAAGCTGCATATGGCGGCGCCGCTTGGCGACGAAGCGCTGCTGCAACGCATCGACCAAGGGCTGCAGGCCGTCTCCTTCGCCGATTTCCTGGAGCTGGAGCGTCGCTGGATTTCGGACCCCGACCAACGCCTGCTCCACGTGCTGGGCCGGGATGTCGCCTTGACGGCGGAGGAGCGCGCGTGGCTCAAGGCCAACCCCGTCCTCCATCTGGGCGTGGTGCAGGAATTCCCGCCCTTCGAGTTCGTGGACGATACGGGCAGCCACCAAGGCATCGCTTCGGACTACACACGACGCATCGCAGACAAGCTGGGGGTGGAGATCGTCCCGGTCATGGACCTCACGTGGCCGGAAATCATGCAGGGGATGGATGAAGGCTCCATCAATCTGGTCTCCACCATTGCGCCCACGCCGGAACGGCTCAAGCGGTTCGCCTTCACGGAGCCCTACATCGACTTCCCCGTGGTTATCGTGGCGCGCAGGGATACGCCGTATATCGGCTCGCTGGAGGGCCTCGCAGGCAAGACCGTCGCTCTGGAAGATGGGTACTTCACCCAGGAGATTCTCGAGCGCGAACACCCGGAGATATCCATCCTCACCGTGGGGGACTCCATCGAAGCCCTGCGCGCCGTGTCGCAAGGGCAGGCGGACGCCTACGTGGGCAATTCCGCCACCGTGAGTTACCTGACCCAGAAACTCGCCTTGCGCGAGCTGGAGGTGAAATCGACGACGCCGCACTCTTCCCCACTGTCCTACGCCGCCCCCTCGTCCGACATCATTCTCGCCTCCATCCTGAACAAGACGCTCCAGTCCATCCCGCCGGACCAGCAGCAGGAAATCCACAACCGGTGGATCAACATCCAGGTGGAGCGCCAAGTGGACTGGGCCGAGATATGGCGCATCGTCGGCACGATCGTCGGGGTGGCGCTGATCCTCATCAGCGGTACGTTCTACTGGAACCGCCGGCTCGCCAAGGTCATCCGCCAGCGGGAAGCATACGCACTCGCTCTGCGCGACAGCGAAGAACGCTACGACCTGGCCATGCACGCCACCCAGGACGGCCTGTGGGATTGGAGCCGCGACACGGGCGAGATCTACCAGAACCCCATGTTCTTCCAGATGCTCGGCTACTCCCCGGACTCATTCCAGCCCGGGCTGGAGTCCTTCGCTGCGCTGCTCCATCCGGAGGACCGGGACGAGGTCATGGCGTGGATCCTTGGCCACCTCGAAGCCCCCAGCGACCCCGAGGAAGCCGACATCCGGCGCGAGACGGCGGGGATGAACGACGCCATTGCCGGCATTGCCGGGGGTTTCGGGAGCGCCGAGATTGAGGGAGAAAAAGGTGCAGTCGCCCCTGCCGAGGCGATTGAAACGCGCGCGCCTGCTCCGTCCGGTGTCTCCACCATGACGGCAACGCCCGCCATGACGGATGCCGCCGGCGACCCCTCGCCCCACACCTCGGATGGCGAAGCGAGCTGGTCCCGGGAATACCGCATGCGCCACGCCGACGGCGGCTACCGCTGGATTCTCGGCCGCGCCAAAGTCTTCGCCCGGGACGAGGAAGGCCGCGCCCTGCGCGCCGTGGGCGCGCATACTGACATCACCACGCGGGTGCACCTGGAGCAAGAGCTCTCGGACCAGCTCTCCTTCCAGGTCGCCCTCATGGACACCATCCCCAACCCCATCTTCGTGAAGGACGTCAACGCCCGCTTCGTCAGCTTCAATACGGCTTACGAAGTCGCCTTCGGCGTGCGCCGCAAGGACCTCATCGGCAAGACGGTCCTCGAACTGGACTATCTCCCCGAAGCGGACCGCCGCGCCTACCAGGACGAGGACATGCGCATCATCAACGAAGGGGGGCTGGTGCGCAGGGAATTCCCCATCACGTTCGCCGACGGGCTCCCCCACGACGTCATTTACTGGGTGGCGGGCTTCGACCTCGCCGACGGCCGACGCGGCGGCATGCTCGGCGTCATCGTGGACATCTCCGAGCAGAAACGTCTGGAATCGGAGCTGATGCACGCCAAGGACGCGGCCGATCAAGCCAACCAGGCCAAGAGCGAGTTCCTGGCGCGCATGAGCCACGAGATACGCACCCCCATGAACGCCGTCATCGGCATGAGCCACCTCGCCCTGGCTGCAAACCCGGAGCCGAAGCTGCTCAATTACCTCAAGAAGATCCAGGCCGCCGCCCACAACTTGCTCGGCGTCATCAACGACATCCTCGACTTCTCCAAGATTGAAGCCGGCAAGATGGCCTTGGAGCGCGTGGAATTCGATCTCGACGAGGTCCTGGACGACCTCGCCAACATCGTCGCAGTGAAAGCCGCCGCCAAGCCCCTGGACATCATTTTCCATGTGGATGCAGCCGTTCCCCGCCGGCTCGTGGGCGATCCCCTCCGGCTGGGACAAGTGCTCGTGAACCTCGCCGGCAACGCCGTGAAGTTCACCGAGTCGGGCGAAATCGTCCTCGCCGCCGTCCTTGCCGAAAACCGATCGACGGACCCCACGTCCCATGACCGGGACACCCACGAAACAGACCCCGAATCGCGCGCTGATACAGACACCGTGGCCGTGCGCTTCAGCGTGCGCGACACCGGCATCGGCATGACGCCAGAGCAGAAAGCCAAGCTCTTCCAGTCCTTCTCCCAAGCCGAAGACGCCACCACCCGCAAATACGGCGGCACAGGCCTCGGCCTCGCCATCTGCAAACGCCTCGTGGAGATGATGGGCGGCGATATCGACGTGGAGACCGAAGCCGAACGCGGCAGCGAGTTCTTCTTCACCCTTCCCCTGGGCCGCGTGGCCACCGCGCAAGACCGCGACCGCCACCGCCACCCGGACCTGCGCCAGCTGCGCTGCCTGGTGGTGGACGACAACCCCACGGCCCGCGCCACCCTCGCAGACGCCCTGGAGGCCTTGGCCAGCAGACCCGCTCTGGCGGAAGACGCCGCAGCAGGCTTCCGCGCCGTGGAGGAGGCCTCCGCCGGAGGGACTCCCTTCGATCTGGTGCTGGTGGACGCAAGCCTGCAGGACACGGCGGCTCCCCAGCGCAGCTCCATGGACAATGGCCAAGCAGGCCCCGCCGGCGAAGGTCTGACGCTGGCGCATCGCATCGCAAAGCTGGGGGAGGGCGCCCCCGCCGTCCTGCTCATGGTTCCCGCGTTCGATGAAACGATGCAGCGCCGCGTCGCCGAACCGACCAACGCCGCGGCTGTGGCCGGCGTGTTGAGCCGACCGGCCTCGCGCTCCGCCCTCTTCGACGCGATCATGAACATCTTCGGCAAGGATCGCAGCCAGCGCGACGCCGCCGCCAGCCACGTCTCCGGCGTGGAGGCCGTCCGGCATCTCCATGGGGCGCGCGTGCTGCTGGTGGAGGACAACGAGATCAATCAGGAAGTCGCGAGGGAGATGCTCGAACAAGCCGGCTTCCAGGTCACCATCGCCGAGAACGGTCGCCGCGCCCTGGAAACAGTGGAGGCCGCCGCACCGGACGACCCGGATTTCTTTGACGTCGTGCTCATGGATATCCAGATGCCCGAAATGGACGGCCTGGAAGCGACCCGCCGCATCCGCGCGCTGGGCCGTGACAACCCGGCGCACGCCCGCCTGAGCGCGTTGCCCATCATCGCCATGACGGCGCAAGCCATGGAGGGCGACGCCGAGAAAAGCGTGGAGGCGGGCATGCTGGACCACGTGACCAAACCCATCGAACCGGACGCTCTCTTCAACGCTCTGGCGAAGCATGTGCCGCCGCGCAAGGATGGCCCGACGCCCCCTGAGACGGCTCTTGAAGCCACCCCGGCGGCGACGGCTTCCCCCGGGAACACCGCGCCCGACGCCGCCGGTCTCGTGGACACCCCCGCGTTGAAGGCCTCGGCCGGTCTCGCTCGGGTCGGCGGGAACCTCACGCTTTACAGGAAATTGCTGCGCACGTTTCTGGACAAGCACACCGGCGCGTCGGCGCGTCTCCGTGACGTACTCGCCGACGGCGCGTCCGATGTCACGACCGACGCCCGCCGGGAGGCGCACACCCTGAAGGGCGTGGCTGGCAATCTTGGCGCCGAACCCCTCCGCGCTGCGGCCGAAGCCATGGAGCACGCCTTGCGCCGCAGGGAAGAGGGAGAGGCCCCCCCCTTGCCCTGGGAGGCATTGGAGGCGCGGCTGGAAGAGGCGGCCGCCGCTATCCGGGAAACGCTGGCCGCCACCGAACCCTCACTCCGACGCGCCGGAGAAACGGGGGGAGCCGGGGGAGGCGGGGAGTCCACGGCGTCCCCCATCCCGGGTGGAGACGGCGCCGCCGTCCGCACGCACGTGGACGCGGCCCTGGGGTTGTTGGAGTCGGACTTGGGGCAGGCGCACGCCGAGCTGGACGCCTTGGCGCAGCTGCTGGGCGAGGACGCCCTCGCGTCTGTCCGCAGCGCCCTGGACGTCTTCGACACGGACGCCGCGGCCGAGGCGCTCTCCCGTCTGCGCGAGCGTCATGCATCCTGAATCATCCAATGGAGTCCGCATGTCATCGGAAAAACACAAGATCCTGGTGGTGGACGACACCCCGGACAATATTCAGATTCTGCTCGAGACGCTCAAGGACGAGTACGCCGTGGTCGCCGCCACCAACGGCGAGAAAGCCTTGCGACTGGCCAGCGCCGAGCCGCGGCCGAGCCTCATCCTCCTGGATATCATGATGCCCGGCATGGACGGCTATGAAGTCTGCCAGCGCCTCAAGGCGGACGAGACGCTGGCCAAGATCCCTGTCATTTTCGTCACGGCCTTGAGCGACGAGCAGGACGAAAAGCACGGCCTGGACCTCGGCGCGGTGGATTATGTGACGAAGCCTTTCCGACCCAGCCTGGTGAAGGCGCGCGTGCGCAATCATCTGGAGTTGAAGTTGCACCGCGACAACCTGGAAGCGCTGGTCCGCCAACGCACCCGCGAGCTGACCATCACGCAGGAAGTGACCATCGAGAGCATGGCTTCCCTGGCGGAGTATCGCGACCCGGAGACCGGCGGCCACATCAACCGCACCAAACGCTACGTACGGCGGCTGGCGCAGCACTTGGCCACCAAGCCGCAGTTCGCCGAGTATTTCGACGACGAGACCATCAATCTGTTGTTTCAGTCAGCGCCGTTGCACGACCTGGGGAAGATCGGCGTGCGCGACCACATTCTGCTGAAGCCCGGCAAGTTGGAAGGCGAGGATTGGGAGGAAATGAAGCGGCACACCATCTACGGGCGCGACGCCATCGCCGCCACGGAAAAGAAGCTCGGCCGTGAATCGTTTCTGCGGTTCGCGAAGGAAATCGCTCATACGCACCATGAGCGCTGGGACGGCATGGGCTACCCCCAGGGGCTCGTCGGGGAAGCGATTCCCATTCTGGGGCGGCTCATGGCCATCGCGGACGTCTACGACGCGCTCATCAGCCGCCGTTGTTACAAACCGCCTTTCCCCCATGAACGCGCCGTCAAGATCATTCTGGAAGGCGAGGGGACCCATTTCGACCCGGCCATGGTGGCGGCTTTCCGCGAACTGGCCGAGGATTTCCGGCAGATCGCCATCAAATACGCCGACAGCGACGAGGAACGCGACATCCTGCAAGGCGGCGCGACGTCTGAGGCGCAGCCCAGCGAATAACGCGACCCGCCGGGGAAGGCTCGGCAGCGGACCCGGACTGGCGACGCGTTCCTGACGGCTCGTGGATTTCATGGCGCAGGCGTCGTCTTCTGCGCGTCCAGCAGCGTTGTCAGTCCCTCCCGTCACGCCGACGCTTCGTCCTCCTGTCGTTTGGGGATGCGGAAGAATATGGCGTAGAGCACAGGCGCCACGATGAGCGTAAGGGCCGTGGCGAAGGCGAGCCCCGCCATGATGGTGACGGCCATGGCCACGAAGAAGGCGTCCGCCAACAGTGGAATGAGCCCCAATACCGTGGTGCTGGCCGCCATGAGCACG
>CAYVWB010000076.1:0-19291 GCA_964455395.1 uncultured Desulfovibrionaceae bacterium
AGGCGGCCCTTCGCCGGCTTGGACTGCATGGGTACGGGGCATGGCTCCTCCCGGGCGGTGGCGCGCAACGGCGCGCCGACGGGAGGGGCGTTTTCGCAAGCGCAAAGCAGTACGGGAATAGCCAACCGCCGTCAAGATGGCGGCCTCGACGCCGACACAGCCGTCCCCGAAGTCTTCGCCGGCCATGCCGTCCACGCCGCCCACGACGGCAGGGCAGCCCATGTCGTCCGCACGTTCCGAAAAATCTTGAAACGCTGGCGGAAATCCCTTGACGACGATGGTCCCGATCTGTATAAGCCCTACTTCACAACGCGTTCCTCGGTAGCTCAATCGGCAGAGCGGGTGGCTGTTAACCACTAGGTTGGGTGTTCGAGTCACCCCCGAGGAGCCAGCCATTTCAAGCCCTTGCGGTCCAATGATCGCGAGGGCTTTTTCGTGGAGATCGGGTTTCTCCCCGTCTTCTCCCCGCTCCCCGTGGGGAAGCCCCCCGCACCCCACCCTGTGGGGAAGTCCCCCACACCCCACCCTTGAAGAGCAGCCGCCAGGCCGCACCCTCCGCCCCCTTCGCTGTATCGAGCTGGAACTCCACGGCCACGTCTGCGTGGTCCATGGAGATGTGCGTCTTGCGTTCGCTTCGTGAGGGGGTTCCGCCCTGCCGCGGAAGAGGACGCGTTGGCGCGCGTTGGGCTCCAGCTGAATCTGTCTGCAGATTGAGAATGTCGGTGGAAGCCCGCTGCAGTCCTCCAGCCGTCTGCGGCAGCCGCCGAGGCGTCTACCTGAAAAGACGTCACGTATTCCTTGAAGCTCTCGAATGGCCGTTCACGTTGACGTGCGGACACGGCAGCAGTATCGTGTACGGGTATTTTTAATGCAAAAGGGCGTTGCCTTTTCTGTTTTGACAGGCATGGCGTTGGCTCAAGGAATGTATTCGATCAATGTAGAATCCATATGAGTGCTTCTCCATATGCTGACACCCCGAAATTCTCTTGACGTGTCCGCATGAAGTCGCTCTAAAGCCAATGCTTTAATTCAAGAAAAGACGTACTTGCAATTAAATACTTGACTTCACGCTGCATGTGATGATTCGTGATGGCGTTCACATGCATCCAGTGCCCGTTTAGAGGAGAGTGATCGCGATGTACGACATCAATATGGATGAGTTCAGCGTCGAGTTCGCGTGGTGTTGGCAGGCTGCGGGGCTGCACCTCCAACAAAAGGCGCAAGGGTGCGAAGTTGCCTGGCTCAAAGTCGAGCTGACGCCGCCTTTTTTGGAGCACCTCTCCTTGAGGGTGGGAAATCAACTCTTTTTCATTCGGCTTGAGGACGTCGATGGAGCGTTGGAAATCCCCGGAAGCCGTCAAGGCGTCCGTTTCATCGCTGAGGGGTGCAAGGGTCACGCCTGCCTTATGCCCATGCGCAACGAGGCCGGGGCATGGAAGCCTGCCGCCTCCGGCTGGGGCCTCATCGATGAAACAGACGGTCGGGCCATTGATCCGCCTTCGCTCGACACGCAAGAGAAAATCGAGATGACCGACTGGGAAGTCCAAGATCTGGCGGTGCAAGTCGTCCGTGAACACATTCGGTCCGAGCTGAAGCACGAGGTCATGTCCTCGCAGGGGACCCCCGGCGTCGACCCCTCGCTTTGGTTCGTGGGGGAACATGGTCCGGAATGGGTGGTCGTGCGTGCGGTGCGCTTCCCGGCCGTGCGGGCGTCACTGCCGGACACGATGCGCGACATCGCTCAGAACTGCGCCGCACTGAGCCCGCGCGGCCACTTCGCCTCGGTTGCAGTCACCAACTACGAAGACTCCACGGCGCCTTCGGGGCCAGTGGGGCTTCCGCTGTGGAGAGGCGAGGCCCTGGAAGTGGATTTCCCCGGGCTGGAGCCCTATGCGCTTTGAGCCGTTCCTTCGGGTTGTCGCACTTGGGAATGGCGTCGCCTGTCAGGACACAGGGAGGACGCGCATGACGATTTCAAGCCCAATGATATCGCTGGTTGTCGACGAGGCGATGTTTTTTTGGTCGTACCTGTCGATCATCGGGCATATTCATGGTAGATATTGTATCCGTTTTGGTCGCCCCCCCCGCCAGACCTGCGTCAACACTTGAGGATGTAACTGCGTATTTGTTCCTCGCGCTCATCATCGGCTTGTTGTTCGGCTTGGCGTCACGCTTCTCTTGCTGATGTGCTGTGCAATACCCATGCATGAGCGCTCCTGGGACATAGGCGCATGCTCTCCGCGAAATGACAAACACGAAGGCGGCGTCATGCTGAATCGCTCTTGCTACGTATCGATCGTATTGCTTTGTCTGATTATTTCTGTCCTGGCTTCATCATTCGATGGATTCGCACAATCTCAGCACACGAATGCGTCTCAGGAAAATGCGACACAAACCAACGCAACGCATGATGATGACGTGGAAGAGCCCGTTGAAGATCCCATGCAACGGCGTCTGGACGCGCTGAGATCGTTGCTGGACAAGATAATTGAAGAGCGACAACAGGTCGCGGCACTGCAGAAGAGTCTGAAGCGCGCGACGAGCGAGCAGGACAAAGCGGCGCTTCGTGCGGAGCTGGAAGCAACCCAGGCGCAGGTTGCCGAGCGCGAAGATTCGTTCATGCAGTTGATAACCGGGATCTCGGTGAGGGTGTACGACCAGACGCCCCCGCCCGACGACACCAGCGCCCTGGATGAACTGCAAGCCATCTTCGAGCCGATATTCAGCAAGATCAAAGAGGTCACCACGAGAACGCGACGCATGGAGCAGTTGCGGACCGATATCGCTGCGAGCATGGACCTGGAGCAACGTATCCGAGCCGGTCTGGAGCAAACCGAAGCGCTCAAGACCGAAACCGACGACCCCATGCTCCTCAACGCCTTCGAGGTCGCGACGCAGCAGATCCAGGAGCGGCTTGAAGAGCTGGAGCAGGACCGAGCCATCAAGGAAGAGCAGCTGCGGAAGTTGCAGGCGGATCGCGGCGTCTGGAAATCTTTCCAACAGTTCTTTGGCGAACTGCTAGGGCGCCACGTCATGAACCTCTTCATCACGTTGCTGGTCGCTTCTGGAATCTATGCCGCAATCCGTTTTGTTTACGGTGGAGTATTGAAGCTCCAAGTTGTGCGCAGCCGACTTGAGGACGTCTATTGGTTCAGAATCGTGGACGTGCTCATCCGGGGGCTCATCATCCTTGTGGCCATGGTGGGCGGCCTGTTCGTACTCTATTTTCTGAATGATTGGATACTCATCGGCCTGTTCACGCTCCTGGCGTTGGGCTTTCTGTGGTCCGTGAAGGACAGTCTGCCCACCCAGATGCAGCACGCGCAACTGCTGCTCAACATCGGCTCCGTGCGGGAGCGGGAGCGGGTCATCTACAGAGGTCTGCCTTGGGAAGTCAGGCCTATCGGGTACTACACCAAGCTCGTCAACCCCGCCCTGGAAAGCGGCCACTTGCGCGTCAAGTTGGCGGAGCTCGACGGGATGTCCTCTCGGCGGTTCAGTCCCCTGGACCAATGGTTCCCCACCAAGAAGAACGACTGGGTGATTCTGACGGATGGCACCTACGGCCAAGTGCTGCGGCAAACGCCCGAGCATGTGATTCTGAAAATTTTCGGCGTCAGCGAGAAGACGTACTTGACCCAGACGTTTCTGAGTCTTTCGCCGCTCAATATTTCCAAGGGATATGCGTTGTTCCTTACCTTCGGGGTGGATTACGCGCACCAGGACGACGTGACGCGAACGATCCCCGCCATCCTTGAAAATGACATCAGGGACGGCTTTGCGGAAGCCGGCCAAGCCGAGCACATGGTAAGTCTTTTCGTCGAATTCAATGACGCGAGCGCGTCGTCTCTGGACTTCGCGGTCTTCGCGCAGTTCACCGCCGAAACCGCCGACAGGTATTACAAGATGCGTCGGTTGCTCCTGCGTTTTCTTGTGGAGTCCTGCAGCCGTAACGGGTGGACGATTCCCTTCACGCAGGTGACTGTCCACGCGGCCGAAGGCGAAGGGCCTGTGCGTCTCCCTCAAAGCGCTGAAACCGAGTAGCCCCCTGCCATCATCAAGACGCGACGAGGCCATATCTCATGCGACATGGATTTGCTTGCTCCCTTGGTATGCAGATGTCTCTCCATTCGCCTTGAGCGCGGCGGAAAGTGGGGGGCGCGGGCAGGAGCCCCCCCCCGCGATGCATTGGGCGCCCGGGGTTTTCGGGACTACCTGTCCACGCGCCCATGACGCGCCCATGACGCGCCCATGACGCCCCATGACGCCCCATGACGCCCCATGACGCGCCGGGGCTGTGGACAGGCGTCCAGGCCCCCTCGTCGATGGAATCGACGCGGAAACTGTTTCGAACCGCCGTCACGGGACAAGGATGTTCATGCGCCGGAAAGGGGCGGTGAGGGCGTATTCTCCAGCGAAGGAAATAATGAGGTGACCCGCGCCGTGCTGCGGGCTCCCCTCCTTCCAGCCACTGCCGCAGTCCACTCCCGACCGACCACGCGCAACCAGGGTGGGGCGCTTTTCGACGCCTCCAGTGGGTCGGATTTCGGCGCCGCTCGACAGGCTTCCTGGCTTCGCATGCGGTGTGCGGATGCATGTCTCTCTATGCAAGGGTATATGCGTGCAGGCGTCTCCTGTCGGATTCCTCATGCTGGACACTGAAGACAGCTTGCCTTATCGCTACGCAACGACCCAAGCACAAGGAGCCAGCGAATGTATGGACTGGTCAATCAAGGCATCCGCAAGATGGTCATCCAGAATTTCGGCGAAGCAACCTGGAACGCCATCTGCGAACGAGCCGGCGTGGATGACGTGTTCGTGGCCATGGAGCCGTACCCCGACGAGGTGACGCTGAGCCTGGTCGGCGCCGCCAGTGAGGTGTTGTCGCTGCCGCCCGACAAGGTGCTCCACGCGTTCGGGAAGTGGTGGATCGGCAATGCAGCGAACGAGTACAGCGGGATTTTTCAGTTGACCGGCGAGAGCTTTCCGGAGTTCATCGAGAACCTCGACAGCATCCATACGCGGGTGTTGAGCATGATGCCCAGGCTGACCCCGCCTCTGTTTCGCCTGTCGGACCAGACGGACAACTCCGTCGTGGTGCACTACTATTCGCAGCGGCAAGGCCTCTATCCCATGGTTGCAGGGATGATAGAAGGGATAGGGGAGTGGTTTGCAGCGCCAGTCGTCATCGAAAACATCCACCATGAAGGGGGAGACCCCGAACATACGATCTTCACCGTGCGTGTCGAGGATGCGTAACCCGCCTTGAGACGAATGGCATGAGCACGAACAGAACGATCATCGAGGCGGCTTTCCCCTTCCACATCCTCCTTGATCATGACTTGCGCATCACCAGCCTCGGCGATTCGTTGGTCAAGCTGGGCTACGACCCGGCGCGTCGCCCCGCGTTGACGGAGGTGTTCCGGATCAGGAGGCCTCTGGTCGAAGCGGCATTTTCCGCCATCATCGAACATTCGTCGTCAGTCTTTCTTCTGGAAGACTTGAGCCAACGCCTCGCCCTCAAGGGGCAGATGGTCGAAGTCGGTTCGCATGGCGCGAAAGCGCTGGCCTTCCTGGGGTCGCCAGTCCTGCACAGCCTGGATAACGCCAGACAGGTCGGGTTGCGCCTGAGCGACTTCGCCCTCCATGACAGCACCTTGGACTATCTTGTCCTCATGCAGATCCAAGAGAGCGGCCATAACGACACCAAGCGACTCGCCGAGACACTGCTGGAAGAGACACAAGCCCGACGGAAGGCGCAGGAGGTTCTGGAGCACACCAACCTCACCCTCGAAAGCACTGTTCTCGAACGAACGGAAGCATTGTCGAACGCGAACAGGCAGCTTGAAGACGTCGTGAGGCGACTGAACGCCTCCAACATGGATTTACGTACGCTCAACATGGTGGACGCCACGTTGCACCGGTGTCAAACGGTTGAAGAAGCCTTTCCCACCGTCATTCAAGCCATCCGGAAGCTGTTCCCGGAGAGCTCCGGCCACATCGCCTGCCACGATGACGACTCGGAACTCTTCAAGGTGAGCGCGCAGTGGGGCCGAACGCAACACCGCCTCGGCGCCACGTTTCGTCGTGACGAGTGCCCAGCCATCGCCAGCCACACGACCTATGCCGGCCACGGACCACGCAAAGGCGTCGCCTGCCCTGAACTGGAAAACATGGGCGAGGACGAATACTACACGTGCCGGCCCCTCCAGGCGGGGGGCAGCGTCCTGGGGTTGCTCCATTTTCATTACGGGAGCGAGCCTGCTCCGGACGACCGGGATGCAGGGGAGCAACGGCGCCATACCCTCGCCACCACCCTTGCGGAACACATGGCCCTCGGCCTTTCCAACATCCGATTGCGTCAAAAGCTCGAAGAAGAATCCATTCGGGACCCCATGACCCGCCTGTTCAACCGACGCTACATGACGACCGTGCTTGAACGCGAACTCGCCAGGGCGCAGCGACACACCCACCATGCCTGTGGCGTGATCCTGCTGGATGTGGATCATTTCAAGATGTTCAATGACACCCATGGCCATCAGGCCGGCGACAGGGCGCTCGTCCGTCTGGCTTCGCTCTTGTCGTCCCAGGTGAGGAAAGGGGACGTGGTCTGCCGCTATGGGGGCGAGGAGTTCCTCCTCATCCTCAACCACTCCTCCATGGAGGATGCGGCGCGACGAGCCGAAGCCATCCGCGCGGCCGCCGAGCAGCTGCGCATCGCGCATGACGACGCCTGCCTCCGGATCACCATCTCGGCCGGCGTGACCGGCTTTCGGCCCGGAGACGATATGGACAGCGTGATCCGACGGGCTGACCACGCCCTCTACGAAGCCAAGCAGCAGGGACGCAACCGGGTCGTCGCCTCGTAACGCGCGATCCGCTTGCGACAGGCGTGGGGGGCGGCGCGGCGTCGCAGGGGCTGTCCGGTTCGTGTTTTACAGGACCTCCCCAAGTAGGATACCGGATTCTTGAGCGCGACGGGTATGGTGCGCGCTCGCAAGCCGTCAAGGATAGCCAATGCCTCCACCGATCGTGGCCGTCGGCGCCTCCGCCGGAGGGCTGCATGCGCTCAGTGATTTTCTCGAACCGTTTCCAACCGACAGCGGCATGGCCCTCGTGGTCGTCACGCACCTCAACCCCAGCCAGGCCAGTTCCCTCCCCAGGATTCTCTCCGGCCACACGTCCATGCCGGTCCTCCCCATCGAAAACGGCATGCTCGTGGAGGCCGACACCGTCTATGTGGTCACGCCGGGCCAGGCGGTCGAAATCCGCGGCGACTTCCTGCGGCTCGAACCGCTCACGCCCGAGTCCCGGCTGCGTCCGTTCGATGGTTTCCTGAAGAGCCTCGCCGTCAACAGCGGCCCCCACGCCGTGGCCGTGGTGCTCTCCGGCATGGGCTCGGACGGCGCAGCCGGGGCGACGGCGGTCAAAAGCGTCGGCGGCATGGTGCTCGTCCAGGAGGATCCGGACTACGCGGGCATGCCCTCGCATGCGCAACAGGCCGTCACGCCTGACGCCGTCATTCCCGCAGAAGCGATGGCGGCGCGGATTGTGAACGACTTCAGGACGAAACGCAGCACCCAGCACAGCAAGGACATCATCAAGACCTTGCAGGATGACCCGGTCCTCACGGCGCGCATCCTTGACGCGGTGCGCGCGCGCGTGGGGCAGGATTTCTCGGAGTACAGAACAAGCACGATCCATCGGCGCATCGTCAAACGCATGGGGACCGTGGGCCAGGAAGAACCGGAGGCGTACGCGACGCTCGTGGAAGGGAACGCGAGGGAAGCCGAGGCCCTCGCCAAGGACCTGTTGGTCAGCGTGACGAAATTCCTGCGGGACCCCGAAGCCTTCGACCTGTTCCGCACGAAGCTCTTCCCGGAACTGGTGCGGACGCACACCCAGGACGACCCCATTCGGATCTGGTGCGCGGGGTGCTCCACTGGCGAGGAAGCCTACACCCTCGGCATGCTCGCCCTCGAGGCCATCGCCGCAGCGGGTACGCCCCGCCAGCTGCAGCTGTTCGCCACGGACAGCGACGCGGAAGCCATCGAATTCGCTCGGCGGGGCCTCTACACGCCGGAAGTGGTCAGGGGGCTGCCGGCGGATCTTCTGGAACTCTACTTCGCGCCCGCGGGCAAAGCGTATTCGGTGTCGCCGCGGTTGCGTGAACCCATCGTCTTCGCTGTCCACGACCTGCTCAAGGACCCACCGTTCATCCGTATGGATCTCATCACCTGCCGCAACCTGCTCATCTATCTGGAGCAACACGTGCAGCGCAAAGCCTTGGGCCTCTTCACGGAGGCGCTGCGACCCGGGGGGGGCCTCTTTCTGGGCCCTTCGGAAGGCCTGAGCGGATTCGAGACGTATTACACCGTCGTGGACGCCCGGTGGAAAATCTACCAACGCAACGCCGTGGAATATGTGCGACATGCGGGAGCGCAACGCTTCTCCCCGCGCATCGGGAGCCTCTTCGCCGCGCCGCCGGCCAAAGCGTGCAAACACTCGGAGCCGCCCACTCTCCAGCGACGCCTCCTCGCCAGGTATGCGCCGCCGGCAGTGCTGGTGGACGAGGACGACAAGATACGCTCGATCAACGGCGACACGGATCCCTTTTTCAGTCTGGCTGCCGGCGAAGCGACCCATGACATCCACCTCTGCGCACGGCCCTACCTGCGGCCCCGACTGCGCGTGGCCATGGCCAACGCCCGCGCACAGGCAGAGGACGTCCTGCTGTTGAACATCCACGACCCCGACAAGGATGCGCCGCCGTTCAACCTGCGCGTCAGTCCGGTGGCGTCGTCCGAAGAAACCGTGGACGCACAGTCCGTCCGGGAACTGCTCGTCGCCTTCGAGCCCGCCGGGACGCAGGAGACGACTCGCGAAGACAACGGCGAGGAGTTGGGCCTGAAAGAGCTGGTCGCCCTCCTGGAGAACCAGCTGCGCCTGACCGGCGAACAGCTGCAGGAAAACCAGGAGTGGACGGACAAAGCCAGCCAGGAGCTGCGCGCGTCCAACGAAGAACTCATCTCCATGAACGAGGAGCTGCAGTCCGCCAACGAGGAGATGGAGAGCTCCCACGAGGAGCTGCAGGCCATGAACGAGGAGATGTTCACCCTGAACGCCGAGCTGCAGCTCAAGGTCGCGGAGCTGGGCGAACTGAACGCGGACATGGAGAACCTCTTCAGCTCCACGGAGATCGCCACCATCTTCCTGGATCACGACCTCGTCATCAAGCGGTTCACGCCGCGCGCTTCGGACGTCTTCTATCTGCGCGAGGGCGACAAGGGCCGACCATTGGCCGAGCTGGGCAGCGTCCTCGAACGGCCCACGGACCTCCTGGAGGTCTGCCGGCAGGTGCTCAAGGACTATCAGCAGGTGGAGCTGGAAGCCGCCACGCAGGACGGCCGCGCTTTCCTCTCCAGGGTGCTGCCCTACATCGGCATCGATGGCGAGGTCCAGGGCGCCGTGCTCACCTTCGTGGACATCACCTCCCGCAAGACCATGGTGGAGGAGCTGCGTCGCCACAAGGAAGAGCTCGAAGAACTCGTGGAGGAGCGCAGCCGGGAGGTCCGGCTCACCAAGGAGAAATTCGAAGCCGTCTTCCGCGCCAGCCCGGCGGCCATGATTCTTCAAGACCTGGAGACGGGCGAACGCCTTGGGGTGAATCGCGCCTTCGAAGACATGCTCGGATGCGCGCTCGGCGAACACGAAGACTGGCGTGCACACTGGGAGGACGCCGAGCAGTTCGACGCCTTGCTCGCGCAAGCACGGCGTGAAGGACGTTTCGACAACCACAGAGCGTTCATCCACGCCTGCGACGGCTCCCGCATGGTCGCCATGCTCTCCGGCGAGGTCATCACGCTGGAAGGCCGCAACATCCTCGTCAGCGCCGGTCTCGACATCACAGAGCGCGACAGGCTCAAGACGGAGCTCGCCGAGCGCGAAGCCAGGCTGCGGCTCACCTTCGAGCAGTCCGCCCACGGCATGGTCTTCGTTTCCGACGATGGACGCCCGGAACACTTCAACGAAGCCTTCCGGGCCTTGCTGGGCTACCCCGCCGAGACCCTCCGCGCCATGCGTTTTCCGGAGTTCACCCACCCCGACGACGTGGAAGCCGACCTGGAGCAGTACGGCAAGCTCGTCGAGGGCGAGATCGACTCCTACCGAATGGAAAAGCGCTACCTCCGCGCCGACGGCGCCGTCATCTGGACGGACCTCACCGTCTCCCGCATCGCTCAGGAGGACAAGAAGCTCGCGTTCTTCGCGCTGGTCAAGGACATCACCGACCGCAAGCGCCTGGAGGAGCATCTCCAGACCGCCCGGAAAGAAGCCGAGCGCGCCACCCGCGCCAAGAGCGAATTCCTCGCCAACATGAGTCATGAATTGCGCACGCCCATCGCCGGGATCATGGGGGCGGCGGAGGTGCTCCGCCTCAACGCCATCTCCCGCGAGCAGGAGGAGACGCTCACGCTGCTGGAGTACTCTGCGCAGGTGCTGCTGCAAACCCTGAACGACATCCTGGACCTCTCCAAGATCGTGGCCAAGGGCGTCGAGCTCCACCCGGAGGACTTCAACCTCCGGGAGTGCGTGCGCAAGACGGTGGCGCTGTACGCGCATCAGGCCCGGGAGAAGGGGATCGCCTTGGAGGTCTCTGTTGCGGACGGCGTCCCCTCCCATGTGCATGGGGACGAACACCGGCTCTGTCAGGTGCTCCGCAACCTGGTCAGCAACGCCGTCAAGTTCACGGCGAGCGGCCAAGTGACCGTGTTTGTCCGGACGCGGGAGGAAGCCTCGACCCACACAGAGGGCGTCCCCCTGGAGATCGCCGTCTCAGACACCGGACCGGGCGTCCCGGATAACAAGAAGGACGCGCTGTTCCAGGAGTTCTCGCAACTGGACAGCTCCTACGCCAAACAGTTCGGTGGAACCGGTCTCGGGTTGGCGATCTGCAAGAAACTCATGGAGGTCATGGGCGGCGTCATCGACGTGTCGAGCCGTCCCGGCGAAGGCTCCACCTTCAGCCTGCGACTGACCTTGCCGACCGCCGCCACGCAGCCCGACGCCCTCCCCGAAGGGTCGGCGCCGGCGACGGTCCCGCCCATGAACATCCTGCTGGCCGAGGACAACCCCATCAACCAGTTCTTCCTCGAAACCATCCTGCACGCGGACGGCCATACGGTCGTCAAGGCGGCGAATGGGCAGGAAGCCCTCGATCAGCTGCGGGAAGGCGACTTCGATGTCGTCCTCATGGACATCCAGATGCCGGTCATGGACGGCCTGGAGACGACGCGCCGCATCCGTTCCGGCGAGGCTCCCGGCGTTCCCGCGGACATTCCCGTCGTCGCGCTCACTGCGTACGCCATGGAGGAAGACCGCGAGAAGTTCATGGACGCCGGCATGAACCATTACGTCTCCAAGCCGTTCACTACCAGTGACATCCGGCGCGCGCTGCAGAGGGTGCGCCCTGTCGGTGCTGTCGAGCCTGTCGGCCCTGGTGCGTCTATTGAGCCTGGTGTGGAGACGCCCGCGCAAAGCCTGCTGAACATGAACACCGTCGATGAACTACGCAGCGAGCATATGGATGTCCTCCCGTCGCTCCTGGCGCACTTCAAGCGGGAGTCGGGAAGAGGCCTGGAGGCGGCGCGCGCGTCAGTGCGCGAGGGCGAGCTCTGTCGCGCGGGGGACATGGTGCATTTCATGGCGAGCAGCGCCGGCGCGCTTGGCATGACGGCGCTCCACGAGGCCTGTCTCGTCTTGGAGCGGGAGCTCCGCGCCGGGAACGCCACCGTGGAGTCCCTGACCGACTCCCTGGCCGAGTTGACGCGATTGTTTCGCGCCTCCGTGGCGGCTCTGGAACATGCGTTGGATTCGTGAAGAGACAGGCGCGCGCGCCATCATGACATCGTGACATCGTGAGATCGTGAGATTGTCCGACGAGCGCGCACGGCAAGGCGGGACGGTCGGGGCCATCGCCCCTCACGAGAGCCGCGCCAGGGCCGCTGCAGAAGCGTTGCGTACGCTCGGAAGGGGCTTCCCGCTGCGGTTGCGCATGAAGCGAACGTATCGGCCTTGCTGGTCTGCGTGGTGATGCGCTTCGCCTTGCGTGGGCGAGCGGCCCGCGCCAACGAGCGCGGCTTGGCGCGCCGAGCTGGAATGTGTACAATAGAAAGGTTGTTGCGAGACGCTCCGGAGCATGCCGACTGTATTGCCGAGCGGGTGGGGCGGGTGTCCTGCCCGACGCGCCGGCCCCGCCGCTGGCGCTTCGGGAGACGTCGCCTCGCCTCCGGAACCTTAGAGAAGAGAATTGCGCATGCCCACCATCGATCAATCGACATCGCTCTGCGTCGTGGGCCTTGGCGCCTCGGCCGGAGGTCTGGAGGCGTTCGAGGAGTTCTTCACCCACTTGCCGCCATCGCCGGGCTGCGCCTTCGTGCTGGTGATGCACCTGGACCCCAACCACAAGAGCATGCTTCCGGAGCTGCTCGGCAAGGTCACGGACATGCGCGTGACCCGAGCCGAGGACGGCATGGCGCTGGAAGCCAACCGCATCCATGTCATCCCGCCCAACGCCAGCATGCGTCTGAAGGACGGCCGGTTGCAGCTCAGCGCGCCCGAGGTCAGCCGCGGGGCGCGCCGGCCCATCGACGTGTTCTTCCGCTCCCTCGCCGAGTCGCGCGGGGACCATACGGTGGGCGTCATCTTCTCCGGCACGGGGAGCGACGGCGCCCAGGGGCTGAAAGAGATCAAATTCGCCGGCGGCCTGGCCATGATCCAGGACCCCTCCACCGCCAAGTTCGAGGCCATGCCCTTGGCGGCCAAACACGCCGGAGCGGTGGACGCCTCCCTGCCGCCAAGCGAACTCGCGGTCCGCCTTGCAGACTTCCTCGGCAAGCATGGCGCGGTGCTCCCCGAACCCGAACAGGAAGTCGATCCGGAAGACGACGCCCTGGAACATGTCCTCGCCGAGGTGCGCCAGCAGACCGGCCGCGACCTCACGAGCTACAAACGCACCACCTTGCGGCGTCGTGTGGAGAAGCGCATGCTCCTGCGGGAGCGGGAGAATCTGGATGGATACCGCGCGCTGCTCCGGGAGGATGAGGGCGAAGTCCAGACCCTGCTGCGGGAACTGCTCATCGGGGTGACCAGCTTCTTCCGGGATATGGACGCCTTCGAGGCGCTGGAAGAGACTGTACTCCCCGCACTGCTCAAGGAAAAGGACGAGCGGGAGACCTTGCGCATCTGGGTCCCCGGGTGCTCCACGGGGGAGGAAGCGTTCTCCATCGCCATGGTTGTCCACGCATTTCTGGACAAACGCAAGCGTCAGCGCTCGGTGCAGATCTTCGGCACGGACGTTGACGAGGAAGCCATCCTGAAAGCGCGCTCGGGCCGCTACCCCGCAAGCGCCATCGAGGATATTCCTCCGCGGTTTCGAGAGCGCTATATCCGCAGAGAAAACGGCCACTTCGCCATTGCCTCCTCCATACGGGAGAACGTGGTCTTCGCGCCCCACGATCTGGTGGAGAACCCGCCTTTCTTCCGGCTGGACATGGTGAGCTGCCGCAACCTGCTCATCTATCTCACGGCGGAGGCGCAGAGGAGAGTCATTCCCCTTTTCGCGTACGCGCTCAACCCGGGGGGGTATCTCTTTCTGGGCCCTGCGGAAAGCCTCGGGGCCTACGCCTCTCTCTTCGAGCAGATCAATCAGAAATGGAAGATCTACCGCCGTCAGGACATCGCCGTCTCGCGACTGGACGTGCCCTTGACCCAGTCCGCGCCCTGGCGGGGACGCTTCGCCGCCAGTCCGGAGCAGACCCCCAAAAGCCCGGACGCCCGCACTCTGCTCCGCGACGCCCTGGCCGCCCGGTTCGGTCCGCCCACCGTGCTCATCAGCGAAAACGATGAAATCCTCCAGGTGCACGGCGACGTGTCGGCCTTCCTCGGCCTCGCCGAAGGCGAACCCACCAGAGACATCCACGCCGCAGCGCGAACACCCCTGCGGCCGCATTTGCGCTCCGCCATCCACAAGGCGCGCGCCGCCAACGAACAGGTGGCTTACGCCGGCTTGCGTCTGAACGGTCGGGAGGAGACGGTCCGGATCACCATTGCGCCCGTGCTACGCAAGAACGACGACGCGCAGTACATGATGGTCTCTTTTCTCGTGGAGGAGGCTCGGCTCGTTCCCGAAACGCAGCCCGCCATGCCTGTGGACGCAGCCCGCGACGCGCTCGTGCAGCAGCTCGAGGAGGAACTGGAGGAGGCTCACGACACACTGCAGACCACCGTGGAGGACCTGGAAAGCGCCACCGAGGAACTCAAATCCTCCAATGAAGAACTCATGTCCATGAACGAGGAGCTTCAGTCCACCAACGAGGAACTGGAGACCTCGCAGGAGGAGCTGCAGGCGCTCAACGAGGAACTCTCCACGGTGAACGCCGAACTCCTCGCCAAGATGGACGAAGTGGACGAAGCCAAGAGCGATCTGGAAAACATCCTGCGCGCTTCGGAAATCGCCACGCTGTTCATCGATCGGGACCTCGTCATCCGTCAGTTCACCCCGGCTGCCCAGCGCATCTTCCATCTGGAGGACACGGACGTGGGCCGACCCCTGCGCCACTTCGCCTCCACCGCGCCGGAAGCGGATATCCTCGGCGGAGCGCAGCGCGTGCTCGCCACACTCGCCCCCCTCGAAAAGGAAGTCGCCACCACGGACGGCCGCCAGCACCTCCTGCGGATTTTCCCCTACCGCACCCAGCAGGACACCATCGACGGCGTGGTGCTCACCTTCGTGGACATCACGCAGCGCAAGAACGTCGAAGAAGCCTTGCGCATCAGCAACGAACGGCTCGCCCAGGCGCTGGAGGCCACGGCCGTGGGCGTCTACGACCACAACATCTCCATGGACGACGCCACCTTCCACAGCGGCCAGTGGGCCGACCTGCTGGGCTTCGAGACGCAGGAGCTGCCGACCCACGAGACGTTCATGACGTGGCTCCTGGAGCGCATCCATCCAGAGGACCGCCAAGGGCTCCACGAAGCCTACGAAGCCTTCGTCAGCGGCGAAACCGACCGCTACGACGTGGAAATGCGCATCCAGCACAAGAACGGCCGCTTCATCTGGGCGCGCAGCGTCGCCAAGGCCGTGGCGCGCGACAACCAGGGCCGCGCCCTGCGCATCGTCGGGTTGATGATGGACGTCACCCGGCACAAGAAGACCGAAGCCGAGCTGAAACGCCGCGTGGACGAAAAGACCCGCGAGCTGGAAGGCGTGCTCGCCGCCGTGCAGGACTATCTCTACATGTTCGACCGGGAGGCCCGCTTCGTCTTCGCCAACAGGAAGCTGCTGGAGCTCTGGGGCCTGGAAGCGGAAGAGGCCCAGGGCAAGACCATGCGCGACCTGGACTACCCCGAGACGGTGGAGACGACCCTCCTCGAGAACATCAGACACGTCCTCGCCACGGGTGAGCTGGCCAGGAGCATCACCCACTACCCGGCGCAGAGCGGGGCGATGCTGAGCTTCGAGAACATCCTGGCGCCCGTGTTCGATGACAAGGGCGAGGCGGCCTGGGTGGCCGGCTCCAGCCGGGACGTCACCGAACGAGTGCGGCAGGAGGCCGCCCTCCGCGAACGTGAAGCCCAGTTCCGCATCTTCTTCGAAGTGAACCCCGTCCCCGTGGTCATCGCGGACTGGGAGGACGGCCGTATCCTCCGCGCGAACAAAGCCTACCAGACACTGTTGGGCTACTCGGAAACGGAGCTTGCGGGCAAGACCTCCACCGAGCTCGATATCTGGGGGGACCCCGGCGCCCGCGAAAAAGCGCGTTCCCTCCTGGCGACCCATGGCCGGCTGCACAACCACGAATTCCGCCTCAAGGCGCGTGACGGCTCCCTCAAGACGACGCTCCTCTCCGTGGAGTTCATCGAGCTGGAGGGCCGCCGGTGCATGCTCTCCGTCACCAAGGACATCACGGAGCTGCGAGCGCTGCAGGCCCAAGCCCTGGCGAAGGAAGCGCAATTCCGCACGCTTGTGGAGAACTCGCCGGACATCATCGTCCGCTTCGACAAGAACTACCGCTACATTTACGTGAACCCCGCCGTGGAGGAACGCACCGGCTACCCCGTCGAGCATTTCTTCGACAAGACCATCTACGAGGTGGGATTGGAGGGGGAAGGCCTCGCAAGTGTGGAGTCGTGCCTGCGCAGGACGTTCGAATCCGGCGAGGAGTGCGCTTCGCTCGTGTCCTTCGGTGCAGCGCATGGACTGCGCCATTTTCACACCCGGTTCGCCCCCGAATTTGCAGGGGACGCAGTGGCCTCCGTGCTGGCCATGACGACCGACGTGACGGAGCAAAAAGCCCTGCAGGCCGAACTGGAGCGCGCTTCGGTCGAGGCCTCGCAGCGGGCCGCCCAGCTGGACGCCATGCTGGAGGCCACGCCCAGCGGCATCGTGCTGTACGACAAGGAAGGGGGGATTCTGCGCTTCAACGCGGCGGCGGATGCGTTGCTCCATGTCGGCGAGGTGGCCGACCTGCCTCCCGAGGCGCGGCTGCAGCGGTATGTCATCCGCCACGCCGACGGGACAGCCATGGACTCCGCCGCGCTGCCTTCCCGACGCGCCCTCCAAGGCGAGACGGTGACGGGCGAGGTGATGCTCTTCGCCTACGGAAACGAGACGGAGCCGCGCACATGGACGCTCGCCAGCGCCGGCCCGGTGCGCGACGCCTCCGGCGCACAGATCGGGGCCGTGGCCACTTTCCACGACATCACCGCGCAGATGCGGCTGCACCAGGAGCTGCAGGAAGCCAAGCTCGCCGCGGAGTCCGCCAATGAAGCGAAATCCGCATTCCTCGCCAACATGAGTCACGAACTGCGTACGCCGCTCTCCGGGGTCTTGGGCATGCTGGGGCTCATCCTCCACGACAACCCCACAGGCGTCACCCACGAAAACGCCGCCATGGCCCGGGAAGCCGGCACACGGTTGCTGGACATCCTCGATGACGTGCTGGACCTCGCCCAGATTGAAGCCAACCACCTGAAGATCGCTCCCGAGGCCGTCCCGTTGGCGGATCTGGTGCAGGACACCTGCGCCTTGCACCGGCACGAAGCCGCCGCCAAGACCCTGACGCTCGGGTGTGACATCGACGCAGCGCTCCCCGAAACGATCGTGATCGACCGCAAGCGCCTGCAGCAGGTGCTCTCGAACCTCGTCAGCAACGCCATCAAGTACACCCGCCAAGGCAGCGTGGCGGTGCGCGTCACCCCCGCGAAGGGAGGTGGTCGAGCCGTGCGTTTCGATGTGCGCGACACGGGCATCGGGCTGCGTCCCGAGCAGCTCGCGCAGGTGTTCGACAAATTCTATCAGGCGGAGAACTACCTCTCCAAGGAGAACAAAGGCGTGGGCCTCGGGCTCAGCATCACCAAAAAACTGGTGGACTTGCTCGGTGGGAAAATCCACGTGGAGAGCGAGCCGGGCGAGGGCAGTCTCTTCACCGTCATCATCCCCTACGAACTCCCGGAGGAGGGCGCCGACGAAGTCGAGGCCGAAGTCCCCCCCCTGAGCGCGCTCGACTCCTTGCGCATCCTCCTGGTGGAGGACAACCACATCAATCGCCTCTTCCTGCACAAGACGCTCGCCAAGGCGGGACATACGGTGACCGAAGCGAGCAACGGCGAAGAAGCCGTGGAGAAAGCGCACGCCGAACCCTTCGACGTAATCCTCATGGATGTGCAGATGCCTGTCATGGATGGTCTGGAAGCCACGCGCCGCATCCGGCAAGCAGCGGATGAACGCGTGCGGTCCACCAGGATCGTGGGACTTTCCGCCTACGCCCTGGAGGCGGAACAGGCGAAGTTCCTGGAAGCCGGCATGGACGTCTGCGTCTCCAAACCGGTGGACAACAAAACGTTGGCGCTCGCCATCCGCAGCGTGGTGTGACAGCCGCCGCCGTGGCGCAGGCTCCCGCCCCCCCCCGCGACTCCACCGGGCGGCATGCGCGACTGGCGCGAATCGGCATGTCGTACTCCCTGCGCGCCCTCGCGCTCCCCATCCCGAAGTCATGGGCTCCCGAAGTCACGAGCTCCCGAAGTCATGGGGACGCCATCTCCATGGCCGTGAAACTCGCCGTCGACCACGCAAAAGTCCCCGCCCGGGCGTAGCGCCTGGGCGGGGAGTTGCAGGCGACGGACCCCTGGGTCCGCCGGGTTGGAGGCGATTCAGTTGGCGGCGGGACGGTCTGTGGGCGCAGGAGCGACAGACCGCGCTTCATGGGCAGGGCTGGTCGGGGAGGCTTGCTCGGGCAGGGAGGGGAACGATCGTTTGAAAAAGCGCTGCAAATCGCGACCGGTTGCAAGGGACGAAATGGATGAACGCATGACCATGGGACATCTCCTGAGGGGGTGAAGGTGTGAGAGTGCGCAGGGGGTGATTGTTCAACACGGAAGAATGGGAGACGCAGCAGGCTCGCCGGCCGCCGTGGCCGCCAACACGGCCGTGGGAAAGCTCGCCAGCGTCCGCGCCAGGGAGGAAACCCCGGCCGTCCGCATCATGAGGCACGGCTTCATCGAGCGTTTGCAGAACGCCTTCACGGCGCGCGTCGCTTCGTGGCTCACGCAATCCACGGGACAGACCACGGCGTCCGCCTGGGCAAGACTGCTCTCCAGCCGCGCCGGCGCGTCCTCCACGCCGCCGTCATGGTGGATGAGCACGCCGCCGCGGGACTCCACCAACGCGCGGTACTGGGGCAGCAGCCCTGTTCGTCCGCCCACATAAAGGATGCGCAGTCCGCAGAGGTCCGGGCCGGGGCAGGCTCCCTCGGCCTTGACGGGGCAGCACGGCGTCTTCGCTTCCAGCAGTCGCGAGACTTCGGTCTCCAGTGTGGCGTTTTCATCAAGAATTTCTGTATATTGGGACTCCAGGTGCGCCAGCCGCCGGGCTTCGGCGTCGCGCAAGGCCAACGCCTCGTCCCTGGCTTGTTGAGCGTCGCGGAGCTGGCGACGCAGCGTCTCCACTTCCATGTCGCGCAAGGCGTCCATCAGGCCGTCTCCGCGGTCCTCGGCAGCATCGCGCCGAGCACGGAGGGCGCGTTCGTGGTGGAGCTCGCGCGTGCGGACCGCGAGTTGTTCGGCGAGACCGTCGCGCTCGGCCTTGAATGCATGGACGCGGGCCGCGAAGGTCGTTTTCATGGACTGCATGCCGAGGGAAAGCTGGTCGCGCTCGGCCTCCAACTCGGCGAGGCGGCGGATGTCCGCGCGATTGGCCGCCCCCACGAGGTGCGAGAGCATATGGACCTCG
>CAYVWB010000077.1:0-18897 GCA_964455395.1 uncultured Desulfovibrionaceae bacterium
GGCGCCGTCTCCGCCGAGGAGCGGATCGTCTAGGCGCTCATCGGCGCGTCCATCCTTTCCAGCCGAGCATTCCAGGCCATCGTGGGGTGCGCGCAGGCGTTCTCGACCCTCCGCCACGCCGCGCCCGAGCGAGAAGCCGTGGCGCGCGTCGCCGCTCTGGAGAAGGAGCCGGAGAGCGGAGTCGCCATCCGCAACTACGCCGGCGCCGTCCGCTTCGAGGACATGGCCTTCGCGTGGCCCAACGCCGTCGCGCCGCTCTTCGAATCGCTGACCTTGCGCGCGGCGCCCGGGGAACTCACCCTCCTCACCGGACCCAGCGGCGCGGGCAAGAGCGTGCTCATCAAGCTTGTGGCGGGATTGCTGACGCCCACCCGCGGGGAGCTCTTGGCAGACAACACCTCCCTGCGGCAGCTTGCGCCGGCGTGGTGGCGCGCGCAACTCATCTACATGCCTCAGGAACCTGTCTTTTTGCCGGGAACCATCCGTGACAACCTCCTCATGGCCAACCCAGCCGGAGGAGAACAGGCCATGGCTGCAGCTGTGCGCGCCGCCGGCCTGGAACGCCTGCTGCTCGCCACCCCTGACGGCTTGGAGACGACTCTGCCGGAGGGCGGCGCCCGTCTCGCGCCGGGGGTGCGGCGTCGGCTTGCGTTGGCGCGGGGGCTCATGACCGGCGGCCGTCTCGCATTGTTGGATGACCCCGTCGAGGCCTTGGACGCCGAGGGCGCGCGAGCCGTCCACAGCGTCATCGAACAGCTGCTGGCCTCGGGCCGTTGCGTCATCGCCGCGGGTGAAGATCCCCAGCTGCTGCGCCGGGCCGACGTGGTGGTGGACCTGGGGGTGAAACCCCGGCCGACCATCCGTCGCGTGACCAAGGCCGCTCCCGTTGCGCAAACCCCTTCTGCGCCGGCGCCCCAGGAGTCATGATGAACATTATGGAGCAGCTCGCCGCGCCTGGAGGCGTTCTCTGTGGATATCAAAACGACATTGGATCGTACATATCGGTCACATTATTCGTACGGGATTCGCCATGAACGATGACGCCAAGCGCCACGCAGGCGATACGGATGCGGTGCAGGACGCCGGCGAATTGCGCCGCAGCGGTCGAGTCCTGTTCTGGCTGCTGACAGTGGGATTCGCCGTGGCCGCGTGCTGGGCGGCGTTGGGCGAACTGGACGTGGTGAGCGTCGCGGAAGGGCGCGTGGCCCCGGCTTCCAAGGTGAAACGGGTGGACCACCTGGAGGGCGGCATCGTGCGCGAGGTGCTCGTGCGAGAAGGCGAGGCCGTGGACGCCGGCGAATTGCTCGTGGTGCTGGACGAGACCCTGCAGGGGGCCACGCGCAACGAGGTCGCGGTGCGAGTCGCTTCGTTGCAGGCCGAAGAGGCGCGTCTGGTCGCCGAAGCAGCCGGCGCCGAGGGCCTCGCTTTTCCGGCGGGGTTTGTCGACGCCCATCCGCAATTGGCGGCCGAGGCCGAGGGGCTTTTCGAGCAGCGCCGCAGTCGGCTGGCGTCCCAACTTGCCGAGCAGGACGAAGCCGTCGTGCAGATCGAACAGGAGATCGCCGGCGTGGAGGCCCGGGTGAAAAACACCCGCCACGCGTTGGGGCTCATCAACAAGGAACTCGCCATCAGCCGGCGTTTGCTGGAGGAGCAGCTCGCCACGGAGCTGGATCACATCAAGCTTCGCCGCGAAGCCACGGCTTTGCAGAGTCGCATCGAGGAAGACGCCGCCGCTCTGGCGCGCGCGCAAGCCGCCTTGAAGGAGGCGCAGGCCAAGCGGAAAAGGCTGGAACAGGAATTTCGCGAGGACGCCAGTGAGGCGCTGGCGCGGGTCCGGCGGGAACGGCAGGAGGCCTTGCAGCGGCTGGACCGTGTGACGGACGCTCTGGCCCGTACGGAGATCCGCTCCCCCACGGCCGGTGTGGTCAAGGCCGTGAGCGTGGTGAACATCGGAGAGGTGGTGTCGCCGGGTCAGACCATCATGGAGATCGTGCCCACGTCGGATGCGCTGGTGGTGGAAGCTCGTCTGCCCATGGCTGACATCGGTTACGTGATGGTGGGCCAGCCCGCGCGGATCCGGCTCGCCACCCGCGACTCCGTGCGCTTCGGCCATCTTGAGGGACGGGTGGTCTCCATCAGCCCGGACGCGTTCGTCAGCGAGGACGGGGGCGTTTTCTACACCGTGCGCATCGAGACGGAGGCCGCGGCTTTCGAGCGCGAGGGCGCGGCGTACCAGCTCTACCCGGGCATGGTGGTGGCCACGGCCATCCGCACCGGCGAACGCACTGTGCTGGAGTACCTGCTGGAGCCCTTCACCAACGCCATGGCCCTGGCGCTGCAGGAACGGTAACCCTCATGCGTTGCGTGGGCGCCCCGAAGACGCCGGCGCGGGCGGGCGACGGGTCACGGCGTGGAGGGTGGCGGCGCCAGGCTGGCGCATGGGGTCATGCGGGGCGGCTGTCTTGCGTCAATAGGCGAAATCCAGGGTGTCGTTGAGCGGTTCGGAACCATCCGTGAAGGTGGCGATTACCACCTCGCCTCCGGTGGTGCTGGTATTCGGGTCGTAGAGAAGCACATTGTCGGCGTCAAAGTAGAGAATGTTGACGTTGGGTACGCCGGAGGCGTCGTCGCGGGGGCCGGGGAGCGTCACTTCGTCGGCGACTGTCAAGCCGAAGGCGATGCTGTCGATGAAGATCCTGTCCGTGCCGCTGAGGAAGTCGACTATGAAGTCGCCCCCTTCCGTCGGGTCCGTGTACCTGAACGTGTCGTTCCCGGCGCCGCCGGTAATGGTGTCGGCGCCGCCGCCGCCTCGAAGCACGTCGTTGTCGCCCTCCCCGAAAAGTCGTTCGCCGTTGTCGCTGCCGTCGAGTGTGTCGTTGTCGACGCCGCCCCTGAATCCTTCGATGTTGGCGATGTCCACGGTGATGGTGTTGATGGTGACTTGGTCGCCAGCAGCGTTGACGTTGATGACAAGAGGCGTTGCGGAGAAGACGGCAAACAGGTCTTCGCCTAATCCGCCATCGACTTGCTGCCCGAATGCGGAAATGTTGACGAAGATGGTGTCGTCGCCGTCGCCGCCGTTGAGGGTGTCGTCGCCGCTGCCCGAGGTGATCTGGTCGCTGCCGTCGCCGCCGTCGATGGTGTCGTTGAAGGTTCCGGCGGAGTTGTCGCCAAGGGTGTCGTTGAAGTCGGAGCCGATCAATTTTTCCACGCCGACGATTGAGTCGTCGCCGTCGCCGTCGCCGAGGTCGACGTTCACGGCGGCGGTGGCGGCGCTGTAGTCCAGCACGTCGTCGCCGGCGTCGCCTTCCATGGTGTCTGCGCCGACGCCCCCGATGAAGACATCTTCGCCCGCGCCCCCGCCCATGCTGTCGTCGCCGCTGCCGCCATCGATGGTGTCGTTGCCCAGGTCCCCGAAGAGGCTGTCGTTCCCACCGCCGCCTTGGACGGAGTCGTTGCCGTCGCTCATGAAGAACTGGTTGTCGTTGGCGTCGCCGATATACGTGTCATTGAACAAGCTCGCTTCAAAAGATTCGAAATTCTGAAACGTGTCATTGCCTGCACCGGTCACGGTCTGGTTGGGAAGGTCGAGGAACGATGCGGCTTCATTGAGGATGAGTTTGTCCGTGCCGGGGCCGCCGTCGAGAACGTTGTCGTTGAGGTCGCCTTTCACGGTGTCGTCGCCGTCGCCGGTCTGCACATTTTCGACCTGGCTGATGGTTGAGTTGACGCCCACATTGAAGGTTCCGCTGAAGAGATCGACGGTGGCGTTGTCGGTGGTGTCGATGATCAGGCGGTCCGTGCCTGCGCCGCCGACGAGGCTGTCCACGCCGTCGGCGGCGTTGGTGTAGTAGAAGGTGTCGTCGCCGTCGCCGCCAAGGATGGTGTCGGCGCCGGCGCCGCCAGCCAGGGAGTCCGCGCCGACTCCGCCTTGGAGGGAGTCGTCGCCTGCTTCGCCGAGCAGCGTGTCTTGTTCCGATCCCCCATCGAGGCTGTCGTTGTCGTCGCCGCCGAGGAGGCAGTCATTGCCGGAGCCGCCGAACAAGGTATCCTGGCCGGCGTCGCCGCGGAGGGTGTCCACGCCGGAGCCGCCGTCGAGGCTGTCGTTGTCGGCGCCGCCTTCCAGGGAGTCGTCGCCGAAGCCGCCGAGCAGGGTGTCCACGCCGTCGCCGCCCAGGAGGGTGTCTTTCTCGTTGCCGCCATCCAGGGAATCCGCGCCGAGGCCGCCGTCCAGCAGGTCGTCCTTGCTGTCGCCTATCAGGGTGTCGTCGCCTGCTTCGCCGCGGAGGGTGTCGTTGTCCGTGCCGCCGTTCAGGGAGTCGCCGCCGGCGCCGCCGAGCAGGGAGTCCTCCCCCACGCCGGACTCGAAGGTGTCGCCTTGCGTGGACCCGGTCATGGTGTCGTTGAAACTGGAGCCGATGACGTGCTCGATGGAGACGAGCGTATCCGCGCCTTCGCCCACGCTGGTTCCCGCAGCAAGGTCCAGCTGGATGGCCGCGGCGGAGCGTGTGTAATCGACGGTGTCCACGCCGCCGCCGCCGTCGATGGAGTCTGCGCCGCCCAGCCCGAAGAATATGTTGGCGCCGGCGTCGCCAACGAGCGTGTCATTGAAGGTGGAGCCGATGAGACCCTCGACAGCCACCAGGGTGTCGCTGTCCGCGCCGTTGGTGGAGACCCCCGTGCTCAGGTTCGCGTTCACGCCGCTGGGGGAGGATTCGAAGGAGGCGAAGTCGAAGCCGTTGCCGCCATCCATGGAATCGTTGCCGACGCCGCTCACCAGGGTGTCGTCGCCGTCGCCGCCTGCGAGGGTGTCGTCGCCGAGCCCGGCGGAAATGGAGTCGTCGCCGGCGGTCCCGGAGAGGAGCTGGCCCTGGGTCTGCGCGGCGGGCGGCGTGGTGGAGGCCTGAGCCTGGGAGGCGGTTCCCCCGGCGTTGTTCGTGGCGTCGCCAGCAGGCAGACTTTCCGTCGCCGGGGTGTCCTCGACGGGCAACGTGTCCCCGACAGGCAGGGCGTCATCACCAAGAGGAGCGGCGCCGGCCGGGGGCGTTGGCGTTTCCGGCGCGGGCGTATCCTCGGTCTGGAAAGAGGTCGGGACCGAAAGAGCGTTGGAGGGGTCGAGAACGCGGGAGTCGAGCCCTTGGATTTCCTCGGCGCTCAGACCGGTGTCGTCGCCGTCGGCGTCCTGGCCGCTGTCGTTGGCTCCCTTGTCGGAACTGCTGCTGCCGGCGTCCGCGTCATCGTTCGGGTCGCCCTCTTCATCATTCGCGTCGTCACGCTCCCCGTCGAAGGGGGATTCGTTCTCTTTGAGAGTGGGAGAGGCTTCGAGGGTTGGCGTGTTTTCCTCGATCCGGGTGGTGGGCTCGTCCGTTGACTGCCCTGTTTGCGTGGATTGTCCGGGTTGCGTGGATTGGTCGGGTTGCGTGGGTTGGTCGGGTTGTCCGGATTGGTCGGGTTGGGCCGCCGGCGGCGTGGGGACGTCTTCCTCGGCAGGGAGACCGTCGTCTGTCCCGGGGAGGCTTTGATCCGGCAGGTCCCGCTCGCCCAAAGTGGAAAGCCCGGCCTTGTCCAGAAAGCGTTGAAAGAGTTCTGGCGTGAGCTCGCGGAGAGGGCCCAGCCCCAGCGGGTTGATCTCCACGATAAGACGCGGCGCGTCCATGCTGATGACGTCGCCGGTGGTCAGCGAAGTGATCACGAGTTCATGCTCCCCGGAGAGGGAGACCACGGCGTGCTGTTCCGGCGCGGGGGAGCCGTCCGGCAGGGGCGGGGGGATCTCGCTGGCAGTCTCCGTGCCGCGGATGCCGATGAGCGCCAGGGGGGACTCCAGCTGGTAGGCGTCCGGATTCTGCTTGACGATCTCCCCCGTGACGGCGCGGAAGGCGCCTTGGGTCATGCGGAAAAAGAGCGAAGCCATGGAGGCGTCGTCCGGATCGTAGCCGTAATCCACCAGCTCCAGCCGACTTTCCGCGCCCATGGCGAGGACGCTCTGGTCGGCGAATCGCACCTCCATACGGGCCGCCTCGCCTGTAGCGATGGTCTCTCCCTCGTAGACGAGGTCCCCCACGGTGAGGGGACGGCGCCCCTCGGGACCGAGGGCTTGTGCGTCGCCGTTCAGGGAGGTGACTTCACCGATAGGGGCGTTGGAGCCTGTGGGCGATGCTGCTTGATCCATACGGGCGCGCCTGGTGGAGAATGGTTGCGAATGGTGCGATCTGCATATCGGATATCGATCCGTTTTGCAAAGCCGAGGCGGCGCCCGGCGTCACGGTGTACACGCGCGCTCGGGAGGTATATCATGAAGACGCCCCCCGTGCGCTCCACGAACCATCACGAAGGAGACGAAGCCCATGCGCATAATGATCTCGCTCACCCTTGTCATGGTGTTGAACCTTGCGACGCTGTGGTGCGCCGGCGCCGGCGCAGCCCTCGCCGACGTGCAGACACGGACCGTGGAGTACGCCCACGAGGGCGTGGCCCTCCAAGGCGTGATGGCGTTCGATGACGCACTCTCGGGACCACGGCCCGGCGTGCTGGTGGTCCATGAATGGTACGGCGTGAACGACAACGCCATCCGCGTCGCCAAAGACCTGGCGGGTATGGGGTATGTCGCCTTCGCCCTGGACATGTATGGCGCAGGCGTGCTGGCGGAGACCCATGCGGAGGCCGCCGCCCTGGCCAAGCCGTTCTATGCGGATCGCAGTCTGATGCGGGCGCGCGCGCTGGCTGGCCTGGAAGAGCTGGTGGGGAGCGGTCTGGTGGACATCGAGCGCACGGCGGCCATCGGCTTCTGCTTCGGCGGGACCACCGTGCTGGAACTGGCCCGCGCCGGCGCGCCCCTGCGTGGCGTCGTCAGTTTCCACGGAGGGCTGGGTACGCCGCACCCGGAAGACATGGCGCGCTTCCGCGGCGAGGTGCTCGTCCTCCATGGTGCGGAAGACCCCCTCGTGCCGGCGGAAGAAGTCGCCGCTTTCGAGCAGGAAATGCGTGAAGCCGGCGTCCCCTGGACGCTCGTGAAATACGGCGACGCGGTGCACAGCTTCACCAACCCCGAAGCGGACAGCGACGCGGCCCGCCACGATCCACGCGCTGCGGCGCGCAGTTTCCGCCACATGCAAGTTTTCTTCGATGCGGTGCTGAACCCGTAGGAGGCGCCGGCGTCGGCCGGCATGGAAATGTCGGCGAGGAACGCCTCCCGCCGAATTTTTACGAGACAGCGACGCGGCCTCGCAGTCCCGCAGGGCCGCGCATGGGCGGAACAGCCTGCTATCCTGCCAGACCGCGTGCGGCGTGCGTGCAGCGACGCAAGGCGCGGTGCTGCTGTCAACGACCGCCCCCCTGTGCGTGGACGAGGGGCAGACAAGTTGGCGCGCGCAATATCGTCCGTGACCGCCCCCCCCCGTGCGCGTGGACGAATTGAAGCCCCTTGACCCCGCGGCGGTTTCGGGGCAGGGGACGGACTTTCGCCGTTGTACGCGGCTTCCGGGGAAGTCGGCGTGGTCTCGATTGCACAAGGAGCGAATGATCATGGTGGATGTGCTTGGGTTTGTCCTGGTGGCGCTGAGCGCGGGGCTTGTCGCGTTCGACATGCTGGAAGACGCGCGGCTGCGCGCCGTGCGCGGGAGTCTGGGGCGGCTGGCGCGCAAACTGGTGGATCCGCGCCGGGTCTACGCGACGGTCATTGCGGACATGTCGCAGGAAGCGCGGGCCAAGCGCAAGGAGCGGGCGCAGCGGGCCGTGGAGGAGGCCGCCTCCCCCCTGGACGTGGACCCCGTCCCCGCAGACGACGCGCCCTTGCAGGCGAGCGACTACCTCATCCTGCTGAACCCTTACGGCGGCAGCGCGCGGACGCTGGCCATCGTCACGGTGTTGGGCGCAGCGGCGGTGCTGGCCATCTCGCTGGTCTTCGCCTGGGCGGGTCAGCAGCCGGATTTGGCGGGATACCGCATCACGGGGTTCTACGCATCGCTCATCGTCTCCGTGGCGGCGCTGGTGTTGGGGGTGCTGCTCTTCGTCACGCGGGGTAGCCGGAAACTGGCTGCGGTGTTGCGCATCTGCTTCATCGTCTCCCTGGCGCTGAACCCGCTGGCGCTCATCGGCGGCGGGGCCATCCTGTTGACGCTTTTCGCAATTTTCGGCGCGGCTCCCATGGCTGCGGGCGGCGTGCTTCTGCTTCCGTGGGGCATGGCTGCGGGGACAGGCGCGCTGCGCGCCACGGCGGGCGCCCTCGGTCCGCGGAAGGCGGCCCTTGTCGGCCTCGGCCTCGGCTTGGCGCTGTGGGCTCTGGCCCTCGTCTGACCGCGACTTCAAGGGAGTGGACTGACGCCCGGCCGCGGCGTGGCTGTCGCCCTGTCAGGACATGTCGTCGAGGGCCGCGAAGAGCGCGTCTTCTCTCCTCATGAATGGACACGGCTCATGACTGACGCCCGGCCGCGGCGTGGCTGTCGCCCTGTCAGGACATGTCGTCGAGGGCCGCGAAGAGCGCGTCCACGTCTGCGACCGTGTTGCCCATGTGCGGCGAGAGGCGGAGGCGGCCGTCACGGAGGGAGGCGACCACTCCGCGTTTGGCGAGACCTTCCACCACCGAGGCCGCCTGGGGGTGCGCCACGGAGACGATCCCCGAACGCTCTTCCACGCTCCAGGGAGAGACGACCCGGAGGCCGCGCTCGCGGCACCCGGCGGCGATGGCGTCCGTCAAGGCGAGGATGTGTTCCCGGATGCGCCACACCCCGGCTTCCTCCAGCAACCCGAGCGACGCCTCGAAACCATGGAGGGAGGCGATGTCCTGCGTGCCGGGCTCGTAGCGGGAGGCGTCCTCCTTCAGCGTGAAGTCCAGGGTGATGGACTCGCCATTCACCACGCTGTTCCACCCCACGGTCGCCGGGTGCAGCGTCTCCAGCCGGTGGGCTGCGACGTAGAGCACCCCGAACCCGATGGGCCCCAACAGCCACTTGTGTCCACCCGCCGCCAGAAAGTCGATGTGCGCAGCGCGGACGTCCAGCGGCGCGGCGCCGAGGGTTTGGATGGCGTCCACGCAGAAAAGCGCGCCGTGGTCTCGACAGAGCGCGCCCAGCGCCGGCAGATCGCACGCCGCTCCGGTGGCGAAATCCACGGACGCGACCATCACCAGCCGCACGTTCGGCGTCGTCTCCAGCAGCCGCGCCAAGTCCTCGGGGAGGAGTCGTCCTTCGCGCCGCTGGAGGGGGACGACGGCCACGCCGTGGCGCTCCAGGTTCCGCCAGGCGAAATGCACCGTGGGGAAATCCGGCGCGGAGACGATGACCGCGTCGTCTTCGCGCCACGCCATGCCATTGGCCACTGTCGCAAGCCCCAGGGAGGTGTTGCCCGTGAAGGCGATTTCGGAAGTCTGCGCGCCGAGCAGGGCGGCGGTGCGGGTCCGGGCGGCGTCGCGGGTGGCGAGCCAGTCTGCGATGTGCACGCCGCCGTGGGTCATGCGGTCGTGGAGATACCGCGTGGTGGCCTCCACGCTGCGCCGGGGCAGGGGAGCGATGGCGGCGTGGTTCAGGTAGACGGCGTGCTGGAAGACAGGGAATTCGTCGCGGAAGTGGGCGAGGGGCATGGCGTACTCCATGGTGTGGACGGTCTTTGCCGAGTGTGCCCCAGTTGAGCGGGAAAGGGCAAGCGCGGAGGCTGTGGCGAAGGCGTCGCCCGGAGGCCGCGTCGGCGTGGTGGGTGCAGCCTTGCGCTGATTCAGTATAGTCGGAATGTATAATATCGAATATTTGGAAGGGTGGAGTTTGAAGTATGTTTCTGTTGACAGGTTCAGCCGAATCATGGTTGAGTGGTATCTACTATACATATCGTTCCTGTCGATGAAGACCGTGCTGCTCGTTGCGCACTTCTCCGCAGGGACGCATACAAGGGGGGGGACGCCAATGGCTCAGGCTCCTGAAGAGCGACTCCAGGCAGGCGACCAGTCGGACACGCGCGGCTTCTGCGACCTCGTCATGAAGGGCGGCATCACCAGCGGCGTCATCTATCCCAAGGCGATTCTTGCGCTTTCCAGGAAATATCGGCTGAAGAACATTGGCGGGACCTCCGCTGGGGCCATCGCTGCAGGGCTCGCCGCCGCAGCGGAACATGGGGGCGCTGCGGGCTACGAGAAGCTCGGCAAGATCCCCGACCACATCGCCACGACGTTGTTGGAGAAATTCCAGCCGGAACCCAAGCTGGCGCCGCTCTTCAACCTCCTGCTGGCGAGTTTGAAGGGAGGGTGCTTCTGCGGCAGAGCGAAGCGCTTCCTGCTGGCGGTGTTCGGCGGGTATTGGCGGCGCCTCGCCGTTTGGGCGGGGGGCCCCCTTGTGGCCGCCATCGTGTTCGGAGCCTTCTGCCTGATCGGCTGGATGGCGTTCGCCCTCGTGCTGACGGTGCTCGGCTGCCTTGTCGGCTTGGGCCTCGGGCTCTGGCGGGATATTTCCAAGACCCTGCCGGCGCACAACTTCGGTGTGTGTTCGGGACGCACCGTCCCCGGCGCGGAGGGCCCTGCGCTCACGGATTGGCTGGATGTGACGCTGAACGACATCGCCGGCATTCCCGGAAAGACTTCGTGCCAGCCCCTGACCTTCGGCCGCCTGCGCAACCGGGGGAAGGAACACGCCATCGAGCTCGCCGTGATGACCACGGACCTCTCCAGTCGACGTCCTTACCGGCTGCCTTTCCAGGACAAAGCGGGGGGCTCGTACGAAACGCGCCACGCCTTCAAGGAAAGCGAGTTCCGCGCGCTCTTCCCGGACTACATCGTCGATTATCTGATAACGCATGGCGAACGGCTCAGCCCTAGCGAGGATCTGTATTACCTGCCGGACGCCGAGCACTTCCCCGTCCTCGTGGCCGTGCGCATGAGCCTCAGCTTCCCCGGACTGCTGCAAGCCGTGCCGCTCTATCGCAAGGACCTCACGCGTGAAGACCCCGCCGAGCAAGAAACGTTGCGCCGGTGCTTGTTCTCCGACGGTGGGCTCTCCAGCAATTTCCCCATCCACTTCTTCGACAGCCTCCTGCCCAGCCACCCCACTTTCGCCATCAACCTGGAAGCGTACGACAAAACCCGCTGGCCGGCGGACAGCACGGAGCGCACCCGCCTGGAGAAGCAGTCCTGCGGGGGCAACCGTCTGCCAATCTACGAGATCAATGGCTTTCCGCACTTCCTGATGACCTTGCTGGACGCCGCCAAGGACTGGCAGGACAACCTCCAGCGCATGTTGCCCGGCTACCGGGAACGCGTCGTGCACGTGGCCCTCACCTCCGATGAGGGGGGCATGAATCTCACCATGGATGATGAGACGATCAAGAAGCTCAGCAGCTACGGCGAGAATGCCGCCGAGCGTCTGCTGGAATCCTTCGACTTCGACGAGCACCGCCGGCTGCGTTTCATCGTCGCCATGGGAGAGCTGGAAGAACTCGTGGAGACGGTGCGCACGAGCTACACCAAATGCGGCGACGGCAAGCAAGGAATCGACATCCAGTGTGATGAGGGGATTGAAGGCTTGGAAGAGTTCATCAAGAAACGCGGCGACTCCAAGACGTGTCCTCAAGGCGAGGAATGCATCGAGCGCATGCTGGAGCGCGCCAAGGATATCGTGGCGCTGGGCGAGAAATGGAGCAACACGAAGCCGGTGCGCGACTGCAACATCCCCGAGCCCAAGTGCGACATGACCCTCACACCCAAGAAGTGACGCGACCCGCGCGGAAAGCTTAGGCCCCTGGCGTTGTTCGTGGGCGAGCCGGGGGCCTCAGATGGCGTGGAGCCTTGCGCCGTGAGAGGCGGTCGGCTGGAGAGGGGGCGCCCCTCACCCTCAGCCGTCACCCATCGCCCACACACGCGCAGGATATTCGGCATTCACCCGAGGGCGGTGGTGTTGCGGCCCTGGGCCTTGGCGGCGTAGAGGGCGTCGTCCGCCCTGGTGAGCAGCTGGGAAAGGGTCTCGTCTTCACGCAACGCCGCCACACCGAAACTCGCGGTGACAGCGCCGGACATTTCGGGATGGGGCAGCGCTTCCAGGCGGCGCCGCATGGACTCGGCGAGTTCGTGGGCCTCCTCTACGAGCCATCCCGGACAGATGAGCAGGAATTCCTCGCCGCCCCAACGCCCGAAGTGACAGTCGGGCGGCTTCTCGTCAAACAAGAGGCGGGCCATGCGCTTGAGCACGATGTCGCCGACGAGATGCCCGAAGGTGTCGTTCACCTGTTTGAAGTGATCCAGGTCGATGAGAACCACGGCCAGCGGTTCGCCGGAAGCGACCGCCGCCGTGTGCGCCGCCGTATAGAGCTGGTCCAGCAGATAGCGGTTGGTCACGCCCAGCTGCTGGTCCTCTGTGGCCAACCGGTGCAGCTTCTCGTTGGCCGCCCGTAGCGACTCCTCCAGCTCCACGCGTCGGGTTATCTCCCTCGCCACGCCGACCACGCCCTCGAAGACGCCTTCGCGGAAGTGGCAGCTCAGCACCACCTCCAGCACCGTCCGCGCGCCGTGTTCATCGCGCGCCTCCACGTCGCACTCGATGGAAAAATCCGCACGCACGCCGGAATCCAGCAGCAGCTGCATGTGCCGCTTGACCTGCAGCAACGTCTCCCTGTTTTCGACGCGATGGAGCAGCCGCCGCCAGATTGTCCACTGCGGGAGCATGCGCAAACCCGGGAAATGGAAGTCCAAGGACGGGCTGAGGTAGCGGAAGCGGAACCGTTCGTCCAGACTGAAAACAACATCGCGGACGTTTTCCGAGATGAGCTGGTAGCGTTCGTGCTCTTCGAGAAGTTGGCGTTCGTATTGCTTGAGGGCGGAGATGTCCACGATGGCGCAGAGGGCCAGCGCAAGGTCCTCGTCCTGTTCCTGCGCGGGCGGATGGATGCGCGCTGCGCTGTCCTGCTCCTCGATGATGACGTTGATGCGGAAGTCGATGTAGCGAGGCGTCCCGTCGCTCTTGAGCTGCAGCACACAGCCGGCCTCGCTCGAATCGTGGTCGTGGTGTCGCAGGCAGTGGAAGAACGCGGCGTGGTCCACGGGTTCCAGATGGACGATGAAGGGACGACCCTCCAGATGCTCCGGCGCGAGTCCGAGAATGGCGGCGAGGGTGGCGTTCGTCTTGATGATGACGCCGTTGGCGTCCACCGTCATCAAGCCGATTGGCGCCGTGTTGAAGAGGGTGTAGAGCTCCTGCGCCATGTTTTCGTAACGCTGCATGCTGGTGCGCAGCGCTTCGTTTTCCAGCGTGAGCTCGTCGTTGCGGAGCGCCTCCGCAGGCAGTGGGCAGGCCGGCTTCACGCCAGGAGCAGGCCGCCGCTGCACGGTCATGGGTGGCCTCCGGGTCGAAACGCCGGTGGATTCGCCAGTGGGTCCGCTGTTCGATCAACCCGTCGGCCCGGAGGTCGAGACGTCGTTGCTGGGCAGACCGTGTGTGTTCCCCGCGGAACCCGCCCCTTGTCGACGGAGGCTGCGCAAGCCGCGCCAGCGCCCCCCTGCGAGAGACCAGTCATGAACCGGGCGTCTCGCGTCAAGCCGAGACGTCCACTCAAGTCGTCAATGTGCATATTGCCCCCCCAGAGACAATCAGTGTTCCTGGAAAGGATACGCATCTATTGTGACGGATTGGCGGCAATACCGAGAGTGCTATTATCGCGAGTGATTAGGAACGTGGCGCGCGATCGCCCTCATAAAACGCGACTGGTTTGGGCGGCCTTGAGTGGGGCAAATTTTTGTGAGTATTTGCAATATGTTGTGGTGTTTTTTGCGTCGACGATGGCGCCGCCGTACAGCGGAATACAAACTCCTGGTTCGTCTCGATATTGGTCATGCTCTTGCCAAGGGCGTCGTCAAATCGTAATACTCGCCGGAGCGCAGACCGTTCGGCGGGCTGACGCATGGGATTTGCGATATTGTAAGGGGGAGGGGAATGGTGAAAGTTCTCGGGGTGTTTCAGGAGGAAGCCAGGGGGGAGATCGGCGACGGCGCCACGCAGCGCGCCACCACCAGCAGCCTGCGATGGTTCGCCTTGCAACGCGACAACGCGCATGCGGTGCTGAACGCGCTTGATGTGAACGGATTCCCCAGCGCTATCTGCAAGCAGGTGACGCTTGGGGAGCTGCTTACAGGCTACATGCCTGATCTGGAGCACTACACCCGAGTCCTTGTGCCTGTCATGCGCGTGATGCATGAAAAACTGCGCAAGCACCAGGACGGCGTGATCTCTTTGGAGCAGGAAGAGCAGGCTATCTGGAACGCCCTTACGCAGAATGGTGACAGCGCATCACACACCTTTGAGGGGCGGACGGAATATGTCGCTCAGCTTTTGGTGGATGCTTTGGACATCACAACACTGTTCAAGCATTATAAACAGCACGTCAATACGGAAAGCATCAAGGCTCGCAAGGAAGGACATCATGACAATGCGCTGCAAATGAATTCGTCGCTGCTGTCAACAACGCCTCATGACTCTCATATTTTTTTCAACATGGCGCGGATTCACTTCGACAAGAAAGATTATCCAAGTTGTCGAAACTATTTGAAACGCGCACTGGAGAACCAGCCCGAGTTCAAGGAAGCGCGGCAGTTTCTGCAATATCTGGAAAAGAAGTCTTTTGTGGAGTCGGATGAACCACGCGTGCAGTTGCGTTACAGACTGCATACGCCGCAGCCGTGTCTCGTTACGTATGAAGCGAAGGGTCGACAAGCCGTGGTGCTGGATATTTCGACGGGGGGGCTCAGGCTGCGTTTCCAGACAGTGGAGCAAGCGCCACGGGTCGGCGCCCAGGTGACGGTGCGCTCCACGACGGCGCTCCTGGCGAAGCTCCTTCCCGACTGCGCGGCCACGATCGTCTGGGGGAAGGAGGACCTTCGCGGTCTGCGTTTCGGGACCCCGCTGGAAAGGGACTCCAGGAGCTTCATGCGTCTGGCCGCCTACGCCGCCATCGTTTGAGCCTCGAGGACGAGGAAACGGCGACCCGCAAGGGCTTCAGCCGCGACTTCGCGCCACGCGCAACCGGTGTTTCGTCTCCTCCACCATGCAGTAGAGCACCGGCGTGACGAATACGGTCAGCAGCGCCACAAGCATGCCGCCGAACGTGGGGATGGCCATGGGCCCCATGATGTCCGCGCCGCGGCCAGTGGCCGTGAGCACGGGGAGCAGCGCCAGGATGGTGGTGGCCGAGGTCATGAGCGCGGGTCGGATGCGGCGGCTCGCGCCTTGGATGACAGCTTCCCGGATGGCCTGCACGCCTCGCTTCTCCCGCTCGGCGCGGGATTGCTCCAGGTAGGTGGCCATGAGCACTCCGTCGTCCGAAGCAATGCCGAAGAGCGCCAGGAAGCCCACCCAGATGGCCACGGAGAGGTTTACGGGCTCGATCTGGAAGAGGTCGCGCAGATTCACGCCGAAGACCGCCACGTCCAGAAACCATGCCTGCCCATACAGCCAGACCATGCAGAACCCCCCGGCCCACGCCACTGCAATGCCCGAAAAGACGATGGCCGTGACCGGCAGCCGCTTGAACTGCATGTAGAGGATGAGGAAGATGATGGCCAGCGAGAGCGGCAGGATGACGGCCAGACGTTTCTGCGCGCGGACCTGGTTTTCGTAACTGCCGGCGAAGGCGTAGGAGACGCCCTCCGGCAGCGCCAACTCCCCGGCGGCGCGGCGTTCGTCCAGGTAGGCGCGGGCATGCTCCACCACATCCACCTCGGCGTAGCCCGGTTTCTTGTCGAACAGCACATAGCCCAGCAGGAAAGTGTCCTCGCTCTTGATGGCCTGAGGACCGCGCACGTAGCGGATGTCCGCCAGCTCCCGCAGGGGGATCTGCTCGCCCGTGCGTGAGGGGACCAGTACGTCGCCCAGGGCCTCCATGGAGTCGCGCAGCTCCCGTTGATACCGCACGCGCACGGGATAGCGCTCCCGACCTTCCACCGTGGTGGTCAGCTGGCGTCCGCCCACGGCGGTTTCCACCACTTCCTGGACGTCCTCCATGGGCAGACCGTAGCGGGCGATGGCCTCGCGGTCGATGACGATCTCGAGATAGGGTTTGCCCACGATGCGGTCCGCGATGACGGTGGCCGGCTCCACAGAGGGCACTTCCTTCAAGAGACGCTCCAACTCCAGACCCACGGCTTCGATGGTGGCGAGGTCCGGTCCGCGCACTTTGATGCCCATGGGCGCCCGCATGCCGGACTGCAGCATGACGATGCGCGCTGCGATGGGCTGGAGGTAGGGCGCGGAGGTGGTGCCGGGAATCTCGGCCGCCGCGACCACCGCGTCCCAGATATCCTGGGGGGAATGGACGCCGGGCCACGCCTCCCGCCCCTCGTTGAGGGCGGGGTCCAGCGCTGGCCGCCAGATTCGGAAGGGGACGCCCTCGTCGTCCGGGATGAGCGCGCCCTCGTCATCGCGCAGGAACTTGCCTTGCACGAGGTAGGGCATGCCGTCTGCTGCGGGCATGGGGTCGCCTGCAGGGTTGCGGAAGTAGTCCACCTTGTCCGGACGGTGGGCGAAGGTGCGGGCGTAGCCGGCTTCATCCTGCACGTATTCGGGATGATAGTTCACCACCGTCTCGATCATGGAGATGGGCGCGGGGTCCAGCGAGGTCTCGGCGCGGCCCAGCTTGCCCACGGCGGAAGCCACCTCCGGCACGGCGGCCATGGCCATGTCCTGCTTGGAGAGCACATCCTTGGCTTCGCCGATGGAGGCGTGCGGCATGGTGGTGGGCATGAAGAGGAAGCTTCCTTCATCCAGCGGCGGCATGAACTCCTTGCCCAGGCCGGGGAACGCGTGGGCCATGGCCACGGCCGGCGAGGAGGCGCGCACGTCCTCCGGCAGCCAGCCGAACACCGTGGGGAAGCCCAACCATATGGTGGCTCCCACCGTGACGACCGCCAGCGGCGCCGCCATGAAGAGCAGCTTCATCCGCAGAAACACACGCAGCATGGGGGTATACGCCCGCTGGAACAGAGCGAAGAAGCCCAGCAGCGCGCCCATCACTCCGATGGTGAAGACGGCGTTGCGCGCCAGGCCCAGCTCGGGGCCCAGCGGCAGCCAGTGCCCCGCCAGCGTGATGGCCACCACCACGGCCAGCGTCAGGGACGTCGCCCGGTTGATCCACAAACCCACCCGCGCCGAAGTGAACGCCGCCAACAGGCGGCCCGCTCCCACGGCGACCACCGCCGCGCCCAGCTGCCACGTCGTCAACCAGAAGAGCGCCACGCCAGCAGCCATGCACGCCGCTGCGCCCAGGGCTGCGCGTTTGTCGATTCCAGGCTTGGGGGACGCCGTCGACCGCCGACGCAGCAGCAGCGTGGCCAGCGCCGGCAGCAGCGTCACGGAGAGCAGGATGGAAGCCAGCAGCGCGAATGTCTTGGTGTAGGCCAGCGGCTTGAAGAGCTTGCCTTCCGCGCCTTCCATGGCGAACACAGGCAGAAAGCTCACCACCGTGGTGGCCACGGCCGTGAGCACAGCCCCGGCCACCTCCCCGGCGGCTTCGCGGATGATGGCCGTTCGCGACGCGCCCGGCGGCGCGGACTCCATGCGCTGGAGGATGTTTTCCGTGATGATCACGCCCATGTCCACCATGGTTCCGATGGCGATGGCGATGCCCGAGAGCGCCACGATGTTCGCATCCACCCCGAAACTCTTCATGGCCGTGAAACACAGCAGCACCGAGAGCGGCAGCAAGGAGGCGATGAGCAGCGAACTCTCCAGATGCAGCACCAGCACCAGCACCACCACGATGGTGACAAGCACTTCGTCCGTGAGGGCCGTGCGCAGCGTGTCCAAAGTCTCCGCGATGAGGCCGGAGCGGTCGTAGAAAGGGACCACGGTCAGCGTGCTCACCCGGCCGTCCGGCAACACCTTGCTGGGCATGCCGGGGGCCAGTTCCTCGATCTTCGTCTTTACGTTCTGGATGACGGCTTGCGGATTTTCGCCATAGCGCGCCACCACCACGCCGCCGACCACCTCGGCGCCGTCCTTGTCCAGCACGCCGCGCCGCAGCGCTGGCCCCAGAGAGACCTCGGCCACGTCCCCGACAAGGATGGGCTGGCCCTCCCGCGCCACGACCACGGTGTTGCGCAGATCATCGAGGGATTCGACGAACCCCACGCCCCGCACCAGGTATTCCGCCTGGTTGATCTCGATGGTGCGCGCGCCCACATCCAGGTTGGAACGGGCCACGGCGCGCATCACCTGGGGCAGGCTCACATTGGCGGCGCGCAGGGCTTCGGGGTTCACATCCACTTGATATTCCCGAGTGAACCCGCCCACGGAGGCCACTTCGCTCACGCCGCCGGCAGCCATCAGACCATAGCGCAGATACCAGTCCTGCACGCTGCGCAGTTCGTCCAGGTCCCAGCCGCCGGTGGGTTCGCCCGCTTCGTCGCGGCCTTCCACCGTATACCAGAACACTTGCCCCAAAGCCGTGGCGTCCGGACCCAGGGTGGGGCGGACATTGGCCGGCAGGCTGCCGCCCGGCAAGCTGGCGAGCTTCTCCAAAAGCCGAGAGCGCGACCAGTAGAACTCCACGTCCTCCTCGAAGATGACGTAGATGGAGGAGAAACCGAACATGGAGACGCTGCGCACCGTCTTCACACCCGGGATGCCCAGCAGGGAGACGGTGAGAGGATAGGTGACCTGATCCTCCACGTCCTGGGGGGAGCGGCCCGGCCACTCCGTGAAGACGATCTGCTGGTTCTCCCCGATGTCCGGAATGGCGTCCACGGGGACGGGGTCGCGGGGGAGGTCGCTGAAGCGCCAGTCGAAGGGCGCGACCATCACCCCCCCGAGCCCGACGAGCACACGCACGCCGTTCGTGACGTTTACGGTGACCCCGACCTCAACCGGGGGACCGCTGTCACCAACACCGACCTCGACCAATCCGCCGCGTCCGGTGTTGCGCATCGAACCTTACGAAGCA
>CAYVWB010000078.1:0-360 GCA_964455395.1 uncultured Desulfovibrionaceae bacterium
GGAGGCCTACGGCGCCGCCTACGGTCTGCAGGAGTTCCTGACCGTCAAGTCGGACGACGTGCAGGGACGCACCCGGATCTACGAGTCGATCGTGAAGGGCGAGAATACGCTCGAGCCCGGATTGCCGGAGAGCTTCAACGTTCTCGTGAAGGAGCTTCAGGCACTCGGGCTCGACATCGAAATGCGCGAGGACTCGCAGGTCTAGAGAGCCGCGGGCCGTCTGGGGGAGTCTTCCTCCTCACGGCCCCGGGCGGGTAGGGGGACGCAGTCCCCCGCTGCATTGGCTCGCTTGGTTGAAGAACGACGCGTCGCCAACAGGTGCCGCGGTCAGGAAAACTTCGAGGCGTACGGGACCGAATG
>CAYVWB010000078.1:371-18738 GCA_964455395.1 uncultured Desulfovibrionaceae bacterium
CCCGCCACGCCGCACTCTCCAGAACGAGGGGGGACCTTCACTGTGCGTGATCTCTACAATCTCTTCGAGAAGCCCAAGGACCCGCTGGCGTTCGATTCGCTGCGCATCTCGCTGGCTTCACCGGACAAGATCCGTGAATGGTCCTTCGGCGAGGTCAAGAAGCCCGAGACCATCAACTACCGGACCTTCAAGCCGGAGAGGGACGGTCTCTTCTGCGCCAAGATCTTCGGTCCGGTCAAGGACTACGAGTGCAACTGCGGCAAGTACAAGCGCATGAAGCACCGCGGCATCGTGTGCGAAAAATGCGGCGTGGAGGTCATCGCTTCCAAAGTCCGTCGCGAACGCATGGGCCACATCGAACTGGCGGCGCCCGTGGCGCACATCTGGTTCCTGAAGACGCTCCCCTCCAAGATCGGCACACTGCTGGACATGACCATGGCCGACCTGGAGAAAGCGCTCTATTTCGATTCCTATGTCGTCATGGACCCGGGGGACACCACACTCTCCAAGCTGCAAGTCATCAGCGAGGACCAGTACCTCCAAGTCATCGACCACTATGGCGAAGACGCCATCAAAGTGGGCATGGGCGCGGAAGCCATTCGGGAGCTCCTCATGGAGCTGGATCTGGAGGCGTTGCGCGTGGAGCTGCGCGAAGAGTCCGCCACCTCCCGGTCCCAGACCAAAAAGAAGAAGATCACCAAGCGGTTGAAGATCATCGAGGCGTTTCTCGATTCCGGCAACCGGCCCGAGTGGATCGTCATGGAAGTGGTGCCGGTCATTCCGCCCGAACTCCGGCCCCTCGTTCCTCTGGATGGCGGACGCTTCGCCACCAGCGACTTGAACGACCTCTATCGTCGCGTCATCAACCGGAACAACCGGCTCAAGCGGCTCATGGAGCTTGGCGCGCCGGACATCATCATCCGCAACGAAAAGCGCATGCTCCAGGAAGCTGTGGACGCGCTCTTCGACAACGGTCGTCGCGGCCGCGCCATCACCGGCACCAACGGTCGGCCCCTGAAGTCCCTCTCGGACATGATCAAAGGCAAGCAGGGTCGCTTCCGTCAGAACCTGCTGGGCAAACGCGTGGACTATTCGGGCCGTTCCGTCATCGTGGTGGGGCCCAAGCTGAAGCTCCACCAGTGCGGTCTGCCCAAGAAGATGGCGCTGGAGCTCTTCAAGCCCTTCATCTACTCGGAGCTGGAAAAACGCGAGCTGGCGTCCACCATCAAGTCCGCCAAGAAGATGGTGGAGCGTGAAGAGCTGGTGGTGTGGGACATTCTGGAGGAAGTGGTGCGCGAGTACCCCATCCTCCTCAACCGCGCGCCCACCCTGCACCGGCTCGGCATTCAAGCCTTCGAACCCACCTTGGTGGAGGGCAAGGCCATCCAGCTGCACCCCTTGGTCTGCTCCGCGTACAACGCGGATTTCGACGGCGACCAGATGGCCGTGCACGTGCCTCTTTCCGTTGAAGCGCAGATCGAGTGCCGGGTGCTGCTCATGAGCACCAACAACATCCTCTCGCCCGCTAACGGACAACCCGTCATCGTGCCCTCCCAGGACATCGTCCTCGGGCTCTACTACATGACGGTGGACCGCAGCTTCCTCAAAGGCGAGGGCAAGCGTTTCACGGAGCCGTGGGAAGTGATCGCTGCATACGACGCCGGCGCCGTGGACTTGCACGCACGCATCAAGTGCCGCATCGACGGCGAGCTCCTGGACACCACGCCGGGTCGCGTGATCGTGGGACAGATCATCCCCGACACCGTGCCTTTCGAGCACGTGAACAAGCTGCTGACCAAGAAGATGATCGGCAAGCTGGTGGGGGAGGCTTACCGCCGCGGCGGCGCCAAAGCCACCGTCATCCTCTGCGACCGACTCAAGGACCTGGGCTACGAGTTCGCCACCCGCGCAGGCGTCACCATCGGCGTGAAGGATCTGAAGATCCCTGCGCGCAAGCCTGCCATGCTGGAGAAAGCCCGCAACGAAGTGGACGAGATCCAGCGCCAGTACAGCGAAGGCATCATCACCAAGACGGAAAAGTACAACAAGGTGGTGGACGTCTGGACCAAGGTGACCAACGACGTCTCCAACGAGATGATGAAAGACATCTCCAAGGAAACACGCACCCATCCGGACACGGGGGAGACCGAAGAGAACATCTCCCTCAACCCCATCTTCATGATGTCCCACTCCGGTTCGCGAGGCAACCAGGACCAGATGCGCCAGCTCGCCGGCATGCGCGGCCTCATGGCCAAGCCCTCCGGCGAAATCATCGAAACGCCCATCACCTCCAGCTTCCGTGAAGGCCTTACCGTGCTGCAGTACTTCACCTCCACCCACGGCGCGCGGAAGGGTCTGGCGGACACGGCGTTGAAGACCGCCAACTCCGGCTACCTGACCCGTCGGCTGGTGGACGTGGTGCAGGACGTCATCGTCTCCGAAATCGATTGCGGCACCGTGGATGGCTTGGAGATCAGCCACCTCGTCAAAGGCGGCGAGATCAAGATCTCCCTGGCTGAACGCGTCATGGGCCGCGTCACGCTCTTCCCTGTCATGGATCCTGACACGGGCGTCGAGATCATGCCCTCCAACACCCTCATCGACGAGGAAAACGTCCACCTGCTGGAAGACCACGGCGTGACCAACGTGATGGCCCGCTCGCCTCTGACGTGCCAGACCCGCCAAGGCGTCTGCGCGTTCTGCTACGGTCGGGACCTGGCGCGGGGCCACCTCGTCAACATCGGGGAGACCGTGGGCATCATCGCTGCGCAGTCCATCGGCGAGCCCGGCACGCAGCTCACCATGCGCACCTTCCACATCGGCGGCACTGCTTCGCGGGAGGTGGAGCGCAGCTCCATCAACGCCCAGCACGCAGGCGTCGTCTCCATGTCGCGGGTGAAAATGGTCACCAACTCGGAGGGCTTGCGCATGGTGCTGGGCAAGTCCGGGCAAGTGGGCGTGGTCAACGACCAAGGCCGCGAAGTGGAGAAGTACATCCTGCCCACCGGCGCCAAACTCCACGTGGCCGAGGGCCAGACCGTGAAGAAAGGCGACCTCGTCGCCGAATGGGACCCCTTCAACGAACCCTTCGTCACGGACGTGCCCGGCCGCGTCAAGTTCACGGACATCGTCGAGGGCAAGACCTACCAGGAGAAGGTGGACGACGCGACCAAGATGACTTCGCAAACCATCATCGAATACCGCACCACCAACTTCAAGCCCTCCATCTCCATCGTGGACGAGAACGACCAGCCCAAGATGCGGCCGGATTCAATGGTCCCCGCAGTCTACCAGCTCCCTGTGGGCGCCATCCTCATGATCCGCGACGGTCAGGAGGTGCAAGCCGGCGACATCATCGCGCGCAAGCCTCGCGAAACCTCCAAGACCAAGGACATCGTTGGTGGTCTGCCCCGCGTGGCCGAGCTCTTCGAAGTCCGCCGCCCCAAAGACCAGGCCGTGGTCTCCGAGATCGACGGCGAAGTGGCTTTCGGGCCGGAGACCAAAGGCAAGCGCAAGATCATCGTCAAGCCCGACGCCGGCGAGGAGAAGGAATACCTCATCCCCAAAGGCAAGCACATCACCGTCTCCGACCGCGACTTCGTCGAAGCCGGCGAGCTGCTCACCGAGGGCTACCCCGAGCTCCACGACATCCTCAAGATCAAGGGCGAAAAACACCTCGCCAACTACCTTGTGGACGAGATCCAGGAAGTCTACCGCTTCCAGGGCGTGGGCATCAACGACAAACACATCGAAGTCATCGTCCGGCAGATGCTCAAGAAGATCCAGATCATCGATCACGGCGACACCTCGTTCCTCAATGGCGAGCAAGTGGACAAGCACCGCTTCCTGGACGAGAACGCCGCAGCCATCGCCGCCGGCAAGAAACCCGCTTCCGGCGAACCCCTGGTCCTCGGCATCACCCAGGCTTCCCTCACCACGGATTCCTTCATCTCCGCCGCCTCCTTCCAGGAGACGACCAAGGTGCTTACCGAAGCCGCCCTCCAAGGCAAGGAAGACTACCTGCGCGGCCTGAAGGAAAACGTCATCGTGGGACGCCTCATCCCCGCCGGCACCGGCTTCCGCGAATACGTGGACAGCGAAATCGACGTGCCCGAGCAACCCGAACGGCCGGACAAGTTCCTCGAAGAGCTGGAGAGCGACCCCCTGCTCATCGGCTCCAACGGCGTCTCCAGCTAGCCCGGACACACACCACACGCCACGACGGCCCGTCCCCCGGACTCCGCGTCCACTCGGGGGACGGGCCGTCTTTGTGTGCAGGCCGCCTTGCCTTCGCGCCCTACCTGTGCGACAAGGTGGAGTCTTCGCCTCACCGCCGTGTTGTCCCACCTCAAGCCCCAGGGAGCCTGCGACATGCGCACCGTCATTCTGGGCGGATCCGGGCTTATCGGTTCAGCCCTTGCGAAAAGCCTGCTGGACAAAGGCCGCCTTGTCACAGTCGTCAGCCGCACCCCCACGGCGGAAGCCACCGCCTTCACCGGCGACGACTCCTTGCGACGCGATCTGCGCCAGGCCCTCGAAGCCGGCAAGCTTGCGTTGACGGGGTATGAGGACCTCGCCGCGAGCTTCGAAGGCGCCCACGCCGTGGTGAACCTCGCGGGCGCCAACCTCGGGGAGGGCCGCTGGACCCGGGAGCGCAAACGCGTCATCGTGGAGAGTCGCGTCAAGACCGGGGAGCGGGTCATGCAAGCCCTGGAAGCCACGAGCCACAAGCCCGCCGTGCTGGTGCAGGGCTCCGCCGTGGGCTACTATGGCCACAGCGGCGAGGAGCCCGTGGACGAGGAGGCCGCGCCGGGACGCGGGTTTCTTGCGGAAACCGCCGTGAAGTGGGAAGCCTCCACCGCGGGCGCGGAGGAGCTTGGCGTGCGGCGCGCTGTGGCGCGCACGGGCATGGTCCTCAGCCTGGAGGGTGGGGCGCTGCCGCAGTTCGTCACCCCCATGAATTTCTTCGCTGGCGGCGTGCTGGGCTCGGGCAGGCAGTGGATCTCGTGGATTCACCTGGAAGACGAGGTGGGCGCCATCGAGTTCCTCATGGATGGCGACGACTTGCGCGGCCCCTTCAACTGCACTGCTCCCGAACCGGAAATGAACCGGGACTTCGTGCGCGCTTTGGGCCGGGTGATGAAGCGGCCCGCGTGGCTGCCGGCGCCTGCGTTCGCTTTGCGCACGCTCTTCGGGGAGATGGCGGAAGAGCTCATCCTCTCAGGACAGCGCGTCCTGCCGGATCGGTTGATGTCCAGCGGATACCGCTTCAAGCATCCGCGGCTGCAGCCGGCGCTGGAGACGCTCCTCGCCTAGAACGCCCCTTGATAATGCGGGGTATCCTTTACACAGCGCCACGTGCTGTGTATGGACGGACGTGTGAACAGGCGTTCGATCCATGCCGTTGCGCCGGGTCGAACGGAAAGCACAAGCGCTGCGGGTTCTCGCCCGCCATTGCAGGAGGAGACGCTCATGGCCGCCACGCGCGTGCTCGTCGTCGAAGATGAGCCCATCGTGTCCCTGGATGTGACGCGGCGCCTGCAACGCATGGGATACGAAGCGCTGCCTACAGCCACCACGGGCGAACACGCCGTGGAGCGCGCCCTCGCCGAGAGGCCCGATATCATCCTCATGGACATCATGCTCGATGGCGACATCGACGGCATCGACGCCGCGGCCCGCATCCGCAGCGTCCGGCCCATCCCCATCATCTACATTTCCTCCCACGCTGACGACGAAACACTCCAACGCGCCAAGATCACGGAGCCTTTCGGGTACATCCTCAAGCCCTTCGAAGACCGCGAACTCCAGACCTGCATTCAGATGGCGCTCTACAAGCACCAGATGGAAGAGCGGTTGCTGGAGAACGAACGTTGGCTGGCCACCACCCTGCGCTCCATCGGCGACGCTGTCCTCTCCACGGACCAACATGGCCTCGTCCGCTTCCTCAATCCCGTGGCGGAGCAGCTTCTGGGCGTGCGCCTGGAGCACGCGCTGGGCCGCACGCTCCACGAAGTGCTGCGCGTGGCGGAGACCAGTTCGGACTGCGCGCCGGAGCGGCTCGTTCAGTCCATCCTGCAAGGCAATCGGGATTGCCGACAGGAGTACGCGCGACTCCACACCCTGGACGGCCGCCGCGTGCCCATCGAGATGACAGCCACACCCATCGAGAATCAACGCAGCGAAGGCCGACGGCACGGCGCCGTGCTGGTGCTGCGCGACAGAACCGAGGCCCTGCGCGCAGAAGACGCCTTGCGCCAGAGCGTGGCAGACCTGCGGCGGACCCTGGAAGAAGCCGTGGGCGCGCTGACGCTGACCACGGAGAAGCGCGACCCCTACACCGCGGGGCATCAGGCGCGGGTGGCGCGGCTGGCCGGCGCCATGGCCGAGGCGTTGGGCATGGCGGAGGAGCAGGTCGAGGGACTGCGCGTGGCGGCTTTGCTGCACGATATCGGTAAAATCTATATTCCTGCGGAAATACTTTCCAAGCCCACCCGCCTCACCGAGATCGAGATGGGGCTCATGAAGACCCACGCTACGGTGGGCCACGAAATCCTCGCCACTGTCTCCTTTCCATGGCCCGTGGCGCAGATGGTCCTCCAGCACCATGAACGCCTGGACGGCACAGGGTATCCTCACGGCCTCACGGATCAGGCCATCTTGCCGGAAGCGCGTATCCTCATGGTGGCGGATGTGGTGGAGGCCATGTCCTCCCACCGACCGTACCGCGCCTCCCTGGGCGTGGACCGCGCGCTGGAGGAAATACGCCAGCAGCAAGGCGTGCGCTATGACGGCGATGTGGTGGCGTGCTGCCTGGACCTCTTCATGCACGATGGCTTCGCCTTCGAGGCGTGAATCCTGTCGATCCCCTTGTCGATCCCCTTGTCGATCCCCTTGTCGATCTCACCAAGGTGGCGCTCGCCGCATCCTTTCGGGCCGCACAGCAGCGGAGACGGCTCCAACATGGCCTGCTCGCACGCGTGTTCGACGCTGCCAGGACGCACCGGATGGACGGGGGAGGGCGATGGTGCAGACGTCGTCCGAGTGATTCTTTGGCGCCGATACGATATCGACACAATACGGGGCGCAGTTGTGCTGGCCAGACGCGGTCGCACTCGGCAGACCCTGGCGGGACGGCGCTCACGCGGCGCTGTTTGCGGAGAGGCGGCCGCGCTGGGTCGACCGGCCTGGGCTGCATACGTGTGTCGCACCCGCAGAGGACGGGGTACCTCCCCCATGCAAAGCCTTGCATGAGGCGGTCGCTTCCATCCCGTCGGCGGTTGGCAGACTTGCTACTCGATGAGCGGACACGCCGCCAAGGCGGCTCGGATGGCCTCGTCAGCGTGTTCCATGTCCACCAGTTCGCCTTGCATGTAGGCGTGGTACGCCGCCAGGTCCAGCATGCCGTGCCCACTGTAGAGGAAGACCACGGCTTGTCCCGGCTTGGCGGCTCTGGCCGCCTCGATGGCGCCGTGTACGGCGTGGGCTGTCTCCGGCGCGGGGAGGAAGCCTTCCGTCTTCAGGAAGAGCATGGCGGACTCGAAGACCGCGGACTGGTGGTAGGCCACGGGGTTCACGAGCGAATCGTCCACCATCTGGCAGAGGATGGGCGCATCGCCGTGGTAGCGCAAGCCGCCGGCGTGGATGGGGGGCGGGGTGTAGCCGTGGCCCAGGGTGTGCATTTTGATGAGCGGGGTGAGTCGCGCCACATCCCCGTAATCATAGCGGAATTCACCTTTGGTGAGGGTGGGGCAGGCCATGGGCTCCACGGCGATCATGGCGGGACCGTGGCCGTCCAGCGCTTCGGGGACGAAGGGGCAGAAGAGTCCTGCAGCGTTGGAGCCGCCGCCCACGCAGCCCACCAGGACATCCGCTTTGTCGCCCACTTGCGCGAGCTGTTTCTTGGTCTCCAGGCCAGCGATGGACTGATGGATGAGCACGTGGTTCAGCACGCTGCCCAGGGCGTAGTTGGTGTCCTCGTGTGTGGCGGCGTCCTCCACGGCTTCGGAGATGGCCAGCCCCAGGCTGCCGGTGTGGTCCGGGTTTTCGGCAAGGACGGCGCGGCCGGCTTGCGTGCGCTCGGAAGGGGAGGGGTGTATTTCCCCGCCGTAGGCGCGGATGAGCATGGCGCGGTAAGGCTTCTGCTGAAAACTGACCTTCACCATGTAGACGGTGGTCTCCAGACCGAACTGGCTGTTGGCGAAGGCGAGGGCCGTGCCCCACTGGCCGGCGCCGGTCTCCGTGGCAAGGCGGCGTATGCCGGCCTGCTTGTTGTAGTAGGACTGGGGAACGGCGGTGTTGGGCTTGTGTGAGCCAGCCGGGGAGCGCGATTCGTCTTTGTAGTAGATGCGGACATCCACGCCCAGGGCTGTTTCCAGGCGCTTGGCGCGCACCAAGGGGGTGGGCCGCCAGAGCCGGTAGACGTCCAGCACGGGTTTCGGGATGGGAATCCACGGATCCTGGCTCATCTCCTGCTCGATGAGCGCGTCCGGGAAGATGGCCTGCAGGGCCGCGGGCTCCACAGGTCGGTGCGTTCGAGGATCCAGGGGTGGGGCCATGGGCGTGGGGAGGTGGGGCATGACATTGTACCACGCGGTGGGCAGCTCGCTTTCGGGCAACTGGATGCGCACGTCCATGGCAGACCTCGTTGGGCTGGAGTTGTGGACCGAAACGCATGGTAGGCGGGAGGCCCTTCGCTGTCAAAGAGGCGCGTCAGGCCCGACGAGGGACGTTCTGTCCGAAAGCATCGGCCCCCAATGTCAAAAGCCCCCGCGGGGGGGCGGGGGCTTTCAGTCTCTCGGATCGAACTCATCCTCATTGGATGGCGATCTTGCGAGGCTTGGCTTCTTCAGCCTTGAGGATCGTCAGGGTCAGCACACCGTTCTCGTACCGGGCGGAGGCTTCGCCGGACGCATGCTTGGGCAGCGTGATGGAGCGGACGAAATCGCCGTAGCCCCGTTCGCTGAAGAGGTAGCGTTCACCTTCGCCGATCTCTGCATGCACTTTCTTCGCGGTGATGGTGAGCACACCGTCTTCCAGGCTGACATCAATGCTGTCGGCGGTGAATCCGGGAAGATCGGCCGTCAGCACGTAGTCGTTGTCACGCTCAAGCAGTTCGAGCGGGAAACCGCCGGCATGGTTGCGGAGGTGGACGCCCGATCCTGTTCTGAGGTTGCGGTTGATGAAGGTGTCAAACAAATCCAACTCGCGACTCAACAGATTGATGGGGGTAAGAGCGGTCGTCATAACGGTACCTCCTTCGAAGTGTTACTTAACAAATAAGCAGACGAGAACGAATGTCAATCTCGATTCGAAAAAAGTCCTGCGCCGCACCGGCTCCCATGTGCGCGGAGCCCTTCGAGTCGGCCCAAGACCCATCCAACCCGCACGGCGCGGCCGGGGAGAGCAGGCGGGCGCCGCAGTCATGCACGGCCGTCGCACGGGAGCGTCCGCGCGGGGGGTTGCGTCATTCCGCGTGTGTGGTATCTCCCGTCGGGAAAGCGAAACGCCGTCACCATCGCTGGCGTTCGCCACTCGCATGCCACTCGCAGGAACGAAGCGCCGAGGAGCCAACCCATACGACACGCAAACGACACACTGCCGTGCTACCCCGCACCGTCATGAGCTCTTCCACTCTTTCCGACACCCCCGCAGCCCCGCCGGCCGACTCTCCCGCTTCCACTGCCCCCGCCGCGTCCTCCGTCCAGGGGAACCGCGCGGACCCGGAGCGCGACGCGCCTCCGACTTCGCCGACGAATTCCCGGACGGCCTCGCTGTCACTAGAGTCGGCGCCCCCTGCGTCAGGCAAGTCCTCCACAGTCTCCAAAGGCGTCAGGAACTCGGCGCGCGCGCTCATGGACCCCGCCGTCTGGAAGCGTTTTCTCGCCGGCCGCATCCCGGGGCAGCTCGTCATCCAGTACACGGACAAGTGCAACGCCGCCTGTGTGCAGTGCGGCATGCGTCGTTCCAATGTCTTTCCGCGCGCCACCATGGAGCCCGACGCCGTCAAGCGCCTCATCGACGCCGCCGCGGCCAAAGGGATGAAGTCCATCTCCTTCACCGGCGGCGAGCCGCTCCTCTGTCTGGACGAGGTGGCGCCGCTGATGCGCTATGCCGGTGAGGCTGGCATCCCCTATGTGCGCACCGGCACCAACGGCTACATATTCAAGGGATGGGAAAAGCCGGACTTCAAGGACAGGATTTTGCGCCTTGTGGAGACCCTGGCCGGGACGCCGGCGAACACGTTCTGGATCAGCATGGACTCGGCCGATCCCGTCGCGCATGAGCGAAATCGCGGATTCGAGGGCATCGTGGAGGGCATGCGGCTGGCATTGCCCCTCTTCCACGACGCCGGTCTCTACCCCGCTGCGAACCTGGGCGTGAACCGCCTCACCGGCGGTGACGGCGAATACGCCTTGCCACACTACCACGGCCCCGCCACCACGGACCCCGACGCGAACCCGGACGCGCGCCGCTTCTACGACCAGGCCCGGCAGGCCTTCCGTCGCTTCTATGCCGCCGTGCGCGACCTGGGCTTCACCATGGTCAACGCCTGCTATCCCATGAGCTGCGAGGACGAAACCGGCGCCGTGTACGCAGCCACCAGCGCGGACGACTTCATCCGGTTCACGCCGGCGGAGAAAGCGCTGCTGTTCCAGGCGCTCTACGACGTCATTCCGGAATTCCGTGGGCAGCTGCGCATTTTCACGCCGCGCATCTCCCTGCTCAAGCTCGCCAGGGGGTACGCTGCGGGCCGCGATGAGGGCTTCCCCTGCCGCGGCGGCGTGGACTTCTTCTTCGCAGACAGCAAGGACATGAACATCTACCCCTGCGGCTATCGCGGGGAGGAAAATCTGGGCAAGCTCTGGGATCTGGATCTGGAGACGCTGCCCGCGCCCCACTGCACGGCGTGCGACTGGGAATGCTTCCGCGACCCCTCCGAACTCATGGGGCCGGTGGTGGAGGCGTTGCGCTCCCCCCGCAGATTTCTCTCGCGGATGCTGAATGATCCCGAAGCGCGTCGCGTATGGTGGGAGGATCTACGGTACTACCGCGCGTGCGGCTTCTTCGATGGCCGCACCCCGCCGGAGCCCGCCCGGCTTGCTCGGTTCGGTCGAGCAGGCTGAGCCGACTCATAGCCCGGCGCGCGTACGACACAGCCGAGTCCTCAGACGGAGGTGACGCGTGCGCCGCGACCGCCGCCGTCGTCAATCCGCAAACTATCCCACCGTCAGCCGCGCCAGTCGCGTCAGCCGGTCCTGGCCTGCTCGTTGCAGCCGGACCACCGGGGCGTCATGTCGCATCCGCCCGGTTCCCGGGGCGCAAGGAAGGGTGCGTCCCCATGCGTTCCCGGAAAGGTCGCCGTGCGTCAACGCCATGGGGCGTGCGGCCCGGCCCACGGCCTGTGGGCCGGGTCTGGCCGCTGTGCAGGTCATTGGCGTTTGCGGTCGAAGATTTCGATGACGCCGGAGTCTTCGTCCTCGCGGATCTGGACGCCGCGTTTGGGCGCAAGCTCCATCCCGCCGCCGCCGCCGGGACGTCCCGTGAGTTTCAGCACGTAGGAGGAGGGAATGGCGAAATTCAGGTTCTGGCCGCCAGCCTGGTAGAAGGTGGTCACCCCGACGACTTCGCCTGCGCCGTTGAGCACGGGCCCCCCGCTGGAGCCGGGCGAGATGGGCGCCGTGATCTGGTAGACGTTCACGCCGGTGGGCATGGCGCGGCGGCCGCTGATCACGCCTGTGGAGAGCGTCTTCTCCAGCCCGCGGGGGTTGCCGATGGCGACGATCTCTTCACCCACCTCGGGCGCCGTCCCCTGCAAGGCAAGCGGCGAACCCTTGCCTGCGGAGGGCACCACGAGCAGGGCGAGGTCCGTGTCTTCATCCACGGCTTTCACCCGTTCCACGGTGACGACCACGTCGTTGGCTTTCACTTTGATCTCGGCGGCTTCTTCGATGACATGGTGGTTCGTCACCACTTCACGACCATCATCCACATAGAATCCGGTGCCTATGGAAAGAGGGCGATTGTAGGCGTCCATGCTCAACACCACCACCACGGAATCCTTGGCGTTGCGGAAGACGGTCTGCGCGTCCAGCGCCATGGCGCGATGTGGCGTCGTCAACGCCACAAGCATCGCACAGAGGAGCCACACCGCCGCACGGGGTCTCCGGCTGGGGGTGCTGGCCATGGCGGCGGGGGAGGGCAGAGGGAAGACACGGGGCAGGTCGTGGAGACGAGACATGGCGCTACTCCGGGGGGTGCTTCGCGGCGCAGGCGGCTGCCGTGGCCGTGACGGGGGGATATATCGGATAATACGTGAGGACAGCGCAGCTGACGCCGCCAGCGTACGGCAAAGCGCGTGGGAGTTCAAGCCGGGCCGCCAGCTTCGCGAACAGGGCCTTCCACGGTTTCCCGCACAGGAAGAAGCCCGGGGAAAATGTTTATCCCCGGCGGTTTTTCTGCTAATGAGGAGCCTTGCGACACCTTGCCGGGTCATCCGGGTCCGGCGCATGACGGTGCGAACATCGCCCTCGGCAAGCGGATGGAGGCGCCCGTGAAGTACAAGATTCTCAAGGGATCTACAGACCACGAGCTGGAAGAGGAAGTGAAGAAACATCTGCGTGAAGGATGGCGGCCGTTGGGGGGCGTCAGCATCATCCAGGCGGAGATGGCCTTCTCCAAAGTGTTGAAATTCTATCAGGCTGTGGAGATGGAGACGCGCGAAGACCGTAGGCGTCGTCTGGAGTTGGACGCCGAGGCCCAGGAGCGGTTCGCGGAGGAGCGCCGCATTCGGTGAGGCTGAAGTCCCCCGAATGAGGGCGCCTCCGGCGTTCGCCACGCCTGCCGCGCTCCCGGGCGTTGACCCGGGAACACGGTGGACGTGGAGTGGGACGGCTCAGCGCCAGCCGCCGCGGCTCGCCAAAGAGGCCACGGCGCTTTTGGTGAGGATGCGGTAATCCACGCCTCCGATTTTCGCCGTGAAGTAGGAAAAGCTGATGGTCTCGGCGGAGCCCGCGATACGCTCCAGGTAGGCTTGCGCCGCCTTGTTGGCGTCCACCCCGGCTTCATAGTCCAGCAGGAAGAACCCTTGCGGCGACGTGAAATAGACGGAGCCTGTCTCCGAATGCCAGCCAGCCTCGTTCACCGTCGTGGTCATGGAGGCAGCCACGGCCGTGGCGGGGGCGGCCGCAACGAGCGTCAGGGCCAGGCCCCAGGTGAGCAACAAAGCGGCGGCCAGGCCTGAAAGTCCAGATGGAAGGGACGCGATTCGCGCAGGAGTGGCGTGCATGGACATGTGGTGTTCTCCAGATGGGATGAAGGGACGTGAACCGGCGATGCACGTCGGTGGATCCGACGCCATCGCCACCATAGCGCCCTGGCGCGAGCGCGGTCAATGCAGCTGGCGCGAGTGGGGCCCTATCCATTGACATTTTCGGAATATATGGTGATTGAGTGGACAGGTTTCCTTGTCCGTCCATCCGCTCGCCCCTGTCCGGGGCGGTCTGGAGGTCCTGAATATCCGGGAGGCCCAGGCGTTCCCCCGCTCCGGCGTCGCGCTTGCGTTGGGACGCCTTGCGAAGAGGCGCAGGATGCAGACGTCGTCGTCCAGTAACCGAACAAGCCATTTCGAGCTATCGACATGCCGAGTACAGCCGAGACGTCCACCTCGCTTCCGCAAACGCCCCGGGCCGCCATGACCGCGCCAGCCATCGCCGCGCGCAAGGGAGGGGCCAGGCTCGCCATGCTCACCGCCTACGACTACCCCACGGCGCGTCTCGCCGAAGAGGCCGGGGCGGACATGCTGCTGGTGGGCGACTCCCTGGGCATGGTGGTGCTGGGTTTGCCGGACACCCTGAGCGTCACCCTGGAGATGATGATCCACCACTGCGCTGCTGTCAGCCGCGCCGCCTCGCGTGCGCTGGTGGTGGGAGATTTGCCCTTCATGACGTATGAAGCCGGCCCCGACCAGGCCCTGGCCAGCGCCGGTCGGCTCATGCAGGAGGGCGGCGCTCGCGCCGTGAAGATGGAAGGCGGCCGGGAGCTCGTACCCACGGTGCAAGCGCTCACCCGGGCCGGCGTTCCGGTCATGGGGCATGTGGGTCTCACGCCCCAGCGCGTCGCGGCCCTGGGGGGCTTCAAGGTGCAAGGCAAGACCCCCGAAGCGGGCGAGGCCATCCTGGAAGACGCCAAGGCCCTGGCCGAGGCCGGCTGTTTCGCCGTGGTGGTGGAGGCCGTGCCCGCCTCCCTGGGACACACGGTGACGTCGGCCGTCGCTGTCCCCACCATTGGCATCGGCGCCGGGCCTCATTGCGATGGACAAGTCCTTGTCTGGCACGATGTGGTGGGCCTTTTCGAGCGCTTCAAGCCGAAGTTCGTCAAGCGCTACGCCGAGCTCGCCCCCCTGGCGCGGGAAGCCCTGGCGGCTTTCTGCAATGAAGTGGCCGAGGGGCGTTTCCCCGGTCCGGAGCATTCCTTCGGCGGCGCCACGCCCGGGGATGATGCGCCCTGATGCCCGGCGACTCCGCATGGCCTTCGACACTCGCCCGGACGGACCACCCCTCCCTTCCTGTTGACGTGATGACGTAGACGATGACGCACCCACCCGAGCGCACGGCCGGTCACAAGCCCGGACGACAAGCAGGCCAGGAACCAGGCCGGGATGCAGGACAGGCGGAGCCGCAAGGCGACGTGCTGGCGCCGTACCGGGACGAGCCCATCCATCTCTTCATCCACGACCGGGTGCTGCGCGATCAGCTCAAGGCCATTCTCAACGCGTTGAAGTTCACCTTCGTCACCATCCACCCCATCCCGCCGGGCTATCTGGACTGCGCGCGGTCGTTGGCGCGTCACCTCACCCTGCAGGAGGGTCTTTTTCTCGTGAATCCGCCAGCCTATGCCGCTTCCGGCAGCGCCGGTCAGCGCGTGGAGAAAACCCCTGCGGACTTCTTCGAAGCCGTGAAGCTCTCCATGGGCAAGTCCCGGCGGGACGTCACAGAGTTCTTCTCCCGCTGTGTGCCGGTCATGGTGGATATCCAGTTCCTCCAGAAGCGTGAGAAGCTCCTGCTGGAGCTCTCCCACTTCGGCGTGGCGGGAGCGTTCATCCTCGCCAAGCAGGATGCTTTGGGCGGACTTTCCGACAAGCTTCGCGCCATCCGCGCCAAGGAACAGCTCATGGCGCGTTTCAAGGAGCTCAAGGAATACCTCTGCGAGTTCCTGCCCCACCGTCAGGAACACATCGATCTGGTCAAGGAGCGCATCGAGGAAAAAGAGCTCACCCAGCGCAAAGCAGAAGCCGAACAGTGGATGCGCGAAGGCCGCAAGGCCAAGCAGGCCAAGGACTACGAACGCGCCGTGCGGGCTTTCATGAAAGCCATCGAGGTCTACCCCGGGGACCCCTACGCCTATCTGGAGAGCGGCCGCGTCTATGTGCGGCTGAAGCGCTACCCCAAAGCGCTCATGCGGTTCAGCCAGGCGGAGGAAGTGGCCGAGCAGATGCCCGAGCCGAACAAGGAAATCGGCATGGTGCGGGTGCTGCAGGTCCGCGAGCTCATCGCCACGGGGGAGCCCCCGGCGTCTCCCACGGTCAAGCAATACATGGACGAGGCCCTCGAACACTTCCAGCGCGCTCTGGACAAGGCTGCAGGCATCGCCCCCCTGCACGAGGACGACCGCGACGACCGCAACGTGGACGCCGTGACGCGCATCGCCGGGGAGCTGATGAAGCTCGACGTCGCCTCCTTCCTGGGCAAGACGCACCCGGCCGCCCAGCGTCTGGGCGAGATAACCTGGGACGCCTACAACAGCGTCTCCAACACCGAAGCAGACCAGCTGCCCGGCAACCAGCTCATCTTCTTGGGGCTCGCCGCCGTGAACAAGCGCAACTTCCAGGAAGCGGAGCGGCTCTTCTTCAAGGCCGCCCAATCCCAGGAGGTCTTCACCAAAGCCTGCGACGAGATCATCTACATGGGCTCGCTGGTGCGCAAGACCCAAGGCGCGGAGCACGCCATGGGCCTCTACCTGAAGCTGCTGGAGCTGGACCCGCCCAACAAGGGCGCAGCCAACTTCAACCTGGCTGTGGCCTTCGCCGCCGCCGGAAAGGAGCTGGAAGCCGCGGGGGCCCTGGTGCGCGGGCTCATGTACGAACCGGCGCTGGCGCAGAACGCCATGTTCTACAAGAACCACCAGCTCTACGCCGTGCTGGAGACCGTGACCGAGCTCTACGAAAAAGCCGAAGGGCAGCGGGATCGTATCCCCGTCCTCGCCATCACCAGGAAGAGCGTGCAGCTCCAGGAGAAGCTGGACCGACTCATCCTCGCCGGCAAGGACAAGGACGCCTTCGTCCTGCTCTACAACCTCGCCAACAAGATCCCCGAGTTCTTCGAGAACGAAAGCGTCCTCGCGGACAAGACTCTGGTGGAGTTCGCCGCCAACCGCGTGGACTTCTGCAAGACTGCGGGCAAGCAGAACATGGTGGCGTTCGGCCGCTTCCTGGCCGAGTTCCTGCAGCGCCGCAAAAGCAGCAAGTATTCCAAACGACTCCTCGCCTACTTGCGGTTTCGCAACCAGGCCTTGCGGGAACTGGAGACGACCGGCAACGAAGCAGAGGCTGCTTTCCACTTCACCAAGGCGCTGGTGGCGCACCCTGAGTACCTGGATTCAGCGGAGTTCTACGCCAGCGACGCGCTCATGGTTTTTCTGGAACACATTCGCTACGCCATGCGTTTCGTGGATCTGGAAAAAGTGGGGGCGTGACTGCGGCCGGGCGCGCCGGCGTCTCGTCATCCTCCGTCGAGTTGTGTTCCCGCGCCCGCGTTCGCGCCCGCGTTCTTGATGACGAACCCGGCGCCGTGCGGCGCGATGGTCAGTCCTTCGAAGCTTGCCCTCCGACCTGGAACGCACACGCAACGGTGCAAGCCGCTTCTCGATCTCTCCCTGACGCGTCGCATGTCGGCAGGGGCGCCGCCATGGCCCGTCTGGCGTGGAAAAGCCTCAACGCCACGGGTGACAGAGGACGACACCCACGCCTTCAGCCGTCTCAGCGTGGACGACAGCTTCACCATACAGGGTGTGCGAGACATTACGGCCTGGGTCATGCAAAGCTATGATACGAAACTGCGGAGGGGTGAGGGGGCGAATTCCTTTGAGGACATGCCCATTGTGTCTCTACGCCCCCATCATAATTGAGCCGCTGAACATGTTCCACGCCCACTGTGCAATGACAAGCAATGTGAGACCTCTGCGCGGCGCCTCGCCAAAAAAGCCTATTAATATATTGAAATATATGGTATTGTCTCTTCAAAAGAGGAGGGCATGATGAGCGCGCGCAGCAAAGGGCCACGGCTTGGGGACTACTTCATGGGCAGGCGGCGGACCAAGGCGACCTTCCTTGACGAGATCAACGCCGTCATCGACTGGAAACCGATCCAGACGTTCCTTGCCAAGAAGCTCAATCGCAAGGCCAACGCCGTGGGCAACCCCGCCTATCCCGCATTGCCCATGTTCAAGGTCCTGCTGCTGCAACGCTGGTATAACTTGAGCGACCCGGCCACGGAGCAGGCGCTTCTCGACCGACTCTCCTTCATCCGCTTCACCGGGTTTTCCTTTGAAGACGATGTGCCCACTCTGCGTGGGCGAGACCCCGATCTGTCGGTTCCGCAACGGCTTGGTCACGCTCGGCCTGCTCGACAAGCTGCTGGAGATGATCAACGCGCAGATTGAAGCGCGCGGCTTACTTGTGCGCGAAGGCGCCGTGGTCGACGCCTCGGTTGTCGAATCCAGCCGCCGGCCGCGCAAGGTCATCGACGTGATGCCCCAAGATCGCGAGGAGGACCGCAACGAGGAAGAAGAGGCGCCGCCGAGCGACGGGCCGGCGGTCAAGGTCCAGTACTCCGACGACGAGGACGCGGCCTGGCTGCGCAAGGGCAACCGCGCCTATTACGGATACAAAATCCACGCCGCCACGGACGCGCGCGACGGCTTCGTGTTGCACGGCCACGTCACGCCCGCGAATCACTCGGACACCAGAGAGTTCAAGCGACTTGTTCGCGGCGCACGGTTGCGCCGGAACGCCAAGGTGTTCGCGGACAAAGGGTATAGCAGCGGCGCGAACCGAGACCTGCTGGCGCAACGAGGCTTGGAGGATGGAACCATGGACAAAACGCCGCGCGGCGGTAGGCTGACGGAGCTTGAGAGGCAGCGCAACCGTGGCGTCAGCTCGGTGTGGCACGTGGTGGAACGCGTCTTCGGCACGCTCAAGCGGGGCTCTGGCTTCCAACGTTCGCGCTACGTCGGCTTGGCGAAAGTGCAAGGCGAACTCCACCTGCTCGCCATGGCGTTCAACATCAAGAAGGCGGTGCTTCTGGCGCGC
>CAYVWB010000079.1:0-18610 GCA_964455395.1 uncultured Desulfovibrionaceae bacterium
TGGAATGCGAAAGACGTGGCGTTGAGGCATCATGAGTGCTCCAATTTCAGAGTGATGACGTATGAATCGTGGCACGTATCTGTGTTGCGTGCTACTCACGAGTAGGCGATTCTTCACTCGCACGTCAAGATGAAACGTTTCCCTTTTTCAAGGCGCACAGCGCACTTTCATGCAACAGTGATTTGTGTTCGTTTGACATCGAAGGCAGCTCATGCTGCAGCCAACCTTCTGGTCATGAGTACGAGTCCCAGAGAGACAACGCCAAGGACGATGACCAACGCAAAAGCGCGGTCGTATTCTCCGGTGAAGACGGCGTTGTAGATCTCCAGAGAAACCGTGTTCGTCTTGCCAACAATGTTGCCGCCAAGCATCAAGGTGACGCCGACTTCGCCCAATGAGCGCGCCAGTGCCAAGAATAATCCTACGTAAATACTGCGTCGGATGGCTGGGAGCACGACGCGAAAGAATGTCGTGAGCGGGGACTTGCCCAGCACATATGCTACCTCCACGAGCCGCCCCGTCTCACGTTTAATGGCGGCCTGAACAGGCTTGACGATGAGCGGCAGACCGGCCACGAAAGAGGCTAGGGCAACGCCCCAAAAGCTGAAGACGATTTCTATCCCGGCTTCCGAGAGGGAGCCTCCTAATAAACCGCGCCGGCCCAGGAGCATGAGCAGCAAGAATCCCGTGGCGATGGGTGGGAAAACCAGCGGAAGGGTGACCGCGAAGTCCAGTGCAGATACCCAGGCTCCGCGTTTGCGTCCCAACGCAACGCCCAGAGCTACACCAGCCAGGGCAAGACACGGCGCAGTCACCGCCGCTGTCTTTATGCTGAGCAGTATTGGATTGACGGCGGAGGGTTCGGCGAGGAGGCGAAGGAAGTCGAACATGGCGCAGGGATTTACAGCCCATGAGCGCTGATGATGGCGCGAGCGGTTTCGGTCCTGAGGAATGCGCCGAAGGCTTTGGCCGCCTGGGGCAGCGGCGCGTCCGCAAGGCGTTTGGCGACGATGCGAATTGGCGCGTAGAGGGTTTCATCCACAGGAATGATGTGCGCCACGCGATTCTCTATGGCGAGTGCATCAGTAAGGTTGATGAACCCGAGATCGACTTCCCCGTTGACGATGTACGCTGAGACCTGCGGGACTGTTCCCACCATGAGCAGCTTGGGCTGCAGCGTCTCGAGAAGACCGGCGTTTGTCAGGAACTGCGTGGCCGCTCGGCCGTAGATCGCCTTCTTGGCGTCCGGGTGGGCGATACGGGTGATGGCTGGGTCCTCCATGAGTGCCGCGCCCGACCCGGCGTCAATTACCGTCAGACTGTTCAGGGCGGGCGCATCCACCTCCTTGGCCACGGCCAGGATAAGACGCCCTTTGCCGATGGCGTATTCCTCCGTAAATGGAAGGTCGGTATTGTCGAAGTAGCTCTTGTCACCGATGACGAGGTCTACGATGCCACTGTTTTTTGCTTGGGCAGCAACCTGACCCATGTTTCCATATATCTGTTGCGGGGCGACGCCTGTTTCTTTCTGATAGGCATCGGCGAGTTCCGTAACGAGCTGCTTGTATCCTGCGCCAGCGGCGATGGTAAACACGTCTTGCGCCTTGGCAGGTTGGTTCATCGTGAAGAAAAGAAAAGCAAAAAGTACGAGGATATGAAAGATACGCATTGTCGAAAAACCCCTTATAGCGACGCTGCATGAGCGTCGGTCATGGTTGATACGGCAGAAAAGGACCCCTTATTACGACCTCCATTGGGCGCATGGAGCGCATCCAGCATGCGAAGTTGCTTTTGAAGCCAGCCGGGATCTTCACGGCCACAGCGCAATGAAATGACTCGGTCGGCCATGGCCATGCCGTCGACGAGGTCGTGTGTCACAAGAATAATGGGGATAGCTCGCCGATCCTTAATTTCTAGAAGTTTGGCTCGGAGGGTGAGCCGGTTTTCCACGTCAAGCGCGGAAAATGGCTCATCCAGAAGCAGCAGCTGCGGACGTCGCATGAGCGTCTGGCACAGGGCCGCGCGTTGCCGTTCTCCTCCGGAAATCTCATGCGGCTTGTGGTGACGCAGGTGAGCGATGCCCAAGGACTCCAAGAGCGCCAAGGCGTCGATATCAGCGCGGGAAGCGAACTTTTTCGGCGCAGCGAAACGCGCGTTGTGAAAGACGCTCATGTGAGGAAAAAGGGGCGCGTCCTGGGCGAGCAGCCCCACACCTCGCAACTGCGGCGGGAGGCTGCGGCGACCTCTGACGGCCCAACGCGATTCGCCGAAGTGGATGGCGCCGTCATCCAGCCTCTCAAGCCCAGCGAGGCATCGCAAGACCGTGGATTTTCCCGCGCCCGAGGGACCAACCAACGCCACCATCTCGCCCGGGCCGCAGGCCAGTTCGACCTCCAGAGTGAAGTGCGGCAGCGCCTTGCGAATGGTCGCGCACAGTTTCATGGTGCGCCTCCAGCTTCAGGCGGTGTATGCCTCGTCTTCAGGGCGTGGCGCAGGCGCGCTCTGGGGCAATAGAGCAAGCGCATGGCTTCAGGCATGCGATTAGCGCCACACGCGCCCTGCTCCGGCGTATGTCGGTCAGGGGCCCACTGGCGCAGGACGCGCGCAATCTCCTGATGGCTGACGCTGACCGGCGTCGCGTCAAGGTTTAACTCAAGGGCCTCAATGCCAAGGAAGCGTGCTCTATTACGCATGACTTCCCCAAGGGGGTCTTTGGCGCCCAAGAATGAGACGCACAGGCTCGGCGGCCAGTCATCCGGAGGTGGGCCGTGGATGGCCGCCTCAAACCCCTGCATGGGGAAAGGCGTCAGCTTGGTTGCGGCGCCTTCATGCTCAAAATAACGTGGCAGCCCCCGGAGGAACGGCACAACCATGGCGCCAGGCACAAGGTGTTCTTTGATCAGCCGCGCGAGAGGCTCAGGCGCAATGTCCAGGAAGCGTTCGCCAGGCAATGGAGGGACTGCGTCCAGATAGATGACCTTCCCGATCCTTTTCCCTAGACGCGACGCCAAACTCGGCGCGAGCATGCCGGTGAAACCACTGCAAACAAGCACCGCGTCACCAATTTCTTCGTACCGAAAAAGGCTTTCCATGTCGTCAAGCCACACCGCAATAGGGGCCTCCTCGGAGATTTTTTGGTGATTCCGCTCGCCACACCCGCTCAATGTCGGCGTATGAACCTCGCAGCCCTCGTCGCGCAGGGCTCGAGCCACCCGTCGCCAGACCCAACCTCCTTGGAAAGCATCGTGCAGGAGGACGAAGACGCATACCCGGCCACCAGGTGATAGCATCGTATGCGGCCTCACGCCACCACTCCTTCGACTTCGGCGCACGCGGCAAGCCGCACTGCAAGGGCCGTGGAGTTGCTCGCCATGGGGCAATGCCCCGAATCCAACTCGCTTACGATCCAACCAAAACGTTCCGCCTTGCCCGCCATGGCGCGGATGAAGGGCGTGGGCGTGCGTTGGCACGATACATACGTCGTGGGGACGGCGTCCGGCTCGTACTCCCCTGGAAAACGTGTACGGAAAGCGGCCTCGGGGAAGTCGCAGAGGCGGGCCTGGAACCACTCCGCCTTCTTTTCAGGAACCCCGAAAACCTGGAGTGGCCAGGGCTTGATGCGGCCGCCTTTGCCCTTATGCGACTCGAGCATATGACTGAAAGCCTCGCCAGCGATGTCCACAAAGGAGCGACGAGACTCCGGGATGACCGCGTCAACATACACGACTCGTCGCAGTAGGTGCGGCGTGCGTGTGGCTATCGCACCGCAGACGAGACCCGAGAAGCTGTGCGCCACGAGTATGACGTCGTCCAAGGCCTCGAATTGCAGATAGTTCGAGATATCTTGTATATATGTGTTGAGATCGACGCCTTCTCGGAAGCCGTGGTGGAGGTAACCGCAGCCGGTAAGAGTAGGCGCGTGGACCGTGTGCCCCTGCGAAGCAAGGGTTGCGGCTACCTCCCGCCAGACCCAACCACCCTGAAACGCACCGTGAGTGAGCAGATACGTCGCCATGGCTAGTCCTCCACCAAGGAGGGGTGGAGCGACCTGGGCGCGCAAGCGAACCGGCCGTCGCTGCGATGGGTGACGGCGTTATTAGACTTGCCCTCGAACCACCCCACACGGTCCGCCGGCCAGACGTCGAAGTCGGGCACATAGGGCTTGATGTCGATGACTGGCGTGCCATCCAGCACGTCGACGTTTTCCAGGAACACCGTGTCGTCGCTTACCGCGTTGAGCCGCATGATAGAGAGGCCGATTGGATTGGGCCGCTTGGGGGAACGCGTGGCGAAGATGCCATGTTCCTGCGTATCCAAGAACGGGGTGACAAGGAGTTCATGCCCGCAGACCTCATGCAAGTGGTAGAGCATGATGACGTGGGAGAATCCGTCCAGATCCAGCAGGCCGTCGCGAAACTCCGGCAACACCTCCACGCTGCCCAATACGCCGCTGGCGCCGGTGGGTTGGATGGGCATACCCTTGATGTCTTTGTGGGGCGTCTTGAAATACCCTATTGGGCTGTAGGTGATTGTCATGGGGCGTCTCCTTGCGTTGTTTCAATGTGTGGCGGGTTGTCCTCGCAGGCGCTGCGGTCGCTGAACCGCCCGTCACTGCGGGCGCTCAGGACGTCACGGGCGCGAGAGGCGAACCAGCCGATATCGAAGGCCGTAGGCGCGTCAAAAGCCGGAATATATGGTTTGATGTCGAGCACGGGCGTCCAATCCAGCACATCGACGTTCTCCAACAGCAGTGTGCGGTTGGAGCGAGCTATGAGCTGTAGCACTGAGACGCCGATGGCGTTCGGTCGCCGTGAAGCACGGGTGGCGTACACGCCTCGGCGGATGTCATCCAGAAAGTCGAGGGTGACGTTCTCATGGCCGCAGCTCTCGTGCATATGGTAAAGCGCGATGATGTGGGAGAACCCCTCAAGCCCCACTAGACCGGCAGTGTATTCCGGGTAGACCGTCACTATTCCCTGACATCCCAATGCGCCGAGCGGTTGAAGGGGAGTCCCTTCCAGACGCTTGTGGGGCGTTCTGAAGTGGCCGATGGACTTGTATGAGATAGGGGCGGCGCGTTGTAGCATATGGAGCCAGCATCCTGTTGCGTGTTTCGATGGGGGGGCTTCTCAAAAAACGAGCCACGCCCTGTGTAGCAAACAATTTTAGCATGTTGGCTACATTGCGGCCCTGTGAAGACGAAGCGCATCCACGACATACATGTATATCCATGCACAATTATGTAGCGTGCGTAAATGCTGGCCGTGTGTTGTCACGAAACAGAGGGTTTGCGTGTCAGCAGGCAAGATTCACGGCCTATTATCACTCTGAGTGATATCATACTGCATTGGTGTTACTTCTTCAGGGTTGTCACGTTTTGCATTCTACTGGTGACACAACAGCGCTTTTCTTTACTTGCCCAAGGCGGTGGGGCAAAAGTGCAGACTTGGCAGGACTGATACTGAGGACCAAGGAAAATGATCTCTATAGAGACGATGGACCGAGAATCCCTGCTCGCCCTGCGCGAGCGCATCGACGACGCTCTGAGTCAGCGGGAAACGATCTTGCCGGCGCCGCCGCCCAAGCAGCATGTCTGCCGGCTCTTCACGGTGACGGAAGGCGTCCTCTGGTTGGACCGGGGACAGCTCGAGGCGCTCTCCAAGGCGTTCGAAGGGTGGGTGGCGGCGGCGCGGGACGCACGCACCAAACGCTCGCGGGAGCGCATCTACCTCGCTTACCTGGTGCTGCGCTACTCCGGCGCGAGGCTGGGCGAAGTCCTCGCGCTGCATGAACGCCGGCACTTCGACTATTCCCGCAATGTGGTCGCCCTGCCGGATGCGGGGGGGCCTCGCGAAGTCCCGCTTCCCCTGGAGGTCATGGCGCGCATCCGCGACTACTGCGCCAAATACGGCGTCGGTGAGGAAGACGCCCCCATTTTCGACCTCGACCCCGGCTTTCTGCGCCGCAAATTCTATGAACAGGAGAAGCGAAGCGGTTTGCCCAAGACGCTTCTCAATCCGCGAGTGCTGCGCAATTCCAGAGCCATCGAGTTGCTGCAGGGCGGCATGCCCATGCGGGCGGTGCAGTCCCTCCTGGGCCACGGCACGGCAGGCATGACCTCGGCATACGTTTCGCTGGCCGACGATGATCTGCGACGCATCATCTATCAACACTGCAACAAGGAGTTTACTGTGGAAACCAGCGCCAGAAATACGTTCACCGGAGAAGTCATCAATCTCGCCGCCAACGATGTGATGTGCGAGGCGACCCTGCGGACTGCCTCGGGCTACGAGGTCGTGGCCGTCATCACCAACCACAGCCGCCGCAAGCTGGCCCTGGCCGAGGGGGTGCAGGTGACTGCCCTGGTCAAGGCGCCCTGGGTGATCCTGGAGAAGACCGACGCCCCAGCCCCCACCAGCGCCCGCAACGCTTTCCCCGGGACCATTACCAGTGTGAAAACCGATGGCGTGGTGGCCGAAGTCAACGGCGAGCTCGAGGACGGCACGCCCGTCTGCGCCCTGGTGACGGACGGCAGTCTGCAGCGCCTGGACATTGGCGAAGGGGACAAGTTCATCTTCATGTTCAAGGCAATGTCCGCAATCCTGAGCTGAGAAGTCATCAGGAGAACGCATCATGGACTGGCTATGGGGTGCTGTAGGGTCAGGGCTTGTGGAGCCACTGGCGCTGACGCTCAAGGTCGCAGGCTTGGCCACGGTCGTGGCGTTGGTGCTGGGCGTGGCGGCGGCGTATGCGCTCACACGTTGGCGTTTCCCCGGCCGCGACATCTTGGACGCCCTCTGCACCCTGCCCATGGTCTTGCCGCCCACGGTGCTCGGCTATTACCTGCTGGTGCTCATCGGCCGGCGCGGCGTCCTCGGTGAGTGGCTGCAGGACACATTTGGCGTCACGCTCATGTTCACGTGGCAAGGAGCCGTCATCGCGGCGTCTGTGGTGGCGTTCCCGCTGGTGTTCAAGTCCGCGCGGGCGGCCTTGGAGGGCGTGGGCAAGCAATACGAAGATGCGGCGCGCACCCTGGGCCAAAGCGAGGCTGCGGTATTTTTACGCGTCTCGCTGCCGCTGGCCTTCAGGGGGGTGCTGGCCGGGACCATGCTGGCTTTCGCGCGCGCCCTGGGCGAGTTCGGCGCCACGCTCATGGTGGCGGGGAACCTGCCCGGCCGCACACAGACCCTCTCCCTGGCGGTCTATTCCGCCGTGCAGGCAGGGAACGACACCCTGGCCAACACGCTGGTGCTCATCATCAGCATTGTTTGCGTCGCCATTCTTGCGACGACAAGTCGCCTTCTCAAACCCAAATTCTAATTCGACAAGGAGCCTTCATGAAACGCCGTCTTCTTTCGGTCTTCACGGTTACGATACTGCTGTGTCTGTTCGCGCTGACTGTCAGCCCCCGTGCCCAAGCCGAAGAACTCATCGTCTCGGCCGCAGCGAGCCTCACCGACGCCTTCACGGACATCGAACCCGCCTTCGAGGCGGCCAATCCTGGCGTGGACGTGGTGATGAACTTCGCCTCCTCCGGCGCCTTGTATCGGCAAATCGAGCAAGGCGCGCCGGCGGACGTGTTCGCCTCGGCCAACCCCAAGTGGATGAACAAGGCAGTGGAGAATGGCTTCACCAGTAAGGACACGGTGGTGATCTTCGCCCACAACGCATTGGTGCTTGCTGCGCCAGCCGACAACCCTTCAGGTGTGAAGGCGGTGGCGGATCTCACCAGCGAAGCAGTGAAATCCATCGGCATCGGCACGCCGGAGACCGTGCCCGCCGGTCAGTACGCCAAGGGCGCGCTGGAGGGACAGGGACTCTACGAAACCTTGACGCCCAAGATGATTTTCGGGGAGTCCGTGCGGCAGGTGCTGGATTATCTTTCCCGCGGAGAAGTGGATTGTGGCTTCGTGTACCGAACGGACGCGGTGAAGGCCGGCGAGGCTGTGGTCATCCTGGAAGAAGTACCCTTGGAAAACCCCGTGACATATCCAATCGCCCCGTTGGCCGAAAGCGCCAATCCGGACTTGGCCCAGGCCTTCGTGGACTTCGTGCGCAGCGACCAGGGCATGGCGTTGTTGGAGGCCCGTGGCTTCAAGCGGCCATAATCCATCGCCGGGAACACGAATGCTGTTTGAATTGGACATCGTCAAACGGATGCGCAGCGGAGGAGAGGAGTTTCTCCTCCGCTCGCAGTTCGCCACGTCCAAACGGGCGCTGGTGCTCTTCGGGCCTTCGGGCTCAGGGAAAACCCTCACGCTCCAGTCCGTGGCCGGTCTGCTTGACCCGGACGAAGGCGTTATTCGCGTCAACGGGCATACGCTTTTTGATTCTACCGCGGGCGTGAACGTGCCCACACGGAGACGCCGCGTTGGCTACGTTTTTCAGGACTATGCCCTCTTTCCGCATAAGACCGTCTGGGAGAACGTGGCGTTCGGCCTGCGGCCGCTCTTCCGCCGGGTGTCCAGAGAGGACGTGCGTCGCGTGGATGGGCTGCTGGACCTCTTCTCCCTGGCGCCACTGACGCGGCATACCCCTGCGCAGCTATCCGGCGGCCAGCGGCAACGTGTGGCCCTGGCTCGCACGTTGGCGACCCAGCCGCGCATGTTGCTGCTGGATGAGCCGTTCAGCGCCTTGGATCAACCCCTGCGACAGCGCATGCGTAGGGAGCTGTCGCTTGTGTTGGACAATTTCGACATTCCCATGATCATGGTCACCCACGACTCCGACGAGGTCGAGTCCTTCGCGGACGCCGTGGTGGTCTATCGCAGCGGCTGCGTGGTGGGCGTCCACACCACCGAGTCCACACAGCCGAGGGGGCGCACGTTGGCGGAAACCGTTCTGGACGAAGTGGCCTTGGCATATCAAACCCAATGACGGCTTTTGCGTGTTTTGGTGTGATCACGGTAATTCATTCAACGCTGGCGTGATTCCCAGCAGGGCTTTGCCAGAAGACCACTGATGCTTTGCAGGATTCCTGCACCATGCCGGACTCGCTTGATGTCTTCACCTTCTCTTCGATAAGTTTTTCTACTTTCGGGGTTAACTGCGTATACTTGGCGTAGAAAAGCTTCTGCTGCCGAATCTTGCTCTCCACGCTGCGCTCTGTTCGGTAGTCAACGATGCGGACCTCTGGTAGCCGGCCCATGGCGTAGAGCAGGTTAAACGCCAGGGGGAACTCTGAATAGCCGGGCTGTGGGATGTCTCCCATGATGGATGACCACAGCCCATCGCTGTGGCCGCTGGTCTCGCGCCCGGCGCCGCCTACCACACAGCACAGTCCGCGCGAGGCCTGCTCGAGGCGCTCAAGCTGCGAGCGCAGATCGCGGAACATCCACATGGTGATGGCTGACAGGGCCAAGTCGAAGCGGCCAGCCAGGGCCTCTACGTCCACCTCCTGCCACACCCTGGGGATGACCTCATAGGCGCCAATCCCGGCCGCGGTCGCGTTTGCCTGCAGTTCGTCGATCATCTTCTGGGCTGGCTCCACGGCAGTGACGTGATGCCCGGCCTGGCTCAGAGGTATGAGCAAGCTGCCGGGGCCGCAGCCTACGTCCAACACCTCAGCCTTCTCGGGTAGGTACGGCGACAGCGCGTCCACGATCTTCCGACCGAAGTGGTAGTCGCATGCCCGTCGACCGTCGGAGAAGTCCGCGGCTCTGGCCTGCCAGTACCCTAGATGGGCCTCGCCCACGTAGAGCCGCTCCCGTGCATCCCAGCGCGCCTCCCACAACCGCTCCCAATGGGAAGGGTCGGTCATTTCGTCCACGGTCACTTTCAAGGTCTGTTCGGAATGGCTCATTGGACTCTCCACCAGATGAGGGCCATAACCCCCGGGGTTTCATACACGCCTCCCTTGCTTCGGGAGGCCACGAAATCATCGATCAGCTTCTCGTCTTCCGCAGAGGGCTCGCGATACTTGGAGACAAGGTTGGTCCACATGGAAAGCGCAGAATCCGAGGAACGGCGCATGACGTGGCGGATGGGCGTCAAATTGGCCGGAAGGCCCATTTCGTGCAGCACGTTGTAAAGGTAGAGCGGGCGGTCCAAGGTGGGGGCGTCGAGGGCTAGGCGCCGCTGCATCTCCTGGTGTTCCGCGTCGCCCGCGCCCATGGTGTCGGCTAAGCAGCAGACATCGCGGGAGAGTCGCGACATCTCCCGAATGAGACAGGCGACGTCCGGAAACTGCCAAGCCGCGTGGCACAAGAACGCCACATCGAAGCTGTCGTCCTGTGTGGCGGCAGCGAAGGCCGCGAAGTCCTCCACCACGGCCTGCACGTTGTCCACGCCCTCGCTGGCGGCGTTCTTGGCTAGCAGGTCGGCCATGGCCTGGGCCGGCTCCACTGCGGTGACGCGCTTGGCGCGACGCGCCAGGGGCAGTGTGGCTGCGCCCACGCCCGAGGCGATCTCCAGCACCTCAGTTTCAGGGCCCATCACGCCGTGGACCGACAAAACCTCGGCCATGCGCTCGCCATAGTCGAAGCGACTGGTGGTGATGAAATCATCGTAGTCCGCCGCCCGGCGGTTCCAGTACCGGGAGTCGCTGCGGGCGGCCATATCCGTCATCTGCGAACGCCATGTGTCCCGCCAAGGACAGTTCGTCTCCGTTTCCATTGTCGCCTCCATGTCCTGAGTGTGTTGTTGCGTTGGCGTCCGAGCCGTAAATCAAAATCGTTGCTTGCTTCGTGTCACGATTTCAAATAGCGTGTCAATAAAATCATCTTGAAGGGAGAACTCATGTCACTCTGCCGAATCCGAATATCACTCACAATCATGCTGGCTCTTTGTCTTTGTGTCGTTGTCTCCTCTTTGGCCCAGGCCGGACAGGACAGTGTCCTGAACGTGGGTGGCCCCTGGGGGCCCAAGACGCTGGACGTCCACAAGTCCGGGTACGTGTTCAAGCGCCTCGGTGTGGTGGAGAACCTGGTCGAGGTGGACGCAAACCTGAAGCTGGTCCCTGGCTTGGCAGAGTCTTGGACCGTGTCGTCGGACAAGACTGCCTGGACCTTCAAGCTGCGCCAAGACGTGCGATTCCACGACGGAATGCCGCTCACCGCGGGGGCGGTCATGGCCAGTCTGGAGCGATTGCAGCAAGTGGGCTCAGTGCTCAAGGACGTACCGCTCAAGTCCATTGAAGCCCCGGACGACGCGACCCTCGTACTGACCACCACGGAGCCCTTCGCGCCCCTGGCGGCGTATCTTTCCATGGGCGAGACCGCGCCCCTGGCCGCCTCTTCCTTCGACGCCTCGGGCGAGGTAGTGCAGCCCGTAGGTACGGGCCCGTTCGTGTTTGAGTCCTGGAAGGCCAAAGAAGAAGTGGTCACTGCGCGCAACGACGCCTACTGGGGTCCAAAGGCCAAGGTTTCCCGAGTAGTCTACCGGTCCGTGCCCGACGCGGTGACGCGGCTGGCCATGCTCCGGGCCGGAGATCTGGACATCGCCCAGATATTGCCCCCTGAGTCGATCGACTCCATCAAGGCCTCCGGCAAGTTCGAAATCCTGCGCATGCCCATCGGTCGGTGTCGTATGATGGGTCTGAACATGGCCAAAGAACCTTTTTCGGACATCCGGGCGCGCAAGGCTGTCAACCTGGCCGTGAACCGAGAGGACTTGGTCAATTACGTGCTAGAAGGCGTGGGTGAGTCCGCCACCACGCTCTATCCGCCCATGGTCTACTGGGCTAATGACGAGTTGGACGGGTTCGCCTTTGATCCGGCCAAGGCCAAGAAACTGCTGTCCGAGGCTGGCTGGGTGGATTCGGATGGAGACGGTATTCGGGAGAAGGACGGCGAGCCACTCAAGATCAAACTCGTGACCTATCCCGAGCGCGCGGCCCTCCCCCCTACGGCCGAGGTCGTGCAGGCGCAGCTGGGCGAGGTCGGTTTCGATGTCGAGCTTGTCGTTACCCAGGTGGATGCGGCCAACGCCATGCGTAATCAAGGCGACTTCGACATGTTTCTGGTGGGTCGCGGCCTGCTCTTTGTGCCCGATCCGGACTACAACCTCATGAGAGACTACTTCTCGGATAATACCTTCAAGAACGGCTGGGGCGCCTACCACTACAGGAACGAGGAGGTGGACAGGCTGCTGCTGGAAGGCCGGGCTGAGTTTGATCAAGCAAAGCGCAAGACTCTCTATGACCAGGTCCAGGCACTGCTCATGCAGGACGCGCCCATGGTCTACCTCAACTACTACGTCAATGTAGACGCCGTGGCCAAGGGGGTGCAGGGCTACCGGATGCACCCCACGGAAAGTAGCTATCACCTGGAAACTGTCAGCCTGCCCAGGTAGCCGTGCTCCTGTTCGTGCTCAAGCGTATCGCCACGCTGGCGCCGGTGCTCTTCGGCGTCAGCGTGGCGGCTTTTCTCTCACTGGCCCTGTCTCCCGGCGACCCAGCCGAGATCTCGCTACGATCTCTGACCGAGTCCGAGACACCGCCAGCAGCGGCCGTGGCTGAACTGCGTGAAGAAATGGGTCTTGATCGGCCGCTGTACGTCCAGTACTGGCGCTGGCTGGGTCGGACTCTGCAAGGAGATTTGGGCCGTTCCTACCAAACGGGGCAGAGCGTGACCGCGGAGGTGTCCAGCGCACTGGGCCCATCTGCGATTCTGGCCGGGTCGTCAATCCTGCTGGCCCTGGCCATCGTTGTCCCCGTCGGGTGTCTGTCCGCGGCCTTTGTCGGCTCATGGCTTGACCGAGCAGCCATGGCCGGATCTTTGGTTGTGGTCTCCATCCCGGACTTTTGTGTGGGCGTGCTTCTTTTTCTCGTGTTCTCGGTCCAGCTCGACTGGCTTCCCGTGGCCGGGTACGGCTCTGTAGCCAATCTTGTCCTGCCGGCCGTGACACTGGCCCTCGCCAGCGCTTGTATCACCACGCGACTTATGCGTACCTGCATGGTCCAAGCTATGGAGGAGAAGTACGTGGTCACGGCCCGTTCCAAGGGTATGGGCGAATTCCGCGTGGCCGGGCTGCACGCCATGAAGAACGCCCTGCCCCCGGTGCTGACTTATCTGGGGGCGCAGATGGGTTACCTGTTCGGCGGGGCCGTGGTGGTGGAGTCCATCTTCCTCTGGCCCGGCTTGGGCCGGCTGCTGGTGGAAGCGGTCAAGGCTCGGGACATATACGTGGTTCAGGGGTGCATCCTGGTCATCGCCACCATCTACGTGCTCATCAACCTCGGGGTGGACATTGTGCAGGCCTGGCTGGATCCCCGCATTCAAGAAAGGGGGCGACATGCTGGCTAGATGGCGCCGCCCTGGGCTGCTGGCCGGCGTGGTTCTCTGTCTGGGGCTCGCGGCGTGCGCCGTGTTCGCCCCGGCTATCGCCCCGCACTTCCCGGACAAGCAACACCTGGCCCATCGCCTGGAGGGGCCGAGCGCGAAGTTTCCACTGGGCGCCGACAATCTCGGTCGTTGTGTGGCCAGCCGGATCATCTATGGACTTCGTCCTTCTTTGGGGCTGGCCGTCTCGGTCACGATGCTGGTGGCTATGTTCGGGGTAGCTTTGGGCATGGCGGCGGCCTATTTCAGGCCGTTGGACGCATTGCTCATGCGCATCACCGACTGCTTTTTCGCCTTTCCGGGCATCGTCATGGCCTTGATCGCCATCAGCATCCTGGGTCCTGGCATGCTCAGCCTTGTCATCGCGCTTGCTTTACCGGGCTGGCCCAAATACGCCAGGGTGGTCCGTTCCACAGCTCTGGGTCTCAGGGAGCGAGGGTTCGTGGAGGCCACGCGAGCGGCGGGCGCGGGGCCGCTGTACGTGCTTCGGCGATGCATTCTGCCAGGCGTACTGCCTTCCGTGGCGACCATCGCCACCCTCGGTGTGGGCGGCAAAGTCATCCATGTCGCCGGCTTGGGGTTCCTCGGCCTCGGCGTGCAGCCACCGAACCCTGAGTGGGGAACGATGCTGATCAAGGGACTGCCTGTGCTGGGTGTGGCGCCCCACATCTCGCTATCCGCCACCGGGGCCATCGCCGTAAGCGTGCTGGCTTTCACCCTGTTCGGGGAGGGCCTGCGGGGTGTCCTCGACCCCCGCAGCGGCCTTTCAGACTGGAGGCGGCTGCAGCTTGCAGCATAAGGAGCGCCACCATGAACTGCATTTCTTCCGATAACGGCAACCTTCTTTTCGTCAGAGACCTCGAAGTCCATTTCGACACGCAAGACGGGGTGGTGCGCGCTGTGGATGGAATCAGCTTTTGCCTAAAGGCAGGCCAGCGGCTCTGCCTGATCGGGGAGTCCGGCTGCGGCAAGACCATCCTGGCCCTGGCGCTGATGCGCTTGCTGCCCCCGGGAGCCCGGATGTCGGGCGAAATTGTGTTCCAGGGGGTGGATGTACTGCGTCTTTCCGACCGGGAAGCGCGCCGCGTGCGCCGAAGGGGGATGGGCATGGTCTTCGAGCAGCCGTCCGCCTACCTCAATCCCCTGTTTCCCGCAGGCTGGCAGGTGGCTGAAGCGGTCAGGCTCAGCCGCGGCTACACCAGAGCTGCGGCTAGGATGCGCGCCCTGGAGTTGATGGACATGGCCCGCATCCCCAAGGCGAGGATGCGCTACGGCCAGTTCCCGCACCAACTTTCCGGGGGCATGCGCCAGCGGGTGATGGTTGCAATGGCCCTGGCCAAGGATCCCAGGCTGCTGATAGCCGACGAGCCCACCACGGCCCTAGACCCCACCGTTCGTCGAAGCATTCTGGCCTTGCTGCACGAATGTCTAGAGGAAGCCGGCGCCGCCTGCCTGCTGATCACTCACGACTGGGAGGCGGCCCAAAGCCTTTGCGATACTGCCGCGATCATGTACGCCGGGCACATCCTGGAGGCTGGATCGGCCGCGCAGGTCCTGGAATCGCCACGCCATCCTTACGCAAAGGCCCTGCACCAAGCCATGGGCGGCAAAAGCCCCAAGCCCATTCCCGGACACCCCCCATTGCTGACAGCCCTGCCGGGCGGGTGCCGCTTCCAGCCACGATGCATTCACTCAGTGACAGACTGCGCCTTGCTCGCTCCGCCGCTCAATGGAGGTGTTCGTTGCCACAACCACCAGTGATCGAGGCGCACGGCCTGGCCAAAACTTTCTGCTCGGGACTGCTGTTTCGGCGCAAGACCACTGCAGTCCACGAGGTCTCGTTGCGCATTGAGCCGAGCAGAACCCTGGCCGTGGTGGGGGAATCCGGCTGCGGCAAGACCACCCTGGCGCGCATGATTGCGGGGCTGCTGACCCCGGACGCAGGCTTGATCACCTTCGCAGGCCGGCGCCTTTCTGAGTGGCAACGCAAGGCGCTACGTCGCAGATTGCAGGTGGTATTCCAGGACGCCGACGGCTCGCTCAACCCCAACCTCACTGCCAGGGACCTTCTGCTGGAGCCGCTACGCTTGCATGGTTGGTCACGCTCCCAGGCAAACCGCCAGCTGCCGGAATTGATGGATATAGTGGGCCTGACTCCGGACCTGCTGCGCAGGCATCCGCACGAGCTGTCCGGGGGACAGCGCCAGCGCATCGGGCTGGCGCGGGCCATGTCGTTGGAGCCTGATCTGGTCATTGCAGACGAACCCGTGGCCTCGCTGGACCGCTCGGTCCAGGCGCAGATCCTGAGCCTATTTAGCGGATTGCAAAAAAAAAGGAAGGTCGCTTACCTTTACATCTCCCACGACTTGGCCACGGTCAAGACTCTGGCCCACGATGTGGCGGTCATGATCGGCGGGGTGTTCGTGGAGACGGGGCCGGCCGAGGAGGTCTTCAGCGAGCCCGCGCACCCATACACGAAAATGTTGCTGGAAGCCATGAAGGGAGGGGGTGGCCAAAGAAAGCAGCTCGGCGATATGGAGCCTCTCGCCGTTCCGAACCCAGGCTGCCCTTTGGCGTCCATTTGCCCTTTGGCTGACTTGGTTTGCAAAAAGCGAATTCCCGCGTTGGTTGGCTTTGAGCCGGAAAGGGCGATGCGTTGTGCAAGGCTCTGCTGAGTAGGGCGGTTGCAGTTCGCGGCAAGCCCTTACCACCTGACGGCATATGGTGTTGATGGCGCCCGGAGTTGTCGATCCTCAACCCTTTGAATCTCCTGGAAAGCAGGCACTCTGCTGACAATACTAGAGACACCTCCTTGGAACACTTCATGCTTTCAACAGGGTAAAAAGTGGACCTATTTGATGGACCACTGAAAGGCGTCAGATTTCCATCTAAATGTCAGGCAGATGTATTTCCAAAAGACAGAATCGACCGTTCATTTCTTTGCTTGATATTTTGACCAGAAGCTTCGTTTTCGGCCATGGGTCTTAATGAGCTGCTCTTTGTAATCTTCGTGATGGTGTAATTCTTTCCAGTCGGTGACACTTTCTGCCAGCGTATCCAGCTTTTTTAGGTAACGAATACCATGGTGATATGCTTTAGTGTACCCTCGTTCCAATATAGAAATCAGCAGGCTGCGGTACATTAGGCTGGCGACAAGGTGGCGGCTTTCCGCCTCCATCGCTTCTGCTAAGGCAAGCAGGCTGTAATAATTGTTCCCATCAAGCTCATCGGCATGTTTGAGAATGTACTTTTCGGCTTCATCTATCTTTCCGACTGCAATCAGGAATTCCGCATCTGACTCCCTAGGTCTGTCGACTTTTAGAATTTGCTCAACTTCATCGTAGATCACATCATCCCATTTGTCATGGCCGATGACATCTAGAGTTGCATTCAAAGTGTCAATGGAATGATAGGATCTGAATTTCTGAAACAGGAGTTCCGTAAGTTTTTCTAAATCGCCCTGCTTATGGTAAATTGCCTCTAGAAGTTTATCTCGTTCGTATGCTTGGTAGGTTTCACCCTCAGGAATTTTCTTCAGCCAGGAATGGGCTGCATCAACATCTCCACTTTCCAGATAGACTTGGGCAATATCAATCAGCGCCGCAGTGGAAAGCTTTCCCCATGAAGCGATGCGGGTCTCTTCATACAACCTTGCATCCTTGATCTGGCGGGCCAGTGATTCAATCAGCCTCAGGTGGTGACGCTTGGCGTATTTATCCTTTTCTTCGTCTGCCCATCTCTGAAGGGTCGCAATCAAGGTGCGAATAATATCTTCGGGCAGGGTCTTTCCGGCACAGTCAATCAAGGTATCCCGGATGCCGTAATTGTCTTTTCGATTTACCTTAAGAATGATGTTTGCAATTTTCTCTTTTTCTTCACAGCGTTTGGCATAGTTCACAAATAACTCTTTGGCATCATGGCGAAACACATCTCCAATATTTCCGCTGGAGTCATCACACATCTCAAAAATGGTACTGTCCGCCTCGTAAAATGCGGCAACCAGTTCAACGCCTGTGAGGGTATCCTCCACACCGGTTTTTAAATCCTGCAACAGCATTTCAAATTCTCGGACAAAACTGGAAGCTCCACGCTAGTCAACAAAACGCCTTGAATGTTTCAGACTTGAAAGTTTCTTTTTGAATCGCTGAACATTTTCTTTAGGCGTTGCAATCAGCTGTTCAATTAGGTCATCTACCTCATCAGAATGAACGGCAAGGTTCAATAAGGCATCTGCGAGCGCTTCCGGTCCCAGATCGATCAGTTTTTGTTTGCGAGAAGCAGTCATCTACCAGCCCTTTCATCTTTGTCCAGGCCCGACCAGTCAGGTGTCGATTGTGACCTGGAGGTCACTGATGGCCACTACCAACTCATAATGAAATGTCTACTACAGGCTGACACTCCCCACCGGCAACGCCACGATATCCTTACCGAACGGTGTCGCTTCTCGCCCCAGGTGCAGCACAACGCCGCGCACGAAGCGGTCCGGCTGGGCGTTGCGTAGCGCCTTGAGGCCGGCGACATCCTTGGCCGTCACCGTGGCGGCCGCCTTCACCTCGATCCCCACCAGGCGGCCGGCCTCGTCCTCCAGCACGATGTCCACCTCCCGGCCCGCATGGGTCCGCCAGTGGTAGAGGCGTACACGCGTATCGCTCCACTGGGATTGCTTGGCCAGTTCCGCGGCCACGGCCGTTTCCAGCAAACCACCCAGCAGCGTGCGGTCGAGTGCGAGCCGTTCCGGCGTGAGGCCCAGCAGGTGCGCGGCGAGGCCCGTATCCGCCAGCATGAGCTTACAGGATTTCACTTCCCGCTGACCGAGATTGCTGGGCCACGCCGGCAATTCCCAGACAAGAAACGTCGCCTGCAGCAACGCCAGATACCGTTTGAGGGTGGACTGCGGCATGCCAAGGTCGTTGGCCATGGACGCGTAATTGCAGAGGCCACCGGAGCGCGCCGCCGCCAAGCGCAGCAGCCGCGGCAGCGCGGCCAAGTCCTGGATAGCCGCCATGTCCCGCACGTCGCGCTCGAGAATGGCGTTGATGGTGGACTCGAACCACGCCCCGCGGCGCTTTGCCGACGTCCGCTGCACTGCCTCGGGGTAGCCGCCAGCGACGATCCGAGCAATGGTGTCCCCCTGCGTGACCGAATTGATGTGGCGTGACGCCGCCGACCAGTCGTCACCTGTTCCCTGAAAGACGGCGTCGATGAAGCCCTCGCGTTTCCCATCCCGCTCACCCCAGGAAAGCGGCCACAGGTGCAACGTCTCCATGCGTCCGGCCAAGGAATCCGATAATGCCTGGGAGGCCATGATGTTCACGGAGCCCGTCAGCAAC
>CAYVWB010000080.1:0-5486 GCA_964455395.1 uncultured Desulfovibrionaceae bacterium
AAGGAAGTCTTCCTGATGGAGGACGGCATGATCCACGCGTACGAGTTCACCGTGGACAACCGCCTGGAGCCCATCACCATCTATGAAACCAAGTCCGCTCTGCGCAACGTCTACCTCAGCGCCATCGACGTGGACAACGACGGCTCCGAGGAGATTGTCGTCTCCTCCATGCGCGTCATCACCAAAGGCACCCGCGAGAACTACGAACAGTATTCGCCGGAGTCCTACATCCTGGACTTCGACGGCCAGCAGTTCTCCGTCCTCGCGGAGAAGTTGCCCTACCATCTGAAAGCGGTGCCCTCGCCGCCGGACTTCGAGCCCAAGCTGCTGGGCCAACGCATCGGCCGCCATGAGCTCTTCGACACCGCCGTCTACGAAGTCATCCGCAACGGGCCACAGTTCGTCCTGGGTTCGCGCGTCTTCCTGCCCAAAAAGGCCAACGTCTACAACGTGGCTTACCTGCCTCAAGAGGAACGCTACAAGATCATCCTCATCGACGAGCGGGACCACCTCCTGGTCTACACCCACACGGGGGACCGCCAAGCCAAGACGGACCAGAGCTACTCCGGCTCCAGCCAAGGCCTGGTGATGGAGACGAACCCCATGGGCATCGACGACGAGATCCTCCTGCGCGACCAGTACTACGTGCCCTTGCGCATGATTCCCTTCAACATCGACGGCGACCAGCGCCACGAGCTCTTGGTGAACCACCCCATCTCCGTGGCTGCGCAGTTCTTCCCCCGTTTCCGGCATTTCCCCGAAGGCGAAGTGCAGTCCCTTTACTGGGACGGCGTGGGCATGAACCTCGTCTGGAAGACCCGTCGCATCAAAGGCGGCGTGGCGGACATCGCGCTGGACGACATCAACAACGACGGCGTGCTGGATCTGGCCGTCTTGGTGAACACGCACCCCGGCGCGCTGGGTCTGGGCAACCGCCGCAGCATGCTGCTGGTCTACCCTCTGGACGTAAGCCAACAAAGCGGCGAGATAGACTCGCAGTTCCTGGAGCAATAACCCCGATCCGCGCGTTTTCGAAACCGCCCCGTCATTCCGGCGGGGCGGTTTCGGTTGGCGGACAGCGCGGCTCCACCTGCTCGCTCCGCTCTCCATCGCCCACCCACCTTCGATGCTGCTGCTCTACATCGCGCAAACCATCAACTCCGGGCTCGCACTCGGCGCTGTCTACGGACTCATGGCGCTGGGCTTCTCGCTCATCTACAATTCCTCCCGGCTCATCAACTTCGCGCAGGGCGAACTGCTGCTTCTGGGCGGTCTGGGGCTTTACAGCCTGAGCCTGGCCATGGGCCTTTCCCCGTGGCTCGCGGTGGGGGCTGCTGCGGTGTGGGGTTTCAGCCTGGGCGGGGTGCTCTACGCCACCACGCTGGGCCTCTCCCTGGGGGGCGAACCCTTGCGGCAGCTCATGTTGACCGTGGCTGCGAGCATGATGTGGCAAGGCGTGGCCATCCTTGCCTGGGGCAAGAAACCGCTGATGCCGACGCAGCTTCTGCCGCTGCCTTCGCTGCGGGTGGGGCCGCTCTTCTTTTCGCAGAATACGCTCACGGCGCTGACCATCGCACTTTCCAGCGGAGCGCTGCTTTCGCTGTTTCTGAAACGCAGCCGCTGGGGTCAGGCCATCCGCGCCGTCTCCATGAATCCGCTCGCCGCCACGCTGCAGGGGGTGAACCCCCGGCGCATGTACATGCTGGCCTTCGGCCTGGCCGGCATCCTGGCGGCGCTGGCGGCGCTGGCCGTGGGGCCGCAGACCATGCTGCGCTATGACATGGGCCTGGGCGTGGGGTTGAAAGGCTTTGTGGCGGCCACGCTGGGGGGCTACGCCTCGCTCGGCCGGGTCTTTCTGGGCGGCTTGTGTCTGGGCCTGCTGGAGGCGTGCCTGGTGCTGACCATGGGCGCGGAGCTCAAGGAGGCGGTGACCTACGCCGTGCTCATCGCCATCCTCATCCTCACTCCGCACAAGGAACGCAGCCATGGCCGCGCCTAGAACCGAAGCTCTGCGGGCGCTGGCGTTCTTCGGACCGCTGGCGGCGCTTGGCGTGTTCCTGCCGGCGTATTCGCTGTTGGCTCTGAACCAGCACCTGCTCCTGGCCGTGAACGTGATGGCGCTGAACTTCTGCCTGGGTCTGGGTGGACAGGCTTCTCTGGCGCAAGGAGCCTTCTGCGGCATGGGCGCCTACGCCGTGGCGCTGCTCGTGGGCTTCTGGCCGGAGGGCGCGGTGGTCATCGTCCCGGCGGTTGCAGCGGCGGTCTTTCTGCTGGGTGCGGTTGTCTCCTACCCCATGGAGCGCCTTGGTGAGGGATTCCTCGCCATGACGACGCTGGGTGTGGGGCTCATTTTCACCAATCTCGTGATGGCCTCGCCAGGGCTCACCGGCGGCGGCGAAGGCATGGTGACGCCGGGCCCCTTGCGACTGCCCTGGGGTTGGGAACTGACCGGCGACAGAGCGAACTTCTACGCTCTTGCGGGACTGCTGGGGCTGGGCGCGTACCTTTTCGTGGCCATGCGGAACAGCCGGCTGGGGCGGGCGCTCATGGCCTGCCGGGAAGACCCCATGGCAGCCGCCTCCTGCGGCGTGGCGCGGCCACGGGTGCGCGCCATGGCCTTCGGGGTTGGAGCAGGACTTTCCGCCTTGGCCGGGGCGTTCTACGGGCAGTACGCGGGGTTCATCAGTCCGCACCAGTTCGACTTGCACCTCTCCCTCAAGACGCTCTTGTTCTTGGTGATCGGCGGCCCCGGCCGGCTGTATGCGCCGCTTGTTGCAGTCCTGCTGCTGGAGACGCTGCTCGCCGAGGCCCACTTCCTTGGCGACGCGCGGGTCCTGGCGCACGGCTTGCTGCTGGCCGTGGCGCTTCTGCTGGAGCCGGAGCGACGGCTCTTCCTGCTGCTGGCGCCATGGCGACGGCGGAAGGCCTGAGAAGCGCCGCTTCCCCTCCGCCCCAGGCTGTGCTACGTGCTGCGGCGGAGGTATCATCATGCACACTCGATCGCTTTGTACTTGGCTCACAGCCATGGGGCTGTCGCTCGTTCTGGCTTGTGTTTTGACGTGGCATGACGCAGACCGCGCCCATGCCGCCGAGCCCATCAAGATCGGGGGCCTCTTCGCCGAGTCCGGCAAGGTCGCTTTCGTGGGCACGGCCAGCCGACTCGTGGCGCAGATGACCGTGGACGCCATCAACGCCGAAGGCGGCGTCCTCGGCCGGCCTCTGGAGCTTGTGGTCTACGACACCGAGTCCGACCCCAACGTCGCCTTGCGCATGGCGCGCCAGCTGGTGGAGAAGGACGGCGTGCTCGCCATCATCGGCCCCACGTCCACAGGCTCCGGCATGGCCATGAAGAAATACGTGGAAGAAGAGGGAATCCCCACCATCATGACCGTGGGCGGCGACCCTGTCATCGCCGGCGGCAAGTTCGGTCCCTTTCACTGGACTTTCAAGACGCCCCAGCGCTCCTCCACAGCCGTCCGCAAGATCTACGGCCACCTGCGCGACGCCGGCCTCACGAACATCGCCCTGCTCACCGCCACGGACGGCTTCGGACAAGACGGCCTGCGCCACCTGCAGGGTCTCGCCGAGGAGCACGGGCTCGCCATCGTCGCCGAGGAGACCATGGACCCCGCCGCCATGGATTTCTCCGCTCAAGCCTTCAAGCTCTCCATGGCCAAGCCCCAGGCCGTGATCGTCTGGACCATCGGCCCGGCCGGCGCCGTGGCTTCCAAGAACTTCGCGGAGCTGCCTCTGGACCCCGCCGCGCAGCCCCTGGTGGTGCAGTGCCACGGCCAGCCCGGCCCCAAATATGTTGAGCTCGCCGGGGCCGCCGCCGAAGGCGATCTCATGCCCGGCACCAAAATCATGGCTGCGGAACAGCTGCCGGACGACGATCCCCAGAAGCCGATCGTGCAGGCCTTCATCGCGGACTACACCGCCGCCGGCCATGACGAGGAGTTCCCTCTGAACACCCACTCCGGCTACGCCTACGACGCTCTGCTGCTGCTGACCGAAGGTCTCAAGGCTGCAGGCGTGGCCGAACGGGGGCCCTTGCGCGACGCCATCGAACAGCTCGATGGCGTGGTCGGCGTCTCCGGCGTCTTCACCCTTTCCCCCGAGGACCATAACGGTCTGGATGTGGACTCCATGGTCATGCTCACCATCAAGGACGGCGCGTACGTGCTGGCCCGGTAGGGCAACCGTCCCGACCACTGCGGACCCCGGCCGACGCGCTCCGCGTCTCCGGGGTCTTTCCTTTGCCGCCGGCGTACGGTGGTGTACCATGCGCGCATGACGCGCTCATCTCCGCCGCCCGGCCCCAACGCCTCCAACGACACCGACACGCCCCCTGCCCTCCCATCCCAGGAGCGTTCGGAGACTTCCGCCCTGGTGGTCACCCCTGCCGAGGGCGGCCAGAAGCTGTTCCAGTATCTCAAACGACGCGCCGGACTGCCCGGCGGCGCCGTGATGAAGCTGGTGCGTACGGGGCAGGTCCGTGTGGACGGCAAGCGCGCCAAGCCGTACGACCGCGTCGCGGCGGGACAACGTGTCCGAGTGCCGCCGCGACTGCTGGAGGAACTCCGGGCCAGAGACGCGATATCCGGAGAGGGGGCCGGCCCAGGCGCCGCGGCTCACCCGGACGACGCAGGCGCCACGGCCCCTGAAGCCCTTGCTGCGGCGTGCGCGGCCGTGGGGTTGCCCTGCGTGGCTCGGGGGCCGGGGTGGCTGGCGCTCTTCAAACCATCGGGGCTGCGCATGCATGGCGACGAAGCCGTCAATGCGGCGCCTCGCGACAGCGTGGACTCCCGACTGGCCGCCGCCGCGCCTGGGGCGGACTTCGCGCCCACACCAGCGCATCGGCTGGACCGCGCCACCTCCGGGTTGTTGCTGGTCGCCGTCAGGTACGAAGCCCTCGCCGCGCTCCATCGGCTCTTCCGCAAGAAAACACAGCAAGGCCGCGACGGTGTGGGCAAGCGTTACCTCGCCTGGGTGGAGGGCGCTTTTCCGGAGGGTCTTACCCGGCTGGAGGATGAACTCGCCAAGGTGCGGCGCGGTCGCATGGGCGTCACCCAAAAGGATGCAGGAAAAAAAGCTGTGGCCGAAGCGCGGCTGCTGGAGCGTCGCGGCGGGGCCAGCCTGGTGGAGGTGGATCTGCGCACCGGCCGCACCCACCAGATCCGGCTGCAGCTCGCTTCCCGAGGGTTCCCCATTCTGGGTGACGTGAAATACGGCGAAACGCCGCCGGCGCGTCACGGTCTCCCGTGGGGGACGCTGCTTCTGCACGCGTGGCGGCTGGAGCTCCACCTGGGGGAGGAGCCCGTTCTTGCGCCTGCGCCGGGTATGACGCGCGTGGTGGTGGAGGCGCTCCCACCGTGGCCGGCGCCATTCCAGCCGCCGCAGCCGCCGCCGTGGCCCGGAGACGATCCCTTGTGAACGACCGCCCCCCTGCGTCCTCGAGGGTTCGGCAACGCCATCTGCACCATTTT
>CAYVWB010000080.1:5496-18585 GCA_964455395.1 uncultured Desulfovibrionaceae bacterium
CTATATACTATTTAATATGGCAGCCTCTTGAAAAAAAGGAGACGCTGCCATGCCGCCACCACGTCGACCACTCACCCGGTTCATCATCGCTGCAGGGATAAGCGCGACGATTTTCTTCACCACCCACCCTGTCACACATGTGTGGGCGGACTGCGGGGGCTGCTGTTCCGGCCATGGAGGGGTCTGCTGCATCGACGGCGTGAGCAAGTGCTGTGACGGCTCGTGGCTCTCCAGCAGATGCCGGTGGAAACGATGCGACGTCTGTCCGCCCAGTTCGTCCGTCCGGGAGATGCACAAGCCCAAGGCGACGGGGAACGGCGACGCCAGACCGCCCATCATTTTCAAGATGGAAGATCCCTGAGCCGCGGCTCGGGGGGCCTCTCCGCCGAGCACGCCGGGGCCGGCCGAATCTTTCGGGGTTCCCGGGAATACCGGGACAAACGTGACAGCCGGGACAACCGGGACAACCGGGACAGGCGGGGCAACCGGGACAACCAGAACTGGCCGTCTACCAGACGGTGCGGACCTTGACGCCCTTGTCGGCCATGTAGCGTTTGCACTCCGGCACGGAATACTCGCCGTAGTGGACGATGGAAGCGATGAGCGCCGCAGTGGCGCCGCCGGTGGTCACGGCGTCCACCATGTGCTGGGGGTGGCCCGCGCCGCCCGAGGCGATGACAGGGATGGTGACGGCGTCGGCGATCAGTCGGGTCAAGGTAAGCTCGTAGCCGGTCTTCTCGCCGTCCGCGTCGATGGAGTTGAGGCAGATTTCGCCGGCGCCGAGGGCTTCGCCGGTCTTGGCCCAGTCCAGCGCGTCCATGCCAGTGTGCTTGCGGCCGCCGTGGATGACGACTTCGTAGCCGGAGGGGATGGCTTCCGAGACCGCCACCTGTTTGACATCCATGCCCAGCACCACGCACTGCCCGCCGAAGGCGGCGGCGCCTTGGCTGATGATGTCCGGATTCTTCACCGCGCCGGAGTTCACGCTCACTTTCTCGGCGCCGGCCAGAAGCGCGGCGCGCATGTCTTCCAGGGTGTTGACGCCGCCGCCCACGCTGAAGGGGATGAAGATGGTGGAAGCGACCTTGTTCACCACGTCCAGAAACATGGAGCGGCCTTCGTGGGAGGCGGTGATGTCGTAGAAGACGATCTCGTCTGCGCCGTCGTCGTAGTACTTCCTGGCGCTTTCCACGGGGTCGCCAATATCCACATTATTCTGGAATTTGACGCCTTTGGTGAGCTTGCCGTTTCGCACGTCGAGGCAAGGTATGACGCGTTTGGAGAGCATGCTCAGGCCTCCTGGCAGTAGTCGTAGAAGTTCTGGAGCAGCGTGAGGCCGGGCCGACCGGACTTTTCCGGGTGGAACTGGGTGGCCCAGAGACCGGGGCCTCCGTGGACGGCGCAGAACTCCACGCCGTAGGTGGTGGTCCCGATGACGTACTGCTGCTTGGGGTTGGGGAAGTAGGAGTGGACGAAGTAGAACTCCGCTTCGGGGTCGACGCCGTCGAAGAGGACGCAGGGCTGCCGGAGCGTGACGCGGTTCCAGCCCATGTGGGGAATGCGGATGGGCTGACCGTTTTCGTCCGTGAGCGCGCGGTCGAACATGACGCATTCGCCGGGCACTATCCCCAAGGCCTTGGTCTGGTTCTCATGGGAGTATTCCAGCAGGATCTGACACCCCACACAGATGCCCAGCAAGGGTTTGTCCGCGGCGACATGGTCTTTGATGACCTGGTCCAGGCCTGTCTGCACGAGCTCGTCCATGGCGCTGCCGGCGGCGCCCACCCCGGGGAAGATGAGCCCCTTGGCTGCAGCGATGCGCGCGGGGTCTGCGGTGATCTCACACGGCGCGCCGATGTGGTCCAGAGCGCGTCGAACGCTGGTCTGATTGCCGGCTTTGTAGTCCAGTATGGCGAGCATGACGGGTGTTCTCCATGCGCGGGTTTCATCCGGGAAGGAATGTGCGTAGAGTGATGCACGTAGCAGGCAATTCCCCGAGAAGCAACCTCGCCGCGTCGACGGGTTGCGCCGGACTCGGATATTTCGAACACGCGCGCGTGAATCCACAAGGAACAGGAAGGATCCCATGGCCGTCGATGTGAACGTGAGCCCGGAGCTCAAAGCGCAGGTGGAGGAGTACGTCTCCCTGGTGGACGAATACTGGACCGACGGCCTTGCCTGGTTGGTGACCGGGGGGTTGCGCATTCTGCTGGCGCTCGTGTTGCTGGCGATCACGCTGAAGATCACCGGCGTGGTGTCCCGTCGGCTGTTCGCGCGGCTTTCCCGCAGCCAGGACGCGGAATACCTCAAGCGGGTGGACACCATGCAGTCCATCGCCACGTTCACGGTGAAGATCGTGGTTTTCGCCGTGGGGATCTTCGTGGTGCTGGGCGAGCTGGGCATCGACCTGGGCCCCATCCTCGCCGCTGCGGGCGTGGTGGGCGTGGCTGTCGGTTTCGGCGCGCAGTCCCTGGTTAGCGACGTCATCAGCGGATTTTTCATCCTGATGGAAGACCAGGTCCGCGTGGGCGACGTGGTGCAAGTCGGCGACAAGTCCGGCGTGGTGGAGCGCATCACCTTGCGACTCATCATCCTGCGCGACCTCTCCGGCAACGTGCACTTCCTGCGCAACGGGCAAGTGGACGTCATCACCAACATGACGAAGGTCTACTCCCGCTACGTCTTCGACGTGGGTGTGGGCTACCGTGAGGACGTGGAGCAGGTGATGGCCGTCATGGACGAGGTCTTCGAGACCGTGCGCAAGGACCCCTTCCACATGAGCAACATTCTCGAACCCCTGGAAATACTCGGCCTGGACTCCTTCGGCGACTCCGCCGTCATCGTGAAGGCCCGCGCCAAGACCCGGCCCGGCGCCCAGTGGAGCGTGGCCCGCGAGTACAATAAACGCCTCAAGCAGCGCTTCGATGAACTCGACATCGAGATCCCTTTCCCCCACCTCACTCTCTACCCCGGCGTGGACAAGGAGGGCGGGGCGCCCATGCTCCACGTGCTCGCCCGCACGCAGCAGGAGCCCCCTTCCGAAACGTCCCGGGAGACGACGGACGCCGACGAGACGGACGCCGCCGCGCCTGCTCCGCACAACCGTTCCGCGGACGCCACATAAAAAGGGTTTTCCTCCGGCCGCAAAGCATGTATGGCAGGATGCGCCGCGCCCGGTCGGGACGTTGCGCGCCTCCCAAGGCGCCCCCTGCCCACCCGCGCGGCGCTGCGCCTGCAGGCGGCTCCCCCCTTCCCGTCGAGCTCCGGGCCCACGCGCAGACGCAGCCACGAGAACACGCTCCCCCCCACCGCGGCAAGGCGTCGGAGGCTTCCTTCCCGTGTCCGAAGAACATGCTGTGACCAAGACGCTCGACGAGATCAACGAGCGCATCCGAAAAGGCAAGGCCGTGGTCCTCACGGCGGAAGAGATGACGCAAGCCGTGGCTGACGCCGGCCCGGTTCAAGCCGCCAAGGAGGTTGACGTCGTCACCACGGGGACCTTCTCCCCCATGTGCTCCAGCGGGCTGCTGTTCAACACGGGTCAGCACGGCCAGTCCATGCGTATCTCCCAGCTTACGGTGAACAACGTGCCGGCGTACGCGGGCGTGGCCGCCGTGGACGCGTACCTGGGCGCCACCGAACCCGCCGAGGACGACCCCCTGAACAAGGTCTACCCGGGCCAGTTCAAATACGGCGGCGGCCACGTCATCGAAGACCTCGTCGCCGGCAAGGGCGTGCACCTCTCCGCACGCAGCTACGGCACGGACTGCTACCCCCGCCGCACCTTGGAGATGGAAGTCACCCTGAAGGAGCTCCCCTACGCGCAGCTGCTGAATCCTCGCAACGGTTATCAGAACTACAACGTGGCCGTGAACCTGAACGACTCCATCATCTATACGTACATGGGGCCGTTGAAAGCCAATGCGCGCAACGTGAACTTCGCCACCTCGGGGTGTCTCTCCCCACTGTTCAACGACCCCTATTTCAAGACCATCGGCCTGGGCACGAAGATCTTCCTTGGCGGCGGCGTGGGTTGGGTGCTGGGCCCCGGCACCCAACACAACCCCGCGCCTCCACGCACGGAACGCGGCTTGCCCACCCGACCGGCCGGCACCATGATGGTCCGCGGCGACCTCAAGGGCATGGACGCCCGCTACTTGCGCGGTGTCAGCTTCCTGGGGTACGGCTGCTCCCTGGCGGTGGGGCTTGGCGTGCCCATCCCCATCCTCAACGAAGAGATCGCGTTCCATACCGGCGTGGCGGACGAAGACATCGTCATGCCGGTGAAAGACTACGGCGAGGACTACCCCCAAGGCAACCCCCGCGTGCTGGCCGAAGTGACCTACGCGGAACTCAAGCGCGGCGAGGTGGAGCTCATGGGCAAGAAAGTGCAGGCTGTCCCGTTGACAAGTTACGTGATGTCCAAGGAAATCGCCGAAACGCTCAAGCAGTGGATAACCGCAGGCGGCTTCACGTTGGGCGCGCCTCAAGAGCTGTTGCCCTCCGCATGACGCCGCACGACGCCCTCGACGCCAAACTCGACGCGCTGCGGAAGATCATGCGGGCGCGTCTCCCTGCGCTGCTCGCCGTCTCCGGCGGAGTGGACAGCCGACTGCTGGCGAGCCTCGCCTGGGAGTGGGACATGGACGTGGAGGCCGTGCTCTTCGCCGGTCTGCACATGAGCCCCGGCGAACTGGCGTGGGCCCGCGCTTGGCTGGAAGAGCAAGGCGGTCGCTTCCACACGCTGCGGTTCAATCCCGTCAGCCATCCGCAAGTGCACGCCAACTGCCGGCTGCGGTGCTACTACTGCAAACGCTCCAACTTCGCCAAGGCGCGCTTCCTGGCGGAGGAGCGCTCCATCCCCCATGTGTGGGACGGCAGCAACGTCTCGGACCTCTCCGAACACCGGCCCGGCCGGCAGGCGCTTACGGAGCTCGGCGTGCACAGCCCCTTCGCCCTGGCCGGCTTCACCAAGGCGGACATCCGCGCAGCAAGCCGCCTCACCAAGCTGGATCGACCCAATCAGCCCTCCCGCCCCTGCCTGCTCACCCGGCTGGAATACGGCTTGCCGCCCACCGAAGAGACGCTCAGCCGGCTCGGCCTTGCTGAAGACGCGCTCACCCGGCTGGGACTGCGCCAGTTCCGGTTGCGGCTCACCCGCAGCGGACCGTGCCTGCAACTCCACAAGGGAGAGACCGCCACGTGGAGCGCCATCCGCGAATGGGCGCTCACCCGGCTGGAGGAAGAAGGCTTCGAGCGCGTGGAAGTGACGCTGAACGAAACCATTTCGGGCTTTTTCGACCGCGACGACAGCGGCAACGTGCGCTGAACGCCACGCCGGAGAATGTGAGCGTTTTTTTGCTGGACAAGCTGTTCCGCGCGACGTATTCTGATGTTTTCCACAAATCACTCTGGGCGCGCATGCGCCTTTTTCCAAGGAGCATACCATGGGTAGCCACAAAAAGCACGAACGCAAGAAAGAGCTCGACCGCAAACGTCATCGCAAGGAAAAGCGCGAGAAGCAGCGCATCCGTGAAGCCAAGGCGCAGAAAAAAGACTAGCACGCCGCCCCGACTTGTGGGTCAGCCCCGGGACGACGCCGTGCCGGCGGGGGACGCGTCCGCCTTGTCTGCGGATTCTGCGCCCCCGCCTGCGCCGTTTTGGCCGCGTCTCCCTCGTCGCAATGCGCTCCCTGCACGCGCCTGCTGCAAGCAAGCCGCAGGTGGCCGACCCGGTTGACAACGCCGATCCCGCTGCTTAGTTCCCCGGCTGTGGCTCCGCCACACACATCCTTTTTTTACAAATCTGGTAGAGTGGAGGCTCGTCATGCCCATTTATGAATACCGATGCCGCGAGTGCGAGCAGATCTTCGAGGAATGGCAGAAGGACTTCGAAGAGCGTGAACAACACTGCCCTGTCTGCAGCGGCGCCGCAGAACGCATCATCTCCAACACCTCCTTCGTGCTCAAGGGTTCGGGGTGGTATGTGACGGATTACTGCAACAAATCGTCTTCCAACAGCGGCAACGGCGGCGCTTCCGGCAATGGTGACGGCAAGGCCAAGACCGACGCCGGCTCCAAGCCTTCCTCCGAGGGCGGCTCGTGCGCCAAGCCCGCCGGGGACTCCGGCTCGGCGAAGTCCTCCGCGTCCGCAGGCGCTTCGGGAGCCGCCTAGCAGTCCGACCGGTGGAGGCGGCCGCGAAACCGGCCGCTTCTGTCGACTTCGCCAACGCGTCGGCGTTCCTCACCTGCGCCCATACGCTCAAGCCCCTCCGCACCACAGCATGATCGACCGCTACACCCGCCCGGAGATGGGCGCCCTCTGGAGTCTGCGCCGCAAGTTCGAAGTCTGGCTCGATGTGGAGCTCGCCGTCTGCGAAGCGTGGACCCGACTCGGCCGCATCCCCGAGACGGCCATGGAAACCCTGCGACGGAAGGCCACGCATGCAGCCATCGACGTGGACCGCATCCTCCAGATCGAGGAAGAGACGCGGCACGACGTCATCGCCTTTCTCACCCAGCTGGAAGAAGCTGTGGGGCCGGAGGCGCGCTACATCCACCTGGGCTGCACCTCCTCCGACATCGTGGACACCGCCAACGGCGTGCTGCTCACCCGCGCCGGCGAGCTGCTGGACGCAGGCATGGGCGCCTTGCTGGACGCTCTGGAGCGCCTCGCCCGGGCCCACAAAGGGCAGCTCTGCATGGGCCGCACCCACGGCGTGCATGCGGAGCCCACCAGCTTCGGCCTGAAAATGGCCTCCTTCCACGCGGAATTCCAGCGCCATCGGGAACGACTGCGCCACGGCCGGGAGAGTGTGCGCGTGGGCAAGATCTCCGGCGCCGTGGGCACCTACGCCCACCTGGACCCCGAAGTGGAGCGCGTGGCCTGCGAACTGCTCGGCCTCGCGGTGGATCCCGTCTCCACACAGATCGTCCAGCGTGACCGACATGCCGAATTCTTCACCGCCTTGGCTTTGGCCGCCGGCGGCATCGAACGCCTGGCTGTCGAGCTGCGCCACCTCCAGCGTACGGAAGTGCTGGAAGCGGAAGAGGGTTTCCGCAAGGGGCAGAAGGGCTCTTCCGCCATGCCGCACAAGAAGAACCCCATTTCCGCGGAGAACCTCACCGGCCTTGCGCGGCTGGTCCGCACCAACGCCGTGGCCGCCATGGAAAACATGGCGCTCTGGCACGAACGCGACATCAGCCACTCCTCGGTGGAGCGCGTCATCATGCCGGACTCCACCATACTCCTGGACTACGCCATGGCGCGTATGCGCGGCGTGCTGGATCGGCTGAACGTCAAACCGGAGAACATGCGCCGCAACATGGAGCGTTCCTACGGCCTTGTCTTTTCCCAGCGCGTCTTGCTCGCCCTGGTGGACGCCGGCCTGCCGCGCCAGGAGGCCTACGGCCTCACCCAGCAGCAAGCCATGCGCGCCTGGGATGAAGGCCGCTCCTTCGAGGCGCTGGTGCGCGGCGACGACGCCATCGCCGCCGCCCTTGGCGACAACGCATCCGCCATTCTGGACGAAGCCTTCGACGCCGGTTACTTCCTGCGCTGCGAGGACTTGGTCTTCACCCGCGTTTTCGGCGCGCCCTGACGTCGAGCACGACGCGCGCGGCTCCCACAAATCTTCCACCCCCCCGACCCCCAAGCTCATGCCCAACACACTTCCCGTCGACACAGGCAAGAAGGCGGACACAGTCGACGCCATGCGCGCGCGCCTGGCCGCCCTGCTCGTGGAGAAATCCTACCGCGAAGGTGATTTCACCCTCACTTCCGGCCGCAAGAGCGACTATTATTTCGACTGCAAACAGACGGCTCTACACCCCGAAGGCGGCTATCTGCTTGGCGCGCTGCTGTTGCGGGAGACCCTGGCGTTCGGCCCCGCCATCCATGGTGTGGGCGGCATGACGCTGGGCGCCGACCCCCTGGTGAGCGCCGTGAGCGTGCTCTCCCACGCGGAGACCGTGGCCGGCCAGCCGGAAGCGCGGCCCCTGCCTGCTTTCATCGTCCGCAAGCAGTCCAAAGGGCACGGGACGGATCAATACCTGGAAGGCTTGGCCAACTTCCCTGCCGGCGCCCACGTGGTGATGCTGGAAGATGTGGTCACCACCGGGGGGACGCTCATCACGGCGTGCGAGCGCGTTACAGCGGCAGGGCTGCACGTGGCCGGCGTGGTCTGCGTGCTGGATCGTCAGGAAGGCGGCGGCGAGGCCATTCAGGCGGCCGGACACACCCTGCGGCGCCTCTTCACGCGACATGAACTGCTCGCAGCCGCTGCGTCCGAGTGATCTGTCAGCGCCGCATGGCTTGAGCGCTCTCGATGTGCGCAGCGTCCGGTTGCCGGCTGAGTCGTCGCGCATGCGACCGCACCACGACGACAGCGACACAGCGCTCCCAAGTGGATGGGCCGTGCGCCACAAGGGGCGTTGATGGAGCCGCAACCGAACTCTAGAGAATCTGTAGATTCGTCTTGTGTTCTGGGTATTCTTTTGATATTATTAGGCATCGACTACCCTGGCGACCCAGGGAGTCCTGCAGGATCGGCCGTGCGCGCCGCCAGCGCACTCTCTGGGAAAAATGTGGCGTTTCGAGGGTCTAGCGTATGCAGACTTTCTATGTTACAAGGCGCCAGTCGTCCTCTCCAGGGAGACATGGCGCGCCGGAACGCCATCATGGGTCGCGGAATCGCACCGCGCCGAGATTGTTTTCAAGCCGCGAAGGTTCGCCTTCAGCGGAGGTCCTGCGCCACCCCTGGACGAATCGGTCCGCCGGGAAACGTCACGCCCCTGGACCGTGCTGGATTCACCGCGCTGTGCAAGGCGGCGCTCGCGCATGCCGCCCCCAGAGTGGAGAATCGCCGTGAAGGAGCCGTAAGGAGGTCGCCGTGCGCGCTGATGTCCTTCTGTTCAGCTTGCTGCTCATCTGCATGATGACGCCGGCGTGGTCTGTCGCTGCACAGGATCCCCAGCCGCAAGGCTGGCGCGTGTCCCTCTCCGGACATGTCGCGGGACCGCCATTGATGGTCGCCGTCAGCAAAAGCCGCCAGAAGCTCTACGTCTTCAAGCAGAGCAGTCCCATGGCGCTGAAGAATTCCTACGTCTGCACCACAGGCGAAAAGGTGGGCGACAAGTTCGCCGAGGGAGACTTGCGCACGCCGGAAGGCGTCTACTTCACGGAGCGCCGACTGGACTCCGGCCTGGACTGGGATCTCTACGGCACCCTCGCCTACACCTTGAATTTTCCCAATCCCGTGGACCGTCTGCGGGAGAAAACTGGCTCCGGCATCTGGATTCACGGTCGCGGCCATGAGATCGTCCCCCGTGAGACGAAGGGGTGCGTCGCCCTCTACGATCCGGAAATGGCCAAACTTGAACAGGACTTGGTGGACTTGAACCTGGAAATAGGCGCGCCTGTGGTCATCGCGGAAGATCTGGACTGGGCCCCCGGAGACTCCAATGCGCCTTCGCCGGAGAACCTGGAGGTGCTGGTGAAGCAATGGGCGTTGGCCTGGCAAGCCATGTCGCCCCACTTCTTCGAGTTCTACGATCGGGACCGCTTCACCAAAGCGCACCGCGAGACCTTCACCGAGTTCGAAAATCACAAGCGCGGCCTCTTCGACCGACTCGACTGGATTCAAGTGGCGGCTCTGGACGTCAACGTGCTCCCAGGGCCGGACTACTGGGTCACTTGGTTCAACCAGTACTACCGCTCCCCCAACCTCGTCAGCGCCGGCGTCAAGCGGCTCTACTGGATGAAGGACGATACCGGCGCCTTGCGCATCGTGGGTCGCGAGTTTGTGGAGGGGGACGCCGACCTCGAAAGCACGCTGGAGTCGCAGTACCTCAAGCGGGTGACGCTGGAGATGGAAGGCTTCGTGGAAGCGTGGCGCTCCTCGTGGGAACGCGCCGACCTGGACGCCTACGCCAGCTTCTACGCCGAGGAAGCCGCCCAGGGGGGGCGCATCGGCAAGGAAGCCATCCGCGACCACAAAGTCGGGCTGTGGCAGAGCAAGCCGCCGGAACGCGTCGCCATCGACGACATGGCGTTGTCCCTGCATCCCATGGGGGTGGAAGTGACGTTCGAACAGCGCTACGAAGCCGCCGGCAATTACGCGGACCGTGGCCGCAAGACCCTGGTCCTCAAACCCTCGGTGCAGGGGTGGCGCATCGTCCAGGAAGACTGGAGCGCGCTCTAGAATGGGAGGCAAGAAATACAGCGTCATCCTCATGCGCGATGACGACCATGTACGCCGCTTCCGCCTCAGCAGCGTCTGGTTCAAAGTCGCCGTCTATTGCGTCGTGCTCCTCTGCATCGTCGCTGTGGTCGGGGGCTATCTGGGTTACTCCTACTTCATGCAGACCCAGCGGCTGAAGGAAGAACGTACGGACCTGCTCACGAGCATCCACAGCAAAGACGTGGAGTTGGAGCGCCTGCGCAACATGGAGCGCATGGTGGAGGCGCAGCAGGAAGAAGCCATGGAGATGGCTGCCAAAATCGCCCGCGAAGCCGGCGTGGAGCCGCCGCAACCCATTCCCGAACCATCCGACGAGCCCAAGACGTCACCCGACGCCATCAACCTGGTCGAGCTCACCCAAGGCCTGGACGCCGGGGACGTCGCCATCAACGAACTCCAGCTGCAGCGTCGGCGCGAAGACATGCTCCGCCTGCGCTTCGTTGTCGCCAACGAACGCGAACGAGGGGCCCTCTCCGGACTCGTCACCATGGACTTCATCACCAACGAGGGCGGCGTCATCCCCTTGCAAGCCCCCCGCGACGAGATGGAGTTCACCATCCAACGCTTCAAGAACGTGGATGTCACTGCGCCCTTGCCCAATGGCTTTGACCGGGATAGACTGTATGGACTGCGCGCTCGCGTGCTGGATTCCTCCGGCGAGCTCATCTACTCCAAGACGCACCCCATGCAAGACGTTCTGGGCGACGAATGACCCGAACTTCCCCCCCCCCCGACGACTCGCCATATCCCAAGGCTGCTGGCGTCAAGAAATGCTTCCTTGCCGTCCAGCTCACGGCCATGGCGATGGATGCTTCCTGGCTGGATCGCTTCCTCTGGGCGCGCCGCACTTACGACATCGTGATGGCGCCCCCGGACGCCGGCGCCTCCGCCGAGGGCTGCGCGCAGTGGCTGGATTCCACCGGCAATGCTTCCCCGAGCGTTGCGCCGGAAGCCTCCGACGCCTCCTCCTCCGCAGACGACCACGCCTTGTTCACGGATGCGCCTTCCTCTCTCCAACCGGAAATCGCCCTGGACGCCTTCACCATCCACAAGCTTGGCCTCGCCTGGGCCAAAGGACAGGCGCAGCGCTTGGCCGATGAAGGCTTCGGCTGCTCCATCCACTTGCCATTCAAGGACATCCACCCTGCAAGCCTGGATGACGACGTCCTGGAAGGCGCGCGCGCCAGCTTGGCCCGCGCCCTCGAGTTCGCCGCCGTCTTTTCGCCGGATCACTTGGTGGCTCATGCGGACTGGACGCCCAACCACGCCGGCGAGATGCGCGAGGAATTCCTGGAACGGTCCGCCGAGACATGGCGTTTCCTGGTGCGGCAGTGGCCCGGACACCCGCCATTGTACCTGGAAAACACCTTCGAAAGCACCCCCGAACCCTTGCGCGACCTCATGACCGTGCTCCACGAGGAAGACATCAGCCTCTGCTTCGATGTGGGTCACCTGAACTGCTTCGCTGACGGCGTCGGCATCCGCGACTTGCGACGCTGGCTGCAACAGCTCGGACCCTACATCCACCACATCCACCTGCACGACAACAACGGCTCCGCCGATCAGCATTTGGGCCTGGGCCGCGGCGTCACGCCCTGGGAGCTGGTCATGCAGCTCCTGAACGAATACGCCGACCCCGTTTCCATGGCGCTGGAGCCCCGCACGGACGAAGGCCTGCGAGAGTCGTTGACGTTCATGGGCTCTCGGCAGGACGTTTTCGCCGCCTTCGTACCGGATACGCGGCCCATCCGCTGCCGACGGAGCGGGGAAGCGCTGCTCCACGAGTTCCGTTCCTGAATCATACGCCCAGACAAGCCTTTCCTCCCTGCCTCAGCCCCACGGCATCGATGGCCGACCCCAAAGCCCCGCCGAGTCCCTTGAACGGCGTCGCGTCGCCGTGCCGCAGCGTTTGATCTCTCCGGGCCGCAACGACTGACCGAGACGAGGACCCTCGTCTCCCTCTCGCCCCCCTTCGCCTCTGCCGGCGGGCCTGTCTGGCCCCACAAGTCGGTGCTGAATGACGCCAATGTGCCTCCGTTACGAAACCTTTCCTCCGTGCGCATGGACACTCTTCGAAGTGATGGTATATTCACGCCAGACGAAGGAGACGCTCCCGCGTGGGGCCGGCGCTTCCCGATATTGTACGTGATTGCCGACGCGCTCCAGTGCGGCTTTCCCGCCCCACTGATCATCCCGCCGGGGCAGGGCGAGCGCATCGGCATCCGCAGGCGCGCAGCCGCCGCCAACCGACCAGACCAGACTGGAAGCGCTTGCGCACACTCCCCGCGCAGCTTCCCGGGCGGTGGCTGGCGCGTCCCTCCCGCAAGGAGCCGGCGCCCCACCGGCTCCTTTTTCGGTTCGCCGGAAGCCCCTGCGCACCCCATTCCCCACATCGTCCAACCTTGCTACAACGGCTTCATGAGCCGTCGCATCATGCATGTGGACATGGACGCGTTCTTCGCTTCCGTGGAAGTGCTGGACGACCCCTCCTTGCGTGGCAAGCCGGTTATCGTGGGAGGACGCGAGCGCGGCGTGGTCTCCGCTGCCTCCTACGAAGCGCGCGCCTACGGCGTACGCTCCGCCATGCCCACGGCCACGGCGCGTCGGCTTTGCCCCCACGGCGTCTTCGTCAAACCCCGCGGGAGCCGTTACGGCGAGCTCTCCAGGCTGGTCATGGGCGCCCTCGCCGAGTTCTCGCCGGTGCTGGAGAAAGCCTCCGTGGATGAAGCCTATCTGGACGTCTCCGGCGCGGAGCGGCTTTTCGGGCCGCCTGAAGCGCTGGCCATGCAGGTGAAGGCGGCCGTCCGCCAAGCCACCGGCGGCCTCACCTGCTCCCTGGGGATAGCGCC
>CAYVWB010000081.1:0-18100 GCA_964455395.1 uncultured Desulfovibrionaceae bacterium
GGGCGAGGTGACGCACATCGAGACGAAACTGATGCGCTCCCTGGAGAGCCAAGGCTTCATCCCGGTCATTGCGCCGATCGGCGTGGACGAGACGGGGCAGACGTACAATATCAATGCGGACAGCGTGGCTGGCGCCGTGGCCGCGGCGCTCGAAGCGAAAAGATTGATCTTGCTGACGGATGTCACAGGATTGTTAGACAAGGATGGCAAACTGGTTTCGTCGCTCACCATGGCGGGCGCCGCCATGGCCATCGCGGACGGCTCTGTCCAAGGCGGCATGATCCCCAAAGTGAAATGCTGCCTGGAAGCGCTGGACGCCGGAGTGGAAAAAGCGCACATCGTCGACGGCCGCCTGGAGAACTCCGTGTTGCTGGAGCTTTTCACCAGCGGCGGCATCGGCACAGAGATCGTGCGCAAGCCTGTGTGAACGCATGTGACCGTCCGCGGTCTCGTCTGCGGCGTCGCCCCCACCCTGTGTGGCGGCGGGTCGCTGATGTGACGGCTGCCCCCCTGTCGGGCTCGCCGTCTGAGGGTGTGCTATGTCCTACGACATGAAAATCGCCTTGAATTTTCTCTCCTTCCTCGCAGACCATCCTGACGGGAATTTCCAGTTCTACGAGTGCGACGACTACGAGAACCCTCTCTTTGCGCCCACCGTACTGGAACTGCAGAACAAAGGTCTCGTTGAAGGGCAGGTCATGAAGGTCCCCACCCGGACCACCACCCTGCTGCACGCCGCCATGGACCTCAAACTCTCCGAGGCGGGCCGGGAGTACCTCGCCGGCATGCGCAGCGACGTGAAGCCCGCGCCCACCCCGCCGGAAACTTCCGCGCCGTTTCTGCAACACGCCGCCACCGTGCTCCAGCGGGAAAACATGCCCCGCAAGTACCCCCGGTTCTTCAAGCAATGGTCCACGTGTGGCGTCATGCTCTGGAGCTCCGGCGTAAGCGCCGATTACTTCCGCGTCGCCATGGGCTGTCGCGAGGCTGTCTCCGTGTTTCTGGAAGAAGTCGCGGACCAGAAGGGAATCGCGCTGAACACCATCCCCCCGGACAAGCTCGCCGCCCGCGCGCAACGCCTCGCCGAAACGAACCTTCAGATTCTGGGGTTCCGCCAGAAGCTCTTCGTCTACGTCATCCAGCTCTGGACAGCTTTCGACGCGCAAATTCAGCGCCAAGCCCAGGAAGGCGGCGAACTCATCTGGGACGACGCCCGCCGCGCCGTCTACATGGCGGGGTCCACGGCGCTGGAGCTCCACTGTCTGCTCAACCCCCGGCCGCACCCTCCCGACATCACCTCCTGACAACGCGTCCCGATGCGCTTGCCGGATGACGCGCCCAGCCTGACGCGCCCGCCTGCTGCGAGACGCACAGTCTCATTCCCTTCAAACTCCCCTTCACGCGACTGCGTCCTGATGGTATGGTGCCATTGATACCGCCGTTGTCGACGGCCGTTTTCTCCCGTCGGGAGACCACACACAGCCCAGGAGCGCCGCCATGTCTCAATCCACCGCCAACGCCGCTGCGCGCCACGCGCCTCGCACCATGGAAGCCCGCGACCGTCTGCGCGATGATTTCGACACGCTCATGCGCGACGCCCGCGAGTTGCTCAACGCCACCAGCGAAGACGCCAACGACGCCACCCGCGACGCCCGTGAGCGCTTGGCCAAGACCCTGGACGAAGCCCGCGGCCACTACGACGACGCCGAGAACCTGGTGCTCGCCAAAGTGGAGCAGGCGGACGCCTATGTCCGCAAGAATCCCTACCAGGCGCTGGGCGTTGCTGCGGGGCTGGGCCTCATCGCTGGTCTGTTCTTCGGGCGGAAGTGACGCATGCACGCCCTGCTGGACGCCTTGGCGACCCTGCCAGAGACCACCCGCCGTGCAGCGGGTCTGCTGGTGGCCATCGCCAGAAACCGTCTGGAGCTGTTCGCCTTGGAGTTGCGGGAGGAATCCCTGCTGCTCACGCGACTCCTCGCATGGATACTGGCGGCGTGTTTTTGCTTCGCCATGGCGCTGCTGCTGGCCACCGCCGTCGTCATCCTGGCGCTGCCCGAGTCCAGCCGATTGCTGGGCGTGGCTGTCGCCGCGGCGCTCTACGCACTCGCAGGCGGCGCAGCCGTCCTCATCGCACGGCGCCTGCTCCGCCGCGCCGGCCTGCCCTTCGCCCAAAGCGTCAACGAATTGAAGAAAGACGAGGCCCATCTGTGACGAACCGGGAACTGCAGCTGCGCAAGGCCGCGCTGCTCCTCCGGAGCCACACCCTGCGCGCCGATCTCCGTCGTGAAACGACTGCAGCCCGACGCGTTCTGCGGCCCTTCACCACCCTGCTCCAACTCGCCCGTCCTTTCCTCGCTCTCACGCGGAGATAACTATGGTGGACGCGTGAGCCTCCCTGCAGGCGTCCGGCGGTTTCATCCAGCCTCCCCGCAGGCGTCCGACCCCACGCGACCGGTCGCAGACACGCCCATGCAGCGACCGCAGCCCCATGTGCATTTTCATTGCCTGGATGGAATCCGGTTATTGCAGATGGCTTCCGCCGGAATCGCTCCCGCAGGCGAGCGCCCTCGGGAATCCCACGGGAAAGCGCTGCGCCGCCTCCTGGTCTGACGCGGTGGCGCTTGCCTGCAAGGGATGTTGATTCGGCAGCTGACTCGGCGTGTGGCTGGCTGCGGGGGTGCGAATACGTCGAGGGTCGGTCATGCACCGCAGGCGCGCAGGGGGACGGCTGCGGTCAAGCCACGAGGCAGACGCGGTCTTCGCCGTCGCGTTCTGTGAGGTAGACATTGATGTGCTCGCCGCGTCGGGTCACGGCTTGTTCGCCCACATAGTCCGCGTGGATGGGGAGTTCGCGGTGGCCGCGGTCCACGAGGACAAGGAGCTCCACGCGCTTGGGCCGACCGAAGTCCAGCAAGGCTTCCAGGGCGGCGCGCACGGTGCGGCCGGTGAAGAGGACGTCGTCCACGAGCAGGAGCTCGCGGCCGTCCACGGGGAAGGGGATGTCTGTCTGGCTGATGGTGGGCTGCACGGCGAGGCTGGTCCAGTCGTCCCGGTAGAGGTTGATGTCCAGCTGACCGAGCGGGATGTCGCCGTGGGTCCAGGCGTCGAGCACGGTTTTCAGGCGTCTGGCGAGGTCCACGCCGCGCCGTTGCACGCCGATGATGGCGAGATCGTGGCAGTCCCCGTGCGCCTCACGCACTTCCAAGGCCAGGGCCTCGATGGCGGCGCGTATCGCGTCCGCGGTGAGTATGTCCTTGCATTCCTGCATGATGAGCCTCAATCTTCGGGTAAAGAAATACCATACGCCAATGCGCGGCTCAAGTAAACACGCGCCATGTCCGACCTTGCGCGGCTGTTGTTTCGGGTGGTCTCGAACACTGTCCGTGTCCCCCTTGACGAAACGACAGCAGGTCATACGCTATGCATTCCACATGAACAACCAACCGGAGGTTTCATGCTCAACGTCTCCGACGACGCCATCAATGAAGTCAACGCCTTTTTCGCCGACAAAGAAAAAAGCCCCATCCGCATCTTCCTGACCCAAGGCTGCAGCGGCCCCGCCTTCGCCATGGCGCTGGACGCTCCCGACGAATCCCGCGACGAGGTCATCGACACCGGCGGGCACAAATTCGTGGTGGAGAAAGAGCTGCTGGAGCACGCGCAACCCATCAGCATCGACGTCACCCAGGAAGGCTTCGTGGTCTCCAGCAACTTGCAGATGCCAGCCCAGGACAGCGGCGGCGGCTGCGCAGGCTGCGCTGGCGGCTGCTGACCGACAGCGCGTCTCCCGTCCAGGCGGGACGCGCTTGTTGACGTTTTGTTGACAGGCCGGAACACGGCCGGTACAGTCGGCTTTTTTATCCCCCTGGACATCCTTTGGAGGTCGCAATGATCAACGTTACCGAAAACGCCTTGAAGGAGCTCGAGGCGTACTTCGCGGACAAGGACAAGAGCCCCATCCGCGTCTACCTCTCTCCCGGCGGCTGAGCTGGCCCCCGGCTGGCATTGGCTCTGGATGAGCCAAACGAAGACAAGGACGAGGTCATGGAGCTCAACGGCTTCACCTTCTGCATCGAGAAGGACCTCTACGAAAAGGCCAAGCCCGTGAAGATCGACATCTCCTACATGGGCTTCTCCGTGGAGAGCAACCTCCAGCTCGGCGGCGGCGGCTGCTCTTCCGGCGCCTGCAGCTCCGGAAGCTGCGGCTAAGCGCGCAGCCCTTTCGCCACATCGCATCGGACGCCCTCGGCGTCACGACGCGCTCCAGGCAGCTGAACCCGGCTCCGCGACATCTGCGGGGTCGGGTTTTGTGCGTCATCCGGCTCACCACGGCGTCCACCTGCTTCCGAATGGCCCCCACCCCGCACGCCGCCACGACGCGTCTTCACGCCGCCGCTGCGCTTCGAGGCGCGGCGTCCCGCCTCAAGCGCAGCTCTCCCAGAAAGCCGCCAGGCGTCCGGCGGCGCGAACGTCGTCGAAATGGTCCGTCATGAATACACGGGAAGCCGCGCCCACCGCCGCGCGGTGGTCGGCGTCCAGCAACAGCGCGCGCAGGTCGTCCTCCAAGCGCTCCAGGGAGCTCACAACCCATGGCAGGTCCATGACCCCGGCGTATTCGCAGAGGCAGGCGCGGTTATGCGCATCCAGCCCCGCGATGGTGGGCACGCCCATGGAGAGCGTCTCCAGACTGGAGACGCCGAAGTACCCCTGCAGGTGATCGAACGCGAGGTGGGCGCGGCGCTTCAGGGCCAGACACTCGGCGTGGGGCAGGTTGTCGATGAGCGTATACGCGAACGCCACGCCTGCAGCGCGCAGGGCTTCCACGGCGGCGTGGAGTTCTGCGGTGTTCTTCAGGTCCTTGCGGGTGGGTGAATGGACCAGCGTCACGGGGGCTGCGGGCTTCTCCGGCAGGGGGGAATAGGCTTTCTCCCGCACGGGGACGTGGTTGGGCTGCCACACCGCGCCGGGCAGCAGCTTCAGCAGGTCCGGCGTGCTCACCAGCAGGTTCCGACGCCCAAGATCCGCATATTTTTTCTGATATTTCAATGGATTGCCGCGAAAATCCGGGTGCCCGTGGTGGTGGTGCACGAGGATCTTGCCCGCCATGTAGTCTCGTGGCGCCAGGGGCCCCAAGGCGTGGCGCTCGTCGATCACCATATGAAAATGGAAGACGTCCGCGCTGGCGAGGAGGTCCCGCACGAGCTCGAGACCGGCCTCGTCCAGGTCGGGAACGTGCAGGTCCTTGTCCCAGCCGTGACGATAGACCGTCTTCGTGGAGACGACCCGGACTTCATGCGGGGTGTGGGCGTTCACGGCGCGAGCGGCAGCGATGGCCATGCCCGCGGGGTCATTGTCGCAGATCATGACGATGCGCATGGCGGGATTCCTGAGAATGCGTGGCGGGTCGATTTCGGAAAAAGGGGTCGCGCCGTGGCGCATGATGCGGGCCGGCGCATGGCTCGAACGGTGATGTGCGCGGGGATGTGCGCGGTGATGTGCGCGGTAGGGTCAGCCATATCGCCCATGTCGGCCGCTCTCGGGGAGACGGGTTCGGCTCGGCCCCGGACCATTCCCCCGGGGTCATCCGATGGCGGGCTGTGGGGGCAGGCCGTGGGTGCGGGCTGCGGGCTGCGTGACAGGCCGGGACGGATTCGCCATCGACTATTTGGGCACGGTGATCGCGGCCTTGAGCATGGCCCAGTCCAGAGCCTCGTCCTCCTCGACGTCCTGGAGGAGCTGCTGGCCCACCACGTCGTCCCAATGGAGGGGAGAGACGCCATCGCCGGGGCTCTTGATGGTGATGTCCTCCTCCGAGATGACAGCGCCGGCGGCGAGCGCTCTGGCCATGACGATGGATTTGCGCAGTTTCACGGCGCAGCGTTTTTCGTCCGGCGAGACCTGCTTGCTGTCGCAGCTCATGGCCATCTCCATCTCGCGGATCATGGTCACCAGCTGGGTGAGCTCCGCCGGTTCGAGGGAGGCGGTGTGGTCCGAGCCGGGGAGCGTTCTGTCCAGGGTGAAGTGGCGCTCCACCATGCAGGCGCCTTGGGCCACGGCGGCCAGGGAGGGAGCGAGGCCGCGCTCGTGACCGGAATACCCCACAGGAAGGTTGTAGCGGTGTTTGAGCTGTTGCATGACGGGCAGACAGATTTCCTGCTCCGGGCACGGATACGTGCTGTTGCAGTGCAGCAGGACGATCTGGTTGTGGTAGGCGCGCACTTCCCGCACGCCGCGGTCTATCTCCAGCCAGTCGCTCATGCCTGTGGAGAGCACCACCGGCGTCTCCGAAGCGCCCACGGCGCGCAACAACGGCACGCTGACCAGGTCCGCCGAGGCGAGTTTCAGGAGTTCGATGTCGAGCTCCAGCATCTGCTGCAGGGAGACGGCGTCCCACACGGACGCGAAGAAGCACAAGCCCAGGCCCTCGCTGAGGGTCTTGAGCTCGGCCATGTCGTCCATGGAGAGTTCCAACGCGTCGCGGTGGGCGCCGTAGGTGGCTCCGAAACTGGCTGCGCCGCCGTACGGTTTGCGCCTGCCGGCGAGGGTGAGCAGTGCGCGGGTGTCGCGCTTCTGGAACTTCACGGCGTTGGCGCCGGCGCGCGCCGCTGCGTGAACCATCTCCTTCGCGGTGTCCAGGCTGCCTTGGTGGTTGTTGCCTATTTCCGCAACGACGAAGCACGCCTGGTGGTGGCCGATGCGCACCCCGGAGGCGAGCTCAATGGCGTGTGGCTCTTTGGGAATTTTCAACATCGCTCGCATTGATGGTTGTCAGTGGTGAGCAGGAGCGCTGTTTGCAACATGAGCTGGGCTTGGCGATCGGAAGCGGCGTGTCGCTGCTCCCTCAGCACGCGTATCTCATCGGCAGTCGCGCGGATATGATTAGGGCGAACACACCGGTGCAGCGCTTGGGCCAGCCATAGGGTCACGCGCCGCCGTTCCTCGACATGAGCCGCCTGGGCGGACTGGGCGGACTGGGCGAACTGGGCGAACTGGGCGAACTGGACGCCAAGCGCGCCGTGTTCGACTGCTGCCGGTTGCGCTACGGTCGACGCTGTCGTTTCGAAAGGCGTCTCGCCACCTCTTGCCGTGGCGCCGGGCTCGCCCGTAGTCGCAATGGAGCGCCGGGCCATCGTCGAGGCGTCCCGAACGCGCAGCGCTCCTTCAGCGGCCGCCGCCGCGCCTGCGCGCGCTCCGAAGACGAGACACGCTGCAGCCATGGCCCCGCCTATACGGTTGGCGCCGTGCATGCCGGTCGCGCATTCGCCGGCGGCGTACAGCCCCGGGACCGTGGTGCGGCCGTACGCGTCGATGACGGCTCCTCCGTTGGAGGCGTGCGCCATGAGCGTCACCCCGAACGGCGCGGTCCAGGCATTGTCGGCATTGCCTGGTAGCCGTTCCCTTACTGTGACAACGCCGTGCTTGTCTACCTGAGCGAGCGCGAAATCATCCACGGCCGCCGAAGCCAGACCGTGGCCGTAAGGGCAATGGCCTTGTCGCTGCGTTGCGAGCCGCGCCAACGTTGGCGGGGGCGTTGTTTCCCGGTCGTCCATGGTCGGCGCCATGGCGCGAGCCGAGTCGTCCGCCAGTTTCCACACCGGCCAGAAAGCGCGCGTGGCCACCCGCGCCCACATCCACTGCAGAAAATGCGTGTTCGCCATGCGGGCGCCGGCTTCAGCCAACAGCCCTTGCCCGAACCCGGGGTTGCCGCCGCCGGCCTGGGTGTTGCGGAAGAGCGACGCCGGCCCGCCCAAAGCGGCCACCACGGCGCCGGCCGGCTGGACTGCCGTCTCTTTGTGCGCCGTGCGCAGCAATGCGCCGCACACGCGCCCATCCGAGTCGCGCAGCAGAGCGGTAGCCACCGCGCCTGTCATGAACTCGACGCCAAGACGCCGCGTCTTGCGGAGCATGGCCGCGTGCGCCGCGCCGAGCCCGCGAATGACCGTCGCGCGGCGGGAGTGCGGGCTGAAACAGGAGGGATAACGCCGCAATGCGCCGTCCGCTTCCCTGTCGAAGGGGAGGTTCGCGGCTTCCAGCTCCAGTCGACGGTGGAGGGCTTCCTCCGCGAGAATACGCGTCAGCGTCGGTTCGATGAATCCTGCGCCGGCGCAACCCATGGCTTCGGCGACGAAGGCTTCGCGTTCGTGGTCGTCCTCCGGAGCATGCAGGCCGATGGCGTCATTGGGGTTGGCGAAGGAGGAGCCCCCAGGCCCCGGCGTCGCAGCCGCCACACGCACCACGGCCAGCGGGTCGGCTTCACGCGCAGCCCAGGCCGCGCGCAGGCCGGCGAACCCGCCGCCCAACACCAGGACCGCCACAGGCGGCAAAATGGGGTGCGAACTGGTCATACGGAAACATAAGCAAATACCGCGCCAATTTCGGCGTATCCACTTCGACCACCACTCCGTCGCGTGCGGTTCGAGCCAGAAGCAGAGCTGCGAACAAGGGGAGGAAGTGGGCAGGGCAGCGCGTTTCACGCCGCCAGATTGGCGACGCTGACGCGGTTGCGGCCTTCCATCTTGGCGCGATACAACGCAAGATCCGAAGCCGCCAGAAGTTCCGCCGGGGTGGACTGCGCCGTGGGCAGCTGCGCGCTGACCCCCACGCTGATGGTGACGCACTCACCCACTTCGCTGGCGGCATGCTCCAGTTGCAACGCGCAGATGCGCTCCCGGATGGACTCGGCGATGCGTTGGGCTCCCACCAGATTCGTTTCCGGCAGCACCACCACGAACTCCTCGCCGCCGTAGCGCGCCACGAAGTCCCGCGGACGCTTCAGAGCCTTGCGCAGGGACTGCGCCACCTGCGTCAGGCACTGGTCGCCTTTCAAGTGGCCGTAGCGGTCGTTGTAGGCTTTGAAAAAATCGATGTCGATCATCAAGACGGCCAGGGGCGCGCCATCCCGCCGCGCACTTTTCCATTCCCTGTCGAAGACGTCGTCAAACCGCCGGCGGTTGGCCACACCGGTCAGGCCGTCGAGGTTGGAGAGTTCCTGGAATGTGCGCGTGAGGTTCTCCAGCTCCCGCTCGCGGGCTTTGCGCTTGTCCATCTCGTGTTTGAGCTTGAGCACGGAGCCGATCCGGGCCTTGAGCTCGATCTGCCGAACGGGCTTGTAGATGTAGTCGATGGCGCCGGCTTCGAAGGCGAGCTCCAGATTGGCCTCCTCTTCGCTGGCGGTGACCATGATGACGGGGATGTCGCGCAGCCGCTCCACGGTCTTGATGCGCCGGGTGGCTTCGATGCCGTCGATGCCGGGCATGTTGACATCCATGAGGATGCAGTCCACGTCCTCGCCGGCGCCGGTCTCCACCCCCAGATAATCGAGGGCTTGCTGCGCGACGTTGGTCATGACGAGGTTGTTGTACCCCGCGTTGCGCAGGATGGTCTCCAGAAGCATCCGCGCGGTCTCGGAGTCGTCCACGATCATGATGCGCATGGATTCTTTGGTGGGGGACATGGAGAGTATGCTCTGGCTCGCGTGCAAGGTCTTGTCGGGGGGGAGCATGAGCGCGAAAAGGCGCGATGCTGCTCCGGTATTCATGCATATTCTGAATATTTGTCAAGGTCTGTACGAAAAATTATCTTTCCATGAGGCGACGCGCGCCGCCTTGCCACTTTGCTCCGGGTGGCGTATGCGGGTGACATCGTCTCTCCAGCGCATCGTCCCGGGCATGCTCGACCCGATGCAACAACCTGAAATGGCTCATTTTTCTGGCGACACAGACGCGACCAGCCGCACCGAAACCCGCCAACCACCTCATCTCCCACACGATCCCCCGCCATGGCCAAGGCTCAGAACTACCTCATGTGGAACATGACGCGGAAATGCAACTTTCGCTGTCATTATTGTTACTTTCCTCACGACGCCACCCCCGTGCAGGAAAACCTCTCCAATACGGCCCTCAAGCAGCTGCTGGACGCAACCGGCCGCGAATGGGTCATCGGCATGACCGGCGGCGAACCTTTCCTCTACCCGGACTTCGTGGACCGCTGCGCCAGCCTCGCTGAAACCCACAAGTTGAGCGTGGACACCAATCTGAGCCTTTCCCGCGCCGTGCGTCGCTTCGCCGAAATCGTGCCCCCGGAGCGCGTCCACGACATGTATGTCGCCCTCCATATCGAAGAACGCGAACGCCGCAACGCCGTGGAGCCCTTCATCGACAACGTCCTCGCCCTCACGGACAAAGGCTTCGAGGTCGTCGTCAACTACGTGCTCCACCCCACCCTGGTGGACCGCTACCCCGCAGACCGCGACTACTTCGCCGAGCGCGGCGTCACCCTCACCCCACGGCCTTTCAAAGGCCTCTTCGGCGACCGCGAATACCCCGGCGCCTACGCGGCGACCACGCGCGCTTTCTTCAGCGAAACCCCCGGCGTCTCCGACCCGGGCAAGAAGATGGTCTTCGATTTCGGCGGCGTGCTCTGCAACGGCGGACGCACTTTCCTGCGCATGGAGCCGGACGGCGTGGTCTACCGCTGCTCCGGGGAAAAGACGGTGCTGGGGAGCCTGGAGACGGGCGTGACCCTCTACGACGAGCCGCAGCCCTGCCGCGCGCGACGCTGTCCGTGCCTGGGGCCGAACCACGTGGCGCTGACCCCCACGGAGGAACTCGTCTTCCAGGGGGTGAAGCGCGCCGCCACGGGAGACGTCGACGCCGCAACCGAGCGTTTCGCCGAAGCGCTTACCCAGGAACGCGCCATGAGCACCGCCACGGTGAATCTGGGCTGGCTGGCCTGGGACGTCGGGGACCGCGCCACGGCTCTGGCGCACTTCCGCGAAGCCTTCACCACGGACCCCACCGCGCCCTACGTGGCCGGCAACCTGGCGGCGGCGCAGGCCCTGCAAGGCGATACGGCCGACGCCCTGGCGACCCTGGACGCCTACGAGCAATCCTCGGCGCACAAGCTGGACAAGCGGATGATGGAACCCTTGCGCCGCGCCCTGGCCGCCAAAGCCACGCCATCCGGCTGGCCGCGGCTCTCCCCCTCCATCAAGCCCCACTGGATGCGCGACGTGGACATGGTGGTGGGCGGAGGGAAATGTCGGGAGTGACCGACTGCGCGACGCCCGACCCGCCGCGCTCTGGCCGGCCTTCCCATCACGACCGAGGCGCCGGCCTCCCTTCGACACGCCAGCCACTCGGACAAGCACTCCGCCGGACGCTCCCGTCGTCTTCCGGCGCTGCAGCAGGCCCGCCGCTCAAGACGCCCTGCGCTCCGCCCTCAACGCGTTCAACTGCGCCGCAACGGACTGCGCCGCGCGCGCCATGGGCTGCGCCCACGCCGTCGTCAGAGCCTGTGCGGCCATGCGATCCCTGCCGGCCGGGTCGTCCAGCCACCGGGAGACCGCTTCCACCAGCGCCGCCGCCACGCGCGGCGTCCCGGCTGCGCCTGCGCGCCAGAGCGGCTCGGGTCGTACGCCACCGGGAGCGCCGCAGTCCGCATAGTCCCGACCAGCCGTGAAGGGTGCGGGATCATGGATATATTCCGAAAGCACGAAGCGTCCGTTACAACAATACTCGAAGAGCCGTGGGGACTCGAAGGTGGCGGCGTGGTCGAAATGCAGATTCAGCGCAATGGCGGCGTCCGCCAGAGCCGGACCCTTTTTCCATCCCCATATCCCCTGGCTTTTCGGGTGGATGGTGAATCGACTGGCCAACGCCTCCAGCAAGCGGTCACGGCGGTCGTCCACACCGCCGAGCGCGCCGATGAAGATGAGATCGTACCGGGGGGACGTCCGCACTCGGCGTGGCGACGCGGTGGGCTGCGCCTGATGAGCGTCCCCAGGCGACGCCTCATCGAGGAGGACGCATTCGGGGTAGGCCATCTCGCGGAAGGCTCCGTACGGCAGCCAGTGGACTGGAGGAAACGCCCGGCCACCGGACGCGACGCGCGCCGCCGTGAGGAACCGCGCCGTGTTGCGGTGCCATTCGAAGACGAGGTCGTAATCCGGGGCGTAGTCCAGAAAGATGGCGTAACGCTCTTTGCCGAAGGTCTCGGCGCCGGCTTCCGGAGTGGGAAACTGCTCTGTCTGGACACAGGCGTGGACCACGTCCTGCCGACGCTGCACCCGACCACGGTGCTTGTGCGGTCCCACCACCAGAAAGGCGTTCAGGCCGCGGCCGTAGTCCAGGTCTTCCAAGGACTCGGCGGCATGGCCCAAGCCGTGCATGGCGCGGACCATGGCCTCCCGGTAGGGGATGAAGTATTTGCGCTGCGCCACCACGCCCAGCTTGAGCGGCGCAGTCACGGCGTCTTGGCTCCTGCGGGGAGAGTCGCGGCGAGAAGTTTTTCCACATTGTCATCCATGAGCAGATGCGCATACGAACGGATGGTCTCGAGGGACCAGTCCCACCAGCGCAGGGCGAGCAACGCCTCCACCTGCGCCGGGGGGAACCGCATGCGCGTGACGTGCGCCGGGCTTCCCGCCACCATGGCGTACGGCGGGACATCCCTGGCGACCACGGCGCCTGCGGCCACCACGGCTCCATCGCCGACGGTGACGCCGGCCAGCAGCATGGCGCGCTGTCCCACCCAGACGTCGCTGCCCACCACGATGTCCCCTTTCACATGAGGATGCGTGCGGATTTCCGCGAGTTCCGGCCAAGCGCTCCCGAAGACGGCGTTGAACGGGTAGGTGGTGACGTTGGCTGGATTGTGCCCCCAGAGCAGCGCCTGCACTTCATCCGCGAAGGAGGAGAACTTGCCCACACGGACTTTGGCGCCCCGCCCCACGATGGTGAGTCCGCCGTAGCTGCCGACGCCGGCTTCCAGGCGGGGGTCGTCGCGGTCTGCGAGCAGGGGCAGCCAGGAGGGCGCGTCACGCATGCGGTCCATGTCGGCGGACGTGGAACACCTGTTTGCGGATGGAGTGCGCCATGGCCGGCTCGGGCAGGGGGGTGAACTCCCAGCCGGGCCCCACGCGGTCCTTGGCCCATTCCAGAAAATGGAAGCGGCCCTCGCGGCAGTACCGGGGCCCGTAGAAGCGTTCCAGATCCGCCCAGGTGGAGGCGGGGTCTTCGGGCAGGCCGCCGGCGAGGTTCGTCATGTGCCGTTCCGGGATGAAGACCGGCCGCAGGGAGATGACGAGTTCTTCCGCCACGCGGCTGACGGCGGCGTCGAACTGCGCCACGGCGCGGCCTTCCCGTACGGAGTTGTTGCCGATGATGTCCATGAAGAGGACCATGGGAAACTGGTCCGCGTCGGCTGCGTCGTAGAAGCTGGCTTGGCGGAAGGCGGCGTCGCCGGGCTGGTATTTTTCGGTATAGAGGCGGGCGATCTCCAGGGCCTCGGGGACGATGTCCTCGCCCACCACGCGGCGCGCGCCATGGCGCAGGGCCAGAAAAGCGTAGTAGCCCACGTTGCAGCCCAGGTCGAGGATCTCCTTGTCGCGCAGGTCCACCTGAAGGAAGTCCGGCGTGTTGGGGTCGCCGGTGCCGGCGACTTCGCCCGTTTCGAGGATCTGCTCCACCTCGGCCACGGGCCGCCAGAGGTCGGGGAACGTGATGGCGGAGGCGAGCGCGTGCAGTCTGTCGTGAAAATCGGTCATGTGCGTGTCTGGATGGGGAAAGGGGTTCGTGGATTGGGTCGTGACGATATTTTGGAACTCTACCGGAAAGACGTGGGAAAATCACCTGGAAACACGGCGCGAGTCCTGGTATGCCTTGCGAGCACGGTCTGCGCGCCCGGCCCAGAAGCGCACAGAAGCGCACAGATTCCACGCAGCGTCACGGGAGCGCCGCACGGGCTGCGGTATTCTCCAGTGGCGTACGGCGAGACAATCCGAAGGCGTGTGGTCCGGAGCCGTCGCACCACTTTACAGCAGCGGCGGATTCCACGTAAAATCCCGCTTGCCTGTCAGCCGCCGAGGGAATGTCACAGTGGTCGGACCGCCTTGATCCCACGCGCGAGCCACACAACAGCCGCCCCGAACCGCCGCCGGAAGTCACCATCCCAGCCACCGCCAGAGCCACTGCTCAAGCCATAGCGTCCCCCATGCACCCATCGCCTTGCAACATCCTCATGTACTCCCACGACACATACGGTCTGGGACACATCCGACGCACCATGGCCATCGCCAACCACCTGCTGGAGCCGGGGGTGAACGTGCTCATCCTCACGGGGTCGCCCATCGTGGGCCGCTTCACCTTCCCCGAAGGCGTGGATTTCGTGCGCGTGCCGGGCATGATCAAGAAGACCAACTCCGTCTACGTGCCCCACTCCATCAAGGTGAACGCCAAGCACGCGCTGCATATCCGCCGCAACATCATCACCGCCACGGCCCGCGCGTTCGACCCCATGCTCTTCATCGTGGACAAAGTCCCCCTCGGGTTGAAAGGCGAGGTGGAGCCCACCCTGCGCTGGTTCAAGAAGACGCGGCCGCACACCAAAGTCATCCTCGGCTTGCGCGACATTCTGGACGACGCCGAATCCACCCGCGCCGAGTGGCGGGAGAAGAACTACTACCGCGCCTTGGAGGAACTCTACTCGGAAATCTGGGTCTACGGCTCGCAGGACGTCTACGACGCCATCGCGGAGTATCAGATACCCGACGCCATCAGCCGCAAGATGGTCTTCACGGGCTACATCCCCCGCGCCACGGCGAAGCCTTCCCAGAACGCCGGACGTAGCGACCGCTTCCGCGTGGTGGTGACCACCGGCGGCGGCGGCGACGCCTACCCCGTGCTGGACGCCTACCTGCGCATGCTGGAAACGCGGCCCGACGCCGGGTTCAAGTCCACCATCATTTCCGGACCGTTCCTGCCGCCGGCCATGCGCGACGAACTGGCTGCGCGCGCCAAGGCGCTCAACACGCCCTTCGCCAACTTCCACCACAAGATCGAGAAGGAGATGGCCAAAGCGGACGTCATCGTCTCCATGGGCGGCTACAACACTGTCTGCGAGACGCTCTCCCTGGGCAAACCTTCGCTCATCATTCCTCGCGAGACGCCCCGCATGGAGCAACGCATCCGCGCTCAGGTGCTGGCAGAACGCGGCCTGGTGCGTTTCATCCCCTGGAACGAACTTTCCCCGCAGCGGCTCCACGAATCCCTCATGGCGCTCCACGCGGACCCGGAACCCATGCGCCAAGCCATCCAGGCCTTCCCCATGAGCGGCCTGGAGGTGATGCGCTCCCGGCTGGAGCGCTTCCGCGAGGAAGGCGGCGGCTACTGCGCCACCCATACGGAACCCGAAGCGCAACAGGCGTGATCCTCCCGATCCCCTGCGACCCAACGCAGCCCAAATGACGCGGCCCGGCGCCGCCCCGGCTGTCCATCCCACGTTCGACCATGACACCCACCACACCCAATACGCCGACCCCCGCAACCGACGCCCCCGCACGCGCCTCCTCCACGCAACCGGAGAGACGCCCGCAGCTGGGCTTCATCCTGAAAGGCTACCCCCGCATCTCCGAGACGTTCATCGCCGGGGAAATAGGCTTGCTCGAGTCTCTGGGCTTCGACATCCACATCATCTCCATGCGCCAGCCCCGGGAAGCCTTCACCCACGAGTGCGTCAAGCGCATTCGCGCGCAGGTCAGCTACCTGCCGGAGCACCTCTTCCGCGCCCTGCCCCGGCTGCTGTATCACAACCTGCAGCTCTTCCTGAAACACCCCCGCCGCTACCGCGCGGCCTTGCGCCATCTGCGCGAGCGGCTTGGCGGCTCCTCCAGCGCGAAGGCTTCGGTGAAGCATCTGCTGCAAGGCGGGCTCTTGGTCCACGCAGTGTTGCCGCGCACACACATCGCCCATTTCCACGCGCACTTCGCGCACTCGCCCTCCTCCGTGGCGCAGTACGCGAGCATTCTTTCGGGGTTGCCCTTCAGCTTCACCGCCCACGCCAAAGACATCTACACGCAGAAGCCCGAACGTCTCGCAGCGAAGATGGCGGAAGCCCACTTCGTGGTCACCTGTACGCGCTACAATCGGGAACATCTCCAGAAGCTCGCTGCAGCACACGGCGCCGCCATCCCGGTGGAGTGCGTCTATCACGGCATCGATCTCTCCCTCTTCGCCATGAACGGCCGTCCCGTGGAGGCCGCTCCACCCTACGAGATTCTCACCGTGGCGCGCTTCGTGGCCAAGAAGGGTCTCTTTGACATCCTGCGCGCCCTGGAACAGCTGGCGGAGGAAGGCCTCGCCCTGCGTTGGACCGTGGTGGGCGAGGGCGAATTGCGCGGAGAACTGGAACAGGCTGTGGCGGCTTCGCCCTTGCGGGACCGCGTGACCCTCGCCGGCGCGCTTGCGCATGAAGACGTGTTGCAGCTGTACCGCAAGGCGCACTGCTTCGCGCTGGGCTGCAAGATCGCCAGGAACGGCGACCGCGACGGCATCCCCAACGTGGTGGCGGAAGCCCTGGCCATGGGCGTTCCCGTGGCGGCGCCGGCCGTGTCCGGCGTGCCGGAGCTGGTGGAGCATGAACACACGGGCCTGCTGGCGGCTCCCGAAGACCCGGCGAGCCTGGCGCAAGCCATCCGCCGCTGCTGCGAGGACGCCGCCTTGCGCGCCGTGGTCATTCCTGCGGGGCGGGCCAAGGTGGAGACGGTTTTCGACAACACGCGCACCATCCGCGAACTGGCGAAGATCTATCAGGAACATACGCCCACTGGCGCCGGCCTGGATCTCGCCGTCCCCCTGCGGCCCAACCAGCGCGACGCCTGCGGCCTCTGAAAGCCGCCGCGCCACGTCCACCAGCATGCGCATTCTCTTCTACACCCCCTTCGTGCCGCTCAATCACCCGCGGGACTCCGGCGACAAAGCCATCGCGCATTCCATCGTGGAGTTCCTGAAGAGCCGGGGGATGCGCGTCACCACGCCGAGCCATTTCTCCAGCGAATGGATCTGGCGCCGGCCATGGATGTGGGGCTCGCTGTGGGCCGCCAGACGCGCCATGCGCCGCGCGCTGGTGGCGGAGCAGCCGGACGCCGTGCTCGTCTACCACAGCTACTACCGCGCGCCGGACTGCCTGAGCCCTGTGGCCGCACGCCGGGGCGTCCCGGTGTTTCACGTGGGCTCTGCGTACGCCAGCCGCCGCGCCCGGTCGTGGCGCACGCGTCCCGGTCACCAGCTGAATCTCAAGGCGCTGCGCTACGCCGCGCACTGCTTCACCATGAAGACGCCGGAATACGAGAACCTGCGGCGCATCCTGCCGCCGGAGCACGTCACCAAGCTTGGCCTCGGCGTGGAGACGACGCGGTTCGTCCCGGCCGCCTCGCCGGAAAGCCTGACCGCGCGCGCCGCCTTGCGGCGCTCCTGGGGCGTACCCGAACACGCTCCCGTGGTGCTGACCGTGGCGACCCTGCGACCCGGCGCCAAGAGCGAGGGCGTGGCCTACACCATCGAAGCGCTGGCGAGACTCGCCGCGCAACGCCCCGAGCGCGAATTCCGCTACGTGGTGGCTGGCGGCGGCCCGGCTTTGGCGAGCCTGCGCGACATGGCCGAGACCCACCTGCCGGGCCGCGCCCTTTTTCTGAACGCCGTGCCCGCACGGGAAATCTCCGCCATCTACGCCGCCGCGGATTGCTACGCCTTCCCCGGCATCCGCGAGGGGCTGGGACTCGCCTACCTGGAAGCGCAGTGCAGCGGCCTGCCCGCCGTGGGCTGGGACGCCTGGGGCGCGGCCGAATGCATCCGGCGCGACGTCACGGGCTTCCTCACGCCGGCGTGGGACGTGCCGACCTACGCCGCGGCGGTGGCCGCCTTGCTGGACGACCCGGCGCAGCGTCTGCGCCTGGGCGAAGCCGCCCGCGAGCACATCCTCCGCAACCACGACCGCGACCGCAACTACGCCGTCATCGAAGAGACCATGGAGCGGGTGACACGGGAGATCCGCACGCGCCCCACCAAAGGCGCGCCGCCTGCGCCGCCGCCGCTTCCCGAGGGCGACCTCTGAACCATGGCGCACACCACTTTCGGCCTCATCCGCCACGCAGAGACCCACTGGAATCGCGCCAAAGTCATCCAGGGGCAGACCGACACCGACCTCACCCCAGAAGGCGAAGCCGCCGCCCGCAGCTGGGGCGCGGCCCTGGCCGCCATGGGCTGGGATGGCCTCCTCGCCAGCGACCTCACCCGCGCGCGCCGCACCGCTGCGCTCGTCAACG
>CAYVWB010000082.1:0-17773 GCA_964455395.1 uncultured Desulfovibrionaceae bacterium
CGACGTGCACTGCAATCCACGATATGAGCGAGGCCGAGGTCATTCAGGACGGAAACGACAGCGACGACACGGAAATGCGCCACCCTCCCACATTGCCAAGGCGGGGAATTGTATTGTATGAGAAGCGCCGATTACGCTCCTTTCCCCAGCCCTGCCGTCTGCCCCGGCGGCGAAGGATTCCCCCATGCTGCTGCACCACACCTCGCCCCGCCTGCGACGCGCCGCCCTCGCCGTGGCGGCGTGCGCGTCCCTGCTCATGACCGGCCCCGCCGCCTCCGATGGCGGCGCCGTGCCCACTCCGACGGAAAAAGCGCAGTTCGCCGCGCGCGTGGCGCTGCCCTCCCCCGGTGAGATATTTTCCGCCTTGGACCGCATGGGCGAAGCCGACTGGCGCAACGCCGGCGGCTTCAACACCCGCTACGACTACACCGACGACGTCGCCCGCGCCCTGAACCTGGGCGTGCGCGCCGCAGACGGATTCCTCGCCATTCAAGCACAAGACAAGGAGCGCCTCGGCGAGATGGTCACCGTCATCATGACCCTGGCGGATGAATTGATGGTGGAGGAAGCGCTGCTGGTGGAAGGCAGACGGCTTGAAGCCATGGCCGAACGCGAGGAGTGGGACGCCCTGCGCCGCGAACTGGACGGCCTGCGCCGCGCCGTTCTTTCGGAGATGGAACGCCTGGGCGACGACGACCTCGCCACCCTGGTCAGCGCAGGGGGCTGGCTGGCTGGCCTGCGCGCGGCTTCCACCGTGCTCAGCAGAAACTACGACCCGCAAGCCTCCTCCCTGCTCTACCAGCCAGCGCTCACACGACATTTCAAACTGAAGCTGGACGCCTTGCGACCCGCTCTGACCAGCCACCCCACGGTGACGGCGTTGCGCGCCTCCCTGGACGAAATCGAACCGCTCATCGACGTGGGCTTCGGCGCCCCCGTCCCCCCCGAAAACATCCAGCGCCTCCGCACACTGAGCGAGACGCTGGTGCGCTCCATCGAGGAGACCTCCGGGGGCGCATGATGCGACGCCTGCACCCATTGCCCGTCTATGCGCTGCTGGCGCTGATGATGGCCGCCGGCGCCACGGAGCTGGCGTGGAGCCAAGCCGTGGGCGAATCCCAAGCCGCCCTGGAGCGCTACTCCGTCCAGGCTGCGGCGGACTACACTGCAGACGGCTACTCCATCCGCGAAATCCAGACCGGCCGGCTCCGTCCCGGGGAATCCCACTACTTCAGCACACAACTCGCCGCCAACACTCAATATATCTTCTACGCCGCCGGGGACGAAACCCTCCGCGGCCTGGAGCTGAAGATCTTCGACCCCAACTGGGACCTCGTCGCCGGCGACATGCGCCAGCTCCCGGAAGCGGAAGCCAACCACACCACACCCTGGAGCGGCGCTTTCAACATCCAGATCACCGTCACCAGCGGCCCCGCCACCGGCGCGGGCTGGTTCCTCCTGACGGGCTACAAGTAGCGGCGTCGTCGCCTCCGGCGCCACCCCGAGTCGATGCGCACTCCCATCCCCGTCGTTCCATCGTCCGAGTCTTCTTCCTCAGCGTCGTCGAAGCCCCCCGGCGCGTACCCGCCGCCCGAAGCCTTCGACGAACCCACCCTGGACGCCTCCGTGGAGCGCGCCCTTCAAGACAGCCTGGCCATGCGCACCCTGGAGCTGATGGCGCGCATCGCCCAGCGCGGAGGCGGCGCAGACCGCCGCGAACGCGCCTTCATCCGGGAGTACTTCACGGACCTCTTCCCCCACGACATACTGGAACACCTGCTGGCGCGGTTCGCCCTGCTGGCCTCCCACCCCGCGCCCCTGGAGGATCTGGCCGAAGCGCTGGCGGGCCGCCTCTCCTACCAGGAACGCATGAGCAGCCTGTTGACGGCGTACGAGTTCGTCCGCGCCGGCGGCGTCAAGGTCGATGCGCTGGCCACCGTGCGGCTGGCTGCGCAGGTCATGCGCGCACACCCTGCGGATATCGCCTTTCTGGAGCACGTGACCGGCGTGGCGCCTTCCTCCTCGTCGCAGCGCAAGGGCTCCTCCCTCATGCGGCTCACCCTCGGCGACTCTCCGGAAGCGGATGTCCGCCTGCCCTGCCCCGGCCTTTTCCTCACCGTCTACAAGTTCCACAACCTCGTGCTCATGGACCCGAGCCAGCAGCGCAACAACGCCCGCGGCGCGCCCGAGGGGCCCCGCGTCTACGTGGACGGCAGGCCGCTGCCCACGGCCTTCACCAGCCGACTCTCCCAGCACGCCGTGGCCCAATTCGGAAAGATGACCATGCGCGCCAGCGACTTGGCGGCCTATTTCCGACTGAAGGCGTTCCCTGCGCGTCGCTCTCTGGTCATCGCCCAACTCAACGAGACCTTGCGCATTTTGCCGGAACGTCGCGACGCCGCCGGCAATCCCTTGCCCTACGACGCCGCCGTGGCGCGCATCACCGCCCACGGTCCGCGACTCACTCTGGAACTGCTGGACCCCCACGCCCTCGTCACAGTGAACATGGAGGTCGTCGCCACCACGCGCGACCTCATGCTGGAAGACACCGCATACGTGAACGGCTTCAGCCTGGCCCCCCGCGAACTGCTGCACTACCTCGCGGGACGCCGCGACGCAGCGCTGCACGAAGGACCCGTGGCGCTGACCATCACCAACGACGTCCAAGGCGAAGTCCACCTCCAGGACCTGCTCCCCCGCCGATGGACCGCCGTCATACGCCGCCACGAAAAACGCCTGCGCTACGACGCCGGGGACTGTCCCTACCAGGCGTACGTGAACGGCAAAGCCGCGCAGCCCATGCATGAGCTGCGGCACGGCGATGTGCTTTTCATCCGCGACGTCTTCATCCGACTGGACGCGCGCAGCCAACGATTCGTCTGTGAACGCTTCAGTTTCCACGAACTGAAGGTGGACGCCGTAAGCCACAGCCTGGGCGTCGGGAGCGGCTTGAACGACGTCTCCCTGGAAGCGCACTACGGCGAGCTGGTCTGCATCATGGGCCCCTCGGGGAGCGGCAAGTCCACTCTGCTGAAAGTGATGGCCGGCCTGCTGACGCCTGACCATGGCGTGGTGACCCTGGATGGCCGCAATGTCCACACCCATTTCGAGCGTCTACGGGATCTGATAGGGTATGTGCCGCAGGAAGACCTCCTCTTCGCGAACCTGACAGTCCTCGAAAACCTCATTTATCATGCGCGCTTGCGCTACCCTGAGCTGGGCGATGACGAACTGGCGGAACGCGCTCGCTCCGTGCTGGAGGCCATCCGCCTTGTGGAAAAAGCGTCAAACCGCGTCGGCCCTGTGGAGAACTCCTCCCTGAGCGGTGGTGAGCGCAAGCGCCTCAATATCGGGCTGGAACTTCTGGGCGGCCCGGGCATCTACTTGGTGGATGAACCGACGTCTGGTCTCTCCTCCAAAGATTCCGAGCATATACTCGCCATTCTTACGGACCTGGCGCTCTCCGGTCGGATTGTGGTGGCCGTGATGCACCAACCCGGCTCGAAGCTCTACAAGAAATTCGATAAGGTGGGCGTTCTGGATCGTGGCGGTCGGCTCGCGTTTTATGGGGGAACCTATGAAGGTCTGACTTATTTCTCACGACACGCCGAGCCTGATCCCCCTGGCGACGTGGAGTGTCCAGCCTGCAAGACCGTACGGCCTGAAGCCATTCTCGATGTGCTGGAGGAAACTCTCCGGGATGTGGACGGGACACGCCTCGGCGAACGCAAGCATTCGCCACGCTACTGGCAGGAGCGATATAGACAAGACGTTTTCACAGCATGGCTCTCAGCGGCGCAACTGCCCACCGAAGGCAGGCTGCCGCCCCAGAGAGTGGCCGGCGCCCGGGAGCGACAACGTCAGTTCAAGGCGCTCGTTCTACGAAATTTCACCAACAAACGCAGAGATTTGTCGAACATTCTCATCACATTCCTGGAAGCGCCGTTGTTGGGGGCTGGCGTGGGTTTCGCATTGAGATACGCGCCACTGACCGACTACTCACTCTATACAAACGATTTGTTTCGATCAGCGCTTTTCATCGCCGTCATCGCTGTCATCTTCCTGGGTCTTTCCAGCTCCATAGATGAGGTCGTTTCTGACGCAGCAGTCTTTCTGCGAGAACGCATGATGGACACGCCTAGCCGTCTCTATCTTGCTGGCAAGCTGACTGTGCTCAATGGTTTTGCTCTCCTGCAGAACATACTTTTTCTCACACCCATGTTCCTTCTCTTGGAGCTGCATGAATTATATTTTCAATATTTGCTATTCATGCAACTCGTGTCGCATGTTGCAATATCTCTTGGACTTATGGTTTCTTCGATACCTGGAATTTCCAAGAAGGCTGCATTGAATGCGGCGCCATTACTGCTCATTCCTCAGATCATTCTGGGAGGTGCTCTGATCGAGTATGAGCAAATGAACAAGCATCTTGATCTATTCGAAGAGAGCCCCATCCCTGAAATCTGTCAGCTGATGCCATCAAGATGGGCTTTTGAAGGCTTGATCATCATGCAAGCTTCACTCAACAGCTATGATACTAAACATGACAAACTCATGAATTCTATAGTACAACACAAATTGTATCGTCATGAATACATAGAAGACCATGGTGAGCAAAAATACACGGCACGACTACGAACCATGGAGCGTGATCTGGAGACTTTTCGTAGTACTAATAAATATATACACGGAAACAAAAACATTCATGACGCAATTCTTGCTGGCGAACGTCGGCTTATGGCCCTGCAAGAGTCAGGTAATACAGGTGGTCCACTCGGATTCAATCTGCCTATGTTCGTTATTACAAAGCCTGCGCCCTTCACTACTACCACTATTCCTACATATATATACAACGCCACAGTCTTGTTCATCATGAGCATCATTTGTAACATTGTGACCATCATCCTTCTGCGTGGCCGCGCCTCCAGAGGACGACGGCGACGCCCCCGACACCACAGTCCAAGGAGCTGAAATGACACGCTTTCGAATTCAATACCGTACTCGCATGGAGCAAGAGGATCCCGCTGCGGATCCTTTCGTGGAAGGCGTTGTGGAGGTGGAAGCTGCGGGCCCCCGCTCGGCGTCGCTCATTGCCGCCAACCTCGTGCATGGTACTTCGGAAAAGCTGCGGCCCTACCCTCGCTTCATGGTTCTGGTGATGGAGGAACTTCCTGAAAATTCAACATGATTCACTCAACTCCTTCCTTCTTCGCAGCTGCTGTTTCCAGAATGGAAAGATCCAGCCCTTCCGCCACAGCAAAGACATCCTCCATGGTAAGCCCCTCGTAACCCATCACCACTACACGCACTTTTTTCCCGACATCCGTCACGGCCGTGGGCTTGTCCACTGTCGAGCCATACCACACTCGGTCAGCCACGCGACGGCGACGCACCAAGCCGTCACCCACAGACGCTATCTCATAAGCTGTACGGAACATTCCGTATAGTGGATCCTTTCGCTCGTTATCCACATAGGAAAGGTAAAGGACTGCGCCTTTGCGCTCCCCCTTGCCCTCATACCGAGCTGCGAGGTTGCCGTCGATGGGTTGAAACTCGTGGTAGAGCGAAACCCGCCTGAAATCCTCCAGTTGCACGGCGTCAAACCACTGGCGCACCACTCCCTCCCCAATGGTGGGGCGAATGATGCGCTTCGCCATTGCTTCGGGTTGCGCGCACAGGAGCACACACGCCGCCGCAACAACCATAGGAACGAAACGCAACACAATGTGGGAGGTCATACCAACTCCTTGTTCAAACGAGCATTCCTGTGACGACGTCTGCAGAGTACATGAGCAGTGTCTCCCAACGCCAGCGATATCTCGTGCGACTTCCTGCCCTACGCCAAGTTTGCAGGTTTTTAGCATGGAATTGGCACAGTTTATATTTTTTCTAAAATTTTTTTAAACTAGTGTTTTCTGCAACAATACTCTTGAAGCATTATAATTATGAAAATGTGTAGAAAGTTGCTATAAAATAAAATTGCAATTGCGCTTGACAAAAGTGATTCATAAGGTAATGTGCGATGCATATGCACATCACGACCCTGTCAGTTGCGTTGCCGTGAGGGAGAAATCGATGGAAAGCTACATCAAGGAAGCCTTGGATATCGTGCGGGCCCAAGCCGGCGTCCGCAGCATGACAGAGGATGAGATCACAGCGATGGTCCGCACCCTCATACTGGATCTCAAAAACATCTCCACCAAACTCGCTGACGACGCTTCGCATCCTCAGGAGGCTGCGTCGCAGGAACCGCCAGTGGATCCTGCCAAAGCCATTCGGGAAAACGCCATCATATGCTTGGAATCCGGCAAACCTTATCGGATCCTGACCCGGAAGCATTTGGCGAAATACGACCTGACTCCTGAAGAGTACCGCGCCAAGTGGGGCTACCCGAAAGACACTCCGCTTGTCTGCAAAGCTCTGCAACGTGCGCGCCGCGAACGCATCAAAGAACTCAAGCTGTGGGAAAAGCGCACCAAGCGCTGACCAGCCCCTCCTTCCAACACGCCGCCGTCGCAGACTTTTCCGGACGGCGGCGTGTTGTCGACTTGTCGCACCGACGCCTTCTCCCCATGCGGCGCTCTGTTACGTGCGCTCAATTGCTCTATACTTTCTCTAGAACTTCTCTACTACACGCGCTTGATGACAGCCTGCGCCACTGTTTCACCCCTTGCGCTTACTGCAAGAATCATAGGTGACGCTGCAATGGCGCTTGACTTTTCACGCGCAATAGACAATAAGGTTCTGAGCGCGCCCTCTTTACAGGAAGGATTTACGGAGGAAATCCATGGAAAACTACATCAAAGAAGCCCTTGAAATCGTCAAAGCTCAGGCGAGCGTCCGCAATATGACCGAAGAGGAAATCACCTCCATGGTCAAAAAGCTTGCCGAAGGAATCCGCGGCATCGACGAAGGGGAAACGCTCACTGTCGAAACAGCCGAGCCCCCTGTCGATCCCAAGAAAGCCATCAAGGAAAAGTCCATTACCTGCCTTGAAAATGGCAAGCAGTACAAAATCATCACCAAGAAGACGCTGGCGCAGTTCGGCCTCACCCCAGACGAATACCGCGCCAAATGGGGCTACAAGAAAAACCAGCCCCTCGTCTGCAAAGCGTTGCAACGCGAACGCCGCAAGAAGATGAAAGACATGCGCCTCTGGGAAAAACGCGTCAAGAAATAGACTGCGTTCATCCCTTTCGCTTCCAGCTCCCTTGCGCACGCATCCACCTCCCGGGGAGCACCACACGGCGCGCCCTTGCACCAACATTATACCCTGCGTTTCCCCCGGAACCTCGCCTGTTCGTTCAGTCCGAAACTATCGCGCGAGAGGGATACACTCACTCCACGGGGAGTTCCCCTCTCGCGTGTTGGTCTGCGCCGACCCGAGCAACCCGGCAAGTCAAGACGAAAACCGCCGCCAGGCTTCCTTGCCTGACGGCGGTCCATGCGTTCGGGCGTTCATTCAAACCGCCACGCCAAACGTGCTTCCGATCAGCCGGAGGAAGACTCCCCGTGCGCCGCTTCCAATTCCGCAGCGATCGCCGCCAGCGCGCCCCGGTCTTTCGTCAACAAGCGCCGCGCCATCTTCAGCTTCATCTCGCGCTGGAAGGTGGGGCTTTCCGCCAGCAGCGTCACGCCACGGACAGCATTCTCCAGATCCGCCGCCAAGTCCTCCACCGAGAAGCTCTTGGCGCGCTCGATGCGCACCTCCCCGAATTCCTTCTCTCTTCCCTGCCACGCCAGCCACAGCTTGACGATGGCGCGCTCCGTTTCCTCCAGATTGGTGGCCTTGGCGGCCAACACGGCGTTCAGCAGTTGGAACTCCTGCCGCAGCGCCACGCCGCTTTTTGCTTGGGCGGAGACCTCCGTGGCGTGCAAGCCCCCGGCGTTGGCCATGCGATATATCTCCGTGGTTTTTCTGTTGATCCACATCAGAATCGCTTCGATTGGCTCACGCGCCGCAGCCTCCAGCCAGTCTTGTCGGGCGTCGCCTTCCGCGTCGGGGTCCCACTCCAGCACAGCCCGTGGCCCCACCTCCACCTCCCGCGCGCCAGCGGCGTCCGGCGGCTGCTTGGGCGTGCGGAACATGGGGAACGCCGAGTTCTTGATGACTTCCGCGCCCAGGGAGAGATCGCGCAGGATGGATGCATCCAGCATGGCGATGTCCGCCACGTCCGACACTCCCAGATTGCGCAACCGCCCGCGGATGTTCACCAGCCAGACGAAAGGCGTGCGACCCAGCGCGTGCGCGCCCGAGGCTTCCAGCGTCGCGGCTTGGCGAGGATCACGCCGACCTTCTTCCCCCATCGGCCGCCACCGCTCCCACCGCGAACGCCCATACAACAGCACGGCGCCGTCCTCTTCCAGCAGCTTGACCCACGACAGTTGCGGCCGACCGGCAGCGTCGCGGTCGTAGCGCCAGTCCAGAATGGCTTCGGGATGGTACGCCGCAAGGTATGGGTACGTTCCCTGCTCCTGTTCCTCCTTGCGGGTGACCGCCACACGGCCCGGCGCATCCACCAGCACGCCCACACAGCCGAAGATGGAAGCGTACTTCTGCTGCTCCACCAGAAACGCGTCCAGATCGGCGCCGTAGAGGTCGCAGTCATCGGTGAACGCTCGCCAGAGGGGGTCTTTGGCGAGGGCGCCCAGATCGCGCGCAGGCTCCTTCTCGAACAGGTAGTTGCCGAAGAGGTGGATGATGGACCGGGTGTAGTTGAACCCGAAGGCCTCGGCGCGGCGGTCGCGATAGCTGACGTCGTCCTCGCGGGGACAGCGGGTCAACGCGCCGTGGTTGATGAGCGCCTCCACCCCTTCGTACGCCGCCATCCAGAAACGCCACCGCGGCGTCATGCCCGCGTGTTCGTCGTGCACGGTGAAGAGCGATTCGTTGGACATGGCTGGCGGAGTCTTCGGGCCGGCGCCCTCCTTGCCGGCGAGACGCGCTGTCAGCGCTTCGGGGTCGGCGTCGTTACGGGACACGTCACGGGGTTGCATGAGTCGTTTCGCATTCATTGTCGCATCTCCTCACATGGTGAACTCACGGCAACAGAGATAGCCCAGCGCCGTGGTCACGTGTTGTTCGCGGAGGGAATCATCCTCCAGGTATCCTGAACCGGGAAGCAGCCGCGCCATCTCCAGCCCCTTGGCCAAAGCAAGGCAGCGGGGGTGCACATGCAGACGCGTCGAGCCGTCCGCAGCTTTCAACAACGCATTGACCGTGTTGTGGCGCCGCCGCACGGGGGGGTTGCTGCGGGGCACCTTCTGGGAAGCGAACCCCGCCTGCGCCAGGATGGAGTAATCCGTCTTGCGGGAACGGGTGTCCTTGGCGCGACCCGAAGCGTCTCCGTAGACGATGACGCCCGCCTTGCTCCGCGCCAGCCACGGCCGCGCCATGAACTCCCGGACCGCGTCGTTGGTGTCTGCGGTGTCCATGACGATCTCGTCGAAGACGTCCAGCCGCGCGCCCTCGGCGTCCCGCCGCAGGTGCGCCAACACGCTGGACATGGGTTTGCCTGCGCCGATATTGAAATCGTGAGACCAGAGGATGGGCAAGGACGGATCGAATTCCGCCGCAGCCGACACGTGCGCCGTGCGATCGAAGTTGTAATAGATGCAAGCGCCGGAAAGGCTGACCCACCTGGCTTCCACCATGCGCGCGTAGAGCTTCTCGTCGTACATGGCCTTCAAGCCGGCCACGTATTCCGGCGGCAGACGCCAGTTGTCCGTGGTTTTCGCATAGACCACCTCCATGCGCTCCGGGTCGTATTCCTCAACGAACATCCGATGCATCCAGCCCCCCGGCTCGTCCAGGGTGGTGGTCAGCAACATCTGGTTGTGCATGCGCGCGTCACGCAACCGCGCCATCAGTACGTCCATGGCCTCGCGGCTGGCCAGAAAGCACTCGTCAATCCACTCCCAGCCGAACTCGATGCCTGCCAGCATGGTGTAGTTCTCCAGCGAACGACAGAGCACCTCCACCTTGTGCGAGCCCACGTCGAGGGCGATATTGAAGGGTCCGCGCGTCTTCGGCGGCGTTTCGGGCGTGGCCCGCACGCCCCACAGCTCCAGATTCTTGTAGAGGTTGCGGACCGTGGAATCGAGGAGCTGGCTGTAGGTGTTCGCCGCCACCAACCCGAGCACGCCGCGCGGCGTACGACTGGCTTGTCGCAGGGTCCACAAGGAGCCCACGTCCGTCTTGCCTGCGCCCACACCGGCGCCAAGGAAGATGTAGCGCTTGGCCGAGTTGAGCACACGCAACTGATGCGGCATGGCGCTGTAGGTGATGCAGCGCTCCGCGACAGCCGCGCCGTGCAAGGCCCCCTCCACGCCGGGCAGGTTCTCCGGCGAAGGCGCCAAGCCCTCCTCCGCCAAGGGATCGAAGGCCCCGCCAGTCTCATCTGTCGCGCCGCTTTCGGCTGCCTGCTCCGACGGAGCGGTCGCGCCGGAGCAGCGCCCTTCCGCTGTCGTGTCACAGCGCGCACCCTCACTCATGACGCGTCTCCCCGGCATCGCGAGTCATGTCCCCTGCCCCTTCGGATTCGTCCTGACCGACGGCAACGCCCCCCCGCGATACGGCCGAGCCGGGCCCGGGGTCGGCCACCACTTCCACCTTCAAGGAGACCCCGGCCGCACGGCCCTGTTTCGGCTCCTTGCCGCCATACTTGTGAGGATACAGCCGCTCCAGCCGCCACGCAGCGGCTTTCCACTGGGGGGGCGCCTGCTTGGTGGTGGTGGTCTCCTTCACCAGGGCGCCGTCCTTGTCCACCACACGCACCACTTCGGTGATACGGGCGCCGCCGCGGCCGGCTTCTTCGATGACCTGCAGATTCCGCGTTTCGGCGCGCGCCAGCGCCTGGCGCACCCGCATGAAGAGCTCCACATAACGGGCTTCGTCGGCGTACGCTGCGCGGCGGCGCGCTTCCTCGGGGGCGTCGCCGGGTGCGTTTGCGGCATCCTCGCTTTCCAGGGAAAGCAGGCACTGTTCCCCCGTCTCGAAGGCCTTGGCGCCCCGCCGCAGCCACGTCGTCAGGGTGGAGCGGCTCACGCCGGCGGCGGCCGCCGCGCCTTCCAGGGAGTCGCCCCGCTCCAGGCTGGCGGCCAATGTCTCCGTGACCAGCGGCGTCAACTTGCCGCGCGGTTTGCGGGGTTTGCGCGGTGTACGCGGTTGCGGGGTTTTCGGAGTCGTCTCAGGGTGAGGCGAGCTTTCCGCCCCTGGCTTCTCAGGCGCCGCGCCCGACGCATCACGACGCGCCGCCGCCGTGGTTGGTTCGTTGCTGCTCATTGCGTGCTCGGTGTGTTCGTCGTTCATTTGCCCACTCCCAGTGGGATGAGCTTGGAGAATGCGAACGCCAGGGCGGCGGAGGCTCCGGAAAACCACCAGACCTTGCCCTGCAGCGCGGCCACGTCCCGTTCCAGGTCGTCCAACTGCGCGCCACGGTGCTCGCAGCGTTCGTTCAGGGTGGCGCGGATTTCCGCCAGCAGCGCGTTCGTCACACTCTGTTGGGAACGCAGGCTCTCCACGGCCTCCCAGAGATCCCGGAGTTCCTGCCCGTAGTCGCCTGCAGGGCTCATGATGCGCCTCCTTCGTCGGTGGTGCGCGACTCCGACGCCACGTCACGACGCCGCCACGCCAAGGGGACTGCCTTTTGACGATCGTTCATGCCGCCTCCTTCCCGCCACAAAACGCGCACGACGCGGCCAAGGCCTGCGCCAACGCCTGCGGTCCATAACGATACCGTCCCGCCGTCCCCACCCAGAAGAGCCTGCGAGGCCCCGGCCGCAAGTCCACATGCCAGCCGGGCTGTGGCGACCACTCCGGGTAGAAGCCCACGCCCCCGAAGGGAAACGCCGCCAGAATGGTGAACGCGTCCACGGGCGACAGCGCCCCGCCGAAGCGGAAGTCCACCGCCTCGCCCTTGTAGTGATAGGATTGCGCAGCGTGACCAGATGCGCTCCACGCCGTGTGGATGATGACCGGAACGCCCGCGGTCTGCCGCACGGCGTCCAGCAGGGACACCAGCCGCGGCGCCACACGGTCCGGGTCCTGACCCCATTCCTCGCGGCGGAAATGGACGATCTCATCCCACCGCACGCCAGCACGCTTCACCATGCCGGCGCTCATGACCGGCCCTCCCACTCCGCACATATCTGACGCACCCGGCGGCGCGTCAGGTTGAACTCCCGAGCCAGGGAGGCCACGGTCCACCCCTCGCCGCGCAGCCGCCGGATGCGGCGCATGCGCATCTGCCGGACGATGGCGTCCGCCTTGGGCACATGGAGCTTGTCCCCGCCGTAGACGGCGGCGAGTCTGGCGAAGCGCTGTTCGCCCATGAGCTCGGCCAGGGGGTGGTCCTCCCGCAAGCGGCAAGGGATGTAGACGGGACCGCCGCCGTATTCCTCCGCCAACAGCACGGCCGCGCCGGGCCCCACGAGGTTGCGGAGCTCCCGCAGCCCTCGCGGCATGATGTCCCAGTCCAGCGCGGTGAGATCCTCTTCGTCCCAGGGTGCGGCGTCCGCCATGGCCCCGGGAAGAGCCGCAGCGAATGCCGAATTGTCCATAGTCTGACGCATGGTCGATACCTCCTTCGACTATGCGCTCATCCTACCCCCACCTTCCGGGGCGCGCCCGTTTCGAGACGACCATGCCCGTCCATGCCCGCCCATCCCCGCTTGACGGATGGCGACGCGAAGGGCCCTCCCCCCGATATCCCCCCGTCGACGTGCAAGAATACCCACACCCTCGCCTGGGCAAGACGTGTACTCCATGAGAACATGCCCTCTTGGCTGCATCGCCTGCAGCAAGTTCGCCCAGAGGCCGTGCAACGCCCACGCATCACGAAGAGCACAGAGGATTCCATGCCCACGAATGACGACCACGACCACCAAGAGAGCCACGAAGACGGCGACAACCACGACCACCAGAGTCACCACGCCCACATGGCCCGGGACTTCAATATCCGGTTCGCCGTCTCGACCCTGCTGACCATCCCCATCCTCGCCCTCTCCCCCATGTTCAAGGGGCTGGTGGGCCTGGAGGACGTCCTGCGCTTCCCCGGCGAGATGTACGCGCTCCTCGCCATCGCCACCGTGGTCTTCCTCTACGGCGGCAAGCCGTTCCTCACGGGACTTTACGACGAGCTGAAACAGCGCCAGCCCGGCATGATGACGCTCATCGGCCTCGCCATCAGCGTGGCTTTCGTCTACAGCGCGGCGGTGGTGCTCGCCTTGCCCGGCAAGACCTTCTTCTGGGAGGTGGCCACGCTCATCGATGTGATGCTTCTGGGTCACTGGATCGAGATGCGCTCCGTGATGGCTGCATCCTCCGCACTGGAGGAGCTCGCCAAACTGCTGCCCAACACCGCCCACCGCATCGAGGACGAGGAAGGCGAAACCGTGGACGTGGATGTGGACCAGCTCCAGGCCGGCGATCGCATCCGCATCAAACCCGGAGAAAAGATCCCCGCGGACGGCGAGATCGAATCCGGCGAATCCTCCATCAATGAAGCCATGCTCACCGGCGAATCCGAACCCGTGGCCAAAGGGCCCGGCGAGGAAGTCATTGGCGGGGCCATCAATGGCGAAGGCGGCCTCGTGGTCAAAGTCACCCAGACCGGGAAGGACTCCTACCTCTCCCAGGTCATCGAACTGGTGCGGAACGCGCAAGCGAGCAAGTCACGCTCCCAGAATCTGGCGGACCGCGCCGCGCTCTGGCTCACCGGCATCGCGATCACCGCAGGCGCCCTCACCATGGCCGCTTGGTGGGCCTGGATGGGCCGGGACTTCGTCTTCTCCCTGGAGCGCACCGTCACTGTCATGGTCATCACCTGTCCGCACGCGCTGGGCCTCGCCATCCCGCTGGTGGCCGCCGTCTCCACGGCCCTGGCCGCCCGCCACGGATTCCTCATCCGCAACCGCACCGCCTTCGAGCGTGCGCGCAACATCCAGGCCGTGCTTTTCGACAAGACCGGCACGCTGACCATGGGCGAATTCCGCGTCACCAGAGTGGTCCCCGCCGGCGATATGACCGAAGACGAGCTCCTGCGCCTGGCTGGCGCCGTGGAACAGGGTTCTGAGCACCCCATCGCCCAAGGCGTGATGAACACCCTGCGTGACCACGAGCTGCAGCCCCACGCCATGGAAGACTTCGAAGCCATCAAAGGCAAAGGCGCCAAGGCGCGGGTGGAGGGCAAGGAAGTGGCCGTGGTGCGGCGCGAATACCTGCAGGAACACGACATTCGAGGCGACGCCGACGCCCTCGCCGAGCGCCTGGATTCAGGCGAGACCACGGCTTATGTCCTGCGTGATGGCGAACTCCTCGGCGCGCTCGCTCTGGCCGACCAGGTCCGCGAGTCCTCGAAACGTGCGGTCAGCCAGCTCAAAGCCATGGGCGTCAAGACCATGATGCTCACCGGCGACAACGAGACCACGGCCAAAACCGTGGCCGAAGCCGTGGGCGTGGACGAATACTTCGCCGAGGTCCTTCCGGACAAGAAAGCCGACAAGGTGAAGGAGGTGCAGCAACGCGGCTTGGTGGTCTGCATGACAGGCGACGGCGTGAACGACGCGCCGGCGCTCGCTCAAGCCGATGTGGGCGTGGCCATCGGCGCCGGCACGGACGTCGCCATGGAGACTGCGGACCTCGTGCTGGTGAAAAGCGACCCCAACGACGTCCCCGCCATTATCGGCCTGGCGCGCAAGACCCATGGCAAAATGGTGCAGAATCTCTTCTGGGCCACGGGCTACAACGCCTTCGCCATCCCCCTGGCCGCAGGCGTGCTGGCAGGCTGGGGCGTCGTGCTCAGCCCGGCCGTGGGCGCCATCCTCATGTCCCTCTCCACGGTCATTGTCGCCATCAACGCGCGCCTGCTGCGCTTCGAACGCCCCCAGGCGTCCTGAACGTCGTCACAAAAAGGCGCCCCAACCATGACTTCTGATGGAAGAACGCTTCCCCGCTTCGGAAAGCCTCCCAACCGACTGGGACATCGGGTATTACACCGCAGCGGTCGGGAACCTCGCGCCATGTTCCAAGGGCGTCGCCGCCAGCTGCACCCCTCCCCGCAGCCGGACGAGCCCGGCGGCGCGCCTGAACGGGTTTTCAAATACCTTCCCTCATTGACTATTCCCGAATTATCTCGAATGACTGGTCAGATGGAAAAGTTTGTCGTACACTCTCTCAAAAATTGTGACATTGCCGCACCTTGAGAGGAGAGACGCCATGCAGCCGGTCCATTTGCTCGTCGCAGGCGGCGGGGCCATCGCAGCCACGCTCGTCATCGCATTCCTGATCGGGTCCCCCGGGTGGCCCGCCATCGCCACGGGAGGCGTCGGTCTGGCGACCCTGGTCGCGCTCTGGAGCGTCCTGCAACGCGACGCAGCCGATCGCAAAGCGTTGATCACGGCCGTGGAAACCTTGCTCGCCGGCAAAGCGGTCGACGAAGAGACCCGCCGGCGCAGCGGCGAACTGGGCCACCACATCGCCGAACTGGGACACGCCCTGCGCCGCGAACAAGGCCTGCTCAAGGGTGTGCTCGCAGGCCTGCCCACGCCCTTCCTCCTGGTGGACACCAACGAGCGCGTCCTCGTCACCAATCGGGAGACCATGGAGATGCTCCAGATCGACAACGCCCCGGAATCCCAACATGGCCGCACCCTCGCCGAGGTCTTCTACAACGACCCCACCCGCCAGACCGCCGTGGGCAAATCCATCGCCACGGGGCAGGTCTTCAAGAACCTGGAAGTCACCATCACCGGCCACAAGGGCGGCGAACGCCACGTCCTCGCCAACGTCTATCCCCTCTACGACCTCGATGGCCACTGCGTCGGCGGCTTCTGCCTCTACCTGAACATGACCGAGCTCAAGGCCAGGGAACTCGAACTCCGCGAACAGAACGAGCTCATCGCCTCCTCCGCACAGCGCGCCACCGCCGTGGCGGAACGCCTTGCCTCCGCTGCGGAGGAGCTCTCCGCGCAGGTGGAGCAAACACGCGCCGCCACAGAGACCCAACGCGCCCGCACCGGCGAGACCGCCAGGGCCATCGACCACATGAGCGCCGCCATCGTGGACGTGGCCCGCAACGCCGCCTCCACCTCCGAACTCGCGCAAGACGCCCGCGCCAGCGCCGGCGACGGCGCCACGCAGATGGAGCGCGCCCAACGCGCCATCTTCAGCATCCGTGACCAGACCAGCGCCCTCACGCGAGACATGTCCCAGCTCGGCGACCACGCCGAGAAAATCGGCGACGTCCTGCGCGTCATTACCGACATCGCCGACCAGACCAACCTCCTCGCCCTCAACGCCGCCATCGAAGCCGCCCGCGCCGGCGAGGCTGGCCGTGGTTTCGCCGTGGTGGCCGACGAAGTCCGCAAACTTGCTGAAAAAACCATGCACGCCACCAAGGAAGTCGCCGGCGTGGTGCAAGCCATCCAGACCAGCTCGCACCAGAGCCGCGCTTCCACCGACGCCGCCGCCGCGTCCGTGGACGAGGGCGTGCACGCCGCCGCCGCTGCCGGGGAGGTCATCCAAGCTATCGTGAGTATTGTGGAACAGACTGCCGACCGCGCCCGCGACATCGCCGCCGCCGTGGAGCAACAATCCGCCGCCGGTGACGAGATCTCCGCCGCCACAGGGCAAGTCTCCCATGCTGCGGATGAAAACGCCGCCGCCATCGAAGAATCCGCCAAAGCCGTCAGCGGCCTCGCTCGCATGGCCAGCGACCTCAAGTCCATCATCGAGGACATGCGACCCGACGCCTTACGCTGACGCGGCCCCAGACAAGCCCGGAAGCCAGCGCCATCCACCGCAGTGCGCGTAAGGCCGCAGACCCATCGCCATCCGCGACGACGCCCAACGTCACAGAAGCGTCATTGCGCTTCCCTCGGCGTGACCGGAGGCAGACCGGCGGGGCCTGTTCACTCCGGACAGAGGATCATCCACACGGCGGGCGCGCCCCCAAAGTCCGGCTCACAGGCCGACGCGCCACACGCCGAATCCGCTCCCCGTGCGTACCAGAAAAACAACCGCGAGACCGACCGTCTGACAGACAAGGCGTCGCAGACGACCGGTACAGGACTTCCGTGAGGCGAAACGCCGCCGCCCCGAGACGCTACCGGTCCTCGTGCGGCTCCTCTTCCTGCGAAGGAGGCAATACCCCGCGGCTGGCCCAGAGACGCGCCAACTTCACGGCGGCGAGGCTGTAGAAGACGGCGGCGGCGATGAAGGCCACGGCGATCCACGAGGGGATGAGCGCGGCCATGGCGGCGTTGACGAAGTTGTGCACTCCGTAGAAACCGAACAGCACGGTAAGAATGATGACGTAACGCATCTGTTCCTTGAGGATGCGAAGCACGCCGTACGTCTCGAAACAGAACGAAAAGAGGATAGCCGCCAGGTTAATGGAGCGCCATTCCGGCGAATCGAAGCGCGCGTGGATAAAGAACAGGAGGATGCTGAAGAAGGCGTTGCCCGCCATCAGCGCCACGAGGAGTCGCTCGCTTTTGCTCATCTGTTGGGTGGGTTGGTTCATGGGCGTGGGGGGTTGCAGGTGTGCGGCTCAGCGCCGGGGGTAGTCGTGGGGATCGGGCAGCCAATCCGTCCATCTGCCAGCGAGCGTGGGCGCGGCCATGGCTTCGCCAAGACGCTCGTTGAACTCCTTGCGCGCAATCTCGTGGGCGCCGAAGCGCAGCATGTGGGGCGTTGTCTGTTGGCAGTCCATGAGCGGGAAGCCACGCGCCTCCAGCAGCCGCACCAGACAGACCAGCGCCGCCTTGGAGG
>CAYVWB010000083.1:0-17692 GCA_964455395.1 uncultured Desulfovibrionaceae bacterium
AAAGGGCCTTCCCCGGCGTTCCGGCCAGAGCGAGCGCCGGCGCCGCGAGCACCAGGACAAGCAGCGCGACGAGCAAGGCGTGGCGGAGCTCAGCGCGCATCCGTCGCCTCCTTTCGCTTCCGCAACGTCGCGTTCGGCGGCGTTTCCGGCAGATCGAGCAGCGCCCCCGGGTCAACCCACTCACCATCGGCAGTCTCCCATTCCCCAAGGAACTCAAAGAATTCCAATGCCATGGCGTCATCCTGCAGCACAACGCCCCGCGCATCAACCGAGTCTTTGGCCGGATCGTTGGCCGGGTCGTCGTCCGCCTCGCCCGCAGGGGCGTGTCCCGCAGGTCCGAGCAACACCATCAACACGACGACCAGACATGCGCTACGCCGGGTCATCGTCCTGCTCGGCCAACCAGGCGTAGAAGTCCACATTTTCCAGAAGGGCGGCGTCCTCCTCCGCCGCGAGCACTTCGAAATCTTCCAGCACGGCGGTTTGCGGCGACTCCCGAGACGACTGCGGCCCGTGCATCCACCACAGGCCAAGCAGGACCAGACAAGCCAGACCAACTGCAGCCGGAAGCCGGTAAGCTCGCAGGGGACCAGCTTGCAGCCGTTCGCGCCGGCGGGTGCGCGCTGCATGCGACCCGACAACCTCTGTCCGAATATGCTCCAGCCGCGACGCCAGCGCTCCATCGAGGTGGCGGGCTTCCGCGTCCAGGGTCCGCCGGACCTGCGCCAGAAAGCGTTCGTCTTGTCGTTCGTTCATGGCCAGTGCTCCGCGAGTTGTTCACGCAAGGCTTTGAGCGCCCTGAAATGGTGCGTCTTCACGGATCCTTCGCTGCAGCCCATGGCCTTGGCTGCCTCGTTGACGGAAAGGCCTTCCCATTCCCGCAGCAAGAAGGCTTCGCGCTGCCGGGTGGGCAGGGTTCTCAAGGCCTGCTCCAGTTGCTGCGAGGCCTTCGCCAGAGCGTATCGCCGGGGGGGCTCTTCCTCGGCGGGCCCAGCCATGGCCTCGATTGAGGGCCCGGCTTCGTCGTTCTTCGTATCGCCTGCCTTGCCGCGTCCTGCTGCTCCGGCGGGAACCGAAAGGAAGCCGGCCATGGCCATGAGCCGCCCCAGCGCGCTGCGGCGGCGGTGCGTATCCTGGATGCGGTTGCGCAGGATGCGCCAGAACAGCGGCCGCCACTCCGCCTCGGGTCGTTCGCCGTATCGCTCCACGAGTTTGAGCATGGCGTCTTGTACAATGTCGAGCGCCTCCTCGTCATCCGAAACGGCATAGCGCGCCATGAGGAAGGCTTTTCGCTCCACGGACTTGAGAAACTGCTCCATGCCGCCTGTCGTCCTTCCTCAACGCAACAGTCGGGAGGCCGGCTCCCATGCAGGGACCAGCCTCCCGGACGCGGCCACGCCACGAGGAACGCACGCGGCGTCGCGTCGAAGTTTACAGGATCACCAGCGCTGGTCGATCCTGTCGCCGCGACGGTCCAGTCGGTTGTCGATCCGGTCGCCCCGGTTTTCCAACCGTTCTGCGCGTCCTTCGCGGCCGTTGGACTCGGCGATGTCTGCACGGCGGTCGTGTCGCTGCTCGATCCTGTCGCCGCGACGATCCAGATGTTCGTTGATGCGCTCACCGCGATCAGCCATGGCCGGCACGGCCACAGCCACGACCAGAAGTATGCAGAGGGTCAGAATGCTTGTCAATTTCGCAATGGCTGTCATGGCGTCCTCCTGAGGGTTTGCAGCGGGGAAAATTCCCCTTCTGATACTGCTAACGCGGCAGGACGCTTGCGGTTGACAGGCTCCGGTGAATATATTCGACCAAAGGCCCCTGGGCTGCGGCGCCGTGGTTCTCGTTCGTCCCGCAGCGAACCCATCGGTGGCTCCAGCGCCATGCTTCCCGGACGCTCCGCGGTCGCGCTCTACTCCGGAGTGGGCTCGGCGTCTTCCCGCCCGTAGCGGGGGAGACGTTGCTGGCGGAGGTTGCGGCCTGTTTCGTCCAGGCCGAGGCCGGCGTCGTAGACGCCCACCACGTCCTCCACGAAGACGAGCGGCCGCGCCCGGCGGGCGTAACGCAGGATGTTGTGGAAATCGGATTCATAGCCGCCGTCGCGCGTCCAGCCGCGGCAACGCATGACCAGGTCCTTGGTGACGCAGAGACAGAGGGGGTCGATGTCGCCGGGCCGCACCCGGGCCACGCCTTCCACGCCGTGGCGGGGTGGCCGGGGCAGCCAGGGGATGTCGTGGGCGCGGGAGACGTCCACCCGGCCGACCACCATCTCCGCGTCGTGGTGACGGTCATGGATGAGGAACGCCTCAGGGGTCAGCGCATTGTCGTCGTCCACGAAAAGCAGTCGACGACCCCGCGCCGCACGGATGAGCGCCGCGCGCAGGGCGTTGCCGAAGTCGCCGTCGGGGGGCAGGTCGAAGTAGCGCACGTCCGGGCCTTCCGGAAAGGTCCGCACGCGACCGCCGCGCACGCCGTCATAAGCCACCAGGCACTCCACCCGGGTGGGGTCGCCGGCGCGTCGGGCGGCTTCATGCGCGCTCTCCAGGGCATGGGCCAGGGCTCGGGGCCTGTCGCCTCGGCTGGGCGTGATGACGGAGTATTCGATGGCGCTCGCTGCAACCATGGCGCGCTCGCTTGGTTCAGAAGGCTCCGGGAGGACAGAGGAAAAAAGTCGCCGTCATTTGCGTATCCACGCCGCTTCCATGGCCGCCAGTTCTTCCTCGGCGAAGGCGCAGTGTTCATACATGCCGGCCAAAGCGCGCTGGCGGTGGGCTTCGAAGAGCATGACCGCCGCCGCCACGGAGACGTTCAGGGACTGCACCATGCCCCGCATGGGGATGTAGGCTTCGGCGTCGGCCAAAGCCGCGAGCTCGGGATCCACGCCGCGGTGTTCATTCCCCAAGAGGAAGGCTGTGGGTCGGGTGAAATCGAAGGCGGTGACCGGTTTGGCCTGCTCGGAGAAGCCGGTGGCGATGAGCTGCACGGGAACGATTTCGTCTGCGGCATGGGGCCCGGCGGCGTGGGGTCGCATGCGGCGCAGGTCCTCGGCCAGGGTATGGGGATTCTCGTGCCGCACCGTCTCCACCCATTTGCGCGCGGAGCCGGAGGACTTGCGGCCCAGCACGGGAAACGCCGTATCCGTATAATAGAGCCGCACACGCTGGACGCCGAAGGCGTCGCAACTCCGGTAAATAGCGGAAACGTTGTGGGGATCGTGGATGTTGGCGAGGACGAGAGTCAAGTCCGGCTGCCTGTGCGCGAGCACACGGCGAACCCGTGTCTTGCGCTGTTCGGTACGGGGTCTGTCAGGATTACGCGAGGGCATGTTCCAGGCTCCTTGAGCGGTCGCACTCTATGCAAAGGACCAGCTGAAGGCAAGTTTCATCTCGCCACGTCGACGCTGTCATGCTATGCATGGGGCTTGACGATCACGCGCAAACAGCCACCATCGCATGCGCCCCACCGCGCGGGCGAAGCCGAGGGACACCCATGGAAAAACATCTGCTGCTGACCATTTCCAACGATCAGGAAACTTCCTCCAACCTGCGGTTCATCCGCCACTTCTTCGACGACCTCTGCGACGTGCGCCTCACCCTCTTCTACGTGGCGCCCCGTCCGCCGGATTGGCGCAGCGACCCGGCGCACCTCGCTGCGGACCAGCAAGCCGTGGCGCAGATGGAGCAGCTCAAGCAGTCCAGCGGGAAAAAAGCCTTGGACAAAGCCCGCCGCTGGATCGTGCAAGAAGGCTGCGAGCAAACCAAGGTCCACACCAAGATCGTACCCTCCAAGCATGGCGTCGTCAGCGAGATCATTCAGGAAGCCCATCGCGGCAAGTACGACGCCTGCGTGCTGGGCCGACGCGGCGTCTCCTGGTTCGGCGAACTGCTGGAGGACAGCGTGAGCCACAAGATCCTCTGGGAAGAAATCGACTTCCCCGTCTGGATCTGCAGGCGGCCCGAAACCGGCCTGACCCGCAACGTCCTGCTGGCCACGGACGGTTCGGACTCCTCCCTACGCATGGCGGACCACGTGGGCTTCATGCTCGGAGGGTCCCGAAAGCACACAGTGGTGATGTACCACGTCATCCAGGCAGGCAAGGAAGGCAAGGACCCCAAAGACATCTTCACCGAAACGCGCAAGGCGCTGGTGGAAGGAGGCTTGCAGCCGGACCTCATCAATGAAGAGGTTGTGGAAACCAAAGATGTGGCGGAGGCCATCCTGAAACGCGCCAAGTCGGGGCACTTCTCCACGGTGGCCATGGGCCGCGCAGCTGGCGCGCCAGGCGCCATGGACCGCCTGTTTCCCGGCTCGGTCTCCTCCTCCCTGTTGCGGCGCATGGAAGACTTCGCCTTGTGGATAAGCAAATAACCGCAAGAGAATATGCGTTGCCCGACCAGCGCCGACGCCGTCGTGCACGCTGCGCTCTCCATTGATGACGGAAACGAGCCGGGCGAGCCGGAGAATCAACCAAGGCGGATGAAACCTCGGCTGCAGTCCCCCGACATCGTTGATCATCTCCCGCAGCGCCCCGTGACTTTTGTGTGACGCTATTTAGGCGAAAACACTTTATTTCTGGAAAAGTTGTTACATAAAAGTGGGATATGGGTTGCCCTACAGCCATATTTCGGGCATATTCGTCCGACAACACAGGAGCCTTGTCCATGACAGAAGCTGATTCCCAATCCACGCCCCACCCCGGCGAGACGCAGCACGAGGCCAGCGGTCCCGCTTGCTCCCTCGACGTGGAGGGCCCCCGCGAAGACACCCCCCAGGGCGAATGCCGACCCAAACGCCGGTTCTGGCCCATGGCCGCCACGTTCGGGTTGATGATGCTCACGTGGCTCGTGCTCTCCAACATGCGTGATCTGATGCACATCACGATGGGCGTCATCGCCAGCGCACTGGTGGCCTACTATTCCTGGGACATGCTCTTCCCCCCCGGCGGCGTCGCCAACAGGAGCGCCATGCGCGCGTGGCTGCGCTTCCCCGCCTACATCCCCTGGCTGCTCTGGGAGATCTGGAAAGCGAATCTGTGGGTGCTGTATCTCTGCTTCCACCCGCGCTTGCGCGAACTCATCAACCCGCAAGTGATCCGCTTCAAGAGCTCCTTGAAAAGCCGCATGGCGGTGGTGACTTTCGCCAACTCCATCACGTTGACGCCAGGCACCATCACCGTGGACGTGGACTGGGACGGAACCTTCACCGTACACGCCTTGGACCGCAAGTCCGCCGAGAGTCTGCCCGGCGAGATGGAGCGCAAGGTGGCGCACGTCTATTCCGAGGTGTAAAATGGATACGTTTTTGCTTTATATCGGAGTCGCCATCGTCTTGCTGATGATCGCCTCCATGTACCGCGGCGTGTTCGGTCCCACCGTGCTGGACCGCATCATCAGCGTGAACGCCATCGGCTCCAAGACCGTGGTGCTGCTGATCCTCATAGGGTTTCTGTATGGCCGGCAGGACATGTTCGTGGACATCGCTCTGGCGTACGCCATGCTGAACTTCATCGCTGTGGTGGCCACCGCCAAGTACTTCTACAAGCGCCGCTCCCTGGGCAGCGAACCCTGCGAAGCCAGACCGGGCCAAGGCGAAGCGTGCGCGCCTCTCGCCAAAGGAGACCAGCCATGATCCTCAACATCATCGTCGGCGCGCTCATGGTTGGCGGCTTCATCTTCTACCTCGCCGGCGTCGTGGGCATCATCCGCTTTCCGGACTTCTACACGCGGCTGCACGCAGCCGGCAAGCTGGACACCCTGGGCGCGCTCATCATGCTCGGCGCGCTGGCTTTGCTGAACTTCCACGAACTGAACGCTGACGCCGTGCAAACGGCGCTGAAGATCCTGCTGGCGGTGGTCTTCGTCTTCCTCTCATCGCCAACCGCCACCCACGCCATCGTGGACGCCGGCCTCCTCGGCGGTCTTCCCCATTGGCAAAAAAACGACAGCGCGCCGCAGGCTCCGGAATCGGAGACCGCGCACGACAAGACCACCTGAAGGAGGGTCGCGCAATGTTCTGGCAGATAGACAACGCCTTGCTGACACTCCTGATCATCGTGGCTGTGGCGGCGGTGCAGATCAAGGACCTGCTCGGCGCCGCCATCTTCTTCGGCATCTACAGCTTCATGATGTGCGCGCTGTGGGCCGTGATGGGCGCCGTGGACGTGGCCTTCACTGAAGCGAGCGTGGGCGCAGGCGTCTCCACGGTGCTGTTCGTGGCGGCGGTCTTCCGCACCAGCAGGAGGACAAGAGATTGAAAAAGCTCGCATTCATCGCAGTGTTGCTGTTCGGCGCGACGCTGGTCTCCATTCTGGGAGACTTCCCGAACTGGGGCGACCCCAACTCGCCAGCGTCCACCTATTTGTCACCATACTTTATCGAAAACACGATGACGGACACGGCTGTACCGAACATCGTCTCCGCCGTCCTGGCAGACTACCGGAGCTTCGACACGATGTTCGAAACTGCGGTGGTCTTCACTGCCGCCATGGGCTGCTTCTTCCTGCTGCGGGTGCTGTCATGCGCGCGCATGCCGGACGACAAACTCTACCGCCACCTGGAAAGCGGCGTGACCATCCGCATCACCGGGCCGCAGACCCTGCCGGAGGGCTCCAGCTTCCGCCGGGTGGAAAGCCCCAGCGCGCGCTACGACATGGTGACCGCCAAAGTGGCGCGGCTCTTCATCCCCTTCATCCAGCTCTTCGGCATCTACGTCATCGCGCATGGGCATTACAGCCCCGGCGGCGGTTTCCAAGGCGGCGTCATCCTGGGCGCAGCCTACATCCTCTTCGCCATTTCGCACGACTTGCGCACGGCTGTCGACCGTTACAACGAAGGCGCCATGATCGCCATGTTGACATGGGGCGTGCTCATCTTCGCCGGCACAGGCTTCGTGGCGCTGCTCATGGGCGGGGAGTTCCTGAACTACAGCGCGCTGGAGCCGCTCTTCGGGCTGAGCCCGGCGTATACGCGCTCCTTCGCCATTCTCATTGTGGAGATAGGCGTGGGCATGACAGTCATGGCCACCATGGTGCTGCTGTACAACTTCCTGGTCTCCGGCGGCCGCTGCGAGGAGGGTCTCTAAATGGATCTCGTCAGCGATATACTCGCCAACAAGTACAATTACTTCGGCTTCATGATTCTGATGATGATCGGCCTGTGGGCCATGATCGCCAAGCACAACCTGGCCAAGAAGATTCTCGGCATGTCCATATTCCAGAGCGCCATCATTCTCTTTTACGTCTCCATTGCCGTGAAAGAGGGCGCCTCCATTCCCATCATCATGTATGACAAAAGCGCCAAGCATGCGGAAAGCCATGTTCAGAACGCCACCGACGCTGTCCAAGGCGCTACGCATCAGGTGGGCGACATGGCCTACGCCGTGACCAACGCCACTGCTGACGCTGCAGGCAAGGCGGCGCAATACGCGGTGAATGCGGCGGACTACATCAACCCCTTGACCCACGTCCTGATGCTGACGGCCATCGTCGTCTCCGTGGCGACGCTGGGCGTGGCGCTGGCCCTCGCGATGAAAGTCTATCGCACATACAACACGTTGAACGAGGACGAGATCCTCGCGCAAATCAGGGAGCAGTGAGGCGCACATGAATCACCTTGCTCAGCAACTTCCCGCGCTGATAGTGGTGGCGCCGCTCTTGTCGGCGTTCGTCGCCACGCTGCTCAGCTGGCGGGGCCGCAACGCCGGCTTCCATACGGCAGCCATAGCTTTGGCCATCTCCTTGGCGTGCAGCCTCGGCGTGGTCTTCCAGGTGGCGTCCGACGGCCCCATTCTATACCGCATGGCCGGTTGGGATCCACCCATTGGCATCAGTTACTACGTGGACGGATTGAACGCCCTGGTGCTGGCGATTCTCTCCTTCACGGCGCTGGTGAACCTCATCGGCTCACGGCCTTCTGTGAGCACGGAATACGCCGGCAAAGAGGGTTCGTTCTACACGCTCTACCTGTTGGCGGTGACCGGCCACTTGGGTATGGTGATCACCGGCGACGCGTTCAACCTCTACGTGTTGCTGGAGATCGCAGCGCTCACGGGGTACGCCCTGCTCGGCTTGGGTCGCAGCTCGCGTTCTGCGCACGCCACATTGAACTACTTGTTCATCGGCACCATCGGCGCGTCGTTCTATCTGCTGGGGGTAGGTTTTCTTTACATCCAGACGGGCACACTGAACATCAACGATCTCTCCGGCTTCGTCGCGCAGCTGGGCGCCACGCCCACCGTGTTGGCGGCGCTGGGTCTCATCGTGGCTGGTGTGCTCATCAAGATGGCCTTCTTCCCTGTGCACAGCTGGCTGCCCAACGCTTACGGCAACGCCGGCGGAGCTGCTGCGGGGCTCATCGCGCCCATGACCACCAAGGTGATGGTCTACGTGATGCTGCGGATGATGCTGACCGTGTTCCAACCCGAACTCGTGTACGACCAGGCGCTCATGGACGACGTTCTTGTCGCCTTGGCGTCGGTGGGTATCGTGGTCTGCGGATTCATGGCGCTCCGATCGCGCAACCTCACACGGATTCTCACGTTCATCCTGCTGGCTGAAGTGGGCTACATGGTGGGCGGCGCGTGGCTGGGCAATCGCATGGGCGTGACCGGAGCGACCCTGCACGTCATCAACGACGCCGCCATGACGCTGACCATGTTCATGGCCGCCACAGCCATTCGCTACAAAGTGGGCAAGCTGGACTTCGCCAACCTGGAGGGTCTTTTCTCCAAGATGCCCTTCACCATGGGCGCCTTCGCCATCGGAGCGGTGGCGATGATCGGCGTGCCCCCCACGTGCGGTTTCTTCAGCAAGTGGTATCTGATACTGGGAGGCCTGGAAGCCGGCCACTATGAGTTCGTGGCGGCGCTGGTGCTTTCCAGCTTGATGAACGTCATCCTCTTCTTCCGCATCTTCGAGATCGCATACTTCCTGCCATGGCCGCCCGAACCCGCGCACGGGGACGGCGGCCACCACGGCCACGGCGCGCCCCGGCCCGCCATCGCCATGGCGGAAGCGCCGGTCTCCATGGTGGCGCCGCTGCTGTTGTCCGCAGCTGCGCTCGTGGCCCTGGGGTTCGTCACCAACGACCTTGTCACATTCATCGAAACCGCCTTGCCGGCGAGCCTGCGGTAGACCGCCATGGACCCAAACATACTCGTATCCTCTGCGCCGCTGTGGGCCGTGCTGGTCTCGCTGCTCGTCACGCCGGCCATCGCGTCGGCGAAGCGTCCCAACGTGCGCGAAGGCTGGACCTTCGCTGCGGCGTTCGTCAAGTTCGGCATCGTCCTTTCCATGCTGCCCACCGTGATGGACGGGCAGGAAATAACCTATACGGTGGCCGAGGTGCTGCCGAATGTCCCGCTGGCCTTCCGTGTGGACGCCATGGGCATGCTCTTCGCGCTGATCTCGTCGTCCTTGTGGATCGTGACCAGCGTGTACTCCATCGGCTACATGCGCGCGGAGCACGAACACAGCCAGACGCGCTACTTCTGCTTCTTCGCCTTGGCGCTTTCCGCCACCATGGGCGTGGCTTTCGCGGGGAACCTGTTCACGCTGTATCTCTTCTACGAGATGCTCTCCTTCGCGACGTACCCGCTGGTCACGCACCACCAGGACAAGGAAGCGAAATCCTCCGGTCGGAAGTATCTCTTCTATATCGTGGGCGCGTCGATCGGTCTGGCGTTGCCGGCCATGCTGATCGTCTACCTGGAAACAGGCACGCTGGACTTCACTGCAGCCGGCATCCTGAGCCAGACGCCGGGGATGGAATCCCAAGCTGCGCTGGTGGGCTTGCTGCTGGTGATGTTCCTCTTCGGCTTCGCCAAAGCGGGGCTCATACCGCTGCACTCGTGGCTGCCTGCCGCCATGGTGGCGCCCACGCCGGTCTCCGCATTGCTGCACGCGGTGGCGGTGGTCAAAGTGGGCGCGTTCTCGCTCTTCCGAGTGGTGACGATGATCTTCGGGGTGGACTTGCTGACGACGCTCGGTTTGGACGTCGTCATCATGGCCATCGCGTGTTTCACCATGATCACGGCGTCGCTCATCGCGCTCTCACAAGACGGTCTGAAACGACGACTGGCGTTTTCGACCATTGCGCAGCTGGCGTACATCACCTTGGGCGCCGGATTGCTGACCACCAAGGGCCTCACCGGCGGGATGATGCACATCGCCCTGCACGCCTTCGGCAAGATCACCCTCTTCATGTGCGCCGGCGCCATTTTCGTGGCGACGGGCAAAGGCAAGATCAGCCAGATGGTGGGGCTGGGCCGACGCATGCCCGTGACCATGGCGTGCTTCTTCATCGGCGCGCTCTCCATCATCGGGTTGCCCCCGGCAGCGGGTTTCATCAGCAAGTGGTATCTGCTGCAGGGGTCGCTGGAAGCGCATGCGCCGGCAGTGCTCATCGCGCTGCTCGTCAGCTCGTTCCTGAACGCGGCGTACTTCATGCCCATCGTCTATCGTGCGTTCTTCTGCAAACCCGGGGAAAGCATGTTCGAACCCGGCGTGAAGGAAGCCCCGGCATGCTGCATGTGGCCGCCGGTCATCACCGCGATCATCACCGTGGCGCTGCTCTTCTACCCGCAGCCGTTCCTGATCCTGGCCGAAATGATGGCGCGCGCCATCACAGGTCAGTAAGCTCCCCGGGAGGCGCACTATGACCATGAATCGCCCCGACCCCATTGCACGCGACGACAACGAGGTGCGCCACACCGGCGACAAAGGCGCAGCCTTCAACCTCACTGTCACCTTCGCCATCACGGCGCTCTACGCCATCGCCGGCGTCGTGTATACGCTGCTCCAATCCGCCCCCGGCGGCCATCACTAGAGGACAGGACCATGCCAGATCCCTCGTCGATCCTGCAAAAACTCGCGTCAGTGAAGCTCTGGCGCATGATACTCATGGTCGCGCTGCCGCTCTCCATTCTGGCGCAGCTCGTCGTGGCGAAGAAGCCGCATTTCGCGTTCGAGACGTGGCCCGCTTTCATCGGCGCCTTCTCCTTCGCTGCTTCGGTAGCGCTCGCGCTCATCGCCCGCTACATCCTGCGCCCGCTGACGCAGCGCCGGGAGGACTACTATGATTGAGCTCCATCCCGCGATCATCATGATGGTGGGCGCGCTGCTCATCCCCATGCTCCGCGAAGGACTCGGCAAGAACCTCTATATGGTCGCCTTGCCGCTGGTCAGCCTCTTCAACATGCTGCACCTGCCGCACGAGAGCCTCTTCACCCTGTCGTTTCTGGGCTTCGACATCCAGCCCGCGCGGGTGGACAACCTGGCTCTGGTCTTCGCCACCATCTTCCACATCGCCGCCGCCCTGGGCATGTGTTTTTCCTTCGCGTCGCGTTCCAACGTGGAGCGCACGTTCAGCTTGCTGTACGCAGGCGCTGCGGTGGGTGTCGTCTTTGCGGGCGACTTCCTGAGTTTCTTCCTGTTCTGGGAAGCGCTTACCGTGGCCGCCGCGGTCATCATCTGGGATCGACGCAGCAAAGCGGCGCAAGGCGCGGGCTACCGGTACATTCTGGTGCACGCTTTCGGCGGACTGCTGTTGCTGGCTGGCGTGGTGCTGCACATCGTGGATACAGGAAGCATCGCCTTCGAGTATGTGGGGTTGGGCACCACAGCCAGCTACCTCATCTTCCTGGGCTTCGGGGTGAATGCGGCGTGGCCGCTGCTGCACGCCTGGGTGCCGGACGCCTATCCCGAGGGCTCCTGGGCGGGCACGGTCTTCCTCTCCGCTTTCACCACCAAGAGCGCGGTGTACGCCTTGGCGCGGGCTTTCCCGGGAGCTGAGCCGCTGATCTGGATTGGCGCAGCCATGGCCATCTTCCCCATGTTCTACGGGATGATAGAAAACGACCTTCGTCGCGTCTTGAGCTATTCCATCATCAACAAGGTCGGTTTCATGATGGTGGGTGTGGGGGTGGGCTCCCAAGTGGCCATCAACGGCGCGTGCGCCTACGCTTTCGCGCACATCCTTTACAAGAGCCTGCTGTTCATGGCGCTGGGCGCCGTGCTCTACCGCACCGGCAAGACCAAAGTCACGGAGCTGGGCGGCCTGTACCGCACCATGCCGTGGACCTGCATCTTCTGCATGGTGGGCGCAGCGGCGTTGGCCGCCTTCCCGCTCACGGTGGGCTTCCCCACCAAAGGGATGATCATGGACGGCGCCGCCGAGGCGCACGAGATGATCATCTGGCTGGCGCTGCTCTTTTCCTCGGCTGGAGCCATGGTCTACGCCGGCGTCAAAGTGCCGTACTACGCCTTCTTCGCCAAGGACTCGGGCCTGCGGCCAGCCGAAGCCCCCGCTTCGCAGCTCACAGCCATGGCTGCGGCCGCGCTTCTCTGCGTGGGCCTCGGCGTCTACCCCGAGCCGCTCTACAACCTCCTGCCATATGAAGTGGAATACCACGCCTACACCGGCGCGCACGTCCTCAAGCAGATGCAGATACTGCTCTTCGCCGGAGCCGCCTTCCTGCTGCTGGCGCTTTCCGGCTGGTTGCCTGCCGAACGCAAAGCCATGAATCTGGACGTGGACTGGTTCTACCGGCGCGGGTTCGCCGCCATCTTCCGCGGCCTGGACACAGTGATGAACGGCGTCAACGCCTGGTGCGACCGCTACATCGTCAACAAAGCCACAGATGCGGTGATGCGCGCCTTCGACAACGCCCCCTTCGACCTGGCGCGCTTCTGCGTGGCGCCAGCCTTGGCGGTGTTGCCCACGGACGAACGCAAGCAGCGCCTGGAGACACTCCGGCGCACCTTCGACACCTCGTCCACGCCTGTTGGCGTGACTGCGTTCATCGCGGCCGTGCTCGCCACCGGCCTCATTCTCTACATGCTCGGCGTGGCGTAACGCTCCCGCCGCCCTTCACCCATTCGCCAACGCCCCGACGGAGACGCTACGATGATAACCCTTGACGACCTGCGCATCCCCATCTTCAGCGAGATCGACGACGCCTCCCTGAAAAAACTCCGCGACATCGCCGACGTCAAAGAGTACGAAGACGGCGAGGTGGTCTATACCCGTGACGACCCGGCCGAGTACTTCTTCATCGTACTGTCAGGTGAAGCGGTTCTGGAATACAAGCTCAGCGACGAAGTCCAGGTCATCTTCTCCTCCATCTCGCCGGGCTACTGCTTCGGCTGGACCGCCCTGAGCGACACCCCCCGGCACGCCTCCGCGCGAAACCGGGGCGCAAGCCGCTACGTGGTCATTCCCGCCAAAGCCCTGCGCACTCTGCTGGACGAGGACCACGACCTCGGCTATCATGTCTACCGCGCCTTCGCCAAAATCGCTCTGGACCAACTCTTCATTCGCACAGACCAGTTCATCAACATGCTCTCGCACCATCCGGACCTGAAAAACGCCCTCTAACAGCGTGGGCCAAAACGCCTTTTCAGACGCCCTGTCGCATCCACATGCGGCGGGGCGTCTTTCACGTTCCCCCGAAAATGCCCACCCGATGCGCTTGCCCTGGATGGCGCGTCGTGTTCCCCTGCTCCACCGAAGACGGAACCCACCCCACCAGGAGCGAGCACTTTGGCCGACATGGACAAGCTCAAACAGTATCAAGGCAAACGCGATTTCTCCAAGACCCCGGAACCCCGAGGGGTCCAGGCCTCCGGCGACGCCGACCCTGTCTTCGTCCTCCAGCAGCACGACGCGCGCTCACTGCACTTCGACTTCCGGCTGGAACACGACGGCGTCCTGCTTTCCTGGGCCGTCCCCAAAGGCCCTTCCACGGACCCCCGCGAGAAGCGCCTTGCCGTGCGCACGGAAGATCACCCCCTTGAGTATGCCCGCTTCGAGGGTCGCATTCCCGAGGGCGAGTACGGTGCTGGCGTCGTCATCGTCTGGGACTACGGATCCTACGAGAATGTCTCCGACCGCGATGGCGACCCCATTTCCATGGAGGAAGCGCTGGCCAAGGGCCATATTCGCGCGCGCCTCCACGGCCAGAAACTCTCGGGCGTCTATTCCCTGCTCCATACCAAAATGCGCGGCGACGAGAAGAACTGGCTGCTCGTCAAAGAGGACGACGACGGCGCCGACGCGCGTCGCAACCCCGTCTCCACGGAACCCGAGTCCATCATCAGCGGGCGCGACATCGAATCCATGGCCAAGGCCGTTCCTTCGGAGCCTACCTCCGAGGAGCATGGCGCCTGAGGCTGCCCGGGAGTCTGCATGGATACGCGCGCCCTGTTGCAATCGCGGCTCACACGCGAGGACCTGGAACGCCTCCCCGAAGCGCCGGCGGCTTTCGCGCCCGTCATGCTCGCCTCCCTGGAGCACGAGCCATTCGACGACGCGCAATGGCTTTACGAGCGCAAACTGGACGGCGAACGCTGTCTGATCGTCAAGAACAAGGAGGGGGTGCGTCTCTACTCCCGCAACGAAACCTCGCTGAACCGCACTTATCCGGAGCTCGTGGAAGCGTTGGCGGCGCAGCCGGTCGAGGCCTTCGTGCTGGACGGCGAAATCGTAACGTTCGAAGACGGCGTCACCAGTTTCTCCCGCCTGCAGGCTCGCATGCAACTCAAGGACGAGGAGCACGCCCGCCGCTCTGACGTCGCGGTCTTCCTGTACTGTTTCGACCTCCTCAACGCCGACGGCCGCGTCCTTGAGTCCCTTCCCCTTTCGCGGCGCAAGTCCGTGCTGAAAGACCTGCTCCGCTGGGAAGATCCGCTGCGGTTCACCCTGCACAGGAACGCCAATGGCTTGGAATATCTTGAGGAGGCATGTCGCAAGGGGTGGGAAGGTCTTCTCGCCAAGGACCGACGCTCGCAATACATCCACAGCCGCTCGCGCGCTTGGCGCAAGTTCAAATGCGTGGCGCGACAAGAGTTCGTCATCGGCGGCTGCACTCTGCCCCAGGGGGAACGTGTGGGGCTTGGCGCCATCCTCGTGGGCTACTTCGAGGAGGATGAATTCCGCTACGCCGGCAAGGTGGGGACGGGATTCGATGACGCGACGCTTCTGCGTCTTCGTGAACGACTGGACGATCTGGTCCGCGATCAACCGCCTTTCGCCTCCCGCGACAAGAAGGAGCTTCCCTCCAGCGACGTGGTCTGGGCCGAACCCGCGCTTGTCTGCGAAATCGGTTTCACCGAGTGGACGGCGTCTGGAAAGCTGCGCCACCCGAGGTTCCTGGGGTTGCGTCGCGACAAAGCCCCCGGGGAGGTGACGCGTGAAGACACACGGCGGAGCGCGTCATGAGCGACTCTCGGACCCTGCGCTTCGGGCCCTACTCCGTGTCGTACGACAACGCGACGAAGACCTACTTTCCCGCCCACAACGACGTGGAGGCTTTCGCCAAGAAGGATGTTGTCGAATATTACAAAGTAGTTGCAAAACACATCCTGCACCACGTCGAGTCGCGTCCCCTCACGCTGCGGCGTTACCCGGATGGCGTCGACGCCTCCGGCTTCTACATGCAGGAGGCCCAGGCGTATTTCCCGGATTGGATTGATCGCGTGGAAGCGCGACGCAACGACGGCGAACGGTATTATCATGTAGCCGCGCAGCGTGCGGCGGATCTCGCCTACCTCGCGAGTATCGGAACCATTGAATTGCACATGTGGTTGTCGCGGGCGGACGCCCCAAGCGCGCCGGATCTCGTTGTGTTCGACCTCGATCCACCCGAGCACGGCGACGACGCGGCGGGTTTCGAGCGCGTCATTGAAGCGGCGAAAGACATACGTAACATGCTGGAATCGATTGGACTAGCGCCCTATGCCAGACTGACGGGCTCCAAAGGCATGCACGTGGCGGCGCCGTTGAAACCCGAGGCAGGCTTCGACGTCGTGCGAACCTTCGCCGGCAGGGCGGCGGAGCTGCTGGCGGCGCGACGGCCGGAGCGGTACACCCTCTCGCATCGCAAGGCGGACCGCGGCGGCCGGCTCTACCTGGACGTGTTGCGCAACGCACAAGGCCAGCACATCGTTGCGCCGTACAGTCTGCGCGCGACGCCGGAAGCCAGCGTGGCCGTCCCCGTGCGCTGGGATGAAGTGACATGGGAGTTGAGGCCTCGTCAGTTCACGTTGCGGGACATCGCCTCACGGTTGTCGGCTGTTGGCGATCCATGGGAATCCATATGGCGCCACAAACGGGGGCTATCGGGTCCTCGAAAGTCCCTCCAACGACTGCGACAAGAGGAAGGGCTTTCTCCATGACACGCCTCGGATTAGCGAGAAGGCTTATCCGAAGATGCAATAAGTTTGTATTGTAGATAAAAAAACTAAGTGTGCCGACTCAGTAATCGATTATACTGCTGCAAACTAATCGTTTGCATTTGTTGTAGTGATTGAATTTTGTTTTACATGAAGCGCTTCAACCAAAAAGAGTTTCCAGAAAACGACAATAGATCCCAGTACGAGTGGAAGGATAGAAAGCGAAAGTCGTGACTCTTCTTCATGCTCACCCACAGCTAGAATAAAGAATGAACTGGCTGTAATAAACAGCATTATGCAGTATGGCGCGACGGCTGTGTACACGCTTCTTCTAACGAGTCGAGGCATGAAAGCGATAACACATAACACTACAAGCACCATGAAAGAATACAAAATCTGGTGAGTAAAAAGATAAAGACCCAAAAGGGGATGTTCAGCCTTGTACTCGTAGATATCTTTCTCGCCGTGGATAAAATCACGAAGTCGCATGAAAACGTGCTCCATCGACTGCATAGGATTCGACAAGGCGTGTTGGATGATGGTTTTTTGTACTCGTTCACTATTGCGTTGATGTTCTGGAGTATTAAGATTGTTCCAGCGTCCCTCTGCGACAGGCGCATTGTTCGGCTCCGGCTCCAATACAGGCATGGGAACGTGAGTCCACGATCGGTGAAGATTGAACCCTGAATGGTTCGTGTGAGTAATCATCCCATATTGTACGAAGATATAAACATGCCAAGTCAAAGAGATGAAAACAAGGGGAGCGAGAAATGCCACAAGACTACGACGTGGCGCATTCTTGAATATCGGAATGATGAAAAGAATTATGCATGGAAGCAAAATGATGAAAAATGGTCTGCTCAAGTCTGTCATTGAAAGAAAAAAACCACTCATAAAAAAACAAACAGCGGACCCTCTAACATGCGTACTCAGGCGCCCTCGATCAAGAAAAAAAAGCGAGAGAAGAATAAAGCATGGAAATGTTGCATCATAAAGTTGGTTATTGATATGAACCAGAGGAATTACCCACAGAAAAAAGACGCTCAGTATTGCCACAGCCCATAAGACAAGTCGAGATGCTCTAGCAAAATAGAGAACAACGAGAAACGCAAGAATCCAACTCAATCGATAGAGATAGACAATGGACGCGTCGATGGAGCCTGTGAGCTGATACGCAATGAATTCTAGAAAAGCCAGATTGAGCGGAATAGGTATACGGACTGTAAGAATAAATTCGAGAAAAGCGCCCCATGTGGGAAAGTCCGTCACCTTGTAGATGCCCATCCAGTCGAATGCAGTCTTGGCTTGTTTCTCTGCCAGGAAATGAAGACCTGCCCCTGTGACTAGAATGTATGGGGCCAAGCGAACGAGTACGGCGGCGAGGGACGACTGCAAGACGCGTATCATGATGGCGAATCCTACATGCAAAGGTGGGAAAGTGTTGACGTCGCATGGAACGTATACGGCTGTCAAAGTTGTCCTCCGAGCACGAGAAAGCCCGGATCGCATGAGCGACCCGGGCTTTGA
>CAYVWB010000084.1:0-17002 GCA_964455395.1 uncultured Desulfovibrionaceae bacterium
AGACCACGGCGCAGTTCTTTACGGCCATGGTGATGCCGCCTTCGCGTTCCAGGTCCAGGCGGTCCATGACGCGGTCGTCCACCTCCTGGCCTTCGCGGAAGACGCCGGACTGGCGGAACAGCGCGTCCACGAGGGTGGTCTTGCCATGGTCGACGTGGGCGATAATCGCCACGTTGCGCACGCTGTTCGCCGCGGCGCCCGGGTTCGTCGCGTTCATCGAATCCATCCTTTGATGTAGAGTGGTTATGGTGCGAAAAGACGCCGCCTGCGCGGCCATGTAGCGATCAGGAAGGCGCCATGGCGAGGCGCATCCGGCCCTCGCCGGGGCCCTCCACCTGACCCACCACGGCGGCGAATTCGCCTGCGGCTTCCAGGTCGGCGGTCAGGGCGGCGGCTTTGGCTTCAGGGACGGCCATCAGCAGGCCGCCGGATGTTTGCGCATCGAAAACGAGATCCACCAACAGCTGCGTGTGGGGGTCGCCTTGCTCCAACGAAGCCGGGAACTCCACTGCGCGCAGACAAAAATCACGATTGGCGTAGCTGCCGGCGGGCAGCAGCCCCATGTGCGCCAATGCGAGCGCTTCCTCCAGCACGGGAACGCGGTTCAGCCACAGCGTCACCTCCATGCCGGAAGCGTCCGCCATCTCCAGGAGATGCCCGCCCAAGCCGAACCCCGTGACGTCTGTGGCGGCCTTCAGGCCATGCGCCACCATGATCCGCGAGGCCGTGGCGTTCAGCCGCCCGGCCCATTGCGTGAGCAGCGTCTCCAGCGCGGGGGCGTTCTCCCACCGGGCCTTCACGGCAGTGGCCAGCACCCCCGTGCCCAAAGGTTTGGTGAGCACCAGCACGTCCCCGGGAGCCAGCGCGCTGTTCACCACGACGCGGTCCGGATCCACCACCCCGGTCACGGCCATGCCGTACTTGATCTCGGGGTCCTCCACGCTGTGGCCGCCGGCGAGCAGCGCTCCCGCTTCGGTAAGCGCTTCCATCCCGCCCCGGAGGATGGCCGCGAGCACGGCTTTCTCCATGGTCTTGATGGGGAAACAGACGATGTTCATGGCGCAGAGCGGTTCGCCACCCATGGCGTAGACATCCGAGAGCGCATTGGCCGCGGCGATGCGTCCGAAGCTGTGGGGATCGTTGACGATGGGTGTGAAGAAGTCCACCGTCTGCACCAGCGCCTTGCCAGCCGGCGCGCGCACCACCACGGCGTCTTCATTGCCGGCGGCGCCCACCAGCAAACGCGGGTCCGCCTGTAACGACGCCGGCAATGCAGCAGCGAGCACTTCCTCCAGGTCCCCCGGAGGGAGCTTGCTCGCTCAACCAGCGGCGGCCACGCTCTCGGCGATGGGGATGGCGGCGCGTTTCTCGTCGCTCATGTCGGGGTATCCTCCGCGGCGGCAAGCGCTGCCGCGTCCAGTTGACCGCATTCCTCCTTGAGGAAGGCGATGAAGTAGCGTGCAGCCGGGAAATAATGACGCCGCTCGTGATAGACGCAGTAGAATTGCCGACGCATGACGCCCAGCTCCGGCGCGGTCAGCACGCGCAAACGTCCGTCCGCAAGCAACGGCCCGGCGGCCAGACGCGACATCATGGTGACGCCGAGGCCTGCCACGGCGCACGCCAGCGCAGCCTGCACGCCCTCCACCGCCACGCTGGCGCGCAGCTCACGCAAGGAGAGCCCCCGCGCCGCGAGAATCCCTTCGAAGGAGACGCGTGTGCCGGAGCCGGATTCCCGCATGATCCAGGGCATTTCCCGCAGCGTCTCCAGAGGGATGACCATGGCGGCGCCGGCCTCCTGGCGGGGAGTGCGCACGGCGTCCACCAGCGAAGGCGCGCCGACGATGAGGATGTCGTCCTCCATGAGAGGGACGAAGGCGCAATCCGGCGCGTTGATTTCCGCGCCGACAACGCCGAGCAAGAGGTCCCCGGCGGAGACGCGTTCCGTGATGCGCCGCGAATCGCCGACGGAAAGGGTGATGTTCACCTCCGCATAGCGACTACGGAACTTGCCGAAAAGCTGTGGCAGGAGATAGTTGGCGGGGATGGTGGAGCCGCCCACCACCAGCTCGCCAGCCACGCGGTCCTGCAGGTTCTGGATCTCGGCGGCGGCTTGGTCCAGATTGCGGAACGCCTCCCGCGCGTACCGGTAGAGCACGTCGCCGGCGGGGGTGGCCTGGATCTCCCGGCCGAGCCGATCGAAGAGCCGGACCTTCAGCTCACGCTCCAAGCTGGAGACATGCGAACTGACTGTAGGCTGCGAGAGGAACAGCTCCGAAGCGGCTTTGGAAAAGCTTTCCTGCTCGTAGACTTTGCAGAAGGCTTCGAGGCGGCGGAAGTCCATGGGTGTGTATGGGAAGTATTACGTTTATGAATGCGCCACCGCATGAAAAAGGCAAGCCGAAGCTTGCCTTGATCGATGCAGTGCGGCGTTACTCGGACTTCTTGGGCTCGGCCTCGCTCTCTGGAGCGGCTTCGGCTTCGGGAGCAGCGGCTTCGGCTTCGGGCGCAGCGGCTTCGGCTTCGGGCGCAGCGGCTTCGCTCTCGGGAGCAGCGGCTTCGGCTTCGGGCGCAGCGGCTTCGGCTTCGGGAGCAGCAGCTTCTGCTTCGGGCGCAGCGGCTTCGCTCTCGGGCGCAGCAGCGACAGGCGCAGCAGCTTCAGCGCCGGGTGCCGTCGCAGCGGATTTCTTGGGCCGCGGCGTTTCGTCTGGGTTACGGGTGAACTCGATGAGGGCCATGGGCGCGCAGTCGCCAGCACGAGGCACAGCGAGTTTGACCACGCGGGTGTAGCCGCCGCCGGCGTCAGCGAAGCGGGGGCCGATCTCGTCGAAGAGCTTCTTGACGAGCTGGTGGTCGGCAAGCACTTTGTAGGCTTGCCGGCGCGCGTGGAGGTCGTTGCGCAGCGCGAGGGTGACGAGCTTGTCCGCCACGGAGCGCAGTTCCTTGGCCTTGGTCTCAGTGGTTTTGATCCGGCCGTGGATAATGAGGGACTTGGCCATGTTGCGGAACATGGCCTTGCGGTGTGACCACGTACGGCCGAGACGTTTGCCAGATTTGTTATGCCTCATTGTGCTCTTTCCTCTTCAGCCATTCTTGGTAGGCCTGCTCGAAGCCATCGACTTTCATACCGAACTCGAGACCCATGTCGTTGAGCACGCGCTTGATCTCGTCGAGGGACTTGCGGCCGAAGTTCTTGGTCTTGAGCATGTCGTTTTCAGTGCGTTGCACCAGCTCGCCCACGAGCGAGATGTTCGCGCTCTTCAGGCAGTTGGTGGCGCGCACGGAGAGCTCCAGCTCGTCGATGCCCTTGAAGAGGGCTTCATTGAGGTTGGAGGAGCCCGAGTCGCGGCCGGCATCCTCTTCGGAGACTTGCTCGTCGAAGTTGATGAAGACGGCGAGCTGCTCCTTGAGGATCTTGGCGGAGTAGGCCAAGGCGTCTTCAGGGGTGACGGAGCCGTCAGTCCAGATTTCCATCACGAGCTTGTCGTAGTTGGTCATCTGCCCCACGCGGGCCTGCTCCACGGCGTACGCCACGCGGCGCACAGGGGAGAAGGAGGAGTCCAGCTTGATGAGGCCGATCTCCTCGGAGAGACCCTCGTGCATCTCCGCAGGGACATAGCCCTTGCCCATGCGGACCTCGATGTCGATCTTGAGGTCGCGGTCCTCGGAGAGGGTCGCGATGGGCTGTTCGGGGTTGAGCACGGTGACGCGCTGGTTTTCCTTGATGGCTGCAGCCGTGACCACGCCACTGCCCGAAGCGGAGAGCTGCAGATGCTGCGGCTCGTCGGTGCTCATGGCGAAACGCACGGCTTTGATGTTGAGAATGATGTCGGTGACGTCCTCGATGACGCCGGGCATGGTGGTGAACTCGTGCTGGACGCCTTCGATGCTGACCGCCACGGGCGCGGCGCCTTGCAAAGAGGAGAGCAGCACCCGGCGCAGCGCGTTGCCTACCGTGGTGCCGAAGCCGCGCTCGAGGGGTTCACACTCGAACTTGCCGTACATGGGGCCGCTCTTGGCGCCGCGCACGATCTGTTCAGGCTTCACCAGCTCTTGCCAGTTGCGCATATTGATGAGGCGTTCGCCTTGCTTGATCAGCATAGCCTACCCGGGGAACTGGAGTTACTTGGAGTAAAGCTCGACGATGAGCTGCTCGTTGATGGGGAACTGGATGTCTTCGCGCACAGGCAGAGTCTTCACTTCGCCCTTGAACGCCGCGGAGTCCACCTCCAACCAGCTGGGCGAGGGCCGACGCGCCATGACCTCCTGCGCTTCCTGGATGACAGGAATCTTGCGGCTCTTCTCCCGCACGGTGACCACGTCGCCGGGCTTGACGGAGAGGGAGGGGATGTTGGCTTTGTGGCCATTGAGCTGGAAGACGCCATGGCGCACCAACTGCCTCGCCTGGTCGCGGGAGTTGGCGAAACCCATGCGGTAGATGACGTTGTCCAGACGGCGCTCCAGAAGGATGAGGAGATTGGCGCCGGTGACGCCTTTCATCATGTCCGCTTTGTGGAAGTACTTGCGGAACTGATCCTCCAGGATGCCGTACATGCGACGCACCTTCTGCTTTTCACGCAGCTGGAGCGCGTAGTCGCTCACTTTCTTGCGCATCCGGCCGGCGTGGCCGGGAGCGTAGGGGCGCCGGTCGTAGGCGCATTTGTCCGTGAAGCAGCGGTCGCCCTTCAGGAAGAGCTTCATGCCTTCACGCCGGCAGAGCCGGCACTTGGCGTCGTTGTAGCGTGCCACCGTATATCTCCTGCTTGGTATGCGCTAGACGCGCCGCCGTTTGGGGGGGCGGCAGCCGTTGTGGGGAACAGGGGTCACGTCGCGGATGAACGTGACTTTGAAGCCGGCGTTGTTGATGGCGCGCATGGCGGCTTCGCGGCCGGAACCGGGACCTTTCACGAAGATGCCCACTTGGCGCATGCCATGTTCCTGCGCGCGGCGCGCAGCGTTCTCCGCAGCGATCTGCGCAGCGAAGGGCGTGGATTTGCGCGAGCCCTTGAAGCCGCTGCCGCCGGAGGACGCCCAGCTGACCACGTTCCCCTTGGTGTCGGTGAAAGTGACGATGGTGTTGTTGAACGTGGCTTGCACATGCGCCACGCCAACAGGAATGTTCTTCTTTTCTTTCTTCTTGGTGGTGCGTTTCGGTCGAGCCATGGTGATCTCCAAAAAGGATAGCGCGAAGGGCTACTTCTTTTTCTTGCCCACCACGGAGCGGCGGGGGCCTTTGCGCGTGCGGGCGTTGGTGTGGGTGCGCTGACCGCGCGCGGGCAGCCCGCGACGATGACGCAAGCCACGGTAGCAGCCGATGTCCATAAGGCGCTTGATGTTGGACGTCACATCGCGTCGGAGGTCGCCTTCCACTTTGTGGTTGGCTTCGATCTCCTTGCGGATGGCGTTGACCTCGTCCGCGGAGAGGTCATCGGAGGACTTGGTCCAGTCCACGCCGGTGGCGTCGAGGATGTCGAGCGCCGTGGTGCGGCCGATGCCGTAGATGTAGGTCAGCGCGATATCCATGCGCTTGGCCCGGGGCAAATCAATACCTGCAATTCTCGCCACGATTATTCCCCTCTTACCCCTGACGTTGCTTGTGCCGGGGGTTTTCGCAGATCACGCGAAGCACGCCCTTGCGACGGATCACTTTGCATTTGGGACAAATCTTCTTCACAGAAGGCCGAACTTTCATGTCCATTCCTCGCTTGCCGTCGGCCCCGTCCTCAAGGACGGCTCAGGATGAAGGGGCCGTCGGGAGTCAGGGCGACTGAGTGCTCAAAATGACCAGAGAGGCTGCGATCCTTGGTGACCGCGGTCCACTGGTCGGACAGTATTTCCACTTCAGGCGAACCCATGGTGACCATGGGCTCTATGGCGAGCGCCATGCCCGCTTTCAGCGTCAGATCCGGCAAACCCTTGGGCACGAAGTTGGGCACCTCGGGCTTCTCGTGGAGCTTGCGGCCTATGCCATGCCCCACGAACCGGCGCACGACGTCGAAACCGTTCGACGTGACGTGCTCGTGCACTGCGCGGGAGATGTCGAAGAGCTGCTTGCCGGGACGACATTGTTCGATGCCGCGCATGAGCGACTCGCGGGTCACGTCGAGCAGCCGAGTGACATCCGGCGAAACCGTCCCCACAGGGATGGTGCGCGCAGAGTCTCCGACGAACCCTTCATAGACGACGCCCATGTCGAAGCTGACAATGTCCCCTTCCTGCAGAATGCGCGACTCAGAGGGAAAGCCGTGCACCACCTCTTCGTTCACCGAGCAGCACAACGCGAAGGGAAAGCCGTGATACCCTTTGAACGCCGGCTTCACCTTGCGCGCTTCGCACATGCGCGTGGCGATCTCTTCGAACTGGATGGTCGCAACCCCTGGCGCCACTGCATCTTGCAATGCGTCCAGAATCTCCGCGACCATCAGGTTCGCTTTCCTCAAAAGCTCGATTTCACTCTGGTTCTTGAGGAATACGCCACGATATTTCTTCAATGATCTTCTCTCGACGTCAGCAGAGCGCCGTACGACACGGCCCGCGCTCCCGACGGTTCACGTCTGGCGAAACGCCCCTACCGGCGTCCGCGCACCCGGGCCTTGTTCATCAGTCCCTCATACTGCCGCGAGATGAGATGAGACTGGATCTGACCCATGAAATCCATGGCCACCGCCACCACGATGAGCAGACTCGTGCCGCCGAAGTAGAACGGCGCGTTGAATTCCACGATGATCACCATGGGCAGCACACAGATGGCCGAGATATAGATCGCGCCCCACAGGGTGATGCGCGTCAGCACCTTGTCGATATACTCCTGCGTCTTTACGCCCGGACGGATGCCCGGGATGAAGCCGCCCTGCTTCTTCAAGTTCTCGGCGATGTCCTTCGGGTCGAAGATGATGGCCGTGTAGAAGAAACAGAAGAACGCGATCATGGCCACGAACAGCACGTTGTAGAGCACCGTGTCGGGCATGAAATGGGTCGACAGATCGTTCAGCCAGTCCACATTGGAGAACTGCGCCACCGTGGCTGGGAACATGAGGATGGACGAGGCGAAAATCGGCGGGATGACGCCCGCAGTGTTCACCCGCAGCGGCAAGTGCGTGCTCTGCCCCTGCATCATCCGATGCCCGACCATGCGCTTGGCGTACTGGATGGGAATGCGACGCTGCGCGCGCTCCATGAAGACGATGAACGCCAGCACAGCCACCATCATCGCACCCAGCGCCAGCAAGACGAAGAGCGCCATCTCGCCTGTGCGCACCAGGCTGAACGTGTTGTATACCGCCGTGGGAAGTCCGGCCACGATGCCTGCGAAGATGATGAGCGAAATGCCGTTGCCAAGCCCTTTGCCTGTGATCAGCTCGCCAAGCCACATCAGAAAGACTGTGCCTGTGGTGAGCGTCAGCACCGTGATCAGCCGGAACGCCCAGCCGCCTTCCAGCACCACGGGGGCCCCAGCCGGGCTGGCCATGGACTCCAGACCCACAGCGATACCCATGCCCTGCACCACAGCGATGAGCACCGTGGCGTAGCGCGTGTACTGGGTGATCTTCTTGCGACCGGCCTGGCCCTCTTCCTTCTGCATCTTCTTCAGCTCGGGCAAAGCCACGGTCAACAGCTGAATGATGATGGAAGCGGAGATGTACGGCATGATCCCCAACGCAAAGATGGAGAGATTGCTCAAGCCGCCGCCGGAAAACATGTCGAACAAACCGAAGAGCGTGTTCTCCATGGTCGCGAAGAACTCCTGCAACGCAGCCGTGTCCACCCCGGGCACAGGCACGTGCACGCCGAGACGATAGACCGCGAGCAGGAGGAAGGTCCACATGAGCCGGCTGCGCAGTTCAGGCAGCTTGGCGATATTGTCGACGCCGGTAAGGGCCACGATTTAGTCCTGTGTGGTTTCGGCGGTTTCCGCAGCAGCGCTGGCGCCGGAAAGAGCGTCCTGTCCCTCCAGGGACTTGGCGGCGCCGCCGGCTTGGCTGAGCTTCTCCATGGCAGTGGCGCTGAAGCGATGTGCTTCCACGGTGACCGCCTTGCCTTCGCCGCGACCGAGGATCTTCACCGGCGAGCCCTTCTTGCACAAGCCCTTGGCGTAGATGGCTTCCAGGGTGATGGCGGCTTCGCCTTCGAACGCGGCAAGCAGGGTGTCGAGGTTGATGGCCTCGTACTCCGTGCGGAAAGGGTTCTTGAAGCCGCGCTTGGGCAGCCGGCGGTACAAAGGCATCTGACCGCCTTCGAAGCCGGCTTTTTGCTTGTAGCCGGAGCGGGAGCGCTGGCCCTTGTTGCCTTTGCCGCAAGTGCAGCCCCAGCCAGTGGCCGAGCCGCGACCCACGCGCTTGCGCTCCTTTTTCTCTTCAGGGAACGGCTTGAGGTCGGAAAGATTCATGACGACTTGACCTCCACGAGGTGCTTGACGCGTTCGATCATGCCCCAGAAGGACTTCTCGTCCGGCACGTCGCGTTCCTGGCGGATCTTGCGCAAGCCCAAAGCTTGCAGCGTGCGACGCTGGGTGGGGTTGCAGCCGATGGGACTTTTTTTCAGGATCACCGTAGGCATGGCGTGTTTCCCTTCATGTTGCTGAGCGCGCGCCGCTACTTGCGCGGCGTGTGCAGCTCCACCCCGCGGATCTTGCCCACCTCAGCGGCGCTGCGCAGGGAGGTGAGCCCGGCCATGGTGGCGTGGAGCACGTTGTGGGGGTTGTTGGTGCCGATGGCCTTGGTGAGGATGTCAGAGACGCCCACTGCTTCCATCACGGCGCGCACGGGGCCGCCTGCAATGATGCCCGTGCCCTTGGAGGCGGGCTTGAGCAACACCCGACCCGCGCCGTAGCGGCCCAGGATCTCGTACGGCAGCGTGCCGTCCAGCAACGGGATCTTCACCATCGCTTTGCGCGCGCGTTCGCTCGCTTTGCGGATGGCTTCAGGCACTTCCTGCGCCTTGCCCAACCCGTAGCCCACAGAGCCGGCGCCGTCGCCCACCACCATGAGTGCGGAGAAGCTGAAGCGGCGGCCGCCTTTGACGACCTTGGCCACGCGGTTCAGGTAGACGATCTTCTCGATGTAACCGGAGTCGTTGGTTTCCATGGTGGTGTCCTAGAACTTGAGCCCGCCTTCCCGGGCGCCGTCCGCAAGGGACTTGACGCGACCGTGGAAGATGTAGCCGTTTCTGTCGAAGACGACGGAGTCGATGTTCTTCTCCTGCGCCAGCCGGGCGATTTCCTTGCCCACTTGCGCTGCGGTGTCCCGGTTGAGCTTCAGCAGCGCGCCGGCGGCGCGGCTCATGGTCAACGAGGACGCTGCAGCGAGGGTCTTGCCCTCGACGTCGTCGATGAGTTGCGCGTAGATGGACGTGTTGGAGCGAAACACCACCAGGCGGGGCCGCTCGGCGGTGCCGCGAATCTTCTTGCGGATACGCATCTTGCGCCGCCTGCGCGCTTGTTCTTTCGTCAGTTTCATGGCGGTGGTCCTTACTTCTTGCCGGATTTGCCGGCCTTGCGGCGGATGACTTCGTCAACGTACTTGATGCCTTTGCCCTTGTAGGGTTCAGGGGGCCGCACGCGTCGGATGGTCGCCGCCATCTCGCCCACTTGTTGCTTGTCTGCGCCCATGATGGTGAGCTTGTTGCCTTCCACTTTGGCTTCCAAGCCCTTGGGCATCTTCATGTGCACGGGGTGAGAGAACCCCACGGCGAGCTCCACCGTGTCGCCTTTCACTGCGACCTTGTACCCCACGCCGATGACTTCCAGGGACTTCTCGAACCCCTTGGAGACGCCTTCGATGCAGTTGGCCAGCAGTGTGCGGCGCAAGCCATGCTGCGCGCGCGAAAGACGGGAGTCGTCCATGCGCTTCACAGCGACTTTGCCGTCAGCGATCTCGTACGCCACGCTCTTGTGGATGGGCGTGGCGAGGGATCCCTTGGGGCCCTTGACCTGAACCTGATCCTCCTTGAGCGTGACTTCCACGCCCGAGGGGATGGGGATGGCTACTTTTCCGATACGTGACATGACCGGGATCCTTACCAGATTTCGCAGAGCACTTCGCCGCCCACGTTGGCGTCCTGGGCCTTCTGGCCAGCAAGCACGCCGTGGGAGGTGGAGATGATGCAGATGCCGAGACCGTTTTGCACCCGGGGAATGCCAGCGGCTTGCGTGTAGACGCGCCGACCCGGCTTGGAGATGCGCTTGGTCCCCGCCACGGCGGGTTTGCCGTTGACGTACTTGAGCTCCAGGGTGATGTCGCGCTCGTCGCTGGAGTAGTCCGCGATGTAGCCTTCCTCCACCAGAATCCTGGCGATGGCTTCCTTCATCTTGGACTTGGGCACACGCACGTCCTTGTGCAGGGCGTGGAATGCGTTGCGGATGCGAGCGAGCATGTCCCCAACGGGATCAGAAATATTCATGGCAAGCTCCTTACCAACTGGACTTGCGCACGCCGGGCAGCTCGCCGGCGAGGGCCATGTTGCGGAAACAGACGCGGCAGATGCCGAACTTGCGCATGAAGGCCCGGGGGCGACCGCAGATGGGGCAGCGGTTGTAGCCCCGCGACGAGAACTTGGGCTTCCGGCGCGCCTTGACTTCGAGGGATGTGCGAGACACGGATTACGCTCCTCAACTACTTTTTGAAGGGCATGCCCAGAAGCGTGAGCAAGGACTTGCCTTCCTTGTCCGTCGCGGCGGTCGTGACGATGGTCACATTGAGGCCCTTGACTTGTTCGATCTTGTCCACTTCCAGCTCCGGGAAGATGGAGTGGTCCTTCACGCCCAGGGTGAAATTCCCCCGGCCGTCGAACCCGCGATCCGGCACGCCGCGAAAGTCGCGCACGCGGGGCAGCGCGAAGTTCATCAGCTTGTCCAGAAAGTCCCACATGCGCTCCTGGCGCAAGGTGACTCGACAGCCGATGGGCATGCCTTCACGCAGTTTGAAGGACGCAATGGACTTCTTGGCGCGCGTCACCACGGCTTTCTGACCTGCGATGGCGGTCAGCTCCGCAGCAGCGTCGTCCATGAGTTTCTGGTTCTGGCTCCCCTCGCCGAGGCCGATGTTCAGAGACACCTTCTCGAGGCGGGGCAGCTGCATGGGCGTCTTGTAGCCGAACTCCTTCATGAGTTCGGGACACACCTTGTCTTTGTAGTGCGATTCGAGCCTGGTCATGACGCGCTCCTAGTCCACTATCTCGTTGCACTTCTTGCAGAAGCGGACTTTCTTGCCGTCTTCCGTGAAGCGGTAGCCCACGCGGGTGGGCTCCGTGCACGCGCTGCACATGAGCATGACGTTGGAGACGTGCACTGGCGCTTCTTTCTCCACGATGCCGCCGGGCTGCTGCGTGTAGGGGTTGCCTTTGGTGTGGCGCTTGACCATGTTCACCTTCTCCACGAGCACGCGGTCGTGCTTCTTGTCGATGGTGAGGATCCGGCCCACCTTGCCCTTGTCTTTGCCAGCGACCACCATGACGCGGTCGTCCTTATGAATGCGGTACTTTTTCATGGCGTCCACCTAGAGGACCTCAGGAGCGAGGGAGACGATCTTCATGAAGTTGCGCGCGCGCAGCTCCCGCGCCACAGGGCCGAAGATGCGCGTGCCCACGGGCTCGCCCTGGTTGTTCAAGAGGACCGCGGAGTTGTTGTCGAACCGGATGTAGGAGCCGTCGGGCCGGCGCAACTCTTTCTTGGTGCGCACCACCACGGCTTTCATCACGTCGCCTTTCTTCACCTTGGCGTGGGGAATGGCTTCCTTCACGGAGACCACGATGATGTCTCCCACGGAGGCGTACCGGCGGCGGCTGCCTCCCAGCACCTTGATGCAGGAGATCTTCTTGGCTCCGGAGTTGTCCGCCACGTCGAGTTTGGATTCCACTTGGATCATGGCGTTGCTCCTACACAGCCTTCTCGACCACTTTCACGAGGGCCCAGCGTTTGTTCTTGGAAAGCGGGCGCGACTCGATGATCTGCACCTTGTCCCCAACCTTGCATTCGTTGGCGGGGTCATGGGCCGTGAATTTCTTGCGCCGGCTGATGTATTTCTTGTACAGAGGGTGCTTCACCAGCGTGTCCACCAAGACGATGATGGTCTTGTCGTTCACGTCGCTGACCACTTTGCCGGTCATGACCCGCTTGTTGGATTTCACTTGCGTTTCAGCCATGGCCTTAGTTCCCCTTCTGCTTGGTCTTGAGCACAGTCAGGATGCGCGCGATGTTCTTTTTCACGAGGGGGATCCGGGCCGTGTTCTCCAGCTGTGCCGTGGCGTGCTGGAAACGCATGGTGAAGAGTTCCTCGCGGTTCTCCACGAGCTTCTTGTGCAGCTCCTCTTGCGAGAGCTTGGCGAGTTCATGCGCGTTCATCTTAGAGCCCCTCCTTGTAGACGACGAGGGTCTTCACAGGAAGCTTGTGCGCCGCGCGCTCCAGGGCTTCCTTGGCGAGCTCCAGGCTCACGCCTTTGATCTCGTAGAGGACTTTGCCCGGTTTGATGGGCGCGCACCATCCCACAGGGGAGCCTTTACCCTTGCCTTGGCGGGTCTCAGCAGGCTTGGCGGTGACCGGCTTGTCCGGGAAGACGCGGATCCAGACCTTGCCGCCACGCTTGATGTGGCGCATCATGGCCACACGCGCGGACTCGATCTGCTGGCTGGTGAGCTTGCCGTGCTCCAGCGCCTTCAGGCCGATGTCGCCAAAAGCGACATAGTTGCCCCGGAGCGCCTTGCCCCGCAGACGGCCCTTTTGCTGCTTGCGGAATTTGATTCGTTTGGGGGAAAGCATCTTACTGCTCCGTCTCTTGATCGAGGATGTCGCCCTTGTAGATCCACACCTTCACGCCGATGACGCCGTACGCAGTGCTGGCGCGGGCCACGCCGAAATCCACGTCTGCGCGCAGGGTGTGCAGCGGCACGCGTCCGTCACGATACCACTCGCTGCGGGCGATCTCCGCGCCAGCCAGACGTCCGCCGCAGTAGACCTTGATGCCCTCGGCCCCGAACTTGCGCGCAAGCCCCAAGGTGCGCTTCATGGCGCGGCGGAACGCCACGCGACGCTCCAGCTGCATGGCGATGTTTTCCGCCACCAGCTGCGCGTCCACTTCAGGGCGACGGATCTCGTTGACTTCCACGCCGAATTCCTTGCCGAACTTCCGGCGCAAGTCCCCGCGCAGCTTCTCGATCTCAACACCTTTGCGACCGATGACGATGCCGGGACGCGCCGTGTGGATGATGAGACGGATCTTGCCGCCAGCGCGTTCGATCTCAAGCTTGGCGATGCCAGCGTGGTAGAGCGATTTCTTGACGAATTCGCGGATCTTGCGGTCCTCGTAAACGTAGTCGGCGTAGTCTTTCTTGGAAAACCAACGCGACAACCAATTCTTGTTGTACCCCAGCCGGAATCCGTACGGATGAACTTTCTGTCCCATGATGGCGCCCTCTAGGCTTCGCTTTCCGCCACGACGACGGTGATGTGGCTGGTTCGCTTGAGGATGCGGTTCACCCGGCCCATGGCGCGGGGCATGAAGCGCTTCCAGGTGGGGCCTTCGTTGACGATGACCTGCTTGACGACGAGGGTGTCCACATCGACGCCGCCAAGCTGTTCGGCGTTGGCCACCGCGGAGTCGAGCACCTTGCCGATGACTTGGGCCGCCTTCTTGGGCGTGAACTTGAGGATGTTCGTCGCGTCCTCCACAGGCAGACCTTTGACGTTCTTCGCCACCAGTCTCGCCTTGCGGGGGGCGATGCGCATGTATTTCGCGGTCGCCTTCGCTTCCATGACGTCTTTCTCCTACGAGAGAGCGGTTCCAGAGCGCCTTAGCGCTTGGCCTTGCTCTTCTTGTCCGCTGCGTGGCCGTGGTAGGTGCGCGAGGGCGAAAATTCGCCCATCTTGTGCCCCACCATGTTCTCGGTCACGAACACGGGGATGAATTTCTTGCCGTTGTGTACGGCGAAGGTGAAGCCGACCATCTCCGGAATGATGGTGGAGCGGCGCGACCAGGTCTTGATGACCCGGCGGTCGCCTGACTCCTCGGCGCGTTCCACCTTCTTGACCAGGTGATCGTCCACAAAAGGACCTTTCTTCAGCGACCTTGGCATGTCCGAGCTCCTACTTCTGACCGCGGCGTTTGACGATGAGCTTCGAGGAAGCCTTCTTCTTGTTGCGTGTCTTGTACCCCTTGGTGGGCTTGCCCCAAGGCGTACAAGGGTGACGACCGCCAGACGAACGGCCTTCGCCGCCGCCCAGGGGGTGGTCCACCGGGTTCATGGCCACGCCGCGGACTTTCGGCCGGTTCCCCAGCCAGCGGGAGCGGCCCGCTTTGCCCAACGAAATGTTCTCGTGGTCCAGATTGCCCACTTGACCGATGGTGGCGACGCCCGCCGCCAACACTCGCCGCACTTCACCTGAAGGCATGCGCAAAAGCGCGTGCTTGCCTTCCTTGGCCACCAGCTGCGCATACGTCCCGGCAGCGCGGCAGAACTGCCCGCCCCTGCCCGGATGCAGCTCCACATTATGGATGATGGAGCCCACAGGAATGCGCGACATGGGCAGCGCGTTGCCGGGCTTGATGTCCGCAGTCTCGCCGGAGACGACCGTGTCGCCGGGCTTGACGCCCACTGGCGCGAGAATATAGCGCTTCTCGCCGTCTGCGTAGTGCAGCAGCGCAATGCGCGCGCTGCGGTTGGGATCGTACTCGATGGTCGCGACCTTCGCAGGAATGTCATGCTTCTGTCGCTTGAAGTCGATAAGACGGTAACGACGCTTGTGACCTCCGCCGCGACGACGCGCCGTGATACGGCCGTTGTTGTTGCGGCCGGCTTTCTTGGTCAGCCCTTCCGTCAGCGAGCGCTCAGGCTCGGTCGCCGTGATCTCGGCGAACGTGGAAAGGGTCTGGAAACGCCGCCCCGCGGAAGTGGGCTTGAGTTTGCGCACAGCCATGGCTCTAGACTCCCTCGAAAAACTCGATTTTCTCGCCTGCCGCCAGGGTGACATAGGCCTTCTTGTAACCGGAGACCTTCCCCATTGCGCGACCGAAGCGCTTGCGCACGGCGGGTTTCCTGCGCACCACGTTGACGCCTTCGACCTTGACGTCGAACGCCTTCTCCACCGCTTTCTTGATCTCGATCTTGTTCGCCTTGGGGTGGACGTAGAAAGCCACCTGGTTGGCGAGCTCCTTGGCCATGTTGGCCTTCTCGGAGATCAGCGGCTTGATGAGTATTTGCGTATAATCCATTACGATATCCTCGTTGCATTCGCGGCGTCGAGCGCTTCGTGCAGACCGGGTGAGCGGGCCGAAAGAGGCTGCGCTCGCCAGCGCGGCGCGGGGCAAAAAAAAAGCGCCCCGACCAAGCGCCGGACTGTCAGCTCAGCCGCGCCTGCACGGCCTTGGCGGCGTCTTCGGTCAGCACCAGTTCATGATGCACGAGCACGTCGCGCACACCGACCTTGTCCGGGGTGAGCACGGTGACGCCGGGAATGTTCCGCGCTGAAAGAGAGAGAGTGTTATCCTCTTCGCCCAAAACAATCAAGCACTTTTTTTCACCCACCAGGGTGTTTTTCAACTCGGCGAAAAGCTTGGTCTTCACCTCGGGCAAGGCGAGCCGGTCCACCACCGTGAGCTGCGCGTCACGCAGCCGGGTGGAGAGCGCCATGCGCAGCGCCAGCTTGCGCACCTTCTTGTTCACCTTGAACTCGTAGGAGCGGGGCTGGGGCCCGAAGATGGTGGCGCCGTGACGCCAGATGGGCGAGCGCGTGGAGCCCGCGCGAGCACGACCGGTGCCCTTCTGCCGCCAGGGTTTCTTGCCGCCGCCGGTGATTTTCGCGCGGTTCTTGGTGGCGTGGGTGCCAGCGCGCCTGGCGGCTTCCACCTGGCGCACCACGAGATGCAAAATCTCCGGCTTCACTTCGACCTCGAAGACCTCCGGAGCCAACTCCAGGCTGCCCACTTCCTTCTTGGTCTGGTCGTATACGGGGATCGTCGGCATGGGCCTGTTCCTCACGTGCGAATGGTGTCGCAAGCGGACCTTAGTCCTTCTTGCGGATCATGACGAAGCTGTTCCTGGAACCGGGCACGGCGCCGCGGATGATCAGGAGGTTGTCCTCAGGGCGCACGTCCACGATCTCCAGATTGGTGGAGGTGACGTTCTTGTTGCCCATCTGGCCAGCCATCTTCTTGCCTTTGAAGACCTTGCTGGGGAAGGTGGCGTGCCCCACGGAACCCGGAGAGCGGTGCACCTTCTCGTGGCCGTGGCTGGCAGGCATGCCGCCGAAGCCCCAGCGCTTCATGACGCCCTGGAACCCCTTGCCCTTGGACGTGCCGGAAACCTTGACCTTCTCGCCGGGGGAGAACATCTCCACCGTGAGGGCTTGGCCGAGTTCGTAGCCGTCCACGTTGGGCAGGCGGATCTCCCGCAAAAAGCGGAACAAGCCGGCGCCAGCTTTTTTCTGATGGCCTTGCTGAGGCTTGCTCACCTTGCGCTCTGGCAGCTGGTCGAAGCCCACTTGCAATGCCTGGTAGCCGTCCGTCTCATCCGTCTTGATCTGGAGGATGGGGCACGGTCCAGCCTGGACGACAGTGCAAGGCACTGCCGTGCCGTCCGAGTTGTATATGCGGGTCATGCCCAGCTTGCGTCCGAGAATGCCGAGAGCCATGGCGAAAACCCCTTAGAGTTTGATCTCGACGTCGACGCCGGCAGGCAAGGAGAGCTTGCCCAGCGCATCGACGGTCTGCTGCGTCGGCTCCAGGATGTCCAGAAGCCGCTTGTGAATGCGCATTTCGAACTGCTCCCGGGACTTCTTGTCCACGTGGGGGCTGCGGTTGACCGTGTACTTGTGGATGTTGGTGGGCAGGGGGATGGGCCCGGCCACGCCGGCGCCGGTGTTGCGCGCCGTATCCACGATTTCGGCCACCGCCTTGTCCAGAATGCGGTAGTCGTACGCCTTGAGTTTGATGCGTATGCGATCGGATGACACCATGATATTACTCCACGATCTCGGAGACCACGCCCGCGCCAACGGTGCGGCCGCCTTCGCGG
>CAYVWB010000085.1:0-16712 GCA_964455395.1 uncultured Desulfovibrionaceae bacterium
GCAAGCCCCCGCGGAGGACGAGGAGATCGACCAGACCCGGTACGACTACGTCTACCAGGCGGCGGCATTCAGCGACCCGAAAGCTGCAGCCACTTTCCGCGACCAAGTGAAGGCCCTGGACCTTGACGCCATGGTTCAGAAGATCCAAGACAACGGCAAGACGTGGCACCGCGTGATGGTGCGTTTCCAAGGTCGCCCCATAGACACCCGGCAACTCAAGGAAAAATTGAAACAGGTCGGTGTGGATCACGCTCTGTTGCGGCAGAAGAAGCCGCTGTAGCGCGGGCGGGTGAACATCCCGAAAAAAAGCCCGGCTCCACCCATTTACGCGTCGCCATTTCCCTGCTAGCGTCCCGCTCCTTGCCCCGTGCACCACGTCGCCACACCAAGGAGGCTCGCCGACAATGGATCCATATTCCTTCGTACCGACCCGCGCCTTTTTCACCAAAGGCGTCGGCGTTCACAAGAACAAACTGCAATCCTTCGAACTGGCCTTGCGTGAAGCCGGCATCGAGAAGCAGAACCTCGTCTACGTTTCCAGCATCTATCCCCCCGGATGCAAGCTCGTGGAGCTGAACGAAGGGGTGAAAGCGTTACGGGCCGGGCAGATCACCTTCTGCGTGATGGCGCGCAACGCCACCAACGAGAAGGGACGTCTGGTGGGTTCCTGCGTGGGCATGGCTTTCCCGGCCAGCCACGAGCACTACGGCTACATCTCCGAGCACTCGGCTTTCGGGCAGGACGACAAGGAAATCGGCGACTTCGCCGAGGACCTCGCCTCCACCATGCTGGCCACCACCCAAGGCATCGAGTTCAACCCGGAGACCGCATACGACGAACGCCGCGAGATCTACCTCATGAGCGGCAAGATCATCGATTCGCTTTCCTTGCCTTGCGTCACCAAAGGCTCCGCGGATCTCTGGACGACGACCATTTCCGCGGTGGTCTTCCTGCCGTAATCTCCGCTGACGCCAGCGTGGGTTCGGCCCTCGGCGGTCGCGTCCACACCTTGCAGGGCGGTCGCTTCGCAGGCGCCGCGGTCTCCGTCTGCTTTGTCCGGGAAGCAGCGCAGGCCGCGGCGTTTCTGCGTCTGTGGGCCAGTCGTCGGGGGTGTTTTCCGTCCATCGCGCAAAGAAAAATCCACGCCGCCTTGACGAAAACGACGTGGGGCGGGTAGATACAGGGTTGGCTCGAGCCTCCGCCGCACCCTGCGCCTGCTGCGCAAGTGGTCCGGCCGTCCCTGCACCCCAGCGCCATACACCACCATGCCCCAGCACTCCGCCGCCTCCCCCCCGCCCGAACCCACGCCCGCGGTCTCGGGTCTGCAGCATCTTCTGGCCGTTCTGGGCCGTCCAGCTTTGGCGACGCTCGCGCACATCGGCGCGGTGGCCTGTTTCCTTGCATTGGGCGCGGTCTCGGGCTGGAGGGCGCGCGGTCAGTGGGTGAAAGTGCTGCGGCAGGTCTACTTCATCGGGGTGAAGTCCATCTTCGTCATCGCGCTCATCGGATTGTTCACGGGGATGGTGCTGGGCATCCAGGGACACTACACCCTGGCGCAGTACGGCTCGGAGGGACTCTTGGGCGGAGCGGTGGCGCTATCGCTCATCCGGGAGCTGGGCCCCGTGCTCACGGCCATCATGCTGACAGGCCGCGCCGGCTCCTCCATGACAGCCGAGATAGGCGTGATGCGCATCTCCGACCAGATCGACGCGCTGGAAGTGATGGACATTCCCAGCATGGGGTACCTGGTCCAGCCTCGGCTGCTTGCGTGTCTCATCAGTTTTCCCTTGCTCACGGCCATGTTCGATGTCATCGGCATCCTCGGCGGCTACCTCACCGGGGTGGAGCTCATGGGTGTTTCCGGAGGCGTCTATTTCGCGCGTGCGGAAAGCGCCGTGACCATGTTCGACATCATGGGCGGCTTCTACAAATCCCTGGTGTTCGCCGTTATCGTCGCCACCATCTGCTGCTATATGGGCTACTTCTGCCACAGAAGGCGGGACGGAGCCGGGCCGGAAGCCGTCTCCAACGCCACCACCGCCGGGGTGGTGGTCTCCTGCGTGCTCATCCTCGTCAGCGACTACATCCTCACCTCTTTTCTGCTGTAGGACGCCATGGCCGCCGCTTCAGCCCAACATTCCCAATCGCCGACCGGCGCAGACACGCCGCGCGACGAGTCCCCGCCGTCTTCCCCCAGCGCCGCCGCCTCCGACAGAGGCCGCACCTGGGAGATCACCCTGGAGAACCTCACCGCGGGGTATGACGGCAAAGCCGTGCTGCGCGACGTGAACGCCGTCTTGCCGGCGCGCAAGACCTCGGTGATTCTGGGTGAGTCCGGATGTGGCAAGTCCACGTTGTTGCGACATATTCTCGGCTTGCAGAAACCCATGGCCGGTCGGGTGCGCATAGGCGGTTCGGACCTGTTCAACGTGCCGCGCAAGGAATTCCGCGCTGTGCGTCGCCGCATGGGCGCGCTCTTTCAGGACGGCGCCCTGCTGGGCTCGCTGACTCTGGGACAGAACACCGCGCTGCCCCTGACCGAACACGGCCGCACGCCCATGGCCGAGGTGGAGCGCCGGGTGCGCGAAACCCTGGCGCTGGTGGGGCTGGAGGAGTTCATCCACTATCATCCGAGCCAACTCAGCGGGGGCATGAAAAAACGCGGCGGTCTGGCGCGCGCCATCGTCACGGATCCGCCACTGCTCCTGTGCGACGAGCCCACCTCCGGCCTGGATCCCATCAACGCCGCCTCCATGGACCGCTTGCTGAGCCGCATGCGCCAGCGGCTGGACTCCACCATGGTGGTGGTGAGCCACGACCTGGAGAGCATGATGGCCATCGCGGACCACGTGCTGGTGCTGCACGAAGGTCGCGCCGTGTACGACGGCGACGTGGATGGCTTGCGCGCCAGCAAGGACCCCTACCTGCAGCGGTTTCTGGCGCGGGAGCCGGAGGCGTGAACACGAGTTTCACAAATGCGCAAAACCGGTTGCCATGAACAGCACAGCGCTGTATAGAATGAGAATGTGTCCTCTGCGCAGGACGCTGGAAGAACGATGACGCGCAATACGCGTCGAGCACGATGGCGCACTAGGCGTCAAGGATAATGACCATGCAGCAAGACGCCAAGGAAATCTGGGTTGGAGCTTTCGTCCTCGTGGGCCTGCTGTGCGTGGCGTATCTGGCGGTGAACCTGGGCCAGACAACGCTGCTGGGAGGCGACGCCTATCACGTGCGCGCGCAGTTCTCTTCTGTGGCTGGCCTGAAAAACGGAGCCAACGTGGAGATCGCCGGCGTTCCTGTGGGCGCAGTGAGCCGCGTGGAGCTGGACCCCATGACCTACGCCGCCATGGTGCACATGCGCATCGAAACCGACGTGGAACTCAGCGAGGACACCATCGCCTCCATCAAAACGAGCGGCTTGATTGGCGACCGCTACATCAAACTCCACCCCGGCGGCTCGCCGGACCTGTTGGCTGACGGCGACTTGATCGTAGAAACGGAACCAGCCGTAGACATTGAAGAACTTATCAGCAAATACGTCTTCGGCGACGTGTCCTGAGACCACCCCGGAGCGCTCGACCATGCCCACATCCTGCAACGCCATTCGCTTCGCCGTCTTCGCCGGCGTTTTCTGCATCGCCCTTGCTGCAGCGCCCGTTTCCAACGCGGCCTTGGCGCAAAGCGGCCCCGAGGACGCGCAACAAAGCCTGCAAAGCCACATCGACGGCATTCTGCGCGTGCTGGGCGACAGCTCCCTGGCCGCCTCCCAGCGCGACGCCACCGTGAGTCAACAGATAGACGCCGTCTTCGATTTCAAGGAACTCACCGCCCGCAGCCTGGGCGTGCACTGGCGGCGCTTCAACCCACAGCAGCAAGACGCCGCCGCCAAAGCCATGGCGCAGCTTCTTGAAGCCACCTACAAGGAAGCTCTGCTGCGGTACGATGAAGAACGCATCGAATATCTGGGGGCTGCAGCCCTGCGCGAAGACCAGGCCGAGGTGCGGACCCGCGTGGTGGGCAAGGGCCAGTCCATCCCCATCAATTACCGCATGAAACACAACGCCGAATGGCGCGTCTACGACATCGTCATCGAAGGCGTCAGCCTTGTGCAGAACTATCGCACCCAGTTCCAGGAGCTCATGCTGCGCAACTCGCCGGACGAGCTCATCACCCTCTTGCGGAAAAAGGCGTCGCAACGGCGCAGCGCCTCTTGAGTTCCTTCCACCTTCTGCTTTTGGAGCGTCATCATGCGTAGGCCTCATCGTCCTGTCTTCCTGCTCGTCCTCCTGTGTCTCGGCGCCCTGGCGTGCTCGTGCACGGCCAACCGCTCCGCCGAGGGCCACGCCCAGGCCTACGCACCTGTCATGGCCAGCTACTTGGACAAGACGCCGGCTGCGCCCGCTGCGCTCCCGACAGAGCCCCAACCCTTGATGACAGCCGCAGCGACTTCCGAGACGCTCTCCCCTGCACCGGCCGAGGGTCCGCTGCTCGAACCGTTCGTGGATGCGCCTATGCTCGCTTTCCATTATTTCACCCACGACGTCGTGCAACGCTCCACGGGGCTGGCTGCGGACGCCGCCACGGTCAACGATCCCCTCAGCGGCTACAACCGCTTCATGTTCCAGTTCAACGACGCCATTTATTCCATCCTGCGGCCCTTCGGCGAGGGGTACAATTACGTCGTCCCGGAAAAAGGCCGCATTGGCGTGCGCAACTTTTTCCACAATCTGAAAGCCCCCGTGCGCATCGTCAACTCGCTTCTGCAAGGTAAGTTCAAAGGCGCAGGCGTGCACATGGCGCGCTTCGTGGGCAACACGGCGTTCGGCTTCCTGGGCGTGGCCGGCACCTTCAACGACAAACCCGGCATCGTGGAAGTGGACGACGAGGACTTCGGCCAGACCCTGGCCGTGTGGGGCTTCGGGGATGGCTTCTACCTCATGCTGCCGTTCATCGGTCCCAGCACGCTGCGCGACACCGTGGGCCTCGGCGTGGACCGGTTCATGGAGCCGGTCAACTGGATCTCCCCTTGGCCCTTCTTCGACGAATACGACTGGCAGTGGATCGTCGAAGCGAGCGTGGGCGGCTACGAGACCTTCAATGAATTCACCTTCCGCATGGATGAGTACGAGACCTTCAAGGAAGCCGCCATCGAACCCTACTCCGCCATGCGCGACGCGTACATCCAACGCCGGCAAGCGCAGATCGCGAAATAACGCCCGCACACGGCGTCACCATCTCGGCGCGGGGAGGAGCGAGTCTCCTTTCCGCGCCTTTTTTCGTGAACGCATGAGGCGTTCATCCGGTGTGGCGTCCAGCCAGTAAGGCGCCTTCAAGTCGCAGCTCCTCTTGCGCTAACCCATATTTTCCGCATACCATGGCAGTTGTTTCCACAACCACGAGCGCCCCGTGACCACGCCACACGCCTCCCCCACGCCATCACCCCACGCGGAACCCTCCGTGCAACTCCGACAGGAGACGCAGGGGACCGCTTTGCTCCTTGCCGGCCGGCTGGACGCCCACGGCGTCGCCGCCCTCTGGGACGAAGCCATGCGCCTCCAAGCGCAAGCCGACCCCACAGTGCTGGACCTCTCCCGAGTGACACGCCTCGACGGCGCCGGCGCCTCCCTGGTGGCGCAGCTGGAACTCAACGCCTACGCCAAAGGTCGCGAACTTGTTCGCAGAGACCCCCCCGCCGAGCAGGCCGCCCTGCTCGCGCTGACGGACATGAACGCGCTGCGCCAACCCGCCGACATGAAACCACGCCGGCGCAACCTGCCGGAGGAGGTGGGCGTGGCCGCCGAAGCGGTCTGGCGGGACTTCCGCGAAACCGTGACTTTCGTGGGCGCCATGGCCGTCACGCTGGCCAAGTTGGCGCGCCACCCGCGACGCATGCGCTGGGGAGACGTGTGGGCGACCATGGAGTCCGCCGGCGCGGACGCCTTGCCCATCGTCGCGCTCATCGGTTCGCTCATGGGGTTGATCATGGCGTTCCAGTCCGCCATCCCCCTGCAACGCTTCGGAGCGGACATCTACATCGCAGACATGCTGGGCATCGCCATGGTGCGGGAACTTGGCGCGCTGGTTACGGCCATTCTCCTGGCAGGCCGCTCCGGTTCGGCCTTCGCTGCGGAGATTGGCACCATGAAGGTCAACGAGGAGATCGACGCCATGACCACCATGGGGCTGGACGCCATGGCCTTCCTCACGGCCCCGCGGCTCGTGGCGGCGTGCATCGTCACCCCCATCCTCACCATGTTCTTCAACCTTTTCGCCTTGGCCGGAGGCGCGCTGGTGGTCATGGGGTTCGGCTACTCCTTCACCACTTACGCACAGCGCGTGGCGGAGTCCATCACCATGGGCGACATGGTCGGGGGCCTCTTCAAGGCTTTCGTCTTCAGCATCCTGGTGGCGGGCATCGGGTGCCAACGCGGGCTGGGCACGGGGTCCGGCGCGCGCGCTGTGGGGGCCTCCACCACCTCGGCGGTGGTCTCCGGGTTGGTGCTCATCGCCGTGGCGGACGGCGTCATGGCCGTGGCGTTCTACTCCCTGGGGATATGAATGACGCCGCCACACGACCGTTCCTCTCCAGGCCGCGAGGCCATCATTCACGTGGAGGACTTCACCGCAGCGTACGGCGAGGCCGTCATCATCGACACCGTGGACTTTACCGTAACGAAGGGAGAAATTTTCGTCATTCTGGGAGGTTCCGGCTGCGGAAAGTCCACACTGCTGAAACATATGATCGGTCTCTACGCGCCGGCCAAAGGCGCCATCCGTATCAAAGGACAGGATATCGCCACGGCCTCGGGCGCACAACGCACGTCGCTGCTCACGCAGATCGGCGTGATGTATCAGTCCGGCGCGCTCTTCGGCTCCATGACGCTGCTGGAAAACGTCCGCCTCCCCCTGGAGGAGCACACCACCCTCCCCCAGACCGCCATGGACCTCATCAGCAGGATCAAACTCGCTCAAGTGGGACTGGCCGGCTACGAGAATCACCTCCCCGCAGCCATCTCCGGCGGCATGAAGAAACGCGCAGCCATCGCCCGCGCCATGGCTCTGGACCCGGAGATCCTCTTCCTGGACGAGCCCTCCGCCGGTCTGGACCCCATCACTTCCGCCGAGTTGGACCGCCTCATCCTGGACCTCCGCAGCGCCTTGGGGATAACCTTCGTCATCGTCACCCACGAACTCGACTCCATCTACACCGTGGCGGACAGGATCATCATGCTGGACAAATCCACCAAAGGCGTCATCGCGCAAGGCGACCCGCGCCAACTGCGCGACCACTCCCAAGACCCCCGCGTGCGCCGCTTCTTCCGCCGCGAGGCCACGGCCTGAGGAGAGCCCATGCCCCGAAGCGTCAGCCATTTCAAACTGGGATTGTTCCTCATCGCCGGCGCCCTCCTGCTGGCTGGCGCCGCAGTGCTCTTCAGCGCCAGCGCGCTCTGGAGGGAAACCCTCCCGGCAGAGACCTATTTCGATGAATCCATCCAAGGCCTTGATGTCGGCGCGCCCGTGAAGTTCCGCGGCGTCCAGATTGGCCGCGTGGAAGCCATCGGCTTCCTGCCAAGACGCTACCACGCCACTGAGGGTACAGCTCGCTATGTCCTCGTCGACATGGAGCTTTTCGAGAACACCGTGGAGGAATTCCTCTACGGCCGCGAGCCGGAGGAGGTGCTGCCCCGACTGGTGACCGAAGGCCTGCGCATCCGCATGACCTCCCAAGGCCTCACTGGGGTCTCCTTCCTGGAGCTCAATTTCTACGACCCCGAGCTGAACCCGGTGCTGCCCATCACTTGGGATCCCGAGAGTATCTACTTCCCCTCTGCCCCCTCCACTTTGAGCCGCCTCGAACAAGCCCTGGACTCCATCGCCAAGGTACTGAAAAAATTCGAAGGTATCGACTTCGGCGAGCTCGCGCAGACTCTGGACGCCTTCGTCAAAAGCCTGACACAAGCCCTGCAGGAAGCAGACGTGGGCTCACTGGGCGAATTGGTGGGCCAGAACCTCTCGGAATTACGCTCGATTCTGTCGCGTGTGGATGAACTCCTCAGCGACCCTGCAGCAGAACAGCTCGTGCCGGACGCCGCCGCCACGGCCGCCGCGGCGCGACGCATCCTGGAGGAGAATGAAGGCGACGTGGCGCAAACCCTCCAGACAGCCCGACGCGTCGCTGAACGGCTGGAGAACGCGGCCGCCTCTGTAGAAACGTTCCTGGCCAACCCCAAGCTGCAGCAAAGCGCCGACAAGATACCGGAAACATTGAGCAACATCGAAGCGGCGGCAGATGACATGCGCCGCGCCGCCACACAGCTGCGCCGCCTCCTGCAGAATGTGGATGACCTGCTGGTAAACGAACGGAGCTCCATCGAAACGATTCTGGAAGACGCGCAAAGCGTCTTGCGCAATTTGGACTCCGTAACCGGCGACATGAAACAGAACCCGTCGCGATTCATCTTCGGTCGGCCGCCGTCGCCCATCGATCCGCAACAGGACCGCTAGCGTTGCGAATTGCATCAGACTTTCACATGACTGAGGAACAAAACGCGCCGGCCCCATGAGTTCATTCCAAATACCAAAAGCATACGAAGGATAACGCTATGCAGCAGACCTACGACTTGCCGTTGCGTCTTGCATCAATCCGCCAAAAAGCCATCGCCCGGAGCTTGACGTGCGTTGTCCTCATGTTGGCCCTCTCCTTGGGAGGGTGCGCCGCCACCTTGCCCAGCCAGCCAGCGCCACAGAAGCGATTCCACGCCCTCAACCCGCAACGCGACGCGCCGCCTGCGCCTCTCACTGTAGAGCACGCGTTGAAGATCCGCCGCCTCGTCGCTGCGCCCAGCTATGCCTCCAGCGAGCTCGTTTATCGCCTGCAAGGGGGCGATTTCGCTACCGATTACTACAACCTTTTCCTCTCGCCGCCTGCCGACCAGACGGCCCAGGCGCTTCTTCAATGGCTCCGCAACGCCCAGCTCTTCTCCGCCGTACAGCCAAGCGGCAGCGCCGTGGACGCCCGGTATCTTCTGGAAGCCGACGTGCTCAAACTGTATGGCGACTACACCACAACGCCGCCCCGCGCCGTGGCGGCCGTACAAGCGGTGCTTCTGGAGGATGATGGCCTGGAATATGTCATTCGCATGAATCGCACCTTCGAAGCCGCGGCCCCCGCACCCCCCGGTGAGCCCCCCGCCACTGCCGTGGTCCAGGCCATGGAGCACGCGCTCGCCCAGATATTCGCGGAGTTGGAGGCGGCGCTTGTCGTGTCGCTGCGTGAAACCCCTTGAATTACAGATCATCCCTCAACAATTGTCTCATGACTGAGCATCAATGCATACCAGCTGACATTATAGACTGTCACGCAGCTTCGTGTTCAAGAATGCAGCTATCTCCTTAACTCCGCATAGAAGACAGAGACTGCATTCGAACTGACGGATTCATGAGCGTCAATTCATAATCCTGTTCTGATGCGTTCAATATAAAAATTAAAATATGCTTGCAACTACGCCATCGAGGACGCGTGAGGGTCGGTAGGCTCTTTGCCGTGCGCTCAATGTATCAACAGCAGCTTGCCGTCAAGGGCGTCCGCATGCACCCTACCTGCCCTTCTGAAGCAACTGGGGACCGTGCTTCATCCGCCGTATCGGTGAGACGCCGCGCAATCCGTGGCTTGCCCCTCAGACCTCGTCAATGAGAGATACATGAGTCCATTCTCAGCTGTTGTATGATTAATTTGTCAAACTGGTATTGACATTCTTTTTTGTTTGGTTAGCATACTAATCAAGTGAGGACGACATGTTCGATCTACGAGACCTGCCCGACGCCGAAACTCTGGAGCGATTCCGCGCACGCCACCCCGAGTTGGACATCACCGCCCTGCAGGTGGTGCTGAAGCTCGCACGCGTCGCCGGGGACGTCATCAAGTCCATGGAAGCGTACCTCGCCGAGCACGAGCTCTCCCTCCGGCGTTTTTTCACGCTCGTGCTTCTGGAACGGAATCCCGATGGCTTGCGCGCTTCCGGACTGGCCGAGCGCATGGATATCACGAAGGCCACTGTCTCGGTCGTGCTGGCGGGCATGCGTCGCGACGGCCTTGTTCACATGACCCAAGACGCCGGCGACGCGCGCGCCACCGTGGTTACCATCACGCCGCGCGGCCACGACCTGCTCCACGCCGTATTGCCCGAGCATTACCGCCGCACGGCCGCCATGCTGGACGGCGTCGACGACGCCACACGGCGCGTCGTGCTCGACGTCCTGGCGCACATGGAACGGCGCATCCCATAATATTTTTTGATTATATAATTAGGGTGCTAACTTTATGTCACATTCAACAATGAGGTCGTCCCATGTCGCTTTCAAAAGTATTGTCTGTTTTCATTGCGAGTGCATGTCTTGTCGCGTACGTCATCGCGCCTGCGAACGCATCGAAACCGACGCATGAAGGAGACGGTATGTCCATGGAATCCATCAAAAATGCAGCGCTGGTGCTGATCGAGTACCAAGGCGATTGGTTGCATGATGACGGCAGAATCAACCATCTGATGAAGGATCGCATACTATTCGAATCGTCTATTGAACGATCCAAGGAGGCGCTCGCGGCGGCTCGAGCTGCGGGTATGCGTGTCGTTCATGTGGGGCTGCGATTTCAACCCGGCCATCCTGAACTGGGCCAGGCGCAGTACGGATTGCGGGCTGTCATACCCAAAGTGGGCACTTTCCCGGCGGACGCGCCTGGCAGCGATTTCGTCGAGCCGTTCACTCCGCAGGAAGGCGAGTTCGTCGTGCAGGGACGCACCGGCGCTAGCGGCTTCGCGGGTTCGAACCTGGACAGCTATCTACGCAACAACGCTGTGGAAACGGTCTATCTGATGGGCTACGCCGCGCACGTCTGCCTGGAATCCACCCTCCGCGACGCCCATGACCGGGGGTACAACGCTCTCGTGCTCACGGACGCCACGGCGGCCTTCAACGCCGCGCAGCAGCGCCACTTCGAGGAGGACGTGATCCATCACTTCGGTCACGGCGTGCCGGTCGCACAATTCGAGAACGCGCTGTTGACGCTTACCCGATAATCTCCATCCAAGCATCGGACACGACTCCCCGGCGGCCGCAAGGCGCAGGTTCGCCGGGGAAACGTGACCTATAGATTATGCGTTGTGTAGCCAGACGATCAGTCCCTTCCGAAGCTACGTATCTCGGCCCCATATTATCGATGCGCTACATAGCAGATAAAGTCGCGGGGCATGATCTTACCGCCGCGCCTCGCAGTGGCTGACGGCGCGCCCGACTTTCTCGCGGACCTGCCCTGTCCAAGATATTGGAGTACTGGAGGAAAGGCCGCCCGAAACTGATGATTTTCCATGACGTCCCAACGGAGCATTGGGCGTATATCCGGACAACGAACCCGGTGGAATCGGTCTTTGCGTCAGCCCTGCTGCGGATGGTGAAGACCAGGGAAACGCTCAAGGGAGACGATTCTGGTCATGGTCTTCAACACCTGCTTTTTTCCGCCGAGACAGACTGGAAGCGACTCGGTGAATACAAGATGCTGGGCAAGGTCGTCACCGGGGTGAAGTTCGTCAACGGCGAGGAACGACTGGACACAAAGGCAGAGGACACTCCCGAAGGAAAAGCCTGGGCCATACATCTGACCAACTATAACGCTGATTCAACTCGACTGCGTCACAGGAGATATTGCGCCCACTTGCTTCGTCATGTTCCTGCAGGTTTCATAGGCGTCAGCCATGTATCGATCTTTCGACGCCAAGGCCCCGTGTTCACCCCGTGCCGAATCATGTTTCAAGATTCTAGGAGATTGTCGCATTGAACCCTTGTTGACGCACTCTGGTTGGCGCCCAACAGTCGAAGCGTTGCTTGCCGTGGGTGTCGAGTGCGGTGAAGCATACAATACCTTCGGCCATACTTCCCTGCTTCTTGTCGGACTTGCTGCAGCAGCTTTCACGTATCAACTAGAGGCGATGCGGTCATACATCGCTTGCAACATACAGGGAGGAGGTGAAACATGTAACGTTGTTCCCAGCCTGTTACCCGCGCAAAGAAAAAGGGGCTTACGATTTCTCGTAAACCCCTGTAATTCTTGGTGCGCCCGGCACGATTCGAACGTGCGACCTACGGATTCGTAGTCCAATGCAGAGCAAAAATCAAGCATACCTGGGCATACCGGTGCAATATATTTCAATAGGTTGTGAGTCTCGGCCTTCCCGGGGCATCCCTTGACCCGGAAATATTCCGGGACTATTCCGGGACCATGCCGCGACGGTGGAGCAAAACAAACTTTCCTGGGGTCCGCTACCGGGAACACGGGTCTCGGAAGCACTATAGCCGCCCAGATCGCTATTTCAGCATCCGGTATTCGGCCAATTACAAGGACTACGAAGAAGGCGTGGGGTGGGCTTCGGAAGGCTGGAACGCCGAAAAGGCATACAAGATTCTCGCCAAGATTAAAGAAGGCGTCAAGACCGGGGAGGGGCCGTTGAGCCTCGCCCAGATGCGCGCCGAGGCCGAGGCCCGCAGGAAGGCCGAGGCCAGGGCGGAGCTGCTGGCCGAGTGTAAGGGCGTAACTCTGGCCGAATTCCTCCGAGAACACTATCTGCCGGAAGCCAAGCGCACCAAACGTACATGGAGAGACGACAAGTGCCGCATCGAGAAGAACATCCTCGAGCATCTGGGCGACTATCCGCTTGGGGTCATCACCCAGCAGCACATTAAAGCCTTCCTTGAGTTCCTTCGGGCGCAAGGCCTCGCCGAAGCCACCGTGCTGCAATACTTCGCTATTCTGCGTCGGGCCTACAATATGGCCCGACAAACAGTCGTTAATGGAGCTCCGCTCTTCGAGGGTATGAGTCCAGTTGAGGGAGTGCCGAAACCCAAACCCAAGAATGCCCGCCAGCGCTTCCTTTCTTATGAAGAGGCCGATCAGCTCATCGAGGCCGCCGAGGACTCTGGCCATGAAGATCTGCACGCAGCCATTGTTATCGCCTTGAATACAGGCATGCGCCTGGGAGAAATCCTCCGTCTGGAATGGGTCGACGTGAACCTCGAACACGGCATTGTCACTATCCGTGAAGAGCAGAGCCGAAAACCGGGCGGGAAGGTTTTCATAAACGTCGATGCTGAAGTTGTTTTCCGGAATCGCTATGAAGCTGCACAGGCTGCCAGCAAGGATGTCGGGGGCAAGGTCCCGGGAAATCGCTTGGTCCTTGCGCCCCCCAATGGCGGCAAAGAGCGAAGCTCGCTGTGCCGCCGGTTTTCCGCCTTGGTCGAAACTATTGGCTTCAATGAGCACGTGACCGACGCTCGACATAAAGTCGTCTTTCACACCCTCCGCCACACTTTCGCTTCTTGGTTGGCCTTGGCCGGGACGGACATCTACCGCATCAAGACGTTGATGCGGCACAAGACAATCACCATGACCATGCGCTACGCGCATCTCATCCCAGACGCCACTCGCGCGGCCGTCAACAACTTGCGACCAACGAAAGACGCTTCTACAGAGTCTTGAGGTTCGCAAGACGCACCACGCCGTACCTTTCGACCATCCACTTTACCAGAGACTCCGTGCGATAAGCCACGGAGCGTCCTACTCGATATGCGACCTCCGGCCCTTCGCCAGCAGCATCGGCGTTGGAGAGAGTCTGTGGCGCGACCATGCCGCCAAGGAATTTCCCGACTTCTTTGCGGGCGATGATGGGCGGTAAATTGCTGGTCAGGATCTGGATAAACTCCAGCTCCTCTGCAGAAAATTCATGGTGACACTGCATGGGCCGCTCCACGGCGTTTATCGTTTCTTCTTACATGTTGGGCTGTTATGAGTTGACTGGTCAGGTTCGCAACAAGAGCGTCAAAAGAATTTCGCTGGTTATTCTTATGCGATTGAACAAGTTTTAATAAGAATTTCTTTCGATCTGCGTGCACAATAAACCCGCCAGTGGCGGGCTTGTTGTGGGTTATTCCTGCGACATCGACCGCAGGATGGCGGTGAAGGCCTTTAGCGAATGTTGTGTTGTAAGCGCCAGAGAGCACAGGGCTTTGTAGTGTAGGGACAGCGCATGCTCCTTGTCTTCTGTTGCCGGATGAATAGCTTCGCAAAGCATGTATCCCATGTGCAACACTTTTTCCGCCTCGGCCTCGAACTCCTTCAACTGATTGTCCAGCACTTTGAATTCCTTGTAGCTTCAGGCAGGCGCGTAGCGTCTCGAACATAAAGGCGTCCCTCATGAAGCTTGCCGCCGGGCGTTCTCTTTGGCGAGCGACAACAGAAAGGCTAGGTCCTCGTCGAGAGCTTCGGCCATGCGATGGGCGTCAGATATGAGTACGCCTTGCGGCTTGCCCGTATTTGTCGCCCTGGTTCGTATGGCTGCCCATTTTCCTGCGGCGGACTGAGGGTTTGCCTCGGGCCAGACTCTTTTTGCAAACTCGCCCTTGCCCCACCCTCGCGCGTCCGCTCGTTGGTCCACAAGATCCACAAAAGAACGCTCCAATATTTCGGGAAAATCGCTCATGGTCACACCCTGCTGTCTGGCTGCATAAGAAATTTCATCAATATTTATGGTAAATTTCTTCTTGTGTAAAGCAATAACGTTCAGCTAAGTTTTGAAATGTCCGCGGATGAGCGCGGCAAGATGCAGCAAGCATCCTGAATGCATGACTATATTGACTGGTTTGCACCTTTCCTTCCCAGGATATGCGAGCAGTCGTCGACGTAATATCTATGCAAGGAGGTGACATGTGAAAACGAAAGGCAATAGAATCAAGCGCAATGTGGGACGTATCGAGTTCATTGCATGCCGGAAGACAATTACAAGCATGCAAGAACTTGGCTATGATGCAAAGATGATACACGCCAAGTTGCGAAACGAAGGACGTATCAGCATGTCTTACTCCACATTATGCTACCATCTAGCTCGATATAAAGAACAAGAGGCGCAGGAGAAGGCTGAGGTTATTGCTCAAAGCAGTCTTGAAAATGCAAATACAGCAATATCACTATTGACGCCACAACAGCGAGGCTTTGTAGTAAATAAGGTGCCACATACTGACGAGATCATATGATGGCCACCATCCATTGCATCCTCCAGGGCAAGGGCGGCGTGGGCAAGTCCATGGTCGCCGCCATGCTGGCGCAGTACCTCCGGGCGCGCGAGGTGGACGTCCACTGCTTCGACACGGACCCCATCAACGCGACGCTGGCCGGCTACGCCGAGCTCGGCGCCGAGGCCATCGAGATCATGGACGGCAGCGACATCGACCCGCGCCGCTTCGACGCCCTCATGGAGCGCCTCCTCGACCTGCCGCCCGAGGCGCACGCCGTGGTGGACAACGGCGCGTCCTCCTTCGTGCCCCTGGGTTCTTATTTGCTGGACACGCAGGCCATCACGCTGCTGGAGGACGAGGGCCACGCCGTCATGCTCCACACGGTGGTCACGGGCGGGCAGGCCATCCTGGACACGCTGGCCGGGCTTCAGTCCCTGGCGCGGCACTTTCCCGCGTCGCCGCTTGTGGTCTGGCTGAACCGCTTCTTTGGTGAGATCGCTTTGGAGGGCAAGGCCTTCCATGAGTTCAAGGTCTACGGCGAGTGCGCGACCAGCCTCCACGCCGTGGTCGCGCTGCCGCACCGCAAGCAGTCCCTCTTCGGGCGGGATCTGGAAGAGCTCTTCGCGAGACGGCAGACCTTCGTCGCGGCCCTGGACTCACCACTGCCCATCATGGTGCGCCAGCGGCTGAAGAGCTTCTGGCGCGACGCCGTGGCCGAGCTGGACAAGGCCAATCTCTGCTGAGGCGCGCCATGACGGACGAAACTCCATCCCTGCCCGAAGGCGTCGGCATGCGCCTGGAAGACGCCAAGGCGTTGCTCGCGCGCGTTCACGAGACGAAGGTGGACGCCGACGATCCCGTGCTCATGCTCGTGACGCTGCACAACGCGTTTCTTCAGGATTACGAGACGTTGCTGGCGCGGCATCACCAAGCCATGACGTCGCTCCTGGCGGCCAAGGGCGAGGCGTATCTCGCCGACGTGCGCCAGGCCTCGGATGTGCTCGCCAAGGAGTTCTCGGCCGCCTCCGTGGCGACCATCCAGACGACCTTCTGCGAGCACGGCGCCGCACTCAAGGCGTTCCGCCGCGACCTCTTCTGGCTCACTGGCGTCATCGTGGTGGCGGCGCTGGCGATCCTCGCGGCGTTGCTCCTGCCGGGGGCGGCGTCATGACATGCCGCCTCATCGTCAGCCTCGAACACAACTTTGGCCCGGTCATCATGGAGGCCCTGGGCGATCCCGAGGTGGTCGAAATCATGGTGAATCCGGACCGCAGTCTGTGGATCGAACGCCTCGGCGCGGGCATGGCCCGGCACGGCGAGTTCTGCCCGGAGAAAAGCCGCCTCGTGATCTCGCTCCTCGCCAGCGCGCTGGACACCACGGCCACGCCGGACCGGCCCATCGTGGAGGGCGAGTTGCCCAAGCTTTCGGCCGGGGGCGGCAGCCGCTTCGAAGGGCTGCTGCCGCCGGTAGTGGCCGCGCCGTCCTTCGCCATCCGCAAGCGGGCCAGCCGCGTCTTCTCGCTGCAAGAGTACGTGGACGCCGGCATTCTGGGCGACGCGTTGCGGCGCGTCCTCGTTGAGGCGATCGAGGCGCGGAGGAACATCCTCGTGGCGGGCGGCACGGGCTCGGGCAAGACGACCTTCGTCAACGC
>CAYVWB010000086.1:0-16257 GCA_964455395.1 uncultured Desulfovibrionaceae bacterium
GAGCCGGAGCCGGTGCCCGCGCCCGAGCCGGAGCCGGTCCTCGACCTCACGGAACCCCGGGCGAAGCCCGCGCCCGCTTCGCCGGCCGAAGCCGCCGCGCCTGAAGCGCCTCCCGAGGCCACCGAGCCCTGGCAGCAGGAGCTCACATTGGAGTTACGCGCCGCCGAGCCCCGCCTCTCCGCATGGCTGGCCATCGTGCTGCGCGATGTGGAGACTGCGGGGGAGCTCCTCTGGTCCCGGCTGGACTTTCTTTTCAAGGCGCTCGGCGCGCCTCGGGACGAGGCCGAGGACTTCATCGAGCGCTTCCGTGTCTGGCTGGAGGACATGGAGTACGAACATGTGGAGGAGTTCCGCTCCGAGCTGCAGTACCGCCTCGCGCTGGCCTTGGATCTGGAGGACGAGGAGGACGAACGCAGCCGGCTGATGCTCAAACTCTCGGCGGGACTTTCCAAGACGCGCGAGGCGGTCACCAAGCGCATCGAAGGGTTGCTGGCCAGCCACTACGCCATGGACGAAGCCTTCTGGGAGGAGTTCGAGGAAATCCTCATCATGGCGGACGTGGGCTACGAAGCCACCATGGATCTGGTGAACCGGCTCAAGGCCCGCGCCAAAGCCCAAGGCGTCACGGACCCTGCGCGCTTCAAGGACCTCATGCGCGAGGAACTGGAGGAGATCTTCAAGCGGCGGCCCGCCATCAGCGTGGTCAACCCCCCGGAAACCATCCTCGTCATCGGCGTCAACGGCGTCGGCAAGACCACCACCATCGCCAAGCTCGCCCACCGTGCGCAGATGCAGGGCCGCAAGGTGCTGGTGGCTGCGGGAGACACTTTCCGCGCCGCCGCCGTGGAGCAGCTGGCCATCTGGTCGCGGCGGGTGGGCGCCGGGTTCTACTCCAAAGGCCAGGACGCGGACCCCGCAGCCGTGGCGTTCGAAGCCATGGACAAGGCCGTGCGCGAAGAATACGACTTGCTCATCGTGGACACGGCGGGTCGTTTGCACACCAAGGCCAACCTCATGGAGGAGCTCAAGAAGATCAAGCGGGTGCTGGGCAAGAAACATCCCGGCGCGCCCCACCGCACGGTGCTGGTGCTGGACGCCACCACAGGGCAGAACGCGCTTTCGCAGTGCAAACTCTTCGGCGAGGCGGTGCAGATCGACGAGCTCATCCTCACCAAGCTGGACGGCACGGCCAAGGGCGGTGTGGTGGTGGCCATCGCGTTGCAATTCGGTCTGCCCATCTCCTTCGTGGGGCTGGGCGAGAAGATGGAGGACCTGCGGCCCTTCGACGGGCACGACTTCGCCAAGGCCCTGCTGGCTTCGTAGCGGGTGCGTCCCTGCTGCGCCGCCGAAAAGCCTCCATTGCCTGGCGGCGGGGCGATGTTCTACTGTCCGGGGCATGCGGATCGCCCCACACGGTGGACGTCCCCCGCCCCGCAACCCCTCCGTCGCCCATGCTGCTCTACGTCCACGTCCCCTTCTGTCGCGCCAAGTGCCACTACTGCGGCTTCCACTCCGTGGTCCCGCAGCCCGGGGCCATGGAGACGTACGTGGACGCGCTCCGGCTGGAGATGGCGTTGTGGAGCGACCGGCTGGGCCGGCCGATAGTCAATACGGTCTACATCGGGGGGGGCACGCCCTCCTTGTTGCCGCCCAAAGCGCTCACCGCGTTGGGCGATGGTCTGCGCCGCGCCTTCGCTTTCGCCGAGGACGTGGAGTTCACCGTGGAGGGCAACCCCGAATCCCTGGGCGCCATGGACACGCTTCAAGCGCTCAAGGACGTGGGCGTCACCCGGCTCTCCATGGGCGTCCAGAGCGTGCGGCCGGCGGACCTCACCATGCTGGGCCGCGCCCACACCCACCGCCAGACGCTGGTCGCTCTGGAGCAGGCGCGCCTTCTGGGCTTCAATGAAATCAGTCTGGACCTGATGTTCGGCCTGCCGGACACCCGCCTGAAGCAATGGCTGGACGTCCTGCGCAACGCTGCGGAGCTCGGCCCCCAGCACCTCTCCTGCTACGGCCTCACCGTGGAGCCGGATACGCCTCTGGAACGCGCCTGCCTGGAACGCCGTCTCGCCTTGCCGTCGGAGGACGAGCAGGCCAAGATGTTCATCTACGGCGCGGATTACCTGGAAGAGCGCGGCTATCTCCAGTACGAGATCTCCAACTTCGCGCGGCTGGGCTATCAGAGCCGCCACAACCTGGGCTACTGGGAGGGCAAGCCCTACCTTGGGCTGGGTCCTTCTGCCGTCTCCACCATGGGCGGCGCGCGGTGGACCAACCCCGCGGACCTGCGCGCCTACGCCACAGCCGTGCGCGAGCGCACACTTGGCGACGGCGCCGAGACCCTCTCGCCCCAGGACCGCCTCAAGGAAATGCTGATGCTCCGGCTGCGCACCACACGCGGCCTGAACCTGCGCGGCTACCGGCTGCTGACCGGAGAGGCCCTGCTGCACCGCCACCGCGCCTTGGTGGAGGCGCTTTCCCGCAAGGACCTCATCCGCATCAAGGACGGCTACATGCGACTCACACGTAACGGCATGCTGGTGAGCAACGCCATCCTCACCCACCTCTTCGCGCAGGAAGACGCCGCCGTCGCGCCCTCGCTGCGGTCTTCTCTTGCGGACGACGTCGCCTCGGACACAGGCGCCGCCGCGCTCGCTCCGCCGCCCGCCGCGGGGGAGAGCGCATAGCGCGAGCCACGGCGCATGACGAAGCCGCGCCTCACTGCCGGCTCGATCATCCACCCGGAAGCGCCATGTCCCTTTCCGCACGACGCAGTGTTACGACCGGTTCACGGCATCCTTCATGTCCGCCGGGATCGCCGAGGATGACGCCCACCAGTCAAGCCGACGAGACGCGTCGGCCAGATACGTCGGGTGGACGCGCCCCCCCAGAGGTGTCGGGCAGACGCGTCGGGTGGACGTTGCCCCCGGGCGGCAGCGTGGCGGGTAGTTGCGGTCAGTCCCGCGCTGTCATGCGGGTCATGTGTTCGAGGAAGTCGAAGCCGCGTTCACGGGCGCGGCCGTGGTCGAGATCCGCGAAGGTCATGCGCCACGACCAGTTGCCGTTGGCGAGGGAAGGCGTGTTCATGCGGGCTTCCGCGCCGAGGCCGAGGACGTCCTGGACAGGGAAGATGGCCGTGCGCGCCGGGCTGGTCATGGCGAGCCGGATGGCGTGGCGGTGTGGATCGTGGGGGTCGCGCTCCAGGCCGGCGTAGGCTCGGAAGCGTGCGCGGTCGCCTTCCGGAGCGTCGCCGAAGTACCAGCCGTTGAAGGTGTTGTTGTCGTGCGTGCCGGTATAGATGATGCTGTTTTCTTCACAATTGTGGGGGATGTAGGGTGATCTGGCGATGTTGTCGCCAAAGGCGAAGCTGAGGATCTTCATGCCTGGGAACTGGAAGGTGTCCTTGAGCTCGCGGACGGCGGCGTCGATGGTGCCGAGGTCTTCCGCGATGATGGAAGCGCAGCCGAGCGTCTTGACGAGGGTCTCGAAGAGGGCCTCGCCGGGGGCTTCCACCCACTGGCCGTTGATGGCGGTCTCTTCGCCGGCGGGCACTTCCCAGTAGGCGGCGAAACCGCGGAAGTGGTCCAGACGCACGGCGTCTGTCAGGTCAAGCGTCCGGGCGATGCGGCGCACCCACCACGCGAACGCCTGATTCTCATGGGTGGGCCAGTCGTAGAGGGGGTTGCCCCAGAGCTGGCCGGTGGCGCTGAAGTAATCCGGAGGCACGCCGGCCACCACGCTCGGGTTCTTGTGTTCGTCCAGGCGGAAGAGGTGGGCGTTGGCCCAGACATCTGCGGAGTCGAAGGAGACATAGATGGGCATGTCGCCCACCAGACGGACACGCCGCTCGTTGGCGTAGCGTTTCAAGGCTTTCCACTGGGTGTGGAACAAGTGCTGAACGAAGCGGTGGTAGGCCAGCTCGCGTGCGCGGCGGTGGGCCACCTCCGCCAGGGCGTGGTCATGCCTGTCGCGCAGTTCCACGGGCCATTGGCTCCACATGCGGCCTTGCTGCTCCGCCTTGATGGTCACGAAGAGGACGTAGTCTTCCAGCCAGGAGGCCTCGTCGCGGAGGAAGCGCTGGTAGTCGACATCGTCTTGGAGACGGTCTTCGACGTGCTCGAAAGCGTGGCGGAGCATGGTCTCCTTGTGGGCGTGGGCGGCGTCGAACTGGCAATGGCCGGGGTCGTGCTCCATGAAGCCGCCGATGTCGAACTCGCCGAGGAGCCCAGCCGTGACCATGTCTTCGGGACTGATGAAGAGGGGGTCCCCGGCGAAGGCGGAAAAGCTGGAGTAGGGCGAATTGCCCAGAGCCGGGCTGGTGGGGCCCAGGGGCAGGATCTGCCAGACGCGCTGCGCCGTGGCTGCAAGCAGGTCGACAAAACGACGCGCGGCCGGGCCGGCGTCGCCGACGCCGTGGCCGGAGGGCAGAGAGCTGACGTGCAGCAGAACGCCGCTTCCTCGACGGTGCATGGAGACCTCCCGATGGTTGAGGGACGAGTGCGCCAACGGCGTACAGTCTACCTCAGGAGGGGGGCTTGCGGTCAAGCGACATTCCGACGTCACATCCTTGTCGCGCCGCTGCTCCACGGCGTATGCCCCCGCTCCCGCATGGTGGTGCGGGCAATGGCCGCCGCGTGCTTTCCATGCCTGCATTTTTCCGGTATATTGACGACATGGAATTGTCACCCTTGTCTTTGCCTCGAAGGTAACCTCGCGATGGATACCGTGGTCGTCGGCGTGGGGGGAATCGAAGCCATCCACAACGCCTCCAAAAATCTGAAGACCTTCGCGCTGGGGTCGTGCATCGCCGTGATGCTGTTCGATCACCGCAGCGATTTGCTGGCCATGGCGCACGTGGCGCTGCCCAACTCCTCCACATCCAGCAAGCGCGCGCGGGAGCTGCCCGGCTATTTCGCGGACACCGCCCTCCCCGCCCTGCTCACCCAAGCCGCCAGGCGAGCCCCCCGCGGCGACATCCGCGGCGTGCGCGCCAAGCTGGTCGGAGGCGCCACCATCATCAAGGCGAGCAGCCTGTTCAACATCGGCGCCCGCAACGCCGAGGCGGTGCAGCGCATCCTGCGCGCCAAGCGCATCCCTGTGGAGGCCGAGGACCTCGGCGGCGGCATCAGCCGCACCGTGAAGCTCGGCGCCGGCGGCTTGGTCACCATCAGCTCGCCGGGCCGCGGCGAATGGACCCTCTGATCCGACGCATCCCCCTAGACAATGCAAATGACCACGCAGACCGCAGATTTCAAGAACCTCGTGCGCCGCATCCGGCGGTTGCCGCCTCTTTCCGACACGGCGCATCGGTTGCTCGCTCTGATGCGGCAAGACGACTACGACATGGGCGAGATCGTGGCCGTTGTCGTGCATGATGCAGCGCTTACCGCCAATGTCCTCAAGGTGGTGAACTCCCCCCTCTTCGGCGTGGGCCATGAGGTGAGCTCCGTGGAACGCGCCGTGAACCTGCTGGGGGAGCGCATGGTGGTGGGCATCGCCATCGGCTCCTGCAGCGCGCAGATCTACAACCACGACCTCGCCGGCTACGAGAGCGAACCCGGCATGCTGTGGCGCCACTGCCTCTTCGTGGCCATCGCCTCCCGCGGGGCGGCGCGCTACGCCCGCAGTCCGGGTTTGCGCATGGACGACGTCTTCACTGCGGGCATTCTCCACGATATCGGCAAGGCTGTCCTCTCCGCCTCCATGGAAGGCGTGGCCAAACGACTCATCGCTCTGGTGGACACGAAACTCGAAAAGGACTACAGCGCCGCCGAGCGTCGACTCCTCGCCACGGACCACGGGGAAGCCGGCATGGTGCTGGGCATGCACTGGCGGCTGCCCGACAACCTCCTCGCCGCCATCCGCCGGCACCACGAACCCGCCCAGGCCGAGGCGTCCCACCGCCAGCTCGCCTACGCCGTCCACCTCGGCGACGCCATCGCCCAGCTCCACGGCGTGAGCACCGGCGTGGACGCCCTCCAATACGACATCGATCCGGAGTACGAGCGCTACTTCGACCTCAATGAAGAGCGCCTGCACGCCATCTTCCTCGCTTCCAGCCTGGAATACGAGCGCACCCGCACGCTCTTTTTCAACTGACGCCCACCACCGCGCCCCAGCTCCTTTCAGCCACGTGATAGACAAGACCAACGCCCTCGACGATATCCCCAGACGTCTCCAGGCCATGGACACGGGCTGTGCGCTCGACATGCGCACTTACAAACGCAACCGCGCCGTGCTCTTCCACAAGATCGCCCCCGATCGCTTCACCATCCACCGCGACGGATTCGCCAAGGCCCGTTACGAGGACATCCCCCTCGCCAAGGTCCGCAAGCTCCTCAAGACCCTGCTCAAGGAGGAATTCCCCCGCTCCGCCAAGATCCGCCTCTATCTGCTGGACGCTTACGACCCCGAAGCGCCCCGCGCCCGGCTCAAGGAACTCTGAACCGCCCACCCAGACCCTGCAACCATGGACCCAAAACCTCATGGACGAACACACGCTGACCCTGTTTCTCGAACTCCACGCAGACCTGCCCCGCCAAGCCCCCGGCAGCCGCGAAGCCACGTTGCGCGCCCTGGCCCTCTTCCCCGACCTGCCCCCGCAGCCGCGCGTTCTGGACCTGGGCTGCGGCCCCGGCGCCCAGAGCCTCGTGCTGGCGGAAGCGGCGCAGGCTCGCATCACCGCGGTGGACATGCACCGGGGCTTCCTCGTGGAGCTGGCCACCCGGGCCGCAGCCGCCGGGCTGGCGGACCGCATCACGCCCATCCACGCCGACATGAGCGAGCTCCCCCCGGACGTCCCCCGCCGCGCCTTCGACCTCGCCTGGAGCGAGGGCGCGGTCTACTCCATCGGTTTCGACAGGGGCTTGCGCATCATCCGAGACCATCTCGTCCCGGGGGGCGGCGTCTGCGTCAGCGAGCTCTCCTGGTTGGTCCCCCCGGCGCAGCGGCCCGCAGAAGTCACGGCCTTCTGGACAGCGGAATACGCAGCCATCCGCGAGGTGGAGGCCAACACCCGCGCCATGGCCGAAGCGGGGTTCGAGGTGCTGGAAGTCTTCACCCTGCCGGACGAAGCGTGGTGGACGGAATACTACGCGCCCCTGGAAGCGCGGCTGGAGGCCTTTCTGGCGCGCCACCCGGGCGACCCCGCAGCCACGGCCGTGGCGGAAAGCGACCGCCGGGAGATGGCGCTGCACCGCGCCTACGCCCATGTGTACGGTTACGTCTTCTACTGTGGCGTGTTGCGGAGGGAGTAACCCGCGCCCCCACGCCGGGAGCAGGGCGAAAGGCGCCCCGAACGCCCGGCCGACCTTGCGCGGTCTACTGCTTGTGGCTGCCGCGGAAGAGCACCCGGATGGGCGCGGTGCGGATGCCGAAACGCTTGCGCAGCTGGTTCTCCAGGTATTTCTTGTAGGAATCCTTCACCCGGTCGGGATCGTTGACGAAAAAGATGAAGGTGGGCGGCCGGACGTCAGCTTGGGTCATGTAGTAGAATTTGGCGCGCACCCGTTTCACCACCGGGGGTTGGTGCTTCTGCAAGGCCTCTTCCATGGCGCGGTTGAGCCGCCCCGTGGAGACTCGCACGCCGGCTTCCTCGTAGATGGTCTCCGCCGTGGGCAGAATTTTTTCCACGGCGCGGCCCGTGTGCGCGGATGTGTGCAGCACCGGCGCGTGGGGGCAGATGTTCAGCGCCGCTTCCAGGTCGTTCGTCACCTCGCGCTGCTTCGCTTTGGGGATGAGGTCCATCTTGTTGAGGGCGATAAGGAAGTTGAGCTTCTCCCGGTCCAGATAGCTGATGAGCTTCTTGTCCTGCTGGGTGACGCCGGCGGCGGCGTCCACCACCATCACGGCCACGTCGGCCTTGCGCGCGCTCTTCAACGCGGCCTGCACGGAATAGCGCTCCACCTCGTCCTCTATCTTGGTGCGGCGGCGCATGCCTGCAGTGTCCACGATGGTGTAGCGGGACACCACGCCGAGGCGCTTGCCCGGCGCGTCGAAAGCGATGTCCACGCTGTCGCGGGTGGCGCCGGCGAGCTCGCTGACGATCATTCGCTCCTCACCGATGAGCGTATTCACCAGAGAAGATTTCCCGGCGTTGGGCCGCCCGATGAAGGCGAGTTTGAGCGCATGCTCGGTTTGCGCTTCGGCGCCGGGGCCGACGTTTTTGTCCTTGTCGTCGTCTTCGGGGAGCGTCTCCACGATGAGCTCCACCAGCTCGCCAAGATGCACGCCATGCGCTGCGGAGACGGCGAGCATCCGCTCCAGACCCAGGGCGTAGAAGTCCGCCAGGGCTTCGGCTTCGCGCTCCAGCCCGTCCACCTTGTTCACGGCGAGGATGATGGGCTTGGCGGCGTTGCGCAAGGAGCTCAGGATGCGGCTGTCCAGCGGGGTGAGACCCTCGCGGCCATCCGCCACGAAGACGAGGACGGCGGCTTCGGCCACGGCGAGCCGGACCTGCTGGTAGACCTCTTCCTCGAAACCGTGCAGCCCCGCGGTGAGCCCCAGAGCGGGCACGGGCGTGCCGCCTTCCTCCCAGCGCATGGTGCGGCCTGCGTCGTCCAGACCGAATCCGCCGGTGTCCACCAGAGCGAATGGTGGCGAGCCCTTGGCGTGTACCTCGCCATAGATGCGGTCACGGGTGACGCCCGGCCGGTCATGCATGATGGCGCGATTGGAACGGGTGAGTCGGTTGAAAATCGTGGACTTGCCCACATTGGGACGACCCACCAGGGCCACGAGGGGGAGCTTTTCCATACGGTATCCTACCCCCCGCGGCGGCGCGCTGGCAAGCCTGGAGGGTCGCAGTAAGGTTTTCGGCAATGTGTCGGGAGCCTCCGTGTCCATGGCGCGCCCCCGAGACATGAGCCATTCACGCCGGGGCGTATTCCTGTCAACAGGAAGGGAGGCCGCCCCACTGGCCCGCTCAGTCCTCTGGGATTGAACACGGCGCATTCCTGCGCCGGCGAATGCCGCTTCAGCAGGGATTTCACCCGGAGGTTCTTGTCAAGCGCGCCCTAGTCTTCCGCAGCGCCCCAGCCGCCGCCGCCCGGCGTCTCGATGCGGAGACGATCCCCCGGAAAGAGCCGTACATGGAACTTGCCGGGCTGCTCCTCCATGACGAGTGCTTCCCCCTGGCGGCGCAGCACCGCGTTGCGGCCCGGCGCGCCGGGTTCGCCGCCGGCCAGGCCGTAAGGTCCGCGCCTCCGGCGTTCGCTCAATACGGTAACTTCTACATCCTCCGCCGCCTCGGTGAGGGCGATCTCGCGGATCATGCCGTCCCCGCCGCGACGTCGGCCGGCGCCCCCTGAGCCGCGGCGGATGGCGTACTCCGTGACGCGGAAGGGATAGGCGTACTCCAGGGCCTCCACCGGCGTGTTCAAGGTATTGGTCATGTGGGAATGCACAGCGGATTCGCCGTCCTGCGCGGCGGTGGCGCCCATACCGCCGGCCAGGGTCTCGTAATAGGCGAAGGGCTGCTGCTTCACGCGGTCCCGGCCGCCCATGGCGCAGTTGTTCATGGTGCCTTGGCTTGCGGCGGGGAAAGATTCCGGCAACGCCTGCGCCAAGGCGCCCAGGAGCACGTCCGTGATGCGTTGGGACGTCTCCACGTTGCCGCCGGCCACCGCCGCCGGGAAGACGGCGTCCACGATGGTCCCCTGGCGGGTGACCACCTCGAGGGGTCGCAGACAGCCCGCGTTGGTGGGTATGCGCTGCGGAATGAGGCTGCGGAAAACGTAGAGCACGCAGGAGAGGGTGATGGCGCGCACGGCGTTGACGCTGCCGGGAACCTGCGCGCCGGAGTCGGTGAAGTCCAGCCGCGCGGCGTCGCCTTGGATCGTCGCCTCACAGACGATGGGGATGGCCCCGTCCTCGCCCGTCGTCCCCTCCACGGAAGGGGTGACGCCGTCGTCGTCCATGACGTCCTCGAAGCGATAGACGCCGTCCGGGAGCTGCCGGATGGCCGCGCGGGTCATGGCTTCAGCGTAGTCCTGCAGGGCGGCGGCGTAGGCGCGCGCGGTCTCCAGGCCGTATTTGGTCAACAGTTCAGCCATGCGGGCGGCGCCGGTGCGGTTGGCCATGATCTGGGCGGCGAAATCTCCTTCGCGTTCCTGAGGCGTGCGCACGTTATTGAGCAGGAAAGTGACGAGCTCCTCGTTGATGACGCCCCCCTGGATGATGCGCAATGGCGGGATGATGACGCCTTCCTGAAAAATGGATGTGGAAAGCGGCATGGAGCCGGCGGCCATGCCCCCCACATCCGCGTGGTGCGCGCGGTTGGCCACATAGAAATCCGGCCGCGACGATTCCGGTGTGGCGTAGATCGGCGCGACCATGGTGATGTCCGGCAGATGCGTGCCGCCGCGGAAGGGATCGTTGAGCATCACCATGTCCCCCGGCTGCATGGGGCCTTGCCCGCGCTCCTCCAGCGCAGCCACGGCGGCCTGCACCGACAGCGGCATGGAGCCCAGGTGCACCGGAATATGCGCGGCTTGGTTCACCATGGCGCCCTCCGCATCGAAGAGCGCGCACGAGAAGTCCCGCCGCTCCTTGATATTGGGAGAAAACCCCGTGCGCATGAGCGTGACGCCCATCTCCTCACAGAGGGAGGCGAAACGATTCTTGAAGACTTCCAGGAGGATGGGATTGATTTCCATGACGTGCCGCGCCTCCTCGCGCGATGTGATCCTGCAGGAGCCGGTCGGCGTGGGCTGGCGCGGCATCTGGCGCAGGACTCCAGATGGAAATGCAAACGCGCCCCACGAAGAGGCCGCGCCTGGCGCGCCGCTGCAGACTACGCCGACTCGCCGCCCACGGCGATGACGAGGTTGCCGTAGCCGTCCACCCGCGCCTCGGCGCCCGGGGGAATGAACACGGTGGATGTGTACTCCACGAGCACAGCCGGTCCAGCCGCCTTGTTGCCGGGTCGCAAGGCTTCCCGCTGGAGGAGCTGCGCCGTGAGCGCCGCCCCTTCGTAGTGGATGGCGCGCTCGCCCAGCCGAGACTCGGCCGGAGGGCTCTCTCCCTCCAGGGGCTCGGCGTGCAAGGTGGGTTTCTCCGGGGCTCCGCTGGCGCGCAGCCTCACGTTCACCACCTGCACGGGGCGCGCCGGGTTGCGGTATCCGTAGGCTTTTTCATGGACATGGTGGAACGCCTCCAACGCAGCCGCCAGGGCCTCGTCCGGACTGGTGGATTCCCCCTCCCCGGAAACCGGCGCATATGGCGTCACCAGCTCGTAGGACTGGCCTTCGTAGCGCATGTCCAACGCATGCTCCAGGGTGATGCGCGCCTCCTCCACCCCTTCTGCTCGCAGATCTGCAACGGCCCGTTCCGCCAGAGGCGCGAAAGCCTCGGCCACGGCGGCGGCTTCGGCGGCTCCCTGCTGCGAATCTGCCTGGAGAGACGGCGTCACCATCACCGTCTGGGAGTAGTCCTTGACGATATCCGCCATGACCATGCCCATGGCCGAGAGGATGCCGGGATTCTTGGGGATGAGCACGGTCTCCATGTTGAGCAGCCGCGCCAGCGCCACGGCGTGCAGTCCCCCCGCTCCGCCAAAGCTGAAGAGCGCGAATTCCCTCGGGTCGTGGCCACGCTCCACACTGATGACACGGATGGCGCGCTCCATGTTGGCGTTTGCCACGGCGATGACGCCTTCGGCGGCTTGCTCCGGCGTGAGGCCCAGCTGGGCGGCCAAGGCCTCGAAAGCCGGCGGCAGCGCCGCCATGTCCAGCTTCATGTCGCCCCCCAGAAAGTGCTCCGGCGCCAGTCGACCCAGGAAAAGATTGGCGTCCGTCACGGTGATGGACTCGCCCTTGCCATAGCAGATGGGTCCGGGATCTGCGCCGGCGGACTCCGGCCCCACCGTCAGTGAGCCGCCCGCATCCACCCCCGCAATGGAGCCGCCCCCCGCGCCCACGGTGTGGATGTCGATCATGGGCGTCTTGACCGGATAGCCGGCGATGGCGGCTTCCATGGTCATGGTGAGCGCGCCGTCAAGAAGCGAAACATCCGTGGAGGTGCCCCCCATGTCGAAGGTGATGCAACGGGGGAAACCGGCCTGCGTCCCCACAGCCAGCGCGCCCACGCACCCGCCAGCTGGTCCGGAGAGGATGGTGCGCACGGATTCTTTCCTGGCCGTGCCCGCCGCGATGGCCCCGCCGTTGGACTGCATGATGCGCAAGGCGTCGCCCCGGCGCAGACGGTCCTCCAGAAACGTGAGATAGCGCATCATCCTGGGGGAGACGTAGGCGTTCACCAGGGTCGTGGACATGCGTTCGAACTCTCTGAACTCACTGACGATTTCGTGCGAGAGCGAGACTGGAAGCCCCAGCGCCGCCAAAGCCTCGCCCAGACGCCGCTCGTGGGCCGGATTCGCGAAACTGAACAGCAGACACACCGCCACGGACTCGGCGCGAGCGCCCTCGGGGCTCGTCTTGATGGCCGCCGCCACGGCCTTGGCGTCGGCGTCCGTCAGGGGTTCGAGCTCCACGCCGTCGCGGTCCATGCGTCCTGGCGCGGGAAAACGCATGGTCTCTGGCGCGATGGACGGCTCGTGACGATAAGCGAGGTCGTAGAGCCGGCTGCGGTGCTGCCGTCCAATGGCGATGATGTCGGTAAAGCCTTGGTTCGTCACCAGAACCGTTGGCGCGCCCTTGCGCTCCAGGATGGCGTTGGTCGCCACGGTGGAGCCGTGGACAATGGTGCGGTGGGCTTCATCCGCCACGACGCGCAGTCCGGCCAGTACGGCTTCAGCGGGATTCTGCGGGGTGGAAAGCAGCTTGTGGGCGCGCCACTCGTCGCCGTCCTTGTAAATGATATCCGTGAACGTGCCGCCGGTATCGACGCCAATAATGCGCATGAAAAGCTCCTCGTATGGGAAACGACGCGATCAAACGCGGAGAATGGCGGAATTGTCGTCCAAGGGCAAGCCGTCAGATTCACAGCAGTGCATTGCTTGACAAAGTCAATATATCTGCCTACCGAGTTGACACCCTCAACACAAGGAGCCGCCATGGCTACCCTGCCCCATGACCAGGACACAGCCGCCCTCCGCGCTTTCATCCGGTTTTCCACTCAGCGCTTCAATCTTTTCAACCGCCGGCTCCACGATGGCCCCCTGGGGCTGACCGAAGCGCGCGTGTTGTATGAAATAGGGGAAGAGCCCGGCGTGACGGCTGTGCGACTCGCCCACCGCCTTGCCATGGACCACGGCCAGCTCAGCCGGACTCTCAAGCGACTGCAGAAGCACGGCTACGTGGACCGCGACGAGACCCCGGCCGGTCGTACGCCTCGGCCTCTGCGGCTCACCGACGAAGGGCTCGCCTTGCTGGTCGAACTGGCGGGCAGGGCCGACGCGCAGGCCGCCGCACTGCTGGCGCACCTGGACGAAACCCGACGCGCGCGTCTGCGTGTGGCGCTGGGGGAGGTGCAGGCCTTGTTGACCGATCACCCGCATGCAGCGGACAGGGTGCGCCTGCGTCCAGCCCGTGCCGGCGACCTGGGCTGGGTCATCATGCGGCATGCGCAGCTGTACGCCAGCGAGCAGGGCTACACAGCGGAATTCGAGCGCTATGTGCTTGAAGGCGTAGCCGAATTCTCTCGCATGGGCGACTCGGACGCGCAACTGTGGATCGCCGAACGCGCCGGCGCGCCCCTTGGTTGCGTGGCCGTGGTGGCGCGCGGTGAAGCAACGAGCCAGTTGCGATGGCTGCTTGTGGAGCCTGTAGCGCGGGGCCTTGGCGTTGGGCGCATGCTGGTGCGCCACGCCATGGCGTTCGCCCGGAAGCGAGGCGACGCCGCCCTCCTCCTCTGGACAGTGAACGAGCTGACCCCTGCACGGCGGTTGTACGCGGCGCTCGGCTTCGAGCTGGTGGAGTCGCGCCCCGGGGTGATGGGAGGCCTCCCCACCACCGAGGAATGCTGGCGCGTGGCGCTGCCGCGTCTTCCCGAGTCCTCCCCGAATGAACTTGACGCCAGGGATGACGCGTCGTAGTGGTGCCTGAACGCATCGCCATGGGCGCGTCCGCCTACGGGTCGCCTCCTGGCATTGTACACCCAATCACCGCGCCATGGAAGAAAAAACGTCAAAAATGGCGTCTTTTTCTAGATTTTCACTAGACAAAGCCTGGACTTTGACGCCGTCGTGGCGTATTTTACAGTGGCGCAGCGAAGAGCAGTACGCCTGCGCCGCGCCTTCCTTTCGTCCGCACGCACTGCATTACAGCGAACCTTTGGAGGTAGCCGCCCATGCTCTCATCGAGGAAGCGTCGTCGCGCCCAGTATCTCAACAGCAACAGCCGTCCGCTCAAGAGACCCATGCGCTATTCCTCGCTTGGTGCGTCACTCCTTGCCCTTCTTTTCATCTGCGCTTTTCTGTTGGATCCGTTTGGTTGGTTGAAGCAAGGGAGCGATAGGCCTTTGGTCGACGTTTCCGAAAGCGCACAGTATGAGCAAGACGAACCTCTTTCCGCATTGAGTGCATCGGAAACTTCGCATGTATCACCGATGCCAGAAGGCGTTGAGCACCATGACGTTGCTACAACCATACATTCAACTTCTGCCCATAACGAAAGTGGGCCGCAACGGATGGCGCACACGATCAATCCGGGAGAGACGGCTTCTTCTTTGCTGAGCGCATATCTCGATGCTTCCGAAATGCACACGCTTGCGGAATCCTGTGAGCCGGTGCATTCCCTTCGTCGCATCCGTGCAGGGCAATCCTACTACCTCACCATAGAAGATGGCGAACTCACTGCATTTGAATACGAGATCGACAACGAGACCAGATTGGTGGCGACGCGCAATGAAGACGGCTTTTGCGTCACCTCGAAGCGCTTGTACGCCGACATAGAAACTCGCAGCGTCGAAGGCGTCATCACATCAAACCTCTTCAACGCCGTGACAGAGCAGGGCGAGACGCCAGAACTGGCTGTGCGCCTCGCCGACATCTTCGCCTGGGAGATCGACTTCATCCGTGACATCCGCGAGGGCGATTCCTTCCGCGTACTGGTGGAGCGCCGTTCCATCAAAGGTGAACACGTCGGCTACGGCCGCATCCTCGCCGCAGAGTTCTCCAACCAGAATCAGCACTACGAAGGGTATCTCTTCCAGACCGCTGATGGGGACTCCGCATACTACACATCGGACGGTAAAAGTCTCCGTAAAGCGTTTCTCAAAGCGCCTTTGCACTTCACTCGCGTTTCATCGGGATTCAACTTGCGTCGCCTGCACCCCATTTTGAAAGTCCGTCGGCCACATCCGGCAATTGACTACGCTGCCCCAACGGGCACGCCTGTCATGGCGATTGGCGACGGCACTGTCATTACACGCGCCTACGGCCGTGGCGCGGGCAACTATGTCAAGCTACGCCATGTCAACGGATATGAATCCGCGTATCTCCACCTTTCCAAATTCGCCAAAGGCGTCTCCAAAGGCTCACGCGTACAACAGGGACAGGTCATTGGATATGTGGGCTCTACCGGCATGTCCACAGGACCCCATTTGGATTTCCGGATGAAGAAGGACGGCGAGTTCATCAATCCCACCAACATTAAGAATGTGCGCGCCGAGCCCCTCACGGAGTCTCAGATGGCCCAATTCCGTCTCGCAGTGGCGGCGCACAAGTCGCGCATGTACACGCCCCTCGCAGATGCATCAATGGTGCAACGATAGCGCCATCCCGGTCTTTGACGCCTAGACGAAGCGCCCTGTCAGGGCGCTTTTTTATTGACCGATACTTACTCGTTATGGCATCGATATAATATCGAATGGAGGGCGCGTCGCCCTCGGCGCAGCGCGGTTTGTTCCAGCACTTCGCCAATAACGAGAGGAGTGGAGACCTGTGGAAATCGATACGCTGACGCACAGAGAAATGGCTGACCAGCTCGGCGTCGCAGAAGCCACCATCAAAAGCTACCGGCGCCTCTTCCCGGAGTTCTTCGCCATCCGCCACCATGGCAAGCCTCTGCGATTCGAACCCGAAACCTTGGACGTTTGCCGAGTCATCCGAGACGCGCGCAAACGAGGCGTCCCCGAAGAGGCCATCCGGCAACGTCTTGTCGCGCTCTTTCCCGCTCTGGAAGCTCTGCCCGAGACAGCGCCGAAGGCCACGGCGCCTACTCCCCCGGAATCGCACGAGAAGATCCCTGCTGAAGTGCTGGAGCGCTTGGCCGACGTCGTAGGCCGGCTCGCAGCGGGACAGGAGGCGACTCTGGCTGCCCAACACGCCATTGAGGCCCGACTGGCGGCCCTAGA
>CAYVWB010000087.1:0-15701 GCA_964455395.1 uncultured Desulfovibrionaceae bacterium
GCTCGGCATGGTCTTCCAGAACTTCGCCCTCTTTCCCCACCGCACCGTGGCGCAGAACGTGGAGTACGGCCTGGAGATCCAGAACGTGGATCCGTCCAAGCGTCGGGAAGCTGCGGTGAAAGCCTTGGCGCAAGTGGGCCTTGCCGGACAGGAGGACTCCTACCCGCGCCAGCTCTCCGGCGGCATGCAGCAGCGCGTGGGCTTGGCCCGCGCCCTTGCCCTGGACGCGGATATCCTGCTCATGGATGAAGCCTTCAGCGCGCTGGATCCGCTCATCCGCCGCGACATGCAGGACGAGCTGGTGGAACTGCAGCAGCGCATGCAGAAGACCATCGTCTTCATCAGCCACGACCTGGACGAAGCCCTCAAACTCGGCGACCGCATCGTGCTCATGAAGGACGGCGCCATCGTCCAGATCGGCTCGCCCGAGGACATCCTCACCCAGCCTTCGGATGAATACGTCGCGCGGTTCGTGGAGGAAGTGGACATCACCAAGGTGCTCACCGCCGAGTCCATCATGCGCAAGATCCATGAAGTCGCGTTCCTCAAGACGGACGGCCCGCGCACCGCTCTGCGCAAGATGAAGCGCACGGGGCACGACACCATTTTCGTGCTGGACGCCAACCACAAGCACGTGGGGCTCGTCACCGCCGACGAATGCGCGCGTCTCGCTGAAGCCGGAGAACGCGACCTGAACGCCATCCTCTGCCGGGACTGCAAGGCCGTGCCGCCGGACATGCCGGGACAGGACCTCATCCAGGTCATCCACAACCTGCCGTATCCCCTTGCCGTGGTGGACGACAACGGCGAGCTCAAAGGCGAAATCCTGCGGGGCACCCTGCTCGGCGCCATCGCTGAACGCGGCAAAGGCGTGGAGGAGACAGCCGAAGCCATGAAGCGGGACGAAGCCGAGGAGGTCGCCTCCCTCTGAGCGACGGTCGCACGTCTGAAGCCGCGTCGGGTTCGAGACCGCCGCCGGCAGCACCACGTCGCCCCCCATCGTGACCACGACGCCCCCGCGGAAAGCCCACGCACACGGCTTCCCGCGGGGGCTTTTTTCATGCTCCCCCACGCGGTGCGGGGGCGTCCTTCAGCTATTCCTGAATGCGGCGCGTGATGGCCCCCAACGCCTGAAACGGCGCCGAGAGCAAGCCCCGCACCACGGAGAAGATCGCTTCGCCCATGGGCGCGCTGCCCTGCTCCACATCCGGGTCCGCCACAGCGCCCTGGATGGTGACGGGGAAGACGGGCATGATCCGCGCATCCACGAGCAGGGTGTAGTCCACCTCGCCGCGAGGGATGTGCAGCCAGCCGGAGCCGGTGGCGTCCAGCAGGGAGCCAGTCATGCGGAAGTCGTCGTTGCGCACCACCCCGTTCTCGACACGGATGGCGCCCTCGGCGGCTTCCACGGGGATGATCATGATCTCCGGTTCGGGGGCTTCGTCAGGCTTGAGCCGATTCATGGCTTCCACCCACTGAGAGGAGGCGGCTTTGTCCTGCGGCGGCTTGGCGTAGGCGAAGAAGCCTTTGTGGGCTTTCACCCGCCCCGCGCCGGCCAGGCTGTTGAGGTGCTCACGGGAGGAACGCCCCTTGCTGCGCAGCCGCAACTCCACGCTGCAGACGCCATCCATGCGCTCCCCGCCGCCCATTTCGGCGAGCACGGCGCCAAGGTCCACGTTCAGCAGCTCGGCGTCCATCACCAGCTCCAGCTCGTCCACGCCTTCGCCGCTCATGCTCAAGCCCAGCCTGCCGCCGTAGAACCCTGCGCGGAAATGATCCAGGACGAAGCCGCCATCACGGACGGTGAGCGCCATGTCCGAAGCGACGAAATCGAGACCGAACAGCCCGAGGCGGGAAACGCCCAGGCGGCCATTGACGCGTAGATCCTGCAGGAAATCCAGGGACCACTTCTCGGGAGAATCCGGCTCGGGCGCGGCGCTCTCGCCGAAGAGGTAACGGTCTGCGTCGAAACGATCGGCCTGCAGGTCGAAGTTCACGCTCCAGCCGGCGTCGACGTCCGGGCCGCCCAATGCATTCAGATGCGCCCACCCCGAGATGGCGCTCTGATCCAGGGTGATGTTCAGCTCGTCGAGCTTCACGAAGTCTGGCGCCGCGGTGATGCGGCCTTGCGCCACACACGTCTGGAGCGAGCCGGGCTCGGCTCGTCGGGGCGGCTCCAGGCCCACATACGCCATGCAGACGCGGGGTTCGAACTGCGGCAAGGCGAACGTTCCGTCCAGACTCCACGCTGGTCCGCTGGCGTCCAGCACGCCGTCACCCTTGACCTGCAAGCCGAAGAATTCCGCGGCGAGTCCCTCGAACCGCACAGGCGACCCCGGCCCCCGGGTGATGCGGCCGGAGACCTTCGCCGCCAACTGCCCCACGCCACGCTCCAGCCGCTGGGTGAAAGGCAGCGACCATTCGCCGTCCTTGCCGGCCACGGCGACCGCCGCATCCACGCCGTCCAGCCGTCCGAAGCCCGGCGCCCGCAAATCCCAGGGTCCCTCCAATGTCATTCGCAGACTGGGCAGCCGCGCTTTTTCCTGGCCATTTATGACGAGACGGGCCGCCTCGGCCTCGGCGCGCAAGGAGACTTCGCCGAACCGTCCCGTCGCGACGCGCTCGAAGGTGATGCTTGCGTCGCCGAACCCGATGTGCGCATCGGACTTCTCATCGAGGAGGAAGTCGCCCTCGCCCACGTCGCCGGAGACGGCCCAGTCGCCGCTTGCGAAAAACGCCAGGCTCCGCGCAGACCAGTCCACCGTGCCGGACCCCACGCCGGAGAGCCCCACCTTCCCGGCGCCGCACCGTTCCAGGAACGCTCCGAAGCCGCCCAGGTCCACGTTTTCCAGCACCCCGTCCAGCTTGACGCCGGCGGGCGCGATGCGCATGGCCCCTTCCAGCAGTCCGCGCCAGCCGCCGGAGGTCATGGCCGCCTCCACGCCCTCCCGGCTGGCCTGCAGGTCCAGCGCCACGTTCTCCAGAGCCAGATCGGGACCCGAGGCGCGCCCCACCCCGAGGTTCACGCGCACCACGCGGCCGGCAGGAATGAACAGCAGCCTGCCCTCCTCCATGAAGGCTTCCAGCCACGCCGACTCCCCGGAGCCGGAGAAGAACGGCGCGACCATGGCCACGTCGAAGACGTCCAAATCCAGAAACGCCGCGTCCATGACAGCGTCCCCGGCGCCGGGAGCGCTCACCGGCGCGCCCAGGGAAATATCCGCTCGGCCCGTCAGCTGCGCACCCAAGGCCACGAGCCGCAGTTCGTTCAGAGAGAGAAGCCCGTCCGCCAGGCGCGCGTGCGTCTCGAATACGGTTTTCGGCTTGGTCCCCACGCCCGCGTCCGCGCGCGCCGCTTCGTCGCCGTCTTCCGGGAGAGCCGGGGTCGGGACGGGTTCGGCAGCCTTGCTTCCCGCCGTGTCCGGCAGCGACGCCGCGACGAAGGCCCGGGCGAAATCCTCGCCGAAGAGCGGCTCCAGGATGTCGGGGTCCGACACCTCCACGCGCACCGCCCCTTGCGCTTCCCCATCGCCTTCAAGGAAGGACGCGAGGGCGTGTTCGGCCGTCATGGCGCCGGGCGGTCCGTGCGCCCCTCCGGACAAGGACGGCAGCGTGGTGGTCATGTCCCCGGCGAGGACGGCGCCTTCGGTCTGCAGTGTCGCCTGCCGCAAGGCGACGACGCCTGCTTCCGTGTCCAAATCCAGAACGCCGGAGAATTCGCCGCGCAGGGATCGTCCGCCCAGCACGGTTTCACCTTCGAACTCGAGGCGCGTCCCTTGCAGAGCGAACTGTGGACCGGCGATGCCCCCCGAGCCCGCGCGGGACAAGTCCGCCTCCCCCGCGGCGTTGAACCGTCCCGAAAGGCCGGCGCTCTGGAGTCTGCCGTCCAGAGAAAACTCGAAGTGGAGGCCGGGGCTGGTTTCCAGGGTGAGTTGATCCACCACGAGCTGAATGCCGGCGACTTCGTCCATCCAGCGCACCGTGGCGTTGTGCAGGGAGACGCCCCGCAGTCCCGGTCGGCCCCGGCCGTCCGTCTTGTCGCCGGTGCGGGCGAGGCCGAAAAGGCCTTGGGGGTCGGGCGGCCCGGGGGGAGCGCTCGGCGCCGTGAGCGTGGGCGCCTGGCGTTCGTGGGGCGGCGGCGTCAAAGCCACGAAGCCGGCGCGCTCCAGGATGCGCGTCCAGTTGGTCGCGCCATGCGCGGCGCGGCGCAACCGAACGACGGGGTTGATGAAGACGAGGCGGTCCAGCTCCACTTCGCCATCCATCAGAAAAGACGCGAGTCGGATGCGGACCACGGCGGCGCCGGCTTCCAGAAAAGGGTGTTGCCCGAAGCCTGGCGCGTCTTCCACGCGCACGCCGGCCATGCTCAAGCCGAACCACGGATAGAGTGAGAGGTGCGCCCCGCCTTGGATGCGCACTTCGCTGCCCACCTGCCGGGAGAGCCACCGCGCGATGGTGTCCTTGTGGGCGTTGGGATCGAACAAGGCGAGCGCGAGGGCCGCCGCCGTGACGACGATGAGCGCAAGCAGCGTGATGGCGGTGAGGAGTGTGCGGATGGTGCGGACCATGGAGGAACTGCAGGTCTGTTCGGAAACAAGTGTTCGAGGCGCGCGGCCGTATTCTCCCTTAGAGCACGTTTTGCGGGAAAATGCAGCCCTGAAATGGCGGGGAGGCGGGGGCGTTCGATGGAGCGACTCAGGCGGAAGGGATGCGCACGCCCGTGGCGAACAGGGCTGCTGCGTCCTCCGCATCAAGGGGTCTGGCCAGGAGATACCCTTGGATGAGCGAACACCCGCGCTCGCGCAGGAGGGTCAGCTGCTGGACATCCTCCACGCCCTCTGCCACCACCTCCATGCCCAGGGAGCGGCCCAAGGCGATGACCGTGCGGATGATGGCTTCGCTTTCCTGCTCCTGGCTGGCGGAGGCGATGAAGGCGCGGTCGATCTTGAGGGTGTCGATGGGGAACTTGCGCAGATAGGAGAGGGAGGAGTACCCCGTGCCGAAGTCGTCCATGGAGATGGAGACGCCCAGTTTGCGCAACCGCCCGATCATGGCGCCGGCCACGTCCACGTGATCCATCAGCACGTTCTCCGTAATCTCCAGAGTGAGCAGCTGTGGCGAGAGGTCTGCTTCCAGAAGGATCTGTTCCACTTCGTTCGCCAGCTGGGGCTGCATGAACTGCTTGCCGGAGATGTTGACGCTCACGTGAGGGGCCGGCGCGCCCGTGGAGAGGGCGATGTCCCGCCAGCGGGTCGCTTCCCGGCACGCTGCGATGAGGCTCTGGCGGCCGAGCTCGAAGATGAGTCCTGTATCTTCCGCCAGGGGGATGAACTCCGTGGGGCTGATGAAGCCGTGGCGGGGGTGGCGCCAGCGCATGAGCGCCTCGAACCCCGCGATGTGACCGGCCTCCACATCCACGATGGGCTGGTAGACCAGGTAAAGCTCCTGCTGCTCCGCGGCGCGTCGCAGGTCGGTCTCCAGCTCCAGAATGCGCATGGCTTCCTCGTGCATGCGTTGGTTGAAGACCTTGAAGCGCGCTTTGCCTTGCTCCTTGGCGCGGTACATGGCGGTGTCCGCGTCCCGGAGGATGGATTCGGGCCGCTCGTAACCCTCCGTGACGAGAACGATGCCGATGGATCCCGTGGTGAAGACCTCGTGGCCGGAGAGCGTCAGGGGCTGGCCGATGTCCTCCAGGATGCGGCGCGCGATCTTCACCCCTTCGCGGGGGGAATCGATGTCCTCCAAAAGGATGGCGAACTCGTCGCCGCCAAAGCGCGCCACGGTGTCCATGGAGCGGACGCAGTCGAGCACGATCCTGGAGATGGAGACGAGCAGCTCGTCGCCGATGTCATGGCCGAGACTGTCGTTGATGATCTTGAAGCGATCCAGATCCATGTAGAGCACGGCGAAGAGGTAGCCGCTGCGGCGCTTGGAACGCTCCAGCGCCATGTTCAGGTGGTCCAGAAAAAGCAGCCGGTTGGGCAGCCCCGTGAGCGGATCGTGGAAGGCTTGGCGGCGCAGCTGGCTTTCCGCGGCGCGCCGCAGGGTGATGTCTTCCGTGGAGCCCTCGTAGTAGAGGATGTCGCCGTCAGCGCCGTAGATGGCGCGGGCGTTTTCGGAGATCCAGATGATGGAGCCGTCCTTGCGACGGACCTCGGATTCGAAGTTGACCACCTCCCCGTGCTTGGCCATCAGCTCCTTGAAATCCTTGCGACGCTTGGGATCCAGGTAGAGTTGGGCGTCGATGCTGCGGATGGCGGTCATCAGCTCTTCGGGGGTCGCGTAGCCGTAGATGCGGGCCAGGGCAGGGTTGACGCTGATATAGCGGCCTTCCGGCGTGCTCTGGAAGATGCCCTCCACGGCGTTTTCGAAGATGGCGCGGTACTTGTTTTCTGCGCGGCGCAGGGCTTCCCCCACCACGGTGCGTTCGTGGGCTTCGATCTGCAGCTGGGAGTTCATCCGCTTGAGCGCCTGGGTGCGTTCACGCACCTGATCCTCCAGCAACTCCTGCGCGCGCTGCATGGCCGACTCCGCCTTGCGGCGCTCCACGATGTCCCGGACCATGGTGATGACGCTGCGACGGCCCTCCACCTGCAACACGGATATGGTGAGCTCCACTGGGATGAGCTCACCCTCCGCGCCGAGAATCTCCACCTCCGGCGCGCGCCGCATGCCCCCGCGACCGCGCAGCACGCGTTCGAATTCCTCCCCGAACACCTCCCGCACGCTGCGCCCCTGGACGTCCTCCTCGGACTTGCCCAACATGCGCAGCATGGCGGGGTTCAGCTGCGCAATGGTCCCGTCTTCGCCGCTCACCACCAGCCCGTGGGCCATGTTGTCCAGAATGGCGCGCAGATAGACCGTGGTCTCGTGCAACTCCCGGGTGGACTGCGCCACGCGGGACTCCAGTTCGTCGATGAGCGCCGCCAGGTCGTCGCCCATGGACTGCATGGCCGCAGCCAGCTGGGAAACCTCGTTGGCGCCGCGCACATCCAGACGCTCGGAGAAATCGTGCGCCGCGAACCGACGCGCCTGCGCCGCCAGACGCGCCAGCGGCGTGGTGACGCTGCGCACGAAAAAAAACGCGATGGTGACGCTGAGCAGGAAAATGGCGAAGGTGGCCCCATGGTGCGTGAGGATGGCGTCGCGGACGAAGGCGTTGATGCGGCCCAGGTCCATGCCTACATGCACCCACCCCCCGTAGCCGGCCAGCACGGGGAAGGAGGCGTTCAGGTAGGCGCCGTCCGCGAAGGTCAGCCTGGTGAGCGCGGGCTCCGCGCCCACAGGGGACTCCCGCCGCAGCCGCCGCGCCAGATCCGTCAGGGCCGGAGGCTCCACCGGGGTGAAGGTGTGCGCCACCGTCTCGCCGTCGCCGTCCACCACACTGACGTAAGCGACGCCCTCGATCTCCAGATACTGGTCGATCTTGGACTGCACCACCGCGGCGTCACGGTCCAGCAAGGCCTCCAGGTCCGAATCCGCCAGCCCGCCAGCCAACGCCATGGCCTTGGATTCATACTCCCGCGAGAGCCGGTCATGCAGGAATGCCGCCGAGAGCAACGAACTGGCCATGGCCATGGCCCCGAAAGTCAAAACCATGAACAAGAGCGTTCTGCGGAAAAGCGGCGACCCCCGCAGCGGACCCCGTGTGCGCGCGCCTGCCAGGCCGGACCCGATGACGTCGCCGGACGTGGCGGACTCGTCCGAAGCTCCAGAGTCGCCGGAGACGCCGGAGACGGGGGGCCGGGTCGCTGCTGAGGCGGCGCGGGGACGGGGGGAAATCAGTGCTCGCAGGCGCATGATGTGTGGAGTGGGTGAAGTCTTGTAGAAACCGACAGCTGACTACCGCCGGCGCGCACTGGCTGTCCAGGTGATCCCGCAGTGGAACGCACCGCGCGGTCCCGCCAGCTTGACGGGGTGGGTCATCCTAGCGGACAATAGGGGGCCGTGGCAATAAAGCCCAGGCGTTCCCCCTGAAACCCGCGAAAAAAGACGCGGCGCTCGTGGAGAAACCGGATGCGCGTTGTCTTTCTGGGCGTGGGCGAAGCCTTCGACCATCGCTTGCCCAACACCTCGCTACTGCTCGTCGCCGAAGCCGGCGACGCCCTGCTCTGCGACTGCGGCTTCACCGCTGCTGCAGCGTTCTTCGCTCACAAGCCGGCGGATCTGCATGTGGACAGCCTCGTCGGCATCACCGTGAGTCATTTCCATGGGGACCACTTCATGGGCCTGCCATGGCTGCTGCATCGCCTCCGCTTCGAAGGCCGCCGCGCCCCGCTCGCCATCGTCGGCGGCCATGGAGTGGAGGACGTGGTTGCCCAGGTCTGCGAGCTGGCGTACCCCGAAAGCCTCGCGAAGCTGGGCTTCCCCCTCACCTTCAAGACCGTGACCGACGGCGACGAAATCGACATGGACGACTGGCGGCTGAGCTTCGCGCGCACCAACCACCCGGAACCCAACCTCGCCGTGCGGGTCTTCCGGGAAGACAGCGCCGTGCTCTACAGCGGCGACGGCGCGCCCACGACCGGGGTGCAGACCCTGGCGCAGCGCGCCAACCTCGCGGTGATGGAGTCCTTCATGCTCCGGGAGGAGGACGTGGGCGACTCGGGTCACGGCAGCGTGGCCGGCTCGCTGGCCTTCGCGGAGCTCGCCTGCGTGGACCGGGTGGCGCTGACCCACGTACACCGGCGCGTGCGCCACGACCGTCGCGATGAGCTGGAGACCATGCTCGCATGGCGGCCGGACGTCCCCAGCTTGCTGCCTGCGCCGGGCGACGTGGTCACCCTCTGAGTCCCCACACGACCGCAAGGAGGGGGAAAGCCGCCGCGGTCGCGTCGCCATTCCGGGCGATCGCTTCAGCCCGTCGCGCACGCCGCCTCCCGGGCCGACCTGCTCCGAAAACGGTCCGTTGCGCCGCGGCCGCCTGCTCGCGGCTCCCGAAGACGTGAGCCGGACGGGGTTCGGATTCCGGCCAAGCTTCAGCCAGACTCCAGCCAAGCTCCAGCCAAGCTTCAGCCAGACAGCGGCGCGGCGCGCCGGGGTCTCGTCCGGCGGCGGATATCCCGGCGGCTCGGATGAACACCACGCGACGTCGGCGCGGGTCCCGCTGCTCGCCGATCAGGCGTGGACATCCTCTCGAAAACGGACGTCTGGAGCGCAGGCGACGCGTTCATGGCAAGCTCCACCGGACCTTCCGCGCCTACCGCCCCCTCTCGTCCAGCAACTCCAGCACCTTCGCAGCAATGGCCTTGCCCGCCACGGCATTGCCCCGTGCGTTCCAATGGGTGTCCCGCAGGTGGAAGACCCGGCCTTGCGCCTGGGCTTCCTGCAGGATGGGGGTCAAGTCCAGATAGGGGATGCCCTGCGTTTCCAGATAGGCTTTCACGCGGTTGATGACGTAGTACCGGTCGTACGCCTCGGGGTTGGGGACCACCGCCATCATGTCCTCCCAAAGGGCGTCGTTCACATGGTACTCATCCGGCGCGATGACCACCAGAAAGTCCTCCTCCACGGTCTGCGCCAGTTTGCCCATGGCTTGCAGGTAGAGTCGGAGGAGTTCCTGGACGGAGCGCTTGTCCGTTCGCGCGAAGACGGCGCGTTCGAGCTCTTTCTGCAGAAAGGCCTCGGGCGTGAAGGTGGGCCGCTCCAGGTCGGGATTTTCCACGAAAGGCGGTGGGGGCGGGATGCTGTCTTCGGCGCCGAGGTATCCGTCGTGCCCCCAACGCAGGTAGCGCAGGCTGTCCAGTCCCGTGGGGATGGGCACCACCACTCGCGGTTGCGTTGGTTCATAGGGGAGTAACGCCCAACGCAGAAACTTGGTGAGCCGCCAGTTCTGCAGGAAGGTGTGCAGCAGGGCCTCCTCCCGCGCCACGAAGGGGTCGTTGCCCATGAAGGTGGTGAAGACGACCACCTCCGGGTTCCATGGTTGCGCTTCGTGTCGGTAGAGTCGGAAATAGTCGAACATGTCCGCGGAGGGCATGCTCACGTTGTGGACCGCCACCCGGCCGGGAATTTGCTCCTGCAGCGCCTGGCGCAGGGTTTGCTCCATCACGGTGGTGAAGTTGTAGGGCTGGGGCGTCATGCCGAGCCCGAAGGACCCGGTGAGGGAGACCGCCACGAAGTCGTCCTTGCCGGCGACGAAGAATTCCTCGTCGTAGAAATTGCGGGAGTTGAAGTCGTGGCCCAGGAACTTGCCCCCCAGCATGGACTGGAATTCCAGATAGTCCCGTTGTGCGGTGGACTCCACGTTGTAGATCGTCGTGAAGAAGAACCTGAAGTGGAGCAGCATGGCCAGTTCCACCAGCACGATGCCGATGCCGAGCCCGAAGGCGACGCGGTCCGGCCAACGCAGCGCCCGCGGCGGTCGGGCCATGGCCCGCGGAAACGCGACCACCGCCGTGAGCCATGCGCCGCCCAGGGTGAGCAGCACCCCGTTGAAGACGGCGTTGACGAAAAACACGTTCTGGAAAAGCGCGTCGTAGAAAATTGTGGCGGCAGCCAGCGCAGGGGCCATGGCGTAGAGTGCGAGGCGTACGGGCCACCAGGTGGCCCTTTCGTCCATGGCGCGGGCCCACGCCCGGCGGGCGTCTTTGCGGACCAGGCGCGTTGCGGCGAACGTGAGTGCGGCGGCCGCGGTGAAGACGCCGGTCATCACCGTGGTGAAGATGGCGGGGATGTGGAACTGCACCGCGGTGAGGTATTTGGAGAAGCCCTGGACCACTTCCGAGGCGACGCCGACCAGATAGACGCACAGCGTCACGGCGATGAGCGCCACGGCGTGTTTGGGGGAGACGAGTGTTCGAAGCACGATGGATACGCAGAAGGGGCGGAACGAACCGAGTCGCACCGCCCCCGAAGGCTTGAAGGTGGGCTGTGTGAGGCGACCTGCGCTGGCGCCAAGGCTTGCTGCGGCGCGAGGCCTCCGGGCCGGAGGGTTTTTCCCTAAACCCTCGCCGCCTTGTTGGCAACCCCTTGCGCGACGGTGGCGTGGGGGGAGGCAGGGGATCGCCTGCGGTTCAGCAGCGCCAGATTTCCTCGATGTACTGCTGAATGGACCGGTCGCTGGAGAAGAAGCCCATGCGCGCGGTGTTCAGGATGGAGCGTCGGGTCCACTCCTCCTGGTCCTTGTAGATGCGGTCGGCTTCATCCTGGGTGTCCAGGTAGGAGCGGAAGTCCGCGAGCACGCAGTAGGTGTCCCCGCCGGAGAGCAGGCTCTCCACCACGGGGCGGAAGAGCCCCGGCTCCTCTCGGCTGAAGAAGTCGCCGGAAATCATGTCCAGGGCGCGCTTCAGTTCCTGATCCTGTTCGTAGTAGAGCCAGGGGTTGTAACCGCTGGCCTTGAGGTTCTGCACTTCGTCGGCGCGCAGGCCGAAGAGGAACATGTTCTCTGCGCCGATACGTTCGGCCATCTCGATGGTGGCGCCGTCGTAAGTGCCGATGGTCAGCGCGCCATTGATGGCGAACTTCATGTTGCCGGTGCCCGAGGCTTCCATGCCGGCCATGGAGATCTGCTCCGAGAGGTCCGACGCCGGGATGACTTTCTCCGCCTGGGAGACGCGGTAGTTGGGCATGAAGTGCACGGCGAGCTTGCCGTTCACCCGCGGGTCCGTGTTGACCACGGCGGCCACGCTGTTGACGAGCTTGATGAGGCGCTTGGCCATGAAGTAGCCCGGCGCGGCCTTGCCGCCGAAGAGCACGGTGCGCGGGGTGACGTCCAGGTTGGGGTCGTCGATGATGCGGTTGTAGAGCGCGACGACGTGGAGCACGTTGAGGAGTTGTCGCTTGTACTCATGGATGCGCTTGATCTGAACGTCCACCATGGAGTCCACTTCCACGCCCATGCCCATCTGCCGGCGCATGTATTGATCAAGCAGGATCTTGTTGTCTCGCTTGACTTTGGCCCAGCGTTTGCGGAACTCGGCGTCCTCGGCGTAGGGCTCGATCTCGGCGAGTTTGTCCAGATTCATCAGGAAGGATTCGGAGAGCAGCGTCTCCGCGATGAGGGAGGTGAGCTTCGGGTTGGCGAGCCGCAGGAATCGCCGGGGGGTGACGCCGTTGGTCTTGTTGTTGATCTTGCCGGGATAGAATTCATTGAAATCCCGGAAGATGTTCGCCTTGATGATCTCCGTGTGCAACGCAGCCACGCCGTTGACCGAGTGCGACCCCACGATGGAGAGGTTCGCCATGCGGATGTGCTTGTAGGGCGACTCCCCGATGATGGAGAGCACGCTTTTCTTGTAGTCGCGCTCCTGGGGATCGAGGTTGGCGTAGCGATCCTCCACCTGTTCCATGAAGCGGCGGTTGATCTCGTAGATGATGTCCAGGTGGCGTGGGAGCAGCCGGCCGAACAGGTCCACAGGCCAGGTCTCCAGCGCTTCGGGCAGGATGGTGTGGTTGGTGTATGCGAAGGTGTTCTCGCAGATGGTCCACGCGGTCTCCCAGTCCAGAAGCTCCACGTCCATCAGCAGGCGCATGAGCTCCGGCACGGCCACAGCCGGGTGGGTGTCGTTGAGCTGGATGGCGACCCGGTCCGGGAAAGCCCGGAAATCCTCGTTGTTCTTCTTGAAACGACGGATGATGTCCTGCAGGGAAGCGGAGACGAAGAAGTACTGCTGCTTGAGCCGCAGCTCCTTGCCTTGCACCACGTCCTCGCTGGGGTAGAGCACCTTGGAGATGTTCTCGTCGCGGACTTTCTGCTCCACTGCGCCGATGTAGTTGCCCGTATTGAAATAGGAAAGATCGAATTCGCGGTCGCTGCGGGCAGACCACAGCCGCATGTTGATGGTGCGTTTGTTGCGGTAGCCGGGCACCAGCATGTCGCACGGCATGGCCAGCACGGAGTCGTCCGCGCACCAGTCGACGCATGCGGCCCTTCTCGTGCACCCAGGTGTGCACGGAGCCGCCGAACTTGATCTCCACCAGGAAGTGACCGCGTTCGAACTCCCAGGGGTTGAAGGTGCGCATCCAGTTGTCAGCCTTCTCCACCTGGTAGCCGTTCTCGATCTGCTGCTGGAACATACCGTAATCATAGCGGATGCCGTAGCCGTAACCGGGCACGCCGCAAGTGGCCATGGACTCCAGGTAGCAGGAGGCCAGTCGGCCGAGGCCGCCGTTGCCCAGGCCTGCGTCCCACTCCACCTCGGCCAGATCTTCCAGGTCCAGACCGAAGTCGGCCATGGCCCGGTACGCTGCGTGGTAGAGCCCCAGGCAGATGAGGTTGTTGATGAGCGACTTGCCCGGCAGGTACTCCAGCGAGAGGTAGTACACCCGCTTGGCTTGCTCGTCGTAGTAGCTGCGCTGGGTGCGCAACCACTGCTCCACAAGCCGGTCGCGCACAGCCAGGGCCAGTCCGTAATAATAGGTGAAGGGCTTTCTGCGCGCGTAGTCGCTGCCCAGGGTGGAGACGATATGCCGGAGGGTGTCGGCTTTCAGGGACTCCTGATCGTCTTCCTCCGGGGGGCAGAAGCGCCACTCGAAATTATCCGCGTTTATCGCTTCCTGGTCGATTTTCGGCACGCGATCCTTGGGCTTGGCCATACCGTCGTCCTCCGTTCCTGGGCGACGCTCCCAGGTAAGCTTGCATACAGTGGAAAGGCGCGCTTTCCCTTCATGAGACGTCTACCCCATCTTCATAGGCGCAACCAAGGCATTTTGGCAAACTCTTCGGGCAATTTCCACCAAAACGTCACTTAGCGCAGGCATTCGCCGCACTCTATCGCTCGCCTGTCGCGGAGCTGTCAGACCCTTTGCATTTTTCCGGACTTTGGTGCAGCGTGGCCGCTTCCCGGCGCGGCCTGCCCGTGTACGCCCGCTCCCCGGCGCTGCGCCTCCACTTCTGCGCTTCCACGGAATCATGTCTGAACACCGCATACCCATAGTCGGAGCCGGTCTGGCCGGTTGCGAATGCGCGCTGGCTCTGGCGAGCCGGGGCCACGCCGTCACACTGTACGAACAGAAGCCCACGCGTTTTTCCCCGGCGCACGCCGTGGCGGACCTCGCCGAGCTGGTCTGCTCCAACTCGTTCCGCTCGGATGCCCCGGACGCCGCCGTCGGCGTGTTGAAAGCCGAAATGCGCGACCTGGGCAGCGCCGTGATGGCTGCAGCCGAAGCCGAACGCACCCCCGCAGGCCAAGCCCTCGCTGTGGACCGCGATGCCTTCGCCCGCCACATGACAGCCCGGATCGAAGCCGAACCCCGCATCGAGCTCGTCCGTCGGGAGATACTCTCTCTGGAGGATCCCGCCATCGCTGCAGCCCTCGCCGCCAGCGCGCCGGCGGTCATCGCAGCCGGGCCTTTGGCGTCGGAGAGCCTTTCCCGAAGCCTCGCCGAGGCCGTGGGCGCCGCTCATCTCTACTTTTACGACGCCATTGCGCCCATTGTCGCAGCCGACTCCATCGACGAGTCCATCGCCTTCCGCGCTTCCCGCGCCAGCCACAAGGAACGCGCACGGCGACGCCCCCCGGCTGACGCCACGCCTTGCGAGCCGCCCCACGACGTCTCCTCGCCCGACTCGCCTGCTCCGGAGGAACCCGGCGACTACCTCAACTGTCCCATGAACGAAGCCGAGTACGACGCCTTTCGGGACGCCCTGCTCAAGGCTGCAACCGTGCCGTGCCGGGACTTCGAGGAAGAACGCCACTTCGAAGGCTGCATGCCCGTGGAAGCGCTGGCCGCCCGCGGTCGGATGACGCTGGCGTACGGCTCCCTGAAGCCGGTGGGGCTGGTGGACCCCCGCACAGGGGAAACGCCCTTCGCCGTGCTCCAGCTGCGGCCCGAGAACCGCGATTTGAGCGCCTACAACCTCGTGGGATGTCAAACAAAGATGAAGTACGGCGAACAGCGGCGCGTCTTCCGCATGGTCCCCGGCCTGGAACGCGCGGAGTTCGAGCGACTTGGCTCCATGCATCGCAACACCTATCTGGACGCCCCCGTAAGCCTCGCTCCGGCTGGCGATTTGACGACCCGCCCCAACTGCTTCCTCACGGGACAGATCACCGGCGTGGAAGGCTATGTGGAGTCCGCGGCGCACGGCCTGTGGCTGGGCCTTGCGCTGGCGGCGCGCATGCAAGGCCGCGTGCTCTCCCCACCGCCGGAGACCACCATGCTGGGCGCCCTGCTCGGTCACCTGCGCCGGCCTGTCAAGCGTTTCCAGCCCTCCAACGCCAACTTCGGTTTGGCGCCGGCCTTGAACCGCCGCGCGCCCAAGTGGAAACGCAAACAACTCTACGCCGAGCGCGCCCGGGAAGATTTCGCCGCGTGGCGCAAAGCAGCCGACCTGGAGCGCTGAAGGCGCGTCGCCACCCTCTCCGCCCCCGCGATGACGCGTGCCTGGAACACACCGCCTCCACGCTGCAAGTCGCTGGAACAGCTTATGCTCGGGTCCAGACCCAGTCGAGCCGCGGTCCAGCCCCGCTCCAGGTGGTCCCATGGATATCGCCGACCAGGAGAACGACCGAGGCGAAGGCCGCTCGCAATCCGTCGATCAGGCGCACTCATCCGCTCTCCGCCGACATGGCTCCCAAGGACGCCTCCAGGCGCGCTCATTGGCTCGGGCAACGAGTCGTTCGGCGCGGTCCTGGTGATGGCCGCCTCCCCGCGCATGGGTGTCTGAAAGGAGTCGCGGCTGGCGACGTCCGCGTTGTCCGTCTGGGCGCCGTCGCCGGCGAGACTGGTCTGCATCATGCCGTCGCGGTCGAAGATGC
>CAYVWB010000088.1:0-15515 GCA_964455395.1 uncultured Desulfovibrionaceae bacterium
TGAAGGCAGAAGGGGACGCGGTCGAACGCGCTCGCCTCCCTCACACGCTCCGCGGCCGTCCCGCCACCACGAACCGCGACAGCTGGGGATCCTCCTCCGGCGGCCAGCGGTGCGCCAGGCACTCCACCAAGCGGCGTTGCAGCGGCGTCTTCTGCGCCACGTCGTAGTCGCGCTGCACGGTCCGGCGCGCCTCGCGGCGCAGTCCGCCCAGATGCGGCGCCTGTTCCAGCGCGTTGATGACGCCCTCGGCCACGCCCTCCGGCGTCAGCGGGACGAGCAGGCCGTTGGCGCCGTGTTGCACCACCTCCGTGACAGGCGGCGTATCCGAAGCGACGAGCAGCGCCCCGCACGCCATGGCTTCCAGCATGGACCACGAGAGCACGAACGGCCGCGTGAGGTAGACGTGCGCCGTGGCGGCCTGCAGCACGCGGCGGTACTCACCGTAGGGGAGGTTGCCGAGGCAGTGGACGCGCGCGGTATCCACCTGTGTTTCCTCGAACATCTGTTCGCGCCAAGTGCGGCCGTCCGTGCGCTTGGAGCCGTAGCAGATGCGGTCCGAGCCCACGAGCGCCACATGGGCGCCGGGACGCGCCTGCAGTACGCGGGGCAGGGCGCGCATGAACTCCGGGAAGCCGCGGTAGGGTTCGAACCCGCGGGAGACGTAGGTGACCAGCTCCGTGGCCGCGTCCAGGCCGGGGATGCGTTCCGCCAGCGGCCCGAGGACTTCCCGGAATGCCGGGGATTTGGCGAGGGATGTCTCGTGATGGGGGGCCTCGTCCATGGCGGGGGTCCAGTCTGCTGGAGCGAAGTAGCGGGGGTCCACCCCTTCGTGGATGTGGAGGGTGGGCGGTAGGGAATGCGGCTGGAATTGGGAGAGCTGCCACAACGTGGGGATGGTGGCGCAGGCGGCGGTGTCCAGCTCCATCTGGATCTGACCCGCGCGCAGGCGGTTGACGCGCCATGCCGACGTTTCCGTGACGCGCGCGCTGGAAGGGCCGTTGTAGGTCCACTCCAGCGCGGTCAGCAGGCGCGCCTTGGGGAAGGTTTCCTGCAGGAAGAACAGAGTGCCCCATCCGCAGTGTCCCACCACGACGTCGGGGTTGAAGCCGCCCCGCCGCAGCTCGTGGAATGCGTCGTTGGCGGCTTTGCCCACCTTGATGAAGTGGTCGAAGACGGCCTCCTCCTCCGGCAGGCCTTCGGCGTCTTTCGCCGGGGAGAACTGGATCTTGCGTACGCCGGGGATGCGCCATTCCGGTCGGGGGTTGGCGGTGGCGAAGACCACGTCGAAGCGGGGGTCTTGTCCGAGCAGGGTGGTGATGTGTCGGAATTGCGCCGGGAAATTCGGATGGATGAAGAGAACGCGCACGGGGCAGTCCTGGTTTGCGGGGTTCGGATGTGAGATCGACGGCCGCCCTGCAGCAGGGAGAGGCCGTTAGTCGAAGAAGTTCTTTTCTGCGAACACGGCGAGAATCTCGGAGCTTTGTGGGTCCGGGCGGACGGCGAAGAAGTGGTCGATGACATGGTGGGCCACTTCGTGAGCGAGGATGCCTACGCGGATGTCCTGGATGGTGAGGTAGATGGACTTCTGCTCGTAGACGTACCAGGAGCGTGGGTTGTCACCGTAGAGGTAGCGGTGTCGGCACTGCGGGCACACCTCCTCCACGATCAGTTCTCCATCGAACACGCGAATCTGTACGCGCGGCATGTTCTGACGCATGTCCAGCACCACTTGCACGCGTTCGAAAACGTAGTCGATTTTCTGCGCCAACTGCGTGTGTTCGCCGGCCTCCACTGGCGCGGCGCCGGTGATTTGCTGGGTTCGGAGGGTGATGGGGTCGATCTCCAGGTGTTGCTCCAGCGCCGCCAAGTCGGCGTCGTCCTCGAAAAAAATGATGGCGTGCCTTGTCAGCAGTGTCTTCCAGGCGCGGGCTTCTGCGGCGGGAGCGTTCGCCAGCAGCGAAGACGCAACCAGCACCGCGATGAGCAGCCAAGGCGTCCGCCCCTGTGGGGCGACGCGAAAGGAGCCATGCCCGGGAGTCGCCTCGGGATGGCGGCTGGCGATGCGCCAAGTCGTCGTGTCGCGTCGGGGCGCACGGCGTGAGGCTGCGTCGGAGCTCACCGGGGACCTCCGTGCGGGACGGGAAACCTCATGGTGGGACGCGCGTGGCGGCTCATGCGCCCTCTTTGGCGGCGGCGTCTTGCGGCGTCTTGGCGCAGGCTTGTCCAGTATCGTCGCGAGCGAGGGTGAATCGTTTCAGGAGCACGTCTTCCACGGCGTCCAGGGCCTCACGCGCGGCTTGGCTTTCCGGGCCGGGGGGGAGCGCGTCGCGGGCCTGAGCCACGCCGCCGCGCACTTCGCAGATGTGGGTGGTGGTGTTCTCGATGAACTTGTTCAGTGACGTGGCGAGGTCGATCAGCTGGTCGCCTTCGCGCAGGTTCAGCCGATGGGTGTAGTCCCCTTCCGCGAGGATGTTGAGTTCCTTTTCGAACCGGAAGAGCGGCCCAGCGATCTTGTGCGAGTTGTAGAGGGAGATGAACGCCACTGCGGCGCCGGCGATGACCACGTTGATGAGCATGGTGATGAGCAACGCCGGCAGGATGACTTGCGAAGTCGTCTGCATGGCGAGCCGGGAGTTGTGGAAGGTGGAGGTGATGGTGTCGCTGGAAAAATAATAGAGCGCCGCCGCGGAAATGAGCGAGCCCAGCGCCACGATGGCGCAGAAGCGCAGGATGAAGCGCAGCTGAAAATCCTTCTTGATGTACACGATACGACGTTGACGGCTCATGGCGTGGCTCCTTGGTCCAGCAATGCGTCGCGATGGATATCCACCGTGGCGTCTTGGCGCAATCCCTCGATCCATTCGTCCAGCGCGCGCGTCATCTTCTCGTCGCGCAGTCGTTCACGGATGGAGTCCTCCACATCGGCAAGGGGCGGCGGGGCTGCGGCGTCGGCGTAGAGTTCGTCGTAGCGTTGGCGCACTTCCCCCGTGGTGACCACCGTGGAATCGGCGATATCCTTGCTCTTGCGCTGGATGACGTCGCGGATCAGGGTGTTTTCCCAGTGCCGTTCGATGGCGCGCAGGAACTGCTCGTCGCGGTCCAGCTCCAGGCGGATGGCTTCCTGGATGAGAAGCTCCTTGCGGATGACTTGGTCGAGAAATTCCAGCATGTATTCTTCGGTGACGTCTTTTTCGTCCAGGTAGCGGGTTTCCGCCACGAGTCGGCGTTGGAAATCCTCTCGGGTGAGGATGTAGTCGTTGATGGCGGCGACGGGGACGTCATCGTCGGTGGGCGCATCGCTGCAACCGAAGCACGTTGCGCAACAGAGCGTCGCCATGACAAGGGCGGCGAGTCGGCTGAAGCGACGCGTTGGCCGCAGAGGTCGTGGCGCGCCGAAGCGAGTCGTGGGGGGCGGTATGGCCATGGTCGTGTGGTCCTTTGCGTGGGAACTGTGCGCCAGGGCGGAGCGCGCTAGAAGTTGCTTTCCCGCAGCACGACGCTGTGCGCCTTGCGCGCCCACTCCACAGCCAGGGAGCGGGGCTGCGTCTCCAGCCAGACCTTGCCCAGCTGGCCCAGGGTGCGCAAGGCTTCGGGGTTGCTCGGCTTGAGTCGAACCTTGTAGAAGCTCTCCATGAGGACGATGCGTTCCTCGCGCTTGACGGCAGGCAGTTCGCCGCCGCTGAGCGAGGTCAAGCCGACATGCTCCACGGCGTACGCTCGCACGGGGCTCACGGAGGTCACTTCCATGGGGTGCAACTCCGCGGTGCGAGCATCCTGGAAACGCGCCTTGTCGCCGGGGCGGATGTCGGCGGCGCGGCTTTCTTCCACATAGGCGTAGACTTCGAGGTCGTCCGGGTCGGCGATCTTGCCCAGCACCTCGTTCTGTCGCACGAAGACGCCTTCGCGCAAGGTTTCTTCCAAAGTGTAGACCCGTCCTGAAACCTCGGCGTAGAGGCGCATCTGCTCGCGTTGGTTCTGCAGTCCCATGATACGGGAGCGCAAGGCTTGGGCCTCTTCGCGCAGCTGGGGCAGATAGGCCTTGGCTTCCTGATTCAGGGAGGCGCGATCGATCCGGGCTTCGATGATGGCGAGTTTGGAGCGCAGCACCTCGAGTTCCTGGTCCAGCTCGTAGGAATGGACGTCGATCACCAGCTGCGCCTCCTGCACGCTGTCGTCGCGGGCTACGCCCAGCGTGGTCACCTCGCCAGCGCGCGGCACGTAGAGCACTTGGCTGTTGCCGGACTCCACCACCGCCGGCAAACTGAATCGACGGGGCATCGGCGCAATGAACCACGCCGCCAGCGCCAACACCGCAAGGCCGGTCAACGCGGGGCGCAGCGGCCGGGTGAGCCGTTCGCGCAAGCTCCACACCATTTTGACCTCCTTCAGCAGCGGGGAAATGAGAAACATCCAGAGCGCCACCACCAGCAATATCGCACCCAGCACCTTGGCGAAGCGGTAGTAGATGACCAGGGAAATGGAGATGTAGAGACCAAGCCTGTAGAGCCAGGCGTAGCAAGTGTAGATGGCCATGCCCGCCAACTTCTTGCGGCGGAGGTCGGGCTCCGGATGCGCTGTCTCGATGCCAAGAAAAACTTTGCGATACAGATGTTTGGTGTAAGCGAAGGCGCGGCGCTGGAGGTTGTCCTCCCGCATGATGTCCATGAGGATGTAGTAGCCGTCGTAGCGCATTCCCGGGTTGATGTTCACCAGCAAGGTGGAGAGCAGGCTGGAGGATGACAGCAGAAAGCACACGCTCTTGAGCACGCCGGGTTCGAGAAATCCCCAGATGAAAAGCGCCAACCCCGCGATGGCGAGCTCGGACGCCACCCCGGCGGAGGAGATGGCGAGCCGCTTCCAACGCTCCTTGAGTCGCCACGCGTCCGTGACGTCGCAGTAGGCCAAAGGCCACATGATCACGAAGGCGACGCCGATGGTCGGCACGCGACAACCGAAATGCTTCGCCGTGAACGCGTGGCTGAATTCGTGAATCGCTTTCACCCCCACCAAGGCGACGCCGAAAGCGAGAAAGCCCGATGTGTTGAAGAAATACGAGAACGTGGTGAGGAATTCCTCCGCATTGAGGGCGGCGCGCGAAAGGCCTACCACCAGCAACACCGCATAGAGCGCCAACGCCACGGGCGAACCGATGAAGCGTACATACGGCAACGCGCGTTCGAGAAAATCGTCCGGATCAAGCAGAGGGATGCGCGTGTAGATGTAGCGGGTGAGCAACCACTTCAGGGGGTGCTGCTTCTTGGCCGCGCCTTCTTCGAGGAGGTCGTCGACTTTTCTGAACAGGGACTCCCGCGTGAAGCCACGCTTCTTCATCTCTTCGGCGAATTCCAGAAGCTCTTGCGGGGTGACGCGCAAGGTGGTGTCGCGCTCCAGCAAGGCAGCCAGTTCGCCGGCGGTGTGGGGCTTGCGCATGCGCTCCAGCACCTCGGCTTCTTCCCACCCTATCTTGTCGTAGGTCCGGTTCAGCGGGTCGTACACCGTGAAGGTGGGGCGCCCTTCACCATCGAAGGGGCCATGGAATATTTGAAGATCTGCACGCAGCTCGGGGAGCTGCGCCGCTTCTGGAGCAAGGGCCGAAAGCTTGGCGAGTTGCATGGGCTTCTCTCTGCGGCCCTAGAAGCCGAAGGTGCGGCGCGCCCATCCCCAAGGCTTGCGCAACACCCAGTAGCCCAGGGAGACTTCTTCGCCGTGGAGGGAGGCGGAACCCTGCAGGCCGAGCTTCAGCCCCTCGGGTTCCCCCAACCAGTCCGCTTCCGCGACGATGGAGGGCGTGTTGCTCTGATTCATGGAGACGTTGTCCGCCACGTACGCCAGATCCGCCAGGAAGGTGTGTTCCGGGAAAGCGTTCAGGTTGATCTTGACGGGTTTGGACTCGTCGAAGTGGATGTTGTCGTCCACCGGCAACCAGATGCGCGCCTGGGTGCTGTGCGGGTTGACGAGCATCATCACGCGCTGGCCCACTTCCACGGGTTTGCCGCGCCATTCGTTGGGGTCGTCGATGACCACGCGACCGGATGTGTCCGCGCGCACTTCCATCATGGCGTCGTTGTACTCGGCCAGTCGCAGCCGCGCGCGTTCCTGCTCCAGCTCCAGTTCCAGCAAAGCGATCTCTGCGCGTACGTTCGGGTTGGTGAAGGCCTGGTTGCGCACGCGCGTCAGGTTGGATTCGATGATGCGCACTTGCTGTCGAGCCACGTTGAGTTCTTCATCGGAGACGCGGCGATCGTACTTGAAGAGCAGGTCGCCTTCCTGCACGAGGGCGCCAGGGTCGACAGCGACTTCCGAAACCACGCCGGTGACAGGCGCTGTGACCACGAATGGGTCCTTGGGCACGACTTCACTGGGCGCCACCACACGTAAGGGCACGGGGATGAAAGCGAGCGCCGCGATGAGCACCGCCATGATGAGCAGCGTCCAGCTGCGGCTGGCCCGCAGGAGTTTCCCGCCGAGGCCTTTGGCGCGGGTGAGCTTTTCCCAGGCGGCGCCATAGCTGACCGCCAGGGAGCGCAGCATCTTGATGTCCTTGTCCCACCACTTGGCGCCTTCCCAGCGCTCCAGCCAGAGGCCTGCGACGAGCGCGCCCCGGGCATGGATGGGCAACCAGAGGATTGCCGGCCGCGGGGCTTCTTTGGCAAGGTCTTCGTATTTGGCGCGGAGTTTGTCGGGCAAGGGTTTCTTGCTCAGCAGGCCCGGTTTGCCGGCGTCGCCCATGCCACCGACGAGCATTCGCCACTGTTTCGCCAGTTCCGAGTTCTTTGCGACGGCTGCTTGTCCGGAAACGCCGAGCAGTCTCGGCTTGGAGCCGCTCATTTCGAAGAGCGCGGCGCGGTCGTATTTGCAGAACAAGACCGTGCGATTCAGGATGCGGAAGGCGAGTTCCTGCTTGGTCTCGCACAGTATGGCTTCCATGGTGAGCTGGTGCAGCAGGCTCACCATGTGCAGTGCGGAACGGGACTGCTCGCCGCCGGCGTTTGCGCCTTCGGCTTGGGCCGCACGTTGGGAGTCGCGCGGCCCGATGGCTTTGCCGAGGGGGGAGTCCTTCGCAGGGCCGCGGCGTCGCTCCGCCTTGGGCTTGACGAGGTTCAGCGGCGTCTCGCCTGGGGCGGAGGCGGTCGCGTCATTGCGCGACGAGTGCTGCGAATTCTTGCGGGCTGTGGACTCCATGGACGCCTCGTGTCGGTAAGGGGGCTAGTTCGTGATGACAGTCCCGGTCATGCCGCTCCGGATGGCTTTGTTGCTGTTGTCCACCTCGCCGAAGACTTCGAAGGTGTTGCTGCCGGGGTCGAGCACTTGGCTCACGTGGGTGATGGTGCACGGCACGGTTTCGCCGGTTTCCGTCACGGCCACGGTCATGCTCTGGCCGGTGCGCACGTCTTTCCAGGCGCTGGCGGGCATGAGGATGTTGACGCGGATGATGGAGTCGTCCACCACTTCGACGACGGGTTGGCCTTTCTCCACGTATTCGAATTCGCGCACCAGGGTGCGTTGGACGAAGCCGTTGAAGGGCGCTTCGATGGTGGTCGCGTCCATTTCATGCTGGGCCAGTCGCAGGTCGGCGCTGGCGGCGGCGGCTTCCTTGCGCGCGTTGACCTCGTCCAGCTTGGAAGCGGACTGGTAGCCGCGAAGCTTCCGGGTGACGGACAAGGCTTCAGACGTGGCGCCAGCCGAGGCTTTGGCGCGGGAGAGGTTCGCCTCGTACTGTTGCGCGTCCAGCTTGACGAGCACATCGCCCTTGGCGAATGGTTCGCCCATTTCCTTGGAAACCATGATGACCCGGCCTGGCGCTTCCGCCGCGATGACAGCTTGCTCTTTCGGTTCGAACACCACGGAAAGGGGCGTGTTGTTCACCCGCTCCTGCGCGTGCGCCATGGACGCATGCAACGTAGGCAAGGCGCAGAGGGCGCTGACGAGGAGGAGGGCGGCGCAACGTTTGGCGGCTAGGGATACGATATTCATGTCAATTCTCCTGTCGAAAAAGTCGCCACAAGCTTACAGAGCCGCAGCGGGAGGGAAGAGGGTTTCTTGCGGCACGATGTATTCCTGATCCGTAGCCTTGGCGTCCTCGGCAGGCGCCTGCGGCGCTGCGATCTCAATGACGTTTGCAGAGGGCTGGTTTGCCCCGGATTGCTTCGAGCGCTGTTCGACCATAGCAGCTTTCACGGGGGAGTGGTAGACCACCGGCGCATTCGGCGCGGCGTCTGCGCCCAGGCCGGTTTCTTTCGGGGAGGCGTTGGCGCTCTTGGCGTCGCCCTCGCGCGTCGGCGCAGCCACGGCGACAGTCAATTCTTCGTCGGCAGCGGGAGTCGACGAAGCGCTGGCTTCTTCCGTGAAGACCACAGAGCCGGGGGCGGGCGTCTCTTGTCCCCAAGGCAAGCCGATGGAGTTGTCCACGCGCGCTTGGGCGATGACGAGATCGGCGTAGTTCGTCAGGTAACGTTGCCGCGCCAGCAGATACTTGAGATCCACTTCAAGCTGCAGGCTCTCCTGCAATGCGCCGTCGCGGATCTGGCGTTCCACGAGGCTCGCGAGTTCTTCGCGTTCTTCCTGCACGGTGTCGTTGATGGGCAACTTGTCCTGCAGGTCCTCCACGGAAGCGAGCGCCAGCCGCAACTGGGTGATGACAGCCATGGAGACTTGGAGGCGGCGCAGCTTTTCGAGGTCCTCCCGGCGGCGGGCGGCGCGGTAATCGGAGACGGATTTCGGCACGGAGAGCAGTTCCCAGGAGAGCTCGAGGCCGTAGGTGGTCCAGCGGTCGCGCAGCAGGAAGCTGTTTTGGTCCTGGTGGAGGGTGACGAATGGTTTGATGGTCGGAAACATGGAAGCGAGGGCGATCCAGCTGTCCTTGCGCATGATCGCTTCGTCGCTGTCTTTTTCGAAGAGTTCGGGGCGCGAGGAGAGCGCCACGCGTTCCAGGTGGTCCGTGTCGTATTGCGTCATCGTCGGGAGAAGCTCGAAAGTGTAGCCCGCGAGATCGAAATCGTTGTTGCGGCGGCCCAGAAGCTCTGCAATCCTCGCTTTGGCCAATTCGTATTCTTCTTCGAAAGACTGCATTTGAAGGTTCAGCTCGTTCATTTCGATGTGACTTTGAAGCCAATCATTCTTCGAGATGACGTCTGCGGCGAGCATGCGATCCAACACAGCTTGACGTTCTTTGGCTCGCTGGATAAGTGCAGCGGCTTTATTACGCAAGTCCAGGGCCACGGCGCCGCGCATGTATGCGCGTGTAATTTCCAATGCAACATCTTGCTTGACGCGCTCCAAGCGATATCCAGCAATAGCGGTGCGTTGTCCTTCCTGCTGATAGCGGAAAACATTCATGGTAAGGTTCAGCAGATCCCAGGAAAGGGTGAGGTTGTCCACCTGCTTGAACAAGTCTTCGGAAATGGAGGGCTCCAGAGAAGTGGTCCCTGTAGAGAAACTGCGTGAAGAACTCGGAGTGTAGGGGTCTTGTTGGCTACGCTCCACCTGCAGCAGCAAACTCGGCAGCATGGAGAAGAGGCGCCCGCGCTCCAGTTCTTGTTGAACGCGTTTTTCCTGCGCCGCCACCAGCGCTTCCAGGTTGTTATGCAGTGCGTACTCCACACAATCTTCAAGGGAGAGAGGGACTGCAAAGTTCACGGTGGGGCGTGGCGTGGGGGCGTCAGCGCTATCCGCTTCGGCGGTGTCGTTGGACTCTGCCAAGGCTTCATGCGCTGGGGAATTCGGCAGTTCATCCATCGCGCGTGCATCTTCCATGGCCTGTTGAGTACGCTGGGCAAGGCCGGATTGCTTGGCTGCGTTGCAGCCGCCGACCGTTACAGCCAGCAACAGTGCGCATAGAAACGCCAACGCACGCGTTGTTGATCCTGAAAAGTCTGATTTCCGCATGGTCATCTCACAGTCTTATGTTCTCTGACTCGCATTCCTGGAAGCGGCGCAAGCCGCAACACCACATTCCTTATATACTGAGCCCGTACGCATGGTCATGAGGCGACTTCCGCAATGAGGAAAGGACGCTCTGGATGATCTTGTGCGGCGAGCATAGCGTTTCGCGCATTCTCATAGAGTTCGTTTTCATCTACAGCATGGCGTGGATACAGCGCAACGCCCATGCGATAGTCTGTTTTCGGACATACTTCGCTGGTCGCTTGAAATCCTTCGAGCCCCTCCATTATACGTTTGAGGACGGCTTTGAAGGATTTTTCCGAAGTGACATCTTCCAGGATGATCGCGAATTCGTGATCTTCCAATCGCACCATGGTATCCATGCCACGCAATCGCTTCTTGGTCATTGTCAGAAGCTCCCTGCACGCGGCGTCGAACTCTTCCTGTGTGGCGCCACACAGCATTTCGTCTGTAAACAACCCGATGCTGACTACAGCAACATGGCCTTTGCTGCGTTCGGCGCGTCTCAAGGCTTGGCCAAGCCTGTCCATGAAGAGGATGATAGGCACTCCGTAGTCCGCTTCATTGGCGATAAACGAGCTGCTTTCATTCTCCATGCGTTTGCGCGCTGTCACGTCTTTTCCCACCACCAGATAGATGGTGTGTTGTCCCTGCGCAACAGGGCAACCCTGGAGGAAGAGCCATAGAGGTTCAGCCCACGCAGTTTGCGTTTCCACTTCACCGTTGAACTCTTTCATGGCGCGGAACGATTCCAGAAAGTCGACATTGGCGTCGAAGAGGCGTTCACCGAACTGCGTCTCGAGAACATCCTTGCCGACGAGCGTATGCGCAGCCACACCTGTTTGCACACAGAATGCTTGGTTGACGTAGAGCAGTTCGCCGGTTTCGGAGAGGATAATTACAAACTCATTAACCATCTCCAAGGCTTTGGTGAAGACTCCCCCAAGCGAGGCGTTTACATCCATCTCGTCTGCTCCGCGTGCATCAGACACATTCCTTGAGCGGTATACTAGGCGGCTTGGACGTCCATCCGTGTTGTCGCGAACGTAATGTCTTGGCCGGCATCATCAGACACAACATGATTGGAGAGAGACCTCTCGTTATTTCCGAGGTCTCTCTCCTGATGGTCACCTATCGCGGTAAGCTAAATGCTGGAGGTTTGCAAGGCTTGATTGATGTTCGCCAGGGACTCTGCAGGTGCATCCACGCCTGCATTCTGCACAGCCAGTTCTAGAATCCTGAACATGGTGACCAGAATGTTCCGTGTGGAGTTCAGCTCCTGATCCGTCATGGTCGAGAGCAAGGTGTTGAAGGTGTCGATGCTCTCTGTGATCATCTCCGGACTGTCTCCATTGGCGTTCAAGGCCAGGTTCACTTCCCGGATGAGCTCTTGCAGTTCCAGTCGTACGTCTTCGCTCAGGTTGGGGATGCCTTCGACAAGCGCTGTAGCGGATTCTACAGCCTGCTCACCGTTTTCAAGATACGTCGCCACGTCGAAGAGGTTGTTTTCCTGTCCTTCGGCGCCGATCTCACCGTTCTCGAAGGTGGGCTCTCCACCCAGCGTGCTGAAGCTGGCGGCGCCTACGCCAGAGGGGCCAAGGTTGCTGGGCCCACCGGGGGTGGCGTCACCAAGCAGGCTGGAGAACTCCGTGGTGATCATCCCGCCGCCTTCAGCGGTGGAGCCGCCGGTGGTTCCGCCAAACTCCAGGTCTTCCGGCGTGGAGGGGGGACCACTGAGGTCGTCGCCTTCGTCGTCGGCCGGCGCGTCGTCGTCATCGGCAGGTTCCTCGTCGTCATCGACCGGCTCATCATCGGCTGGCGCGTCATCATCTGCTGGCGCGTCATCGTCGGCCGGCGCGTCGTCATCGGCCGGCGCGTCGTCATCGGCCGGCGCGTCGTCGACCGGGGCGTCATCAACCACTGATGCGGCGGAGAAGCTGATGGTCGACGTATCCTCCGTAGGCGGCGTGACGATGTTGAACGTCACGACGTAGGGCACGCTCGCGGTTTCGGAGCTGTCGAAGACCGTGAAGGTGAACTGTGCGACGAAGTTCGGGCTTGATGTGCCGGACTCGAAGAACAGGCCGTTGCCAAGCTCTTCCGGAGTGATGAACTGGCCTTCGGACACATTGTTGAATCCGCCGGCGCCATCGCTCAGAAGCACGCTGCCCTGTTCGCTGGGCGGCAGGTCGTTGATTTGCACGCCCGAGAAGGAGTCGCCTTCATCCGGATCCGAGAACTCGAAGGGATTCAGCTGGATGAGCTCGCCGGTTCCGAGGGTGTAGCTCTGAGGCGCGGACTCTGGCGCATCGTTCAACCCGGTGATGTTGATGGTCACCGTGGCGGTGTCCGTGCTGTTTTCCTGACCGCTGCCGTCGTCCACCGTGTAGGTGAAGGTTTCGGAGGCCGATTGGCCCGGGTTCAGGAAGTCGAACTGGCCGTTGGGGTTGTAGGTGAAGCTGCCGTCCGAGTTGAAGGTGAGTTCACCTTGGAGCCCAGTGGTGTCGAACGTCACCGTGAGGGTGTCGTTGGCGTCGGGATCGTCGGGATCGTTATCCAGGACGTTGCCGGAGACGGGGGTGTCCTCGTTGGTTTCGTAGACGTCATCCTCGGCTTCGGGCTGATCGTTGTCGCCGAGGATGTTGATGTACATGGTGTCCATCTTCTCGGAGACGGAACCGGGCTCTTCACCCTCGCCCGGGAACTCTTGATCGGGGAACTCCTGAGGGATGTCCTCGGAGATTTCCTGACCGGGGCCGCGTTCCTGCTGCTCGTTCTCACCTTCGTAGAACTCATCGGAGAATTCGCTGAAGCTGGAGAAGGTCGACAGAGGCGGGGGTGTGGAGTCCTCCGAGCTCGGGGGCTCGATCTCGGCTTCGTGGTCCTTGATGGTGTAGTCGAACTGGTCAGGTTTGAGCTCGCCTTCGGAGAGGGAGTTCGCGTCCGCATTGGGGGTGTAGACGAGGTTCCCGTTGTTCAGCGCGGAGACCGGGATGGTGTCGCCCACTTCGACAGGCTGGCCATTGAGCGTGAGGGCGCCGTGCTGGGGCAGGCTGTCGATGATGAGCTCGACTTCGATGTTGTATTCGTCGATCTCGTTCAGGCCGAATTCACCGGCGGAGAAGGAGTGACTGTCGTCCTCTTCGACGATGACTGGGCTATTCTCCGTTACGGCGATTTCCGAGAACTGCACGTGTTGTTCGGGGTTGAATTCATCGATGGAGACGCCTTTCAAGGTGATCTGGTTGTTGTTCACCGTAAGGACGACGTCGCCGTCAGCGTTTTCCCCGTACGAGAAGTTGCTTTCGGATTCACCACTTTCGATGCCGTTGAAGAAGATCTTGTCGTTGTCCGGATCAAAATCTTCCACATCGTTTTCACCGCTCTGGTTCACGTTGAAGGCGAGTTTGTCTTGGCCGTCGCCGGTGGTGACGTTGTCGTCGCCAGCGCGGTCGAAGATGACGTCGTCGCCGTCTTCACCGGAGAGGCTGTCGTCGCCTTGTCCGCCGTCGATGAGGTCGTCGCCCTCGCCGCCTGCCAGGGTGTCGTCACCGGCGCCGGGGATGTCGCCCTTGTCGCCGTTCCAGCGGACGTCGCCGAAGATCTTGTCGTCGCCATCGCCGCCGTCGACCGAGTCGTCACCTTCGCCGGCGAGGATGGTGTCGTTGCCGTCGCCGCCCTCGATGACGTCATCGCCCTGGCGTGTCTGGATCCAGTCGTTGCCGTCGTTGGCTTCGACTGTGTCATCGCCTTTGCCGCCGAAGATGCGGTCTTGTCCTTCGTCACCGCCGACGATGGAGTCGTCGCCATCACCGCCGGAGAGCTTGTTGAAGCCGTCACCGCCTTCGATGGTGTCGTCGCCGTCGCCGCCCTCGATGGTGTCGTCGCCTTCACCACCCTTGAGGACGTTGTCGTTGTCATCGCCGGTGATGGTGTCGTCGTAGTCGGAGCCGGTGACGTTCTCGATGCTGTTGAGCTCGTCGGTGTCGCCGTAGCCGTCAGTGGCTTCGCCGGCTTCAAGGTCCACGTTCACGGCTGCGGGGTCGTGCGAGTAGTCTGCTGTGTCGGAACCGTCGCCGCCGGTCAGGGTGTCGTCGCCGGCGCCGCCGGCGAGAGTGTCGTCGCCGTCGTTGCCGTCAAGCAGGTTGTCTTGATCATCGCCCTTGATGGTGTCGTCGTATTCGGAGCCTATGACGTTTTCGATGGTTTCGAGTTCATCGCTGTCGCCCCAGCCATCAGTGGCTTCGCCGGCTTCCAGGTTCACGTCCACACTGTTGGGATCGTCAGAGTAATCGGCGGTGTCCGTGCCATCGCCGCCCTTCAGGGTGTCATCCCCTTTGCCGCCGGTGAGGGTGTCCTCACCTTTCCAGCCGGAGAGGAAGTCGTCGCCGCCGTCGCCGGCCAGGGAGTCGTCGCCTGCTTCACCCCAGAGGGTGTCGTCGCCGGCGCCGCCCGAGGCGGTGTCGTCGCCGCTGTCGGTGTCGATGCGGTCGTTGCCGGCGTTGCCCTCGATGGAGTCATCGCCGCGGCCGCCGCCGATGGTGTCGTCACCGGAACCGCCGGCCAGGGAGTCGTCGCCCACGCCGCCGTCGATGGAGTCGTCGCCGCCGTCGCCGCTGATGGTGTCGTTCCCGCCGCGGCCGAGGATGGTGTCGTCGCCGCCGCCGCCAGAGAGGCTGTCGTCGCCGGCTTGCTGGGCGGCCTGGACGGAGTCTTGCGCGCCGAATTCATCGTTGACCCAGGTTCCGCCGGCAGCCGTGGAATTCGGGTCGTACTGGCTGGAGGTCTTGTCGCCTTCGATGAGGTCGTCGCCGCCGTCGCCGGCGATGGTGTCGTCACCGGCTTGGCCGTAGAGGGAGTCTTGGCCGCCGCCGCCTTCGATGGAGTCGTCGCCGGCTTCACCCCAGGCCTTGTCGTCGCCCTTGCCGCCGAGGATGGTGTCGTCACCGGCTTGGCCGACGAGGATGTCGTCGCCCTTGCCGCCTTCGATGGAGTCTTCGCCCGCGCCGCCGCGGATGGTGTCGTCGCCGCCATCGCCTTCGAGGGTGTCGTCGCCCTTGCCGCCGAGGATGGAGTCGTCACCCGCGCCGCCGGAGACGGTGTCGTCGCCGGCGCCGGCGGTCACGGTGTCGTCACCGCCGCCGGCTTCGATGGTGTCGTCGCCTTCGATGTCGGTGTCGCCCACGGTGTCGCCGTTCCAGCGGCGGTCGCCGTAGATGTCGTCATCGCCGGAGCCGCCTTGGAGCGAGTCGTCACCGGAGCCGCCGAGGATGTTGTCATCGCCAGCGCCGCCCTGGGCGGTGTCGTTGCCGGACTGCATCTGCATCCAGTCGTTGCCGCCGTCGCCGGTGGCGCTATCGTCGCCCGCGCCGCCGAACATGATGTCCTGCGTGCCGCCGCCTTCCATGGTGTCGTTCCCGTCACCGCCGAACATGCGGTCGCGGCCGTTGTTGCCGACCATGGAGTCGTCGCCGGCGTCGCCGTGCATTTCGTCATCGCCGGAGCCGCCCGTCAGGGTGTCGTTGTCGTCGCCGCCCTTCAGGGTGTCATCCCCCGCGCCGCCGGTGAGGGTGTCCTCACCTTTCCAGCCGGAGAGGAAGTCGTCGCCGCCG